>CAYMIW010000020.1:0-48708 GCA_964390725.1 uncultured Syntrophomonadaceae bacterium | reverse complement strand
TTAGCGAGAGCGGCCTTCCTCCCCGGCGATTGCCTGAAAACGAGCCCTGAAAAAGAAATGACCGATTAAAGCACCGATAACGGCAATAAAAATCCAGCCAAAGCCTGCTGCGGCACCCGGGAAAAAGTTACGCAGGGCCAACAAGGTTTCTCCCCCGCCCAGCAGAACCGCGTAACCGCCAACCCCCTCAAGAAGCCCCCATAAAAACGCTGCCACTGCAGCTCCTGCCCGCGCCCCTTTCAGTGAAGGCGCGATGACAATAAAAAGAACAATAACAATAGCCGGGGGATAAACCATATCGAGGATCGGCGCAGTTAACCTGATTATCTCCTCCAGGCCGACCATGCTGACCAGTCCGCTTAAGAAAAGGGTTACCGCGGTACAGGCCACGTAAGGAAGTTTGCCTCCCGATGCTTCTTCAAAGTAGGCAGCTGTCCCGCCACCAAGACCTACTGCTGATGTAAGGGCGGCAAAAAGCAGGGCAACATTAAAAATTACCCCGCCGACAGGGCCCCAGAGTTCGAGGATAATCGTAGCATAGAGCCTGGCATAGGAAATATCAACAAAAAGTTCTCCCGTTGAAGCACCGACCAGCATCTGCGTTAAATGGCTGGTACCGAGCAGCAGAAAACCAATCCCTGCCGTAATTACCAGGTAGCGGTTGAGGTTCTTCTCTTTAAGCCCGTGGCTGCCGCTCAAACCGGCAATGACCAGGGTAGCAAACATCAGGGCCGCCGGCAAATCCATGGTCTGATAGCCATTCAGGAAACCATAGCTAAAGGGATGCTCGGAATATATGGGCGAAATCCATTCGGCCAGCGGCGACACCAGGCTCTTAATAACCACTGCGGCAATAGTTATAAGCAGCACCGGTAAAAGGTAACGGGCAATTTTATCTATAACCTGGCTCCTGCGGTATAAAAACCAGAAAGCAGCAGCGTAGTAAATAATCGTGAAAAGAAGCATACCAAAAAAGGGCGAATAATCAAGACCCATGATCTGGCAGATAGCATCCCAGGCAGCGGCGCTCATTCGCGGTATGGCAAAGAGCGGACCGAGCACCAGCACCGTTAAACCGCCAAAGACCTGGGCAAAGGTACGATTAACTGAACTATTTGCGATATTGAACAGGGTCCCTTCTTTTGAAACGGCGAGGTAGGCCAGCCAGGGAAAGATTACGGCGGAAATGAAGATTCCAAGGTAGGCCAGGAGAACAGCACTACCGCTCTGCTGCCCCCAGGTAACAGGCCAGAGCATGCAGGAACCTCCAAAGTGCATGGCAAAAACAGAGCCGCCGATTGCTGCTGCAGTAAGTGGTTTCAACTGGTTGGACATCTGGTTTTACGAACCTTTCATATGGCTGGTGTTATAAGAACCGGGTGTTGCAATGCCAATAACTTAACATATTGGTTGCTGAATCGCAAGAGCTTACAGCGGATCTGCCCGAAAAGTAAACCTCGGCTGCCGTTATCAAAAGTCAATTCCTATCCTGAATATCTCTTTCAAAAATGTATCAGGTTGTTTCCCCGAAGCGCTGTACTCATAAATACCCAGGCCGACCAGGTTAAAATTTGTATTCAATACATTAATTAAACTAAGCAGGGTTTGCGGCTTTAACCCACCGGGAGCCGGAACTGGAACATGGGGAAAAGCTTCCGGATCCAGCACATCAAGATCTAAATGTATATAGATATTTCCATTCATTCCGGCACCCGGCTTGCTTTGCAGGGAGCTTTCGACTGCTGCTATTATACTTTCACTTCCTGCTTCAAGTTCTTTTACAGAAAGTAATTTTAAACCGGATTGTTCGATAAATGCAGCTTCGGCTGGGTCAAGATCACGCAGCCCGGCCATAATTACCTGCTCGGGCCTGAGAATTGAAGGAAGCAAATTTAAAAATATTGGATCGCCTTCTCCAAGCAAGGTTCTGGCCGGCATTCCATAGAAATAACCACTGGGCGAACTCCGGGGTGTATTTAAATCACCATGTGCATCAAACCAGAGAACTGTCAGCCCGGCGGAATAAAGAGCATTTAAATATGCTATTGGCAGTAGCCCTGCATCACATCCGCCTCCGAGAGTAAAAATCTTTTGCGGCCGGTGAAAATCAATCAGCCTGGCCGCTTCTTTCATCTGCAGAAGTATATCATCGTAGCCAAAAATGTCATTCTTTTTATCTGTGACAAGGCAGGTGCTTACTCTTACTTCTTCCCAGCCTGCCTGCCCGGCAAGATATTTCTTAAGCTCTATTGCCCCGTTAAATGGAGAAAGGTCCGGACCACTACCCTGCCACTGAGGATAAAACAGGTTTAATTTTTCCATGCTGCTGCTCCCTTTCACGGCTTTACCGTATCGAGTTATTTACCCATTCCCGGATGTTGAAAATATTAATTAACTGATCTCTTTTAGAGAACTTCTTCCAAAACCCTGATAAAATTACATGACAGATTTTAGCCATCTCTTCCCTGTTAAAACCGCTTTTCTCCAGCATCTCCCGCAGGCAGTTAAACTTTTCCACGTTCTCCAACCCTTCCGGGGTGCTGGTAATACCGTCAAAATCGGAGCCAAAGCCAACACTGTCAACCCCGGCCACTTCGGCAATATGGCAAATGTGCCTTATAACATCATCTATTTTTGCCTGCCCCGTTTGCCTGAGAAAATCAGGGCAGAAATTTATGCCTACCATACCTCCTGCTTCGGCCAGGGCACGCAGCTGTTCATCACTTAAATTACGGGGATGATCACACAGGACATGGGCACATGAATGTGATGCAACCACCGGCTTGTTCGACAACTGCAGGACATCCCAGAAACCCGGTTCGTTCAAATGAGAGAGATCAATCAACATTCCGAGATTGTTCATTTCGGCAATAACCCTGCGACCAAAGAGTGAAAGCCCGTTTTTGCTGTATTCTTCACCCACACCATCGGCAATGGCATTGCGCTGATTCCAGGTTAAGCCAAGGGCTCTTACTCCCAGCCGGTAGATTATATCGAGCATAAAAAGGCTTTCCCCTAGAATTTCTCCCCCTTCTACACTGATTAGAATACCTATTCTACTACCGCCAAGTTTGCTCAGATCCCTTTTTTTATTAATCGGAATAAGCTTTCTCCTGTTAGCCTCGATAAAGTCCAGGGCTGATTCAATCAATTGCAGACCTCTCCAGGAAGCCTGAAAAGGTTTGTACTCGCTTTCAATATACATGGCCATTATCTGCAGCCCCAGGGCTGCTTTTTCAGCCCCTTCAAGATACCAGTGCCCATAACCATCTGGTTTACGCAGATCACACTCTCCCGCCTGGTATTTAATTACACTGTCGTTGTGCCCGTCGGCAATCCAATATTCATGCAGTCCGACCACCTCCCACTCGCTTAGATTTTTCCTTTTGTAGTCTATATTAACATACTTGTGATATGATAATTAAATTGCAGCAAAAACCCAGCCCAAACGGCTTAACCCGGAGTTGCCATGAAGTTAAATTTTGAAGCGCTGAATGTCCACAGAACAATTATACGGTACCTGGCCTTTTTTGGAGGCCTGTTTTTGGTTGCCAATGGGGCAGTATGCACCATTAATGCCAGCCTGGGGGTAAACCCGTGGGATGTTTTCCACATTGGCATGGCTACCCAGACCGGGCTTACCATAGGGCGCATCCACCAGCTGACCGGCTTTACGGTGCTGGCAATCAGTTACTTTTTTAAGGTACGTATCCATATCGGCACAGTATTAAACATGATTTTTCTCGGCTTGTTTATCGATATGGTAATCACCCTCGATTACCTGCCCTACCCAAACCAGCTCTGGACTGCTATTCTACTCTACCTGGTCGGGGTAATAGTATTCGGCCTGGGGGTTGCCTTATACATCAGCCCCAACGTTGGAGCAGGTCCCCGCGACAGTCTCATGCTGGCCCTGACTAAGGCAACCCGTTTGAAGACAGGTGTAATCAGAACAATCATGGAAGTTGCCGTTGCCATTATCGGCTACCTGCTTGGAGGTCCGCTGGGTTTTGGTACGGTAATCTTTGCCCTGACCCTCGGCTTTTTCATGGAAATCGGGTTTGCCCTGGTGCGGTGGATTAAAAAAACAAGCCTGTTTAATAGAATCTGGTGCGGAAGCTATCGTTTCCGTAGTTCTACGAACCCAACCAGAAAATATTATTAATTTGATCAATGCAATTTATTGCTCCTGGCTTGAAGTGACAGGCTCAGGTAAATTAGATAATTGATAGCAGATTGAAGGCCTGTCAATTGAAGTAACTGCTTCAAAAATGAACATACCCGTTGGCTATGTTAAGTCTTGTATTGACTAAAACTGAATAAATCTTAAAGCTACCCGGAAAATTAAAGCGTGAAGAGTAATCTTCACGCTTTAATATATGGTGTCGGGAGGGGGCTTGAATCCCCATGGTTATTACCACACGGCCCTCAACCGTGCGCGTCTGCCAATTCCGCCACCCCGACATATATAAATTATAGCAATTTCAAATATTTTATGAGGATTTAAGCAGAAAGCATCAAACCGTAGATACCAGTAATTAGGTATATAAATTACACGCTACACTATGTCCATTCCCAACATCTTTAAGTTGTGGAATTGTCTCAACACAAATGTTCATTCTGTGCTTACATCTAGGATGAAATGAACAACCAGAGGGTGCATTTATAGGGCTCGGAACTTCTCCTTCTAATATGATTCGTTTTCTTTTTTTTTCAAGATAATAGTTTGTTGAAGGCACCGCCGATAATAATGCCTTTGTATAAGGGTGCAGAGGATTACTAAAAATCTCATGGGCATCCATGACCTCCACAACTTTACCCAGATACATAACACCTATACGATCAGCTATATGACGAACTACAGCGATATCATGAGCAATAAAAAGATAGGTAAGGCCAAGTTTATTCTGTAAGTCTTTGAACAAATTTATTATTTGCGCTTGGATTGAAACATCAAGAGCTGAAACAGGTTCATCGCAAACAATCAATTTTGGATTGCATGCCAGTGCTCTGGCAATTCCCAGTCGTTGCCTCTGACCTCCGCTCATTTCATGAGGATATCGATAACTCATATAGATATCTAGTTCTACAAGATTTAACAACTCCCCAACTCTCTTCCTTATTTCCTGAGTTGTATGTTTTTCATGATCCGATACAATAGCTTCTTTTAAAATAGAATAAACTGATTGTCTAGGATCCAGTGAACTACACGGATCCTGAAATATAAGCTGTAAATCACGACGATACAGTTTGATAGTTGATACAGGAACTTTTGAAATGTCTATGCCTTCATAAACTATTTTCCCATCTGTTGGTGTAAAAACACGCAAAACACACTTTCCTGCTGTAGTTTTACCGCAACCGCTTTCACCAACCAGACCAAAAGTCTCATTTCTATTAATACTAAAGCTTATATCATCTACAGCTTTTACCTGTGCATAAGTTTTATTAAATAAACCCTTTGCAAGGGGAAAATATTTTTTTAAGTGTTCTACTTTTAACAATGGAATTTGCTTATTCATGTTAGACATTTCTACAACCATCCTTTCGCAAGCGAACTCTATGCCAAAAAATCTGCCAACCTGAATCTGTTCACATATAGCTTATTCATATCGATATAGCTGCTTAACATTTTCATCAGAATACTTGTTTTCTTATACACCTCAAAGTTTTGCTACTACATCAAGATGGCATGCAGTAAAATGTCCATTGTCACCAACTTGCCTTAGCTCAGGTAACGGTAACGTTTTACAGCCTTCGCTAGCACATGAACATCTAGGCAAAAAGGAACAGGTAAGCGGAAGATCGATAAGACTCGGGGGGAGACCATTTATTGGCATTAATCTTTCAGTCCTTTTTCCTTCAAGTTTAGGAACTGAATTTAGTAATCCAATAGTATAAGGATGCATTGGGTTTGTCATAAGATCTTCTGTTGTCCCGGACTCAATAATCCTACCCGCATACATAACATATATTCTCTCAGTATAACGGGTAACTAACCCCAGATTATGTGTTATGAAAACTAATGATTTGTTGTGCTCGTTTACCAAAGACATCATCAAATCAATTACTTGTGCCTGAGTGGTAACATCAAGTGCAGTGGTTGGTTCATCAGCAACTATTATGTCAGAATCACAAGCTATAGCCATAGCAATCATAACTCTTTGCCTCATACCACCACTTAGTTCGAAGGGGTAATTATTCATTCTGGAAGCCGGATCCGAGATATCAACACTTTTTAATGCTGAAACACCCATATCCCATGCTTGTTTTTTGTTAACCCTTTTGTGTAAGCTTATTATTTCACTTATTTGATAACCTACAGTAAATACCGGGTTTAATGAAGTCATTGGTTCCTGAAATATCATGGCGATACCTGCACCACGAAATCTTCGAATTTCTTTTGAATTAGGCTTATATCTAAGAAGATTTTTCCCTTTAAATAATACCTCTCCTCCAAGAATTTTGCCAGGAGGACTCTGAACCAACTGTAAAACGGAAAGCTGGGTTACAGACTTGCCACATCCACTTTCGCCAACAATTGCTATAGACTCATTTTCGCATACATGATATGACACATCGTTAACAGCTTTCACTTCTCCGGCACTGGTAAAAAATGACACCTTCAAGTTAGTAACTTGAAGTATTTTTTTATTCATCTTATAATTTCCCCCTAAGTCTGGGGTCAAGAGCATCACGCAAGCCATCACCAACTATACTTAATGAAACTATGAGAGCTATCAAGCACAATCCTGGTAAAATAGCAAGATGCGGTGCTGAAAACAAGTAATTATAACCTTCTGCTATCATAGTACCCCATGCTGGAGTCGGTGGTGTGATTCCTACGCCGATAAAAGCCAGTGCTGATTCTATCATGACAGCGACACTGACACTCATAGTTATCATAACAATAAGTGTTGGAAAACAGTTAGGCAATAAATGTTTTACTATTATATTTAGATTGTTCTGCCCAACCAGCGAAGCTGCTGTTATATAATCTTCTTCACGCAACGATAGCACCTGCCCGTAAACCATACGTATATAACTAGGTACAGTAGAAATACCTATACCTAAACTTATACCAAGAATTGTCCCACCCAGAATAGGAACTAAAACCATTACCAGGATTAAAGGCGGTATAGATAGTTGTGCATCTGTTAACCGCATTATTATTCCCCCAAAATGCCCTCCGAAGTAACCTGCAATAAGACCAAACGTAACTCCAATGAAGGCTGCCCAAAAACTTGATAACAAGCCAGTAAAAATAGAAATCCTGGCTCCATACATAAGCCTGGTTAAAACATCACGACCGACACTGTCAGTGCCCAGTAAATATTTTGCAGAAGGACCCTGGAGTCTATCAGATAGAGACTGGGTTAAAGGTGAATGCTGTGTAAGTAAAGGACAGAAGATGGCAACAAAAATAAATAACACAATTATTAAACTACAGATTTTTATAATTAATCCACTGCCAAAGAATACCCTTGCCTTTTCACGGATATTATTCCACTTGTGCTCCCTTTCCTTTGCTTTAATCTTTTCCTGGGATAAAATATTTCCCGTATCCATGCTACATTCTCCCTTCTGTACGCGCCAGTCTAATCCGGGGATCTAGAACTCCATATAATATATCCACAACCAAGTTAACTATAACTGTAAACAGCGATATAAAAAGAACGGCGTTTTGAATGACAAAATAATCCCTATGCCTGATGGTATCAACTAAAAGAGTCCCTATACCTGGGATATTAAAGACCTGTTCAATGAGTAAAGAGCCTCCTATTATCACCCTCATCTGCAATCCGATAATTGTAATAACAGGAATTAAGGCATTTTTTAATGCATATTTAAATTGAATGCTACGTTCAGAAACACCATATGCTCTCGCAGTTCTAACATAGTCCTGATTAATTGCTTCCAACATATTTGTACGTGTCTGCCTCGCAACACCGGCAACCATAGTTACAGATAAACAAGTTACTGGTAAAATAGCTTTATATATATACTGACCAAAATCTTCAAGAGGATTGGTAAAACCCTGGATCGGTAAAATCCCCAACCATATAGCAAATATATATATCCCGAATATACCAAGCCAAAAAACAGGCGTTCCTAAACCAAGAGTCATAAAAAATGTGATTATCTGGTCGGCAAACTTACCCCTTTTTATTGCACAGATGATCCCGAAAAGTATGGCTAATGGAGCAGATAAAAGCAACGCTGGTAAGCCTATGGCGATGGTCCTGGGCAGCCTTTCTGCGAAAATATCCTGGATTGGTCTATTATAGAGAACTGATTTTCCCATTTCTCCCCTGACCAGGCCACTTACCCAAATAATGTATTGTTCTGGAATCGACTTATCCAAATTCATGCTTTCACGGAACTTTTGAACATCCTCTTCCTTTGCTTCATAGCCCATTGCCATTCTTGCTGGATCACCAGGCAAAAGATGCATGAGAGATTTTGCAAAAACAGATACAATAAATACTATCAGGATAGATAGAAGTAGCCTCTTTAAGATGTAAGTAGCCATTTATCCTCCAATCGCCTTACATTTATATATTTAATAGTATATATAATTTTTTAGAAAGCCGGTGTTCCTTTTATTGTAATGCGGAACACCGGCCTTATAATGCGATTTTTACTCACTTACCGCAAACAGAGAACGGTAATAGTTATTCTTTAAACCATGCGTCATGGAAGGAATGCATCCGGTCTTGGACTCTGCAATAGTCATGATCTTGCAGCTCAGGTCTTGCAATACCGACAGAATGAACCACAGCTATTGTTTTCATAAAAACGTAATCGTCAAAAACAACCTTTTGGACTTCCCTGAATATTCCAGCCACTTCATCTTCAGGCGCACTATTCGCATCTTTAATCATTTGATCCAGGTCATCAGGATGAATGAAACTCTCGACACCCAATGCAAAATCTAAATCCTGTACAAATGTAGAGGCAAGTTGGGAAGCTGCACCATTTTCCATACCCATTGGGTGTAACAGCATACCTTCTTCCCATCCACCAATAAAGTTAACAAAACCAGCACCTTCAGCAGGCCTTAACGTTACATCAATTCCGATTGCTCCTAACATTTCAGCAATAGCTTGCGGATAGTCTGCACTTATTGCATGGCTTGGATATGTCAGAGTAGTACTGAAACCGTCAGCATATCCAGCTTCAATCATAAGTTCTTGAGCCCTTTCTAGATCGTAAGGCTGACCATCTACCTCAGGATTATAAAACTCGGAATCTGCAGTGCCCCACTGGTTAGAAACACTACCATAACCATACATCAATGCATCAACTATAGCATCCCTATCTACAGCATATGACGCTGCCTGACGAACAAGTAAATTACTAAAAGGATCATCAGGATCAGACATGTTAAAGCAAAGCGTATATGCAGATGATGGCACAGCAGAGCTGTGAATTGTAAAATCAGTTTGGCTGTTAGCCATATCGTTAACTAAGTCGTAATTTGTTGTATTCATTGCATGAAGCTCTCCTGACTCCATTGCAGCTTGCATTACCAATTCATTTTCATATATTACAACTTCAACTCCGTCAACTTTTGGCACTCCCCTCCAGTAATCTGGGTTGCTGCTATAGACCAGCCTTACATCGTGTTCTTCTACATCGAGAACAAAGGGTCCTGTTCCAATAGGATTACTTTCCAGGTATTCTTCTCCATGGGTATCAAATGCTTCTTTTGACGCGATTAGGCAGGAACGGGCAAGTGTGTATGGGAAAAGACTATCCCAAGTACTCATATGAACAACTACGGTGTAATCGTCAATCGCTTCAGCATAATTTACTGGAGCAAAAAAAGACTCAGCAAATATGCCCTTTTCCCTGTAAATATTAATATTCCATGCAACAACTTCCGCATTTAAATCGCTTCCATCTGAAAACTTAATTCCTTCTCTTACCTCCAAGGTCCATTCGTTTTCTTCCCTGTTTGGTTCAAGTGACTCAAGCAGAAAAGGCTCTGGAATACCATTTTCATCATATCTCATAAGAGTTTCCTGAGTTAATGAGGAATAAGATATCTCCCAAACAGCACGAACTTGATGCCATAAATGCGTGGTTGGATGAACCTTTTCTCCAACAATAATGACACCACCTTCAACAGGTCCATCAACAACTCCATTCTCATCTTCTGACGTGTCTATACTTTCCGGAGCATCATTTCCACATCCAGTAATAAATGCAAATAACATGACTACTAAACATAGTAATACCAGTGTTTTTTTCACGAACATTACCCCCAAGTATTTTTATTAATCTATTTAAGATAATATTTTAAATAGATTCTTGAATTGTATAAACCATCACTTGGAATCTCTATGGATTGATTGGTTACTGCCAATTATATGTCCTCAAACTTCTTTTCCAAATTGAGCCACCAGTCAAGATTCATATCCATAGACTTTTTTCTTTCCTCGGGTGTTAACTCCATGTCATGATCATCGGGATAAACTGTTGTACGGTCCTTAATTACATGTTTGCTATATTTTAGCATGCCGTACATTGAACCCTTTTCAAGATAATGCATAGTCACAAGGTTAAATCCCAGTGGTTCAAGATCATGTAACCATACATCAGGTTCTCCATCTTTAGACATAACGTCAGGCCACATCTTCCAACCTATATCATATTTTGCTACTTTCTCAGCTTCTTCGAGTGTTTTCAGTCCGATTATGAGGGTCATTTCAGCACCCAACTCGCGAGCCCTCATACAACGTTCGATAGCTTCATCGAGACCATGTTTAAGCTTACACTCTGTACGAGCAATTAGCAGACAGTCAGTTTCCTCACATGCTTCCAACGAAGCCTTAATTTTTTGTAACCAGTTTTTCTTTGGGATTACGGGATGATTAATATCACCGTCATTATAACCGGAAACCATCTGACTCCCCCAACGGTTCCATCCCCTGTATCCTGTCGTATCATCAAGGGTAAGAGCCATTGCACCCGCCCTTGCGAGACGATATGTCACACGGTATGAAGCCAGCGGGGTTTCACCAAAACCATCATCAGCATCGATAATAATCGGCAGAGGTGAATAATCACAAATACGCTCTGTAGATTGTATCAGGTCGTCTGCTGTAATAAGACCGATATCTGGAACTCCACATACACTTTCTGCAAGCTGTCCACCTGATAGAAGTGCAGCCTCAAAACCCGCAAGTTCAGCTACCCGTGCAGTCCGGCAATCCCAGATACAAGGAGCAAAAACCTGCTTCTCAGATACCAACTCTTTTAACGTAACTCTATTTCTTTTAAACATGCTCACTTCCTTTCTGTTGTTTTTCATATTATTAAACACACCACTTTCCTAAAAATAATGATAACGGAACATTACGTTATGAAAATTCTACCAGTCCTTCAATGGCATAAGCTCTAATAGGAGAAGAATCAAGCCCCTTAATAAATAAAGGTGAATAAGACATGAAAAATATATCAGTTCTCAGTAACTCCAAATTCTTCAACACCTCGAGGAATAAAATGTTTTCAGCCAGCAATACATCATGAAAAGGACAGACATCCTCATTTCTGTTCTCGATAGATACGCCATCACCAAACCCTACGCATTTCACCTTTTTGTCTCTAAGCCAGATAGCCGTATCTTTATTTATCAAAAGCCTTCTATCTTCCGCCGAGTTTGTTTTTTCCGTGAATGGTTCTAATTTATAAGGAGAATCAAGGATTACTATGTCATCCTTTTGAAGTTTAGCTGCACATTTCTGCTCCAAAGCAACTGGGGATATATAGGAATTAGGTTCCAAATTATCAAAACAGACGTAAACAGCGCGCCCAAAAAATTTTGTGATAGGTAATGCAGAAACATCCGGCCAGCCATCTTCATGATGATATGGGCATTCCACATGAGTTCCAAGGTGACTTGTAATATCAATATCCGTATGAAAATCAGGTATAGGCCCACCGGTATTAAAACGTGACAAATTACACCGTCTTGTTTCTGTATTTGGATCTATAAGTTTTGTTAACTCAACCACTCTTAACTTTCCCATATTGTAAGCACTCATTAGTTACCTCCATATGTTAATTTACGACATAGCTTCTTGCTTTTTCTTGCCTTCCAAGGCATGCACTACCTCCACAATAAACCTGTGACTCGGAACTGAAACGCCATGTTGTTTAGCTTTCTTAACGATGGAGCCATTGATTGTATCTACTTCCGTGGAAATGCCCTTTTTTATATCTGCATAAATCGAAGTATAGCCTTCTCGAACATTCTCCAGGACTTCTTTCACATTTTTATAAACATCATCTGAGTCGAAATACATGCCATCAGCATTTGCAACTTCTACTGCCTCTAAGATAAGCTGTTTCATCAAATTACCGGCATACTTATTATCAAGGATGAAACCAAGCTTAACCTGTAAAACAGCCGTGAGCACACTGGCTGAAGCATTCAAGAACAGTTTATTCCAAATGAACATTTTCACATTGTCAGATATAAATGTTTCAATCCCGCACTTAGAAAAAGAATCTGCTATAGACCGCAGATTTTCACTATTACCGTTCAGTAGACCAATATTTGTTTTCCCGCCGCCACCATGGTGAATCTGTCTTTCTTTAGTGATGGAACTATTATGCTGGGTGGCACCTATTATAATCCGCTCTATTGGGATAAAGTCTAAAAGTGTGTCTTCGTGTCCGATGCCATTTTGAAGGGACATTACAAATGTATTCTTACCTATTAATGATTTATTCTCAGTTAGAGCATTTGCGGAAAACATTGATTTTACAAATACAAGTATTAAATCCATCTCACCCAGATCAACACCGCTTTTTACTATTTTAGGATAGTAAGTATTTTGCTTACCATCCGGTTCAAGGATTATTACTCCTTCACGATTAATTCTAGAAATTTTATTTTCATTAACATCAACTAACCAGACATCATTATACTGCGACAGATAACCGCCGAACAGTGATCCCATTGCTCCGGCTCCAAGTACTGCTATTTTGATAGGTCACCCCTCCAGGCGTTATTGTTAACTTAATTAAGAATAAACTGATTGTTATCGATTGCAATCACAGTATAGCACAAATGAATGTTGTAAACAACATATTTTTTATTAACAAGAAACTAATATGTAATTTATTGTAGAGGTCTTGAGATGATCATGATAAATGCCTATAAATTCATCCTTAATGGGCTTTCTTAGGCTTTTAGCACTGGAATATCATATCAGTAAAATAAAAGATGTCGCAAACTATTGTTTAAATATCGGAGAAAACATTACTGCTAATTACACTCAGTAGCAATCGATTGCACGCTTTATTTATTGATATCGATTGCACAGAAATAGAATTTGCACCTTCACCATATTGTTTTTAAAATATTAAGTGGTTTCTCTTTCTACAATAGAAGAAAAGATAAGGACCTTTTTATTTGGTTGTCCTCCGTTCAAAGCATTGATTAAATTGTGGGCTGCAGTGGTGCTCAAATTGAGAAGTTTATTGTCAAGAGATGTCAACTTTGGATTACAGATTTCTGCGTATATTGAATTATCTACTCCAATAACAGCCACCTGCGATGGAATAGTGATACCCATATCAATCAGTGCCCGTATACCGGCAGTTGCTAAAAGATCAATGGCGTAAACAATCCCGTCAACGTCAGGGTGCTCATTTATAATCCTTTTTGTAACATCATAGGCACCATTGAGAGTTCTTTCTGTTTCATAAACCAAAGGCTCTTCATCAAGAGCATAGCTTTGAACAGCCTCTTCGAAACCCTGTCTCTTCAATTTATTACTTGGCGTATAAAGATCAATTACAAATGCAGGATGTTTATGGCCTTTTTCATATAAAAGATTAACGCAATTGGCTACACCATCCTTCTCATCGGCCAGCACTCCATAGACGTTTGGCAAATCTAGATAACCATTGGCCATTAATACAGGCAAATCATTTAGATTCTTTTGAATTGCCTCTTCTACCGCTTTTGATTGAAAAGAAGAACCTATAAGAACCGCACCTTCAACTCTCCTGCTTTTGAGGATTTTTATATATTCTGCTTTAGAAGCCTCGTCAGTGCCTGTATTGAGTATAATGCAACAATACCCAAGTTTTTCAAGTTCCCTTTCAATGATATATGCACCATCTGTATGATGAATATTTCGAATATCGTCCACCAGAATACCTATAATCTTTGAAGCCTTGTTAACTAATCCCCTGGCAGTTTCATTGGGTGAATAATTATACTCTGTCAGTAATTGTTTTACTTTTTTTCTAGTTTTTAAACGCACACCTGGTTTATTATTTATTACTCTCGATACAGTGCTGGCGGATACTCCTGCTTTCTTTGCAATGTCATAAATATTCATTCTATACCTCCATTTTTGATAGTACCGGACATTTTATCCGCTGGCAACCCGCTGTTCGATTTTCAAAAGATAAACAGAATAAGAGGGTATTACAAACCTTTAGCATGGGTTTGTTAAAATAAAGCTTGTCTATTTAAGTATAAGTTAATGTAGCAAACTGTCAAGCGAAATAATGCAATCGATTTCATTTTATTGACAATATGCATAAATGGCTTTAATATAAGCAGAGAAATTTTAATAGGAGGAATAACGAATGATTAGAAAAAACAACGAAAAAAATATTGAGTATAGAGAAAGACCTTTTCAGGGTGAAGGTGGAGTAACTGTCAGGGACTTACTAAACAACCCTGATGAAATGTATGGTAAAGGCCGCGTTTTTGCTCACTCGACTCTTGAACCGGGATGCTCAATTGGTTATCATGTACATGATAATGAATCAGAAACATACTATATTTACAGTGGAAAAGGCGAATTTAATGACAATGGAAAAATTACCACAGTTAGCACGGGCGATGTTACTTTTACTCCAGCAGGAGAAGGACATGGAGTTAAAAACATAGGTGACGAACCATTGGAGATTATAGCCCTAATATTATACAAATAGTATTAAGTCTGTAAAATATCTGAAGAATAGCCAGGTATTCCAGTTACTAATGATTCGGAAGACCTGGCTATTCTTATTAAGATATAAATTCTAGCGCTGAACCCTTCCGGAAGCATCACCTTTTGCCAGTTGTTCCACTTCTTCAACAGTTACATGGTTAAAATCTCCGGGGATAGTATGCTTCAAGCATGAAGCAGCTACGGCAAAATCAAGAGCTTCCTGGAGTGACTTTTTCTGAATTAGAGCGTAAATGAGGCCTCCGCAAAAAGAATCGCCCCCCCCTATTCTATCTACAATAGCAACCCGATATTCTTTGGATTTGAAAAATTCATTACCATCATAAAGAAGAGCCGACCACCCGTTATCACTGGCGGAATAACTCTCCCTCAAGGTAATAGCCACGGCTTTCAATTTAAAGCGCTCTTTCAGCTCAAACATAACACTATGGTATCCAGCATCATCGATTTTTGCGGAAGTAACATCGCTTCCTTCCGCTTTAATGCCAAATACTTTTTCTGCATCTTCCTCGTTTCCTATAACAATATCCACATATTCCATCAATTCGGACATAACCTCGGAAGCCAGTTCCGGTGTCCATAGCTTTTTACGGTAATTAAGATCACAGCTCACCGTGAGGCCCCTATCTTTAGCCTGCCGCACTGCTTCGAGAGTTGCTTGAGCCGCTCCGTTTCCCAAAGCAGGTGTAATACCAGTAAAATGAAACCACTGGCTATTCTGAAAAATTTTTTCCCACGGTACCATTCCGTCTTCTATCTCTGAGATAGAAGAGTTTTTTCTATCATAGACCACAACCGAAGGTCTTTGGGACGCACCTTTCTCCGCAAAATATATACCCAAGCGATTACCTCCGAAAAGAATATCACTGGTATCCACTCCGAAACGGCGAAGGTGGTTTAATGCAGCTCTCCCCAAAAGGTTATCGGGAAGCCGAGTGACAAAAACGCTATTGAGTCCGTAGTTGGCTAGGGATACGGCAACATTAGCTTCACCACCACCGTATGTAGCTTCCAAACTATCCGCCTGAATCAGGCGTAGATTCTCCGGTGGTGAAAGTCTAAGCATGATTTCTCCAAAAGTTACAACTTTATTATTCATCTTCTTTTCCTCCGCTTTATTTTTTCTGCCTTGTTTCATTTATTTTTTCTACAAAGCTTTTCGCTGTAAAAGAAACCATTTTATAATCTCCTTCATCTGCTCCCCTGGTTAATTCTGAACCTACACCCACAGCCAACGCACCGTTTTTTAACCAATCAGCTACATTGTCCAGATTGACTCCTCCCGTGGGAACCAGCTTTGCCTGAGGCAGTGGCCCTTTGACCGCTTTTATAAATCCGGGGCCCAATATACTACCTGGAAATACTTTTATCATATCAGCTCCCGCTTCCATGCCATTTACAATCTCTGCAATTGTCATAGCTCCAGGCATTGTTAATATGCGGTATCGATTGCAGGTTTTAACCAGCTCAACATTTAAGTAGGGACTTACAACAAAGTCAGCTCCGGCAAGAATTGCCAGCCTCGCCGTTTCGCTGTCCATTACAGTGCCAGCTCCTATCAGCATATTCCCTTCATTATTATTTACAAGGTGTTCTATTACTTCCAAAGCACCAGGAACGGTCAACGTTACCTCTATTACTCCCACGCCTCCCTCATGAACAGCCTTTGTAATATTTAAAGCCTGCTCTTTATTCCTGGCTCTGATAACAGCTATCAGTGCTGCATCAGTAATTTTTTCCATACACATTTCTTTACTCATTATTATTTCAACCTCCTTTTACAAAGTAACACCTGTTTTAAAAATTGCAATTTCTCTAAATCCCAACTCTTCCGCTCTGGTTAGTTTACCTGAAGATACTGAAAGTATATAGTTTTTTAAGTCCTTAACCATTGATTCCATAGACTTACCATCTAAAAGGGAACCTGCATTAAAATCCATCCAGCTATTTTTCTTTTCGTAAAGTCTGCTATTAGTAGCTATTTTTACAGTTGGCACACAGGTGCCCAGTGGGGTTCCCCTTCCAGTAGTAAAAAGAACTATTTGGCAACCTGCAGCAGCAAGGGCAGTGGAGGCTATCATATCATTTCCCGGAGCATTGAGGAGATTAAGCCCCCTGGTGTTTACTATATCTGTATAACCCAGAACCCCTTCCACTATACTTTCCCCTCCCTTTGCTATACAGCCAAGAGATTTTTCCTCCAGGGTGGTAATACCGCCTTCTTTGTTTCCCGGAGAAGGATTCTCAAAAACAGGTTGTTCGTTTTCTTTATAATAAGATTTAAAATCGTTTATAAGCTTCACTATATCCAGGAATATTTCCCGGGTTTTTGCCCGGTTCATAAGTATAGTTTCTGCTCCAAACATTTCCGGCACCTCAGTCAGAATAGCTGTGCCTCCTTGGGTGATCAGCATGTCACTCAGATTTCCCACCAGGGGATTGGCGGTAATGCCAGAAAAAGCATCAGACCCCCCGCACTTATGACCTATAATCAGATCTGAAACTGGACATTGCTGCCTTTCGAATCCGGAGGCGTACTCCACTAACTCTTTGATTAAGCTGACACCCACTTCTATTTCATCCTCTACTTCCTGGGCAACAAGAAATTTTACCCGTTTGGGATTGTAATCACCCAAAACCTTCATCATGTCTTTAATCTGGTTGTTTTCACATCCTAATCCGAGTACCAAAACACCACCGGCATTGGGATGCTTGACAAGATTCGCCAGTATCTTTTGAGTAGCCAGGTGGTCATCTCCCACCTGCGAGCAGCCGTAGGGGTGTTTGAATTCATAAATACCTTCAATATTATTAAATGTAAGTTCTTTGGAGGCTTGCCTGACGATAATTTCTGCAATCCTGTTTACACAACTAACAGTAGGTATCACCCATATTTCATTGCGGATTCCGGTTTTACCATCTTCCCTTCTATACCCCATAAAGGTGTCCCGGGTTTCTTTTTTCTTTTTCTGGTAAACCGCTGGTTCATAAGTATATTCCAAAATGTCCGCTAACCCCGTATGCAGGTTATGAATATGCACCCATTCTCCTCTTTTAATATCTGTTGTTGCCTGGCCTATTGGAAAACCATATTTAACGACTTCTACCCTTTTTTCTATATCCATAAGAGCCAGTTTATGACCAGCTTTTATATCCTCCCTGACGCTGATTATCATTTCTTCCACCCTTACTTGCTCGCCTTTTTTTATGTCTGTCAGGGCGACCACAACATTATCTTTCCGGTTAATCCTTAACGTTTGCATTAATTATCATCCACCTTGGCATCAATCTTTTATCCTTAAGGTATCTGTCAAAGCTTTTCTCATTCCATGAGTAATGATTGCAGTCAGATGATCAGCAACTTTTTCTCCAAGACCGTTTACCTTGTTCAAATCCTGTCCCCACAGGCTTACGTTCTCTAAGGCTTTTTTGGCTACTCCAACTGTGGCAGCCCGGCTACCATCGTAATCGAACCAAAGACCTTTAAAGAATTCCAGCACATACTTTTCGTCCTGGAATATAAGTCCGTCTTTACTCAGAACATTCTCCTTATATAAAATTAGCAAAGAAGCCAACGATAGGGTTAACTTTTCAGGAATTTGACCTCTCTTTTCGATATACCTAAGCAAGGATGGCAACACTCTGGTTTTATATTTCGAAATACTGTTAAGCAAAATACTGGTCAGATAATGTTTAATAAAAGGATTTTTAAATCTCTTAATAACATCTCCGGCATACTCTCTCAGCATGCCCTCTTCCAGATCAATAGAAGGAATTATTTCTTCGTATACTATTTCCTGCACAAACTTGCCTGTGTCGGGGTGTTCCATCATCTGCTGCACTGTGTCCAAATCCATGAGAAAAGAAATGGGCACAGAAGAAGTGTGGGCACCGTTAAGTATCCGCACTTTTCTGGTACGATAGGGGGTCAAATCCTCAGTCCATATAACATTCAGCTCAGCCTCTGCAAAGGGAAGCTGTTGGGAAAGCTCCTGTGGCCCTTCTATGACCCAGAGATGGAAACATTCTGCAGTCGAGATCAGCTTGTCTGTGTACCCCAACTTATTCGTTAGCTCACTAATTTCATCTTTCGGGTAGCCTGGAACTACACGATCTACCAGAGTGTTAACAAAAGTATTAGCTTCTTTGAGCCATTGGACAAAATCCTGCTCCAGGCCCCAATCTTCAGCCAGTTTAAGAACGATCTGCTTCAGGTTATCACCATTGCGATCTATGAGTTCACATGGGATAATGACCATACCTTTAGATTTATCTCCTGAAAAGTTACGATAGCGATGATAAAGAAAAACAGCAAGTTTACCGGGAAAGGAATTTGGTGGAATAAAAGCAGCACTGTCTTTGGGATCATATACTATTCCTGCCTCGGTTGTGTTAGAAACAATAAATTCAATAGACGGTTTCTTAGCCAGATTTAGTATTTCCTGCCATTTTTTATAAGGATTAATGCCCCGGCTGATACAAGATATTATCTCTTTTCTGTTTACTATTTCATCTCCCTCATATCCCCTGAGAAACAAAGTATAAAGACCGTCCTGCTGATTTAACAGATCTACCATACCTTTTGCCAGGGGCTGAACTATCACAACCTTACCACCGAATAAACCCTCATCATTAATCTTTTGGAACATCCAGTCTACAAAAGAACGCAGAAAATTACCTTCGCCAAACTGGATTACTCGCTCGGGTGAATTATTCTCAAGGCTTGGAATCTTTAAATCATTCGGGAAAACTGTACTACCCTGCAGCAGATCTCTGTTTAATATCGGATATGCCATATGCTTAATACCTCCTGCTTATCTATGAAGTTCAGAAAAATTTGGGTCATCATTTGGTAACAATTGCCGACCTTCGGTCCCTGCCATGCACCACAAGTAATAAAGCTTCACGCCGGGAGGTGCCGCAACAGGATGATAACCATAAGGAATACTACATGAATCTTTATCCTTTAATAAATAAGCTTCACCCAATTCATATCCATCGTTATACCACATCTGGACACCAAACCTTTCTTTTGGGTTCAGGCGGAAATGGTATATTTCATGCATAGCTGTCTCCTTACCGGGAACAAACCGGTCATGTTTGTGAGGCGGATAACCTGACCAGTTTCCTGGAACATTGAACGTTTCACCCAGCACTATTTTATCCACCCTACCTTCTACATTATCTGTAAAAATATCACAGACCACTCTTTGCCATAAGTCTTCTCCACGGTTGTGTACCACCACATCTTTGGGTTGAACAACAAAGGGAGATAGTTTGTTTTCCGCTTTGACTTTGCAGATTGCTCCTTCAAAATGATCATAGCCAACTATTTCATAATCACTATCTTTTGGAATATATACAGTAGTGGCATTTCCTGAAAAAACATCATCTCGGCCTCCCAAAGCTAAGAAATCCTTTCCCTCAACTGATATGTTTGCTTTACCGCTTAAAATAACAAGGCCAATCTCAAACTCACCTGAATGTGAATTGTAGCTTTCTCCTTCCGCAAGTTTGATAAGGCTAAAACCCATCAGACCGGATGCTCCTTCAGGAGCGACAATTTCCTTATAACCGAAATATTCTTTTAAAGCGTATTGAAATTTCATTTCAGCTTCCTCCTTAATAAGACTTTTTTAAACAATTTAATTAATGTTATATTATTCTCCTCTATCATCACCTAACTATTCTTTCTCGTCCCGTAAATATTAGATCTCATGCAAAACAGCAATTGCAGAAAATCGATCCCACATATTAGTATTTTACTAAAGAATAACAAGGGACATCGTTTCCGATCCTTCCATGGTAAAGAGTTTATTAATTGCACTGATACAGGCCCCGTAATATCCGGCTTCCTCACCTAGAGGTGATATTTCAACACTGGTCATTTCAGCCATCTCCGGAAAAGCATGGTTCCTCACACTTTTTAGTAAAGGCTTTAACAGACTATCGCCTGCTCCGGTTAAAACGCCTCCCAAATAAACTTTTTCAGGGTTATAGAAATTAATAATTCCTGCAACCATTATGCCGATATACCAACCAACTTGATTTACTAGCTTCTGAGAATAAGAGTTATCTTCTGTAGCCGATGCAATAATGTCTTCAATGTTGATTTTCCCTTTTTCCTGCCAGGCATATTTAAGGCTGTCTTTTTTTTCATATAAGGGGAGCTCTCTGTTCGCACGGCGTACAAGGGCAGGGACGGCACACAGCGTTTCCAGGCAACCCCTGTTGCCGCAGTTGCAAAGTGGTCCATTTTCCATTATGACAGTATGGCCCACTTCACCCAGAAAACCAGAGTAACCATAGGCAATTTTGCCATTCATCACCACTCCGGCACTTATTCCTTCTCCTAAGTTTACATAAACCATATGATCAACTTCTCTGTTTAGGCCATAAGTCTTCGTTGCCAGAGCTGCAGCGTTAGCATTGTGCTCTACTACGATCGGTCGATCAATATACTTTTTAATTAATTTAACTATGGGTACATTTCGCCAATTCTTTCCCAGGTTGGGAGACCTCTTAATCTCCATAGAACGAATATCCAAGAGCCCGGGGAAAGCAAAACCCACCGCTAATAATTTTTCCCAGGGTATTTCCACTTTATTGACCATGGAATTTATCTCCACAGCCAGCTTTCGCACACTTTCTTCGGGTTCATTCGTTTCAATTAATATTTCCCTGGTGGTTATAACCTGTGACTTCAGGTTAACAATCCCCATTACTGTCTTCTTATTAGTAATTTCAGCACCAACTACAAAACCAGATTCTGGATTTAACACAAGGTTAATTGGGGGACGACCACCATTGGGCGCTCCCAGACCCACCTCATTGACAAATCCTTTATTTACTAAACCTCTCACTATTCCAGTTATAGCTGCAGGTGTCAAACCCGTTGCTAACGCCAGTTCTTTTCTGGATACGGAAGGCCTATTCCTGATTATATCAAGCACCTTGATACGGTTGGCTATTTTTACATTAACAAGATTACCAACGCCTACCTCCATCTCACACCTCCCATGGCCCTTTTCACTGTAGCGGCTTTCCTAAAGGATAACATATTTAAACATTTTAATAAAGATTTAGCCTCGGCTCAGATAGCAATATTTCCATATGAAATATTTTTAACAAATATAATTACCGCAAACAGTACTGTTACTTCACATTGATTTCATTCTACCCTCCTTTATTCGGTCAGTATTCTTGGTATTACATGATTATTGTCACCTTATTTAATTCAGTTGGCCGCTCATGTAACCAGGTGCCTTACTCGGCCATCTCGAAATAGCTTCAGTTGTTAACAAACTTCCTCAAACATTCCACCACATTAGAATTACTCAAGCGGTTCCGATATTTCTGAGGCAAGATTAACACTTAAGTAGCATCATTGAGGTTGTCTTCTAAAACCTTCATTTAACTCAAGTAATTAGATAGGCTTCCCTCCTTACTGAAGCGCTTTTGAATTATTTTTAATTAAATCCTTGAACTAAATATAAGGTTGTAGTAGTATAAAAAGAAAAACATTTAAGGTGACTCGAAAGAGTATAATAGGGAAGACCGGATAAGCCGGCGCGGACCCACCACTGTATGCGAGAACGACTCCCTGATTGCCACTGGAGCATTTGCTCTGGGAAGGCTGGGACAAGGATGAATCGCTAGCCAGGAGACCTGCCTTAAGTGTTGTAAAAAAACAAGGGGAATTATTGTTTTTTTGCAGTCGGCTATTCAGTTGTCATCCAAGACGTCCTAAAAATGGGAAGGTCTCTTAGAAAAAACTAAGAGACCTTTTTTATTTTTAACCAGCAAATGAATCATTCTTGGGAAGAGTGGTGATTGGATACAATTACTTCCAGCATTAAATGAGAATCATAAATAAACAAAGAAAGGGGTGTTTTGTTGTCAGGCTTATCATTAACCAAGGAGGAATCCTGGCTGGAAATCTGGAGAAATGTTCTTAAGCATTCACCTCAAAAGACTAGAGTTATTAACAATGAAAAAGAACTCGTAGAAAGGTGGAATAAAAGAGCTAAAAATTTTACCAATAATAGCAATACAAAAGATAAATCACTAGTAAGAGCCACTGTCATAGATAAGCTCAAGGAATCAGGAATTTTAAGGAAAGGGATACATGTCCTTGACATAGGTGCTGGTATAGGCAACTATTCTCTCCCTATTTCAAAAATTGCCGATACAGTCGTTGCATTGGAACCGGCAAGTGAAATGGTCAATATCCTTAGAAATAGAATAAATGGAGATAAAATAAAAAACATCAAGGTAATGGATAAAAGATGGCAGGAAATAAATCTCCAAAAAGAGCAAATGGTTAAACAGTTTGATCTGGTTTTTGCATCTATGACCCCAGGGATTCAAGAACCAAAGGATATCTTAAAAATGAATGATGCTTCCCGCGAAGCATGCTATTTAAGCACCCAATCAGGCCAAAGATGGCAATTTGCAGAAGAACTATGGAACTATTTTTTTGATGAACCTATGGGAGATAATCCAAGAGACATTATATATCCTTTTGGCTTGATCTATTCAATGGGCTACCAACCTGAAATGTTTTCCCTTCCAATGCGTGCTTCTTTTAGACAATCGAAAGAAATAATTGCAGAGAAACTAATCTGGTATTTTAGCAATTACCTGGATATTACATTGGAAAAAGAAAAGATCATTAAGCAATATGTCGAGAATAATTTGCATAAGTTAAAAGAATCATCAAACAACCGGCATGCAAGCAGCGCAATGATTTGGTGGGTTCACAAACCGGAAGTAAAATAACAACGAAAGAAGGATTAAGAACATGTCTAAAACAGGAAATACTATAGTGTTAATTTTAATCACTCTTTTACTTAGTGCACTTGTTATAGGCTGTAGCGATAATACAGTCGTAAATCACGAGCTTCAAAATGATATTTCTACTTCAGATAGCTCCTCTGATTTAACAAATGGCCAGGTTGAGATATTGAGGATGAGCGGTGGCGATTCAGGTTATCCTACCCCATGGCTAAGAGGACGTAAAGGTGGCGGGAACAGGACCATTAACCTCATTTACGATTCTTTGTTAGAAAAAGATGACAAAAGTATCATTCCATGGCTGGCAAAAGAATATGAAATTTTAGATGGTGGAAAACAATATCTTTTTACACTCAGAGACAATGTTATCTGGCATGATGGAACTCCATTTTCTGCAGAAGATGTGAAATTTACTTTTGATTATACTAAAGATTTTCCAATGGTAGAATCACCTATCAGCTCTACTGACATAGAAAATGTTGAAGTTATAGAACCGAACCAGGTATTAATTACAGTTACTGAAATAGGCGCTCCTTTGTTGGAACGAATTGGTAAAGTAAGAATTGTACCAAAACATATCTGGGAAAATGTTGATGATCCCAATGAATATGAAGCTGAAAATGCAACAGTCGGGACCGGCCCATATATGCTGGCAGATTATAATAAAAGTGCAGGCACATATAAATATGAAGCTTTCTCTGAATTCTGGGGGCCTACTCCAGGCGCAAAAATTCTTATCCGGTTTCCTGTTTCCGATGGTGTGCTCGCGCTCGAAGCTGGTGAAATAGATATTGTACGGCATGTGCCTAATGATCTTCTTGAGAAATTCGAAGCAGATCCTGATTACAAAGTTGTCGTTGGCCCGGCTCTTTCCGGAAGCAGGCTGCTGTTTAACCTAAATGGAAACAGCCTTTTAAACGAGAAATCTCTTCGCCAGGCTATTGCTTATGCAATCGATACATATGAGTTAATCGAGAAACTGGGACGTGGTATTGGAGAGCCCAGTAACTCCGGTATTTTGCCTCCTGCACATAATATGTATAATCCAAATGTTAGGCAGTACGACTGTGATTTAATCAAGTGTCAGGAATTGTTTGCAGTGTTAGGGTACACAGAACAAGATCAGTCGGGATTCGTGATCAATGAAAAAGGAGAACGGATATCTTTAAATTTGCTGATCGGAGAGGATTCAATTCGCTCGGCAGAACTTGTAAAAGAACAGCTTCAGAGAGCCGGGATCGAATTAAACATTTATTCCATGGATGGCTCTGCACAGGAAACCCAGGTTAGAGAAGGCGAGTTCGAATTGGCTATTGTTGGCCATGCAGGGCTTGGCGATGACCCTGATTATTTAAGAGAACGCTTTTGTGTAGACGAAGAGATGGGAAGAGCCAGCGCACAGATGGCAACAATTGGTTACTATAACGAATACTTATTTACTCTTTTAAGTGAACAGCGGATGATTATGGATTTCGAAGAACGTAAGAATATGCTTTATGAAATACAGGAAATACTTGCTGAAGAAGTTTTAGAAATTCCCCTATATTTTGGATATGACTATACAGTATACAGACCTGCAAATTACGATGAGTGGATTCATGAATATGACGCACGTAACTTTACCGATGCAAAACTTTCCTATGTTCTTTATTCTCAGTGGAATGAAAAACAATGATTATTGTTAATAGATTCCTGGAATACCTGTTAACTTTTATTATAATCATTTCACTAAACTTTTTCTTACCCCGGGCTTTGCCCGGGGATCCTCTTATTCAACTAACGGCAGATACATACGACGGAGTTTTAAAGATGACTGAAGAACAAAGAATCTATTTTCGGGATTACTACAATTTAAATCTTCCCATGCATGAACAATATTTTCATTACTTACGAAACCTGCTGCGGTTAGATCTGGGGAAAAGCATTATTTACAATATGCCTGTGGCTGAAATAATTTTAAAAAAGCTACACTGGACATCTTTTTTGGTTTTATCTTCAATTTTTATTACTACTATTTTTGGTAGCATCTTGGGAGCTATTTCTGCATATTTCAGAAACAGACCACTGGATCGGGTAATCTATACAAAAATGATAGTATTGTCCGAAATACCTGCCTTCATACTGGGATTAATATTTCTGTTTGTTTTTGCCGCGCGACTAAAGCTGTTTCCTCTCTATGGCGCATATTCTTATTACCATGACCACTTAAACACCTTTCAGCACTTTAAGGACATAATTCATCACGCTGTTTTACCGGTTATATCCCTTTCAATGGCACGGATCGGCAGTATTTACTTCCTCGCCAGAAATAGTGTAGTCTCTGTTATGGGTAAAAAGTATATCACAACTGCAACGGCCAAAGGTTTAACAAAACAAAGAATAATTGTAAAACATGCCTTACGAAATGCCATGCTTCCCGTCGTAACTAGAGTATTTCTAAGCATCGGTGCATTGATCGGAGGAACAATACTTGTGGAAAACGTTTTTGCATATCCAGGATTGGGTATGCTCATGCAGGAAGCTGTATCGACGAGAGATTATCCTTTAATTCAAGGGATTTTTTTGATAGTAACCTTACTCACCCTTTCTGCAAATCTCATTGCTGATCTTGTCTATAAAAAACTTGATCCGAGGTTTAGTTAAATGGTTCTGAATAATATATCAGCAAATATAGAAAAGAGATTAAGAAAATGGTCCATACAAGGAAAGTTTTCTTTGTTTATTATCATGCTGTATATTATAGTAGCTGTATTCGCTCCATATATTTCAATTTATCCACATGACATTTCCAGTGCCCCTCCCCTTATTCCTCCCGGTGGCAAACATTTCATGGGCACGGATGAACTGGGTTATGATCTATGGTCACAGATTGCCTATGGGGCCAGGATAAGTTTATTGATCGGTTCTCTAACATCTATACTTTCTGTAATAATTGGCAGTATTATCGGTTCTTTATCCGGCTATTTGGGAGGATGGATCGACAAACTGATCATGAGATTAGTAGATATTATGATTTCTATCCCTGAATTACCATTGATTATTTTGCTGGCAACCTTTTTAGGACCCAGCTTAATAAATATCGTTATCGTACTTGTTATTTTTTCCTGGACAAGAACAGCAAGGATAGTACGTGCCCAGGTTATGGTCCTGAAGAACATGAACTATGTAACATCTGCCAGGACATATGGAGCAAGTGCAGGTTATTTATTAAGAGTTCACTTTTTAAAAGAACTCTTTCCGGTTTTAGCTATAAATGCGGTAAGGTTAGTCAGTAAAGCTATTATTGCTGAAGCTAGTTTGTCCTTTCTTGGTCTTGGAGACCCTACTTCTAAAAGCTGGGGGCTAATACTTAATCATGCGCTTGGTTTTAGTGGTATTTATCATACAGACTTCTGGAAGTGGTGGGTTGTCTTTCCCTGGTTGGCAATTTCTTTGCTGGTAATATCTCTTGCCTTTATTACACGTGATATTGAAAAATTATGTGATCCTAATTTATAAGAACTGGGAGAAAGTTATGAACTCCGTCAACAAATCATTGCTGAAAATAGAAAATCTTTCTGTTCAATATAGGCATGACTCAGAGGTTGTTCAAGCCGTTTCAAACGCTACATTTGATCTAAACCGTAACGAAGATTTGGGCATTATCGGCGAGTCTGGCTGTGGTAAAAGCTCATTGGTAATGTCAATTTTAAAACTTCTTAAAAATGCTACTGTAAATGGAAAGATTATTTTTAAGGGTGAGGATATTCTTGCATTATCGGAAAGCGACCTGAACAGAATTCGTTGGAAAGATATATCAATTGCTTTCCAGAACTCGGTCGAAGTTCTTAACCCGGTTCTCACGATAGAAGCACAAATTTGTGAATCTATAAAAAAACATTATAATTTATCCACCAATGAATTAAAGAAAAAGGTTCGTTACCTTTACGAAATCGTTGGTTTGGATAATATATGGTTGGACAGTTACCCACACCAACTTTCAGGTGGCATGCTTCAAAGGATACTACTGGCAATGGCTCTTGCCTGTAACCCTAAAATACTTATTCTTGATGAACCTACTACGTCACTGGATGCTCTTAGTAAAAATGACCTGGTCGAGATGCTAAAAAAACTTAAACAGAGATTTGGGTTTACTATAATCCTGATTTCACACGATCTGGATATTATAAATGCACTTACCACAAAATTAGTTGTTATGTATAACGGAAGAATAATTGAATCTGGTATAACCAAAGAAATAATAGATAACCCCTGCCATACTTATACAAGAGGCTTCTTAAACTCTTCCCCCCAGCTTTATAAATATAAAGATCTTTGGGGAATTACCAGCGATTTGGGGTTAACATTACCTGAAAAGGGATGCTCTTTTTACTATCGCTGCCCACAAAGAGCAGAAATATGTTTAACCTCAGTTCCATACTTACAAGAAGTTCTGCCGAATAGGCTAATTGCCTGTCATAAAGGTGGAATTGAAACAGTGCTTCGTGCAGAAAATGTAAAAAAACATTATATGTTGAAAAATAAAACCATCGTTAAAGCATTAAATGGCGTCGATATCATATTAAAAAGCGGAGAAGTAGTAGCTCTGGTAGGTGAATCAGGATCGGGCAAATCCACCCTCGCTCATATCTTAGCCGGCACTATTAAAGGTGATGAAGGCAAGGTGTACTTTTTCAATAAAGAAACAAAAAATAATTGGGCGACAAAAATGATCGGTGGCATGCAAATAGTTTTTCAGGACCCTATATCTGCAACTAATCATCGTATGACAGTTGTTGACGTGGTTAAGGAACCGCTTGATATTATTAAATACAAGGATCAGGATTATCGCAAAGAAAGAGTTATTGAGGTTTTAACTATGGTTCATATGCCCGTATCGGAGAGTTTTTTAAATAGATACTGTTACAGTCTCAGTGGTGGGCAAAGACAGCGTCTAGCCATTGCAAAAGCCTTGATTACCAAACCCCGTCTTTTAATTGCCGATGAAATAACCTCCATGCTGGATCCTTCTACTCAAGCAAATTTCTTACGAGAGGTTAAGAAAATACAAAATGAATCAGGTTTTACCCTACTCTATATTACACATGATTTACACTTAGCCAGAAAAATATCTGACAGAGTATACATTATGCAATCCGGGAAAATAATAGAGGGCGGGCCTGTATTTAAAATATTTGATAATCCCAAGTATCCATATACTCAAAAACTAATGAAAACGTTAGAGCTAAACCTCTCGGGTGTATGACAAATCTTATGCATGACCTATATATAATCCAACAGGCTAATGCGATTACAACTGAATTAAGCATATCTCCTTTTCAGATCACTCACTATAAGCAAGAAGTCAGAGTTACCTACTTCCCTGACTTAGTGCAAACTTTTGGTGTCGGGAGGGGGACTTGGTTTGAAATGTATAATTCAATAAAACTATAAGGATCTATACTTTTAGTAACAATCAGCTAAATCTTTTCTTATATTAGCTACATCATCCTGTATGCCCATAATTTATTTGGAACTGTTGTCATCATTATTTCGATTTGACCAAATATAAGCTATAATAAAAAAGAACATCCAATTTGTTTGAAAAAGATGATATTGATCATCTGACAACTTTTGGTTCTAACCAAAAACTTTTACACAATAACAAGGGCTTGATCGTTTTTAAAAATATATTATTCTTGTTTTTCATAATCACTATAAAAAGGTAGTGATACAAGTGGGAAAGGTAGAGATATACTAGTTAGATTACTTGTTATCATTGAAGCAATACTAGCTGGTGCTGTTAACAGGTCTTTTTTTCTATAATTTAATTCTTTCAAAATATCTTCTTCGTTAATTATTTCATCATCTTCTTTATCCAATCCCATTATGAAAGAAATTATTATTATTGTATTCATAATTGCATTTGGTTTAAAATAAACTTCCCTTGTATACTCTACTTCTATTTCCGCATCTCTTACTTGGACTAATTTATAATTATCTTTTATAACAGGTGCATAAGATTTTTCCTTTTTTGTTTTTTTCTCTTCAGTGCCTTTATATTTAACACTTTTATATTTAACAGAATCTAATGACAATCCTAATATGTTTCTATTAATAATATTTTTAGTTGACAACTTTCACCCTCCTATCAGATTCCTTTTCGAATCCTTGTAAAACTGAGCTCATATTTATATTTGGCTCTCTACTAAACCTTTTAACACTATGTAATGTTGAAAACATATATTTACTTAAGTTTTCGTAATAAGGTTTAGTAAATTGCATCAATATATTTTGGCTATAATGTAAAAGCCAATCTTCTACTTTTTTATAGCTTATTTTTTCATAATGATGCTTAGAAATTAGAAATAAAAGATATTGATTCAAACTAATTCCTTCCTCTTCTGCTGTTTCAGAAAGATCTTTGTGTAATGTTATAGGTAACCTCAATGTAAATTTTCCGCTATAATCTATATCATAATCCTTCATTGGCTCTGGTATCCTTTTACCATCAGATACTGCAATATCAATCCATGACATTTTCGCATCTTCTAGTGCACTTAATGCTTCTTGAGGAGTGTCGCCAGCACCAATACACCCTGGTAGTTCAGGCATTTCCGCTGCCCATATTGTCTCGTTGCTTTCATCCTTCATTGGATATAACTTAATCTTATATTCCTTTTTAATTTCTTCTTCATAAATCTTATCCATATCTTCATTTTTCATACTAATCATTCCCGTCTCTAATCTCAATCAATTTGTTTATTGCTGTAATCGCATTTCTTACATATGGAGGTTTTACTGGATTATCCTTTGCTACGGTAACCTGAAATTCGTTTAACTCTTTGTGAGTGTAAATATAATGACTACCTCCTCTTGAAGGTTGTCTACGATCAAAACCAAAATATTTAAGTAATCGATCTAATTCTTCGAATTCTACATCTCTTGGAGTTGGCTTTCTATTTAACTTATTATACAATTTCTTAATTTGCGACATAGTTTTACCCTTTTGTATTTACTATAATACCATATTTGATACCAAATTCCTTCTTTTTTTTAAATTATTTTCCCCATTTAATATTTATCTGTTTTTTTACACTCTAGTATTTTAGGAAAACGTAAATAATCCATATCAACTTTTTAACTCTATCAATTTCGGAGATAACATAAATCGTGTATATAACTACATTAGTTCTTATTGGTGTCTAGAGAGGGACGATCAAGTCCTAAATTGTGTGTAAAAAACATTTTTCGGTCAGAACTAACAGCTTAACCAATGCGTGTAACCTTTTTAACATCTTTTGGCCGATCATTTAGCCAGGCATCAAATTCGGCCATATCGAAGTAGCGACGGCCACTGGCCCACTTTTCGTCGAACTCGATCAAAAGGGCGCCGATTAACCGGACTAAAGATTCGCGATTTGGGAAAATGCGAATGACCCGTTCTCTGCGGCGAATCTCCTGGTTGAGCCGCTCCATGGCATTGGTAGTACGTAACCTTTTACGATATTTCACAGGCAGCATTAACACTGCTGTGGCATCATCAAAACCATTTTCTAAGGTTTCCATTGCTTTCGGTATTTTGTCTTGGTAGGTTTCAATGATCTTTGAAAACAACAACCTTGCTGTTTGGAGATCCGGCGCATCAAAGATAGCTCTTAGTTTCGGGTAGAGCTCTTCCTTTAAAGCTTTCGGTGTTTTGTCTAAGTTTTTGCGCATAAAGTGGGTCTGGCATCTTTGCCAGGTTACGCCCTGGTAATGGGTCCTGATTGCTTTAACCAGACCACCGTGTTGGTCCGAGACAATCAGCTCAACGCCTCTTAAACCTCTTTGCTTCAGCTTTAAGAAGAACTCACTCCAGCTGGCCTCAGATTCGCTGTCGCCGACATGTAAGCCTAAGAGTTCCCGGTAGCCCTCTGAGTTCACACCGAAAGCTAAAAGCAAACCCCTGGACCTGACTCTGCCATCTTCACGCACCTTCGTAACCATGGCATCAACGACCACAAAGGGAAAGCGGGTATCATTTAGCAGCCGGTGATTCCAGGATTCAACTAAAGGATCTAAGTTCTTGCAGAGCTCAGATACGGTCGATTTGGAGAACTGGGCCCCACAAAGGTCTTCGGTAATGAGGGTCACTTTACGGGTGGAAACCCCATTGATGACCATCTCCATCATGGCCAGAACTAAGGCCTACTCGCTTCTTTGGTAGCGGGCAAACATCTCTGTCGAAAACTTGCCGTTGCGGAGACGGGGAATCCTTAAATGTAACGTGCCTACCCTGGTGGTTAGCTTGTGTGGGTAGCTGCCAATACGACAACCCTGGCGTTCATCTGTACGTTCATAAGGTCCCGCCTGTAGCTGCTCAGTGGCTTCTGCCTCTAAAATTTGGTTTAATACTGACTCCAGCAACGCTGACACTCCCGAATCTTTCGACTTTATCATAAAAAGTTGATGCAAAACTTGCGAATCTACGGTAATCTGGTACTGAGCCATTTCGAATCCCTCCAGTTAGGTTGTTTTTTCGTCAATTACATTCTAACCGAAGGTGAGGAGAAATGGCTCCTCGAATTTACACTATTATATAGACTTAACTTTTGTTCGTGACTATAAATAAATCTCCTTTAAATGTTTTTAATTATGCGTTTATTAAGAAATAAATCTTAATTCATATCTTTTTATCAATATAAAATAGAAAAGAGTGAAGTTTACTCTTCACTCTTTAATATATGGTGTCGGGAGGGGGACTTGAACCCCCATGGTTGTTACCACACGGCCCTCAACCGTGCGCGTCTGCCAATTCCGCCACCCCGACATGCTTAAATTGTTCATTAAGATTATAAGGGTTTGCCCTGTCCCCGTCAAGGATTAACCATTAAATTTAGGCCTGGTAGTTTTTAAAAAAACCAAGGGCATCATCTTGAGATAAAGGCCTGCTTATAAAATAGCCCTGAACAAAGTCACATTCGTGTTTATTAAGATATTGCATCTGCCCCTCTCTTTCCACACCTTCGGCAACTACAGTTAAACCAATCTTATGGGCCATCGATATGATATCAGCACTTAACAGATCCACATCTTCCTTATCATCCACCCTGTCAATGAATGATTTGTCAATTTTAATCGTGTCAATGTTTAGTTCCCTCAGACGGGCAAAAGATGAAAAACCGGTACCGAAATCATCCAGGGCTATAGAGATACCCATTTTCTTTATATCCTCTAGTTCTTCATTGATCAGATCAAAATTATCAATCATTACAGATTCGGTTACTTCAAATTCAAGGCAGCTCAGGTCAATTCCGGTCTGCGCACCGATTTTTTCCACGGTCTCGATAAAATCTTCCCTCAGCAATTGAATACTTGATATGTTGACCGCAACTATAACATGTTTAAAACCTTTTTGTCTCAGGCAGCCGAGAAACTGACAGGCTTTAAAAAGGATCAGGTTGCCCAGGTCATAAATCAGCGCTCGTTTTTCGGCTATGCCAATAAATTCAAGCGGCGATACGGGGCCTATCCCTTCAATATCCATGCGGGCCAAAGCTTCAAAACCGGCAAGATAATTGTTGTTGACTTTAAGTATAGGCTGAAATACAAGAAAGAAGGAATCTTCATTCTCTCCCTTGATAATTGCCCGCAGCGCTTTTTCAATTTTGTCTTCACGTTGTAAGTCAATCTCCATCTGCTCGTTAAAAAATATAATTTGTTCATTTGAATCGCGATTCAGGTAAGTCAGTGCCAACGAAGAATCCTGCAGGATTTTATCAACACTTAAATAGCGTCTGCTTACTTCCAGTATGGCAATTTCAGTGTTAATATTTTCATATTTTACTTTATCAGCAACCGGTTCCGTGAATATATTAATCAAGTTCCGGGCCCGTTTAACCAGTTCATCTGAATCAGTATAATTTTCAATGAAGAGGACAAAGCGGTCTGCGTTGAACCTGAAAAACATATCATCCTGGTTAAGGGTTTTTTTGACCTTATCAGCTATCTGGATCAGAATTTGATCCCCGTATTTAAAACCGTAAGTCATGTTTATTGTTTTGAAGTTTGTGCAGTTCAACAGCAATATCGCTTTATTGCTTTTACCTGCATCTCTGATACTGTAATCAAGGTACTCCTGAAGGTATTGGTTATTAGGCAAACCGGTCAACTTGTCATAGTATGCTATTTTTATATTGGATTTGTTTTTACGGTAAGCATAATACAATATGGCTCCCATAGTGAAAGCGGTAATCACAAAAGTGATCATGTTGTTTTTTACTATGCTGCCGATTTCCTGATCCAGGGTATCAGCCCGCCAGTAGATTGACAGGACACCCAGCAGCCGGTTGTTGTAATAGACAGGAGCACAAACGTGAAGCGTGCTGATGTTGTTAACCATGACCCTTACAGTTTTTGGCCGGCCGAGCGCCATGCTTTCTTCTAAATGTTCGGGGTCAATAATTTCTGTAAAATCTGACTCACTGCAGGCAACCTGGTTCATATTTGTATCGGTGAAAAAAGCGTAAAGTATATCATCCCGGCCGGCAATTACATCAATCATCTGCTCTAACTGAAATTTTTCTACGAACGTGTATATGGTATCAGCCAACACGCTTATCTGGATAATAGTGTTAGTATTTAAGTCTTTTATGTAGGCGTACTTGTAATGTATTCCGCTTACAGTATCCTGGCGGATATCCTCCACCAGGATTGCCTGGTCCCCTGTCATAAAATCATGAACAGGGTGCCCTTCGTAAGCTTCCCATCCGATGTATTTTTCCACATTGCTGTATGCAATCTCACCGGCCTGGTTATACAAATAGATTTCATCGATTTCCAACAAATTTGCCAGTTCGGCCAGCATGATATTATCTTCTTTTTCATCTATGAACAATAACGCCCTGCTGGCAACCATCAATTTTTCATTTAGAAGTTCGTTAATTATATCCAACGCCACCCGGCCATCAACCAGCATAGTGGAATAACTGTCGGTTATATTCAGGGTGGCTCTCTCTACCATGTCATAACTGGCTTCCACCCGTCTTCTGGTATTTATATAAGTTATGCAGGCAAAAATGACAAGCAGAACCAGGAAAGGTATTATGAAGAACCTGATATCCTTGTTGCTCAATTTATCCTTTTCCATATATTACATCTCCTGAGGCCGGGTTAGCCCTCTCATGAAGGTATAGTTATATATTCGAGGTTGAGAAATTATGAGTATTAATTATGATTTTGCCATAACAATTCTATTAAAGCAATAGAGTTCCCTAAGGCTGATCCTGTTTTGCTCAATCAAATGGAGGGTTTTTCTATATTAAGGCGAAGTGATAAACTGGTATTGTTAAACAACGGCTGAGGCCGGATAGCTTGCAAGAAAAACCTGCCGGAGGTGTTTTTATGGACAGGAAAGAAGAATACAGGAAGTTGCTGACTATTCCTGATGAAATCAGGGATTACAGGAAGTTGACCCTGTCCGGGAATGAATATATTTCCATACCCGAGATCGACCAGGCCGGTGGTATTGATTCAGTTAACATACTGCGCCTGGACTGCCGGGGTCTGCTGGAGTTTCGCGGCGGAAAAAGCAACCGCCTGATCTTTCCCTCAGTGACGATTAACGGCAGGAAAGAAAGTTTGGCTGATAGCGCTTCCTGGAACTATCTGCTGGATTGGATTCCTTCTTTTGAAGCCGAAAGCAATGAAAAATGCATCATCAAGGGAGAAATTATTGCACCTCCTGAATGCAGGGGTTTTTTATACTGCCTGCGCCTGGAAAACTATGGTGATGAACCAATAAGCATTGAAGCGGGCTGGAAAGGAACCTGGGAAAGTTTTAATTATATTGTTTTCAAGCGGCGCGAAATCGACGGCAAGCGCAAAGTTAACTTTGATCAATGGACCGGGAGCCTGGTTCTTGAAGGAACAGCAGGTTTACCCCTGGCTGCCCTGGCCCTGGCTGTTGACCAGGAGAGCAACTGGGATTTCGACCGGGAAAACTGCACTTACAGCTGCAGCTGCCCGCATACACTGGTTCCTGGCGAAAGCCATGAAATATGCCTCTATGCTGCCGTTAACCTTGAAAGCGACGGTGCCGGAACTACCAATGTTGACCTGCGCCGCCAGGGTGCTGATTGTTTAAGAATACAGGCTTTGGAATGGCTGGAGCAACATCGAATTAAAGATATGGAAGAACAGTTTTCATCCCTGTTCTACAGGAACCTTTTCTTTTCTTACTTCTATGGTGTTGGCCGCTGCCTGGAAAGTGAAAAGCTTGTTGCCTTAACCTCGAGAAGCCCCCGCTATTATGTCAGCGCCGCTTTTTGGAGCCGCGACACCCTGCTTTGGAGTTTCCCGGCAATTTTAATGACTGACCAGGGCCGGGGGCGCGAACTGCTGATCACCATATTTGAAAGACATATTGATAACGCCGGTGACCATGCCCATTACATTAACGGCACTTCATTGTACCCCGGCTTTGAACTGGACCAACTGGCCGCTTATATTCTCTCCCTCGCTCATTACCTGGAGATCACCGGGGATTATAATATGCTCGACGAGGTGGTCATTTACCGCGGTTTGACTTTTCTGGCTGAAAAAGCCCTGGAAAGGTTCGATCCGGAAGTCGGCCTTTACAGCACTTTTCTTGACCCTTCCGATGATCCAGTCATTTACCCTTTCCTGACTTACAATAATGCCCTGCTGCAGAGAGCTTTCAGCTTCCTTGGAGATCTGCAGAGCGATGACCGCTGGCATTACAAGGGTGATTTTACTATCCTGGCCCGGGAGCTGACTTATGCCATCTATGAACACTGTACCGTCAAGGGTCCCGTGGGAACCATGTTCGCCTGGTCGGTAGACGGCAGAGGCAAGTTCTTTATATATGATAATCCGCCGGGTAGTTTGCAGCTGCTGGCACATTATGGCTTTTGCTCGGCTAATGATTCAGTATACCGAAACACGGTACGCTGGGTAAGGTCAAAAAACAATCGTTACTTTAACACCGGGGCAAATTTCGAGGAATCCGGATCAATTCATGCGGCCAGGCCCTGGCCGATGGGTGCCTGCAATGACCTGCTATCGTGCAACGCCGGAGCTCTTGATTTTCTGAGCCGTGCTGAAATGGACAACGGGTTTTTCTGTGAAACCGTTTATCCGGATTCCGGCTTAGTATCAACCGGGGCTGCTTTCGCCTCGGGGGCCGGCTTTTTGGCTTACGCCCTGCGCAACAGGCAGCAGGAATCGGCCTTATGTGCCACCGACGAACATACTGACGAACTTCCACCATCGCTCGAGGGAGATGATTGACAATGAGCAAAATTAAGCAGCTGCCCCTGTGGGGTAAAATAGCCTACGGAGCCGGAGCCGGTGGTTACAACCTGATCGACAGGGTGCTGATTACCTGGCTTTTTTACTTTTACATTACCAGCCCGCTGGAAGGGGTGGATGCTTTAATGCCACCCTTCCTATTTGGGATAATCATGTTCTTCGGCAGGGTTGTCGATGCGGTTGCCGACCCGCTTATTGCCCGCTGGTCGGATAACCACCGGGGCCGCCTGGGGCGGAGAATACCTTTTATGCTGTTCAGCAGCTTTGCCTATGCCGCTGTATTTGTTTTGCTCTTTTATCCGCCCGTGGCCAGTATATCGCCCCTGAACAGTGTTTATGTAGCGGTGATGCTGGGGCTTTATTTTGCTCTTTTCACAGCTTACGTTTGCCCCCACCTGGCCCTGCTGCCCGAATTGGCCCGCAACAACCGGGACCGGATCGACCTTTCAACATTCAGGGCAGTATTCAGCCTGCTTGGTGTTGGGGCAGCCCTGATTGGGGCCGGTATAATGATCGGAAAGCTGGGCTTTCATGGCATGGTCTGGGCCATGGCTGCTGTTGGCCTGGTTTTGCTCTGTATACCTCTGCTGATCAGGGAGAGAGAATATGCGGAGGCCGAACCGGCTACCCTCGGCCTTCTGGAAGCAGTTACCACAACATTTAAAAACCGTGCTTTTTTGATTTACCTGATCGGCAATGTTACTTTCTGGCTCGGTTTTAACATTGTTACCTTGAATATTCCTCTTTATGTAACGATTTTGCTGCGGGGGACAGAGGACGACACCTCGATCTATTTTGGTATTGCCTTTGTTGTGGCCCTGCTGTTCTTCCCCGTGGTAAACCTGCTTTCCAAGAAAATAGGCTTAAAAGCAATGATGATGTTTGCCCTGGTCGCTTTTTTGGTGCTGCTGCCTCTTTATTTCTTCCTGGGCCAAACGCTGCCTGGTTTAAGCCCGGAAGTATATGCCTATATTCTACTGGCCCTGACCGGCCTGCCGCTGGCAGTTATCTTTATTGTCCCCGATGCCATAGTCGCTGCTGTGTCAGACCTGGAGGTTAAACTTTCCGGGCAAAAGCGGGAAGCAATGTATTTCGGGGCCCAGGGTTTTATCCTGAAACTGGCCATGGGCCTTTCCACCCTGATAACCGGGGCCCTGCTTCAGCTGTTCGGCAGCACAATAAACATGCCCCTGGGTATACAGTTGACCGGACCGGTATCAGCTATTTTTATTCTGATCGGCGTAATTGTTTTTTCCCGCTACCCTGAAAAAGAGGTAATATCTTACCAGCGGGACAAGATATAATAAACAGTGAGGTGCAAACAATGTCTGAAATGTCGGCCCTGGAGAGGGCTAAAAAATACCTGGATAAACACAACCTCGGGCTGGTACCCCGGGAACACGAACAAACTACAAAAACAGCAGTTGAAGCAGCTGAAGCCCTCGGAGTAGAAGTGGGCCAGATAGCTAAAACCATTCTCTTCAAGGCCAGGGAGTGTTACGGGCTGTTTGTTGCCGCCGGTGATATTACCATTGATAACAAGAAGGTGAAGCAGCTGCTGGGAGGCGGCAAGGTCCGCATCGCCAGGCCGGATGAAGTTGAAGAAAAAACGGGTTATCGCGTCGGAGGGGTCTGCCCCTTTGATATTGAGCAGGAGATTCCAATCTTCCTGGACAGCTCAATGAAACGTTTTGACAAAGTGTACAGTGCAGCCGGCTCGAGCTACTCTTACCTGCCAATTACCCTGGAACAGCTGGAGCAGGTAACCGGTGGAAATATAGTAGACCTGCAGAAAGATTAAAACATACGGTAGACTTCGCCAAGGCTTTTTACGATGGCCGGGTTAGTGTCACGCCAGGGGTGATTCCGGCGCAATTCATGCAGGGCTTTAAGGTCCAGGTCGGCTGTAACTATTGCTTCCCCGAATGGGTTCTCTGCTTCGGCCAACACACCATTGTGGTGGGGGGTCAGCTCCAGGGGGGCAAAAATACCGGCTTTCCCGCTGAAGGTGAAACCCGCTGCAGTACCAACAAGAGCGCTCTTTACTCCGTAAAGGGCGCTTTCCTGCACCCTGGGCCAGATACCGCGCAAGGCCAGCCAGTAATTATACTCTTCCAGGTTAGCAATTGGCAGGAGGGCAATATCCACCCCATCAGTCTCGAGCAGGCGGAATGTCTCAAAATAGGTTGCATCCATGCAAACCGGCATGGCCATATGCCCAACAGATGTCTTAACTGATTTGAAGCAGCTTCCTCTCTTCATTTTCCACTCCATCTCCATCGGCAGCAGGTGGACCTTGTCCTGGCTGCCAAGCAACTCTCCCCCGGGGCCGTAAAGGAAAGCGCGATTTACAAGATCCTTTCCGTCAGCAAGGGGATAGCTGCCGGCCATAATATAAATTCTGTATGCGCCAGCCAGCATGGAAAATAAAGAGTCGATGAAGGGCATTACAGCAGGGGTCATAAAAGTAAAAATATCAGCAGGGCTGATTGCGGCTCTCTCAGCAGCACCCGGTCTACTCTCTTTACTATCCAATTCATCAACACCCGGAAGCATCCCGAGAAGAGGCAAATTATTGTATTCCGGGAAAACCACAATCTGTGCCCCCAGCCGGTGCGCTTCTTTAACCCTTCGGTGCACCTGGTCGGCATAATCGAGGGGGTTTTTATAAAGCTCAAGATCAACCTGCAGGGCAGTTACCCTGGTTGTTCCTTCAGTTACAGGCAGGGGCCTGCTAAGGCGGGGCAGTTCTCTTTTCAGATAACGCCTGAGCCGGGCCGGGCGAAATATCCAGACCAGGTAGCGTTGAAACAGGTTTTCTTTTAGGCGATTGAGTATCATGCTTGTTCTCTTTCTTTTTTTGGGGTGCGGTTTAAACTGGCATAAGCCCGGGGGTTGAGCAACCCGAGCAAGGGATAACGTTTTTTCAGGGCCTGCCGCGCCGCTTCACTGGTATTGCCCGCAGCATAAGAATCACCCGGATAGCGGCGGCACAGGTAGCCGCTCTTTTCAGGTGTAATCTCACAGGGCCCGTGTATTATAGGGGCTGCAGCAAAGGTTCGGTCGGCCAGTTTGGCGCAGAGAGGTGCTTCAACAGCCCAGAACTGATTCTGCTGCACCTGGGCCCAGATACCGGCGGCCTGGGTCCAGCAGTTTAACCCTGCTTCATAAGCAGCACAGTGCAGCACCAGGTCGGCTCCACGAAGAGCCAGAAGGCGCCCGGTTTCGGGGTGACGGGCATCACCGCCGATCAACAAACCGGCTTTAAGCTTACCCACATTGAAAAGTGCTAACTCTTCGCCCCTTGAATAGCCGGCCTCCCTTTCCTCCCGGTTGAGATGGGTCTGCCGTTGAACAGCACTGATCTTCCCGTCAGGTTCAAAACAGCAGCTGCTGTGATAAATTTTTTTATTATCATTTTCCAGGTAGGTCCCGGGAACCAGGTATATACCCAGCTCCGAAGCAAGATCTGAATGGAGATTAATAAATTCTTCATTCCATTGTTCGACAAGGATCGGCATTATTTTTAGAAGTTCTTTGAAAGTGGGGATTTCATTAAAGCGGCCACATGAAAAAGCGAGCAGCAGCGAGCTGTAAGCCGGAAGAACGACCAGTTCGGCTTCCGCTGCGAGAATGGTCCTTTTCAAGCTCAGCCGATAATCATTAAGGGATACAAGATTAATTCCGCTCAAAGTGAGGGCTGCTAAACGCAAACTGCTTTCACTTCCTTTAGTAGCGGTCGGTAAACAGTTTGTCCCAGAAATGATCTACCTGGGCCGCAGTCTGGGTCAGGGTGCCGCTATTGTCGATAATCACCGCGGCATGTTTTCTCTTCTCGTCGAGAGACATCTGGGCCTTAATCCGCTTTTCGGCATCAGCTCTACTGAGCTGATCGCGGCTAACCAGGCGTTCAACCTGGATTTGACGGGGTACATACACCAGTAAAACCAGGTCAACCATTTTCTGCATGCCGGCTTCGATAAGCAGCGGAATATCGTAAATGAGCACACCATCGGGATCTTTTTCCCTGATCTCTTCAGCCAGGGCAACAAAACGCCGGCCTACCCAGGGGTGAACAATTTTGTTCAGTTTATCCAGCATGCGGCGGTCGTTGAAAACTATATTGCCCAGCTTGAGACGATCAATACTGCGGTCAGGTAACAAGATCGATTCACCGAGCCATTTAAGGATTTCCTGCCAGGCCGGCTGGTCGGGTTCGACTGCCTCCCTGGCCAGGCGGTCAGCATCGAGCAGGTGTGCCCCCTTCGCTTCCAACATCTTTGCTACTGTGCTTTTGCCCGAGGCGATACCGCCGGTTAAACCAATTATGCGCATATGTCTACTTCTTCCTTTCCGACCCTGGTTCAGGTTGACAAGAGGGGCAGTAATAGGTTCCCCTTCCGGCAACTACTGTTTTGATAATTTGCGCACCACAGCGGGTGCATTTTTCACCGGCGCGATTATAAACATCGAGCTTGTTCTGAAAATCTCCCAGGGCCCCGGCAGCATTGCGGTAATCACGGAAAGAAGTGCCCCCGTAAGCAATACCATCTTCAAGAACGGACCTGATTGATTGGTAGAGTTTTTTTCTTTCATTGTTACTCAGGCTACAAACTTGCCTGCCCGGGTTGAAACCGCACCGAAAAAGGCATTCATCGGTATAGATGTTGCCCATACCGGCGGCAAAACCCTGGTCCAACAGGAGTGCTTTCAGACCCCGCTTTTCTCTTTTGGCCAGCATTTTTTCAAACGCTTCACAGTTGAGTTCGTTATAGATATCCGGGCCGACATTTTTTAGAACCTTCTTCTCGAGCTCTTTTTCCCCGGACACGTACCAGAGGCGGCCAAAACGACGCATGTCGGCATAATGCAAAGCAGAACCATCGAGAAAAGGCAGGGACAGGCGGAGAAACCTCTCCCCGCTAAAACAGCCGTCAGGCGAGTAAATCAGGTTTCCGGTCATTCGCAGGTGAACAACCAGTTTGCCGCGATCGAGGTTAATAATGAGATATTTACCCCTGCGGCTAACCAACACTACCGTTCGACCTGTCAGGGACGAGGCAAATTCTTCCGGGTCCGGGCTTTCTATGGTGGTCGGATCGTGGATAACCGGGCTGGAAAAAGTTTTTCCCGGAATGAGCTCTTCCAGTTCACGGCGAATCGTTTCAACTTCGGGTAGTTCCGGCAATTTATCTTCCTCCCCCGTTACAGTTTCTTAAGCTCTTCCCAGTTAGCACCCCACTTCAGGTCGACTTTCAGGGGAACAGAAAGCTCGAAAGCCTGTTCCATCTCTTTTTTGATCATGGGGGCAAAAAAATCCAGTTCGGTTTCATTTATTTCAAAAAGCAGTTCGTCGTGAATCTGGAGCAGCATTGCTGCCTGAAAACCGCCATCATCGATAATGCGGCCGATCCTGAGCATAGCCAGCTTGATTATATCGGCTGCCGTACCCTGGATGGGCGTGTTCAGGGCCATCCGCTCGGCGAAGCTGCGGGTATTATGGTTGGACGAATGAATTTCCGGCAGATAGCGGCGGCGGTTAAGCAGGGTGGTAACGTAGCCTTGTTCACGGGCCTGCTCAATGATTTTATCCATGTAGTCCTTAACCCCGCTGTAGCGCTTAAAATAGTTATCCATATAAGACCGGGCTTCCGCACGGGGTATCTTCAGACCCTGGGCCAGGCCGTAATCACTGGAGCCGTAGATTATGCCAAAGTTAACCGCCTTGGCTTTTTCGCGCATCAACGGCGTAACCTCGTCAAGAGATACTGCGTTAACCTCGGCTGCAGTGCGGCGGTGGATATCCTGCCCGGTTTGAAAAGCCTCGACCAGAATTGGATCTTCTGATAGATGAGCCAAAACGCGCAGTTCAACCTGGGAATAGTCGGCAGCAAAAAATATGCAGTTTTCTCCCGAAGGGATAAAGGCTTTCCTGATTCGACGACCCTCTTCCAGGCGGATCGGAATATTTTGCAGGTTGGGGTCACTGCTGCTGAGACGGCCGGTAGCTGTGGCAGCCTGATTCAGGCGGGTGTACAGCTTTTGTTCCTGTGGATCGATTAGCTCAATCAGGCCGGATAAATAAGTACCCTCAAGCTTGGCCAGCTGCCGGTAATGCAGGAGCAAGGCGGCTATATCATGCTTCACGGCAAGCTCCTCCAAAACCCGGGCATCAGTGGACCGACCGGTCTTGGTTTTACGGAGCACCGGCAGACCCAGTTTATCGAAAAGAACAGCAGCAAGCTGTTGCGGGGAATTGATATTGAACTCTTCTCCGGCCAGAAGATGTATTTCCTGTTCCAGCTGCTCCAGGCGAAGGCATATTTCGGACGAAAGCTCCCGCAGATATGCAGCATCAACTTTCATACCGCGTCTTTCCATGGAAGCGAGAACTCCGCTCAGGGGCAGCTCGAGATCAAAAAGCAGTTGCTCCAGCCCTTGCTCCTGCAGCTGTTCAGACAGGTTCTCTGATAAAAGAAATAGCTGCCTGGCCTCTTCAGCCAACCAGGGCGCACGCCCGGAAGGGCTAACTTTTCTTTTTTCAGCCGCACTCTGTTCCGGTATCTCCAGCCCCAGGTAGCGCTGCAACAGATCGGGCAGGTTGTAGCGACCGGCGGCAGGGTCAACCAGGTAAGCACCCAGCAGTGTATCAAAGGTTATTGTGGGCAGTTCTGGCCCCTGGCATAAAAACAGGTGGCAGAACTGCTTGGCATCATGTATAAGCAGCTTAACCTGGCGCTTTTCAAGCTTTTTAATCCACTCGATTATTTTCGGGCTTTCATGAACAGCATCAGAGATGACATAATAGTATGCTTTTTGATCGTTACGGGCGAGGGCTACTACAGTTAGGGGCTGCTGCCAGGCAGGCCTTCCTTCTTCCTGCTCAAACCGCAGGGCCAGGGTTTCCCCTTTCTCAACCTGTTCAAGCTGCTGCTGCAGTTCACTCAGAGATTTCAGCTCAACAGCTTCAGGTTGTTCCGGTCGGCTGTCTGTTTTTCCACCTGCAGATGCTTTTATTCTTCCGGCCAGGTTGTTAAAATCGAGCTCTGTAAAAATAGACAGCAGTTTTTCGCGATCGGGTTCACGGTAGCGGCACTCTTCTTCACTGCAACCCAGGTTTATATCGCAGCGCAGGGTAACCAGGTCTTTGCCGGTTTCAAGCTGTTCACGGTAGTCAGCCAGGTTCTGCGCCGCCCGGCCTTTGATGCTGTCAATATTTTCGTAGATGTTCTTAATATCGCCGTATTCATAAAGCAGGGTGCGCGCTGTTTTATCGCCGATACCCGGAACGCCGGGAATGTTGTCGGAAGAATCGCCTTTCAAAGCCTTGTAGTCAATAAACTGATCTGGTGTCAAACCGTATGCTTCCTTCAGCTGAGCCCGATTATAACGCTCCATCTGGCTGATTCCTTTTTTAGTCAGCAGCACGGTAACCTGATCGCCAACCAGTTGAAGCAGGTCGGCATCTCCAGATACCACCGTAACCTGCAATCCTTTAGAGGTAAAATATTCGGCCAGTGAACCGATAACATCATCGGCCTCGTAATCGTCAACAATAAAAACCGGTATATGCATAGCTTCAAGAATTTCGCGGGTCCTGGTAATCTGTTCAGCCAGTTCTGAAGGCATTTTTTCACGCTGAGCCTTGTATGAGGCGTCAATCCTAACCCGGAAAGATGGTTTGGCTGGATCAAAGGCAACAGCAATGTAATCCGGTTTTTCCGTATCAAGCAGTTTGAAAAGCATATTGGTAAAACCATAAACTGCATTGGTATGCTCCCCGCGGCGGTTCTGCAAGGGGGGCAGGGCGTAAAAAGCCCTGTAGAGCAAGCTGTTACCATCTATAACTACGAATTTTTGCCCTGGTTCAGTTATCAATTAACAGGCTCCTTTACTTAGACGGGGAATTTAAACTGGCTGTTCAGGTCAGCCATTTCTATAGCAGAGGCTGCAGCCTGCCAACCCTTGTTACCGGCTTTTGTTCCTGCCCTTTCAATGGCCTGTTCGAGGGTATCGCTGGTAATGACGCCGAAAATTACCGGAACACCCGAATCGAGACTGACATGGGCTATGCCCTTGGCCACTTCGGAGGCGACATAATCAAAGTGCGGCGTTGAGCCACGTATTACTGCACCGAGACAGATAACAGCATCGTAACGCTTGCTGAGAACTGCTTTTTTGGCGGCCAGGGGTATTTCAAAGGCCCCCGGAACCCAGATTATTTCAATCGAATCTTCGCGTGCTTCATGCCTTTTCAGGCAGTCGATCGCCCCGCTTAAAAGATGGCCTGAAATGAATTCGTTAAAGCGGCTGACAACAAGGGCAAAACGGTAGTCACGGGCAACCAGTTTTCCTTCGAGTGTTTTCAATTTAATCTCTCCTTGCAATTAATTTACCTTGTATTTTTTATCGCTTTCCAGATCGAGCTTCAGGTAATGGCCCAGTTTTTCTTTCTTGGTAGACAGGTAGTTGCAATTATATTTACACGGTTCCACTTCCAGAGGAACTCTTTCGACAATGTTGATGTCGTATCCTTCAAGGCCCTTGATTTTACGGGGATTATTGGTCAACAACCTGATCTTTTTCAGGCCGAGGTCAACCATAATCTGGGCACCGACCCCGTAATCGCGCAGGTCAGCCGGGAAGCCCAGTTCCTCGTTAGCCTGGACTGTATCCCTGCCATCATCCTGCAGCTCATAGGCGCGAATTTTGTTCAACAGGCCAATACCGCGGCCTTCCTGACGCATGTAAAGCAACACGCCGCTACCCTCTTCAGCAATCTTCTTCATTGCCGTATGCAGTTGGTTGCCGCAGTCACAACGCAGTGAAGCGAATACATCACCGGTCAGGCACTCAGAATGGACTCGAACCAGGGTTGGCTGCTCGGGGTCAATATCTCCCATAATCATGGCCAGGTGAGTCTGGCTGTCAATATTGTTTTCATAAGCAATAAGCTTAAAGTTGCCGAATATGGTTGGCAAATCGGCAGTCGCTCCGCGCCAGACCAGTTTTTCTTTTTTCATGCGGTAATTGATCAGGTCGGCAATACTGATCAGTTTCAGGTGATGTTCCCCGCAAAAATCGATCAACTGGGGCAGACGGGCCATACTGCCGTCTTCATTGATAATTTCACAGATTACCCCCGCCGGCTCAAACCCGGCCATCGAAGCCAGATCAACCGCTGCCTCGGTATGCCCAGCCCGCCGCAGCACGCCTCCCTCCATCGCTTCAAGAGGGAAAATATGCCCGGGACGGCGCAGGTCGGAAGATTTTGTCTGCGGATCAATCAGGGCCTTGATGGTTTTTGCCCTTTCATGGGCCGAAATACCGGTACTGCATGATCCGGCGTCAACTGAAACTGTAAAAGCGGTGCAGTGTTTGTCCGTATTCGTTGTAACCATGGGGGGCAGATCAAGCTCCCCAACACGTTTGGCCGTCAGTGGTGCACAGACCAGTCCGCGGGCATGGCGGATCATAAAATTTATTGCATCAGGAGTTGCCTGTGAAGCAGCCATAACCAGATCTCCCTCGTTTTCACGATCTTCGTCGTCGACAACTACTACCATTTTTCCTTCTCTTAAATCATCCAGAGCTTCTTCAATTGTGTTAAAAGCCATTGTTTACGTCACTCCTTTTACCCTTTAAAGGTACCCTTTTTCCTGTAACAGGGTCATGGTTATTGTATCGCTGCTTTCCCCGGAAATACCGGAAGAATCAAAGCGGCGATTCAGCATATTTTCAACATACTTACCAATTAAATCAACTTCCAGGTTAACCCCTGAACCAACCTCTTTGCTGCCGAGGGTGGTTTCACCTGAAGTATGGGGAATTAAACCAACGGAAAAATAGTCTTTTCCGGTATCGATTACGGTCAGGCTGACACCGTCGAGGGCAACTGAACCCTTGGCCACTATGTAAGGCATCAGTTTGGCCGGACAACTGAAGGTAAGTAAAATGGCACTTCCTTCCAGCCGGCGGGCAGTGAGGGTAATCACCGCATCGATATGCCCACTGACCAGGTGCCCGCCAAGGCGCCCACCCAAAGTCATCGCTCTTTCAAGATTAACCCTCTCCCCGGCAGCCATGGATCCGAGGGTGGTTTTTTTCAAAGTTTCGGGCATGGCAAAAGCCGTAAAACTGCTGGTATCAAACCCAACCACGGTAAGGCAGGGTCCGCTTACAGCAATGCTGTCGCCCATATTAACCCCGGAGAGAACTTTTTTTGCCTCGATCGTCAGGTTAACACCCTCAGCTGAAGCATTCATCCGACGAATTATGCCTATTTCTTCTATTAAACCGGTAAACAAATTATCTCAACCTTCCCGGAGGAACTGAATTTACAATTCCATTTATATCTAGCTGCCTGACGGCTAAGCCTGGCTTCATTGTTTTTTCGGATACCCAATTACCAGCATGTCGCGATCAAACTGTTTTAACTCTACGTTCTCAACCGACCAGGCCCTGCTGAGCATTTCGATACCGCTGCCGGCAAACGGTGTAGGGCTTTCCTTTCCACCTATAATTAAGGGAGCGATGAACACATATAGTTTATCGATTAACGATTGTTCAAGAAGGCTGTAATTGAGGGTACCACCGCCTTCTACAAGAACATTGACCAATTTTTTTTCTGCAAGTTTTTTCAGTAGTGCTTTCAAATCGACCCTTTTATCTTTTGAGGGTAAAATCATTATTTCTACCCCTTTTGCTTCAAGAGCGCGGCACTTATCCCTTGAAGCATGCTCAGTAACAGCAATAACTGTCTTCGCCGATGAACTGTTTTCCAGCATTTTGGCATCGAGGGGAAACCTGGCAGTGCTGTCAACAATCACCCGCAGGGGATCCTTACCGCTTCCCCCTTCGAGCCTTGTAGTAAGGAGTGGATTATCTTTTAAAACTGTTTCAATGCCAACCATGATCGCATCGCAGTGGTCGCGAAGACGATGAACAAACTGTCGCGCCTTGTCACCGGTAATCCACTGTGAATTGCCGGTAACAGTACCTATCTTACCATCCAGGCTCATCGCCACCTTGACACATACAAAGGGCATACCGGAGATAATATACTTTATAAATGCTTCATTCAGCTGCCTGGCTTTATCTTCGAGGACGCCTTCTTTCAGCTTGATCCCGGCTTCGATCAGGCGGGCAAAACCACGCCCCGACACCAGGGGATTTGGATCCTGCATTGCAGCAACCACCCTGGTAATTCCCGCTTTAATGATCGCTTCGGTGCAGGGTCCTGTTTTGCCATGATGGTTGCACGGTTCCAAGTTAACATAAAGGGTGGCCCCCCGGGCTTTCTCACTGGCTTTTTTCAAGGCAATAACCTCTGCATGGGGTCCGCCGGCAAACCGGTGGTAGCCGCTGCCGACTACTTCTGAACCCTGCACCACAACTGCCCCAACCATGGGGTTGGGGCTTGTCCTGCCCCGGCCCTGGCGGGCCTGGTCAAGGGCCATCCACATAAACCGATCATCGGCATCCATTCTTATTCTTCACCTCACCATAAAATAATAAAACCCCGGGGCACATGAGCGCTTCAGGGTTTTCGGCAGGATATTAATATATATTCCTCGCCGCTTCTTCTTCCTTCCAGACTTTACTGTCGGCTCCGGATTCACACCGGATCAAC
>CAYMIW010000019.1:0-52401 GCA_964390725.1 uncultured Syntrophomonadaceae bacterium | reverse complement strand
CGATAGTATAGTATGAACGCTATATTTCGGGGGTGGATTTTTTGACCTACAATACAGCAGTACAAAGCAGTAACTATTCCGGGCGGCAGCAGGCGGCTAAAACGGCTCTTCTGCGCAGCCTGGTTGAAGAGAATATGTCTGCAGAAGCCAGGCAGGCCCTGGAGGACTGCTTAGAAACCCGTCCTTATGACGGGGAACTTAAAATACATTACATTGATATTTTAATCAAGGCCGGCAAATTGGGTGATGCCGAAAAACTGCTTGAAATTGAGTTGCAGCGCCAGCCCGATCGCTTTGATCTCCTGTTCAGGCTGGGCCGTATCGATGAAATCCGCGGGCAGAATCTGAGCGCCGCCGATCTGTTCCGCCGGGCTGAGGCAGAAGCAAAAATTGCCGCTGATAAGCGGGAAGTCCGGTCGGCGATCGACCGGGTCAGGGAAAAGGTTAGCAGTGATGTTGTTTTTACCCCCGACAGCTTTACCATTAACCTGCTCGGCAACAGCTCCCCGCTGAATCTGCAGTATAAATTAAAGCAGCAGCAGATACGCCGGACCTTGTTTGAAACCCTGCTTGCAGAAATTGACCCCCGTTCGAAGAGCGTTCTTGAACTGGAATGCGATTCGGGCCTGGTAGCACGCAACCTGGCGGCTCACGGGCTGAAAGCTGAAGGCACGGCAGAAGAGATGACCGATATTGTCCTGGCCATTGGGTTTGAATACGTGGAAATGTTGCGTAAAGCCGGCAGCCTGACCCCTTCATACTCAAGGTTTGAAGCAAAACCGGGTGCGATTAAAGAACTGGACAAATACGACCTGGTTCTTTTACTGCCCGGACGTTTTCAGTGGTACCGCGACCGTGGGGTTAACACTACCGCCGAGCTGGTTAAAAAGCTTGCGGCAAAAAGTAAGCGGCAGTTATTTTTCTACATTCCCGGCGTTGAAGGTAAGGGTGAGGAAGAGGCCCGGCAATTTGAGGATATGCTGCTCGAGCAGCTGATGGAAAGCAGTTTGCCTTCTCCTCCCGGGAAAGTAGCTATGCAGGGCGGAGGCAGTCTTTACCGTATTAACCGGCGCCAGGCTGCAGCCGGTGAGAAGGAAAAACTGCTGCCCCGGGGGTTGAACCTGTCCAACAGTCGTTCGACCGTGTTGGAGGTAGAGCTGGCTAAATGCCGCAGCCTGAACGGTTTCAGTTTCGGCGGCGGCGGGTGGAACCATTTTTCTGCCCTGCTGGAAGAGCTGCTGGCAAATCCGGACCTGGCCTATGAAGAAAGCATCTTGAAAAAGTTTTACGACTGCTTTCAACCAAAAAACAGGCAGGAGCAGCTGTTCGGCAGTGAAGGCGAAGCCCTGCCCCCCCTTGACCGGGGCTGGACCCTGCTGCCCTGGGTTGACACCAAGAACCGCAGCTTCAACCCGCTTGAATCGCCCCAGCTCAACGGAAAGGGTAATCCCCACTACGGGCCGAACAAGGTTGAATTCGGGCAATATGTCTGCAGAAGGCTGCTGGCCGGCTATATGCTGATCAGGGAATACGGCTACCTGCCGGAAATTTTCCCCGACGGTTACATCCAGGGTTACCTGTTGAAAGATGGAGATGATTATCGCTTTTACGTTAACGAGGGGCAGCATCGCATAGCGGCTTTGGGTCTGCTCGGTTACGGAGAAATTAAGGTTAAATACAACCCCGACTTTTTACCGGTGGTTGATCTTAAAAATATCAGGCAGTGGCCCCAGGTGCGGCGGGGGCTCTACAGCGAGGAAACCGCCGCCAGGGTTTTCCGCCACTACTTCGAAGAAGATGGCAGCAGCCGGGCCCGCCAGCTCGGCCTGATATAATAATAAGACAGGGGACGGTTCTCTGTCTTATCAAAATGAACCCGCTATTATCAAGATGGAACCCGCTAAGACAGAGAACCGTCCCCTGTCTTACCCTGTCTTATTCAGGAGGTGTTACAAATGGATAAAAAGATTAACATTTACAAGACCATGCTTGAACTGGCCGATACCACCCTGGAGGGGGTGGAGCATATCCACTCCCGGACCATGGAGGGGCGCTTCGATGAAACGGCCGAACTTTTTACCGATGTGGCCGATTCTTTTCACGAAATGAAAAAGGCCCTGCACTGTTATCATCCCGGTTATGGCGAAAGCTCTCTGGAGCTGCTTTCGAAAGATGTGATCAGCGGCATGCAGCTTTTGCTATCGGCTTACGAGGGCGATGCCGATGTGCGCCCCATGGTGGTGCTGCAGTTTTCCCTGGTGCCCGGTTTTCGCCGCTGGCATGAGGCGCTGCAGGAGGAACTGAACGGCCTCTGCGCCCCGGCCATGAATTAAGCCCATAGGCTGGTGGCTATAATTTTGCTAATACGGCATGCATCCCCGCTTTTTAAACAACGGCAGGGGAAGATGTCTTTTCTTGCTGCCCTAAAACTGTTAACGGGGGGCAGGTTTTTCTATGGAAAGTGATCATATTTTTATTCATCGCAACCAAGAGGATTCTTTAACTGTTTGCACATCACCGGTAAAAAAAGCCGGTAGAGTGAAAAAATATTTGAAAAATGCTATGATATAAGGGCGAAGGGAGTGTTGTTTCCGATGCCGGACGATTTTATAACAAAAGATCTAACCTGCAGGCTCTGCGGTAAACAGTTTAATTCGCTGGTAGTCAGGAAGAGCGCCCAGCCTGTGCTGAAGACCGACAGCGATTTCTGTATTCACTATGAAAGGGAGACTCCCTACTTTTACAATGTTTTTGTCTGCCCTGCCTGCGGTTATGCCTTCCTGGAATCATTTGAGAAAAAACCGGGTACAAAAATGCGGGAGAAACTGACCCCGCTTCCCGATTTCTTTTCTGATAAACGCGATGCCCCCACCGCCCAGCTGGCCTACAAGAGAGCGATTGAGTGCGCTAAAATGCAGAAGGAGAGCGATATGGTTTTGGCCTCTCTTTACCTGCAGTTGAGCTGGATTATGCGGGTTAAGGGTGACGAGAAGGCAGAAAAAGAAGCGCAGGGCGAGGCCCTGGCCTACTACAAGGGGGTTTACGAGGAGTCTGACCTGGAGGACGCTTCCAGGGTGATGTACCTGATCGGCGAACTTAACCGCCGCCTCGGTTACCTTAAAGAAGCAGTATACTGGTACTCACGGGTGGCTAATGATAAAAATAGCAACCAGGCGACCAGGAGAATGGCCCGTGATGCCTGGCAGTCTCTGCGCGATTAACGAACGAAAATACTCCCGGTCAGGATAAAATTTTTGCCCCTGCTCAAAAGGGGCTTAATTATTTCCCTAAACCGACGATACTATGGTCAGGAGGAGGGATTTGCACAATGAAAAGCCCGCTAATCAAAAACGAAACCACATATTTCAATGAATTGTTTGAAGAAGACCACAGCCTGAAAATTAACCACCCTGCCGTGCAGAAGATGCAGAAACTGTCCGGACGGAAAGCATGGGTTTCCCCGACAGCGGTAGAGAGGGTTGAAGTTTACAAGGAGTGCCACCGCCTCGCAGATGATCTCTATCATCTGACCGGCAGTAAAAAGGTAATTGCCCAGGTCATGCGTTTTGGTGAAATGCTCCTGGCAAAGAAGCACGGCAGCAGCGTCCAGGCTAACCAGTAGCAATTCATTTAATAGCTTTATGATATTGGCCGCCAGTTGTTCAGGTTATGAACAATGGGTGGCTTTTTATTTGTTTTTAAACTAAACGGGATTAAAAATTCAAAAGAACGGGGTTCAGGCAGTTTCATGGTTATGGCGACTCTTCAATCGTAATTTTTACCCATACCGCAGGAAACCAGGCTGAAAATTTTTTTTGCAGCTTATAAAGGCTGATTAACCGGCACTTTCATCTCCTGCAGGGAGGAATTGTCCCCGGTGGGCAGGCTTAATTTTTTAAGGGGGCCGACGATATTGTTTCAGTGAAAAGATCTGCTTCCCGCGGGTTGCCGTTATTGGGCATGTTTTCAACCGCGGGAGTATAGTAACAAATAAATATTCACTTGCCAAAGCCACAGAATCCCCATTCTGCCTGGCTTATTTCCCTATTATTTCATATTTTCAAGAAACCGCTATAATAATAAATATTTAACTTAAAAGCTTAACTTTGTCATTTAGGTGACGATAACGGCGTTAAAGGAGGCTTGATCAAAATGAGGATTAACACAAACTTGTCGGCGTTAAATGCGTACCGAAATCTATCGATGACTGACAACCGTCTCAGTAAATCACTGGAACGACTGTCATCGGGATTACGCATCAACAGGGCTGCCGACGACGCCGCCGGTCTGGCCATATCTGAGAAGATGAGGGGCCAGATCCGCGGGCTTAACCAGGCATCGCGAAACGCCATGGACGGCATATCGCTCATGCAGACTGCTGAAGGAGCGTTAAATGAAACCCACGCTATCCTGCAGCGTATGCGTGAATTGTCAGTACAGGCTTCAAGTGATACATTGACTTCGTCAGACAGGATTGAGATTCAAAAGGAGATCGAACAGCTGATTGCCGAAATTAACCGGATCGCCAGTTCAACTGAATTCAACACGAAAAAGTTGCTGGACGGTTCGTCGGCTGCTTTAACCAGCACCAGCGATCTGAACACCAAGATCTTTATGCGCGATGGCCTGCGCACTATTGATCAGTTCGGCCAGAAGGCGGTTGGCGGGGGCAACTACAAGCTCGACATCAGTGCCATGGCCGGCCGGGGCGAAGTGCAGAAAACCGACATCATGAAGGTAAAGCATGCAGAGGCTGCCATGGTGGCAGAAAATGAACACCTGGGAGCAGCATCTTTTTCAGGTATGCTGGCTGGTATTAATACGGATGATGAATTCACACTAAACTTCAGGATTGACGGGGTGAATTATAGTGTATCCTACACCGCCGGCTCTGCTGATATTGATGATGAAGGGGCTGCTCTTGCTGATGCAATCAATGCTTTACCAGGGTTAAATGATCTGGTAACTGCTGCTTGGGATACAGACACTCTGACTATCATCAGAGACGAAGCAGGTGAAAATTTCCAGCTGGGCTGGGAATTGAGCGGTGGCACTCTCGATGGTGCAGCATCCCAGGATCTAACCATATACGCTCCCGCTGATACCAACGTAGAGGACCTTTCCTTAAATGCCCTCGGTTTCATGGCCGGCGAATACACAGTTGACACTGATGATAGCCTGGGTTTAAACGCTTATGCTGTTATCAATACCCAGGTCTATTCCAAGGATGGTAATGATCTGTTTGCTGCAGTTCCTACCTCTCTGACTGCAGCCAATGCTGCATCAAACCTGTCGTTGCTCCTCGAAGTAACGGGAGTAAACACAACTACTGCAGAGGTGACTGTGAATTACTCATACACCCAGATTGACAAAGATGGCACTGTGAGCACCGGCAGCGGAACCCGCACTCTTGCAACCGGAGCCAACGCTGACATACAGTTTGGCAGTGTAAACTTTGACACTTTCAATTTGCAAGCAGCTGCCAATTTCAATGTTGGCGACAAGCTGGTTGTAAACAGTAGTGCAAATGCTGCTACAGATGATGATGGTGTCAATTTTAATCTTGATGGAAGCACTGTTGCACAGTTTGTGTTTGACGATACAACTATCAATGATACCACTCAAACTTTCAATTTTTACCAGTTGGATGGAACTACCGGTGAATCGAAGCTGTCTGAAATCGATCTAGCATTTGGGACCCTCAGCACGGAAACAAATGCAGCAGGTTTCACTGTTAGGGAGGGCGTAGGATTAGGCCATGTAGCAACTATAAACTCGGCCATTTACGATATCGACCGTTTCTGGGATGCCAACGGCAACTTCCTGGTCCAGGACCCGCAGACGATCAACCTGGTGCAGGGTGATGGCAAGAAAACCTCAATTACCATTTTCGGTTCCGATACAATTCATGATATTGAGGAAAAACTGAACCGGGCTGTACATGAAGGCCTGAGCCAGAAGTTATTTAACAATGATCCTACTTCTTATGTCCGTTATGTTACAGAAGATGTAGTTGAGGACCAGGGTTTCTTTACCGTAAAGGGCACCTTTGTAATCCAGTCTGCTGTAACCGGCAAGGATGGGGAAATTCGCTTCAGCGGCGACGAGGGGGTAATCAACGCCCTCAGCCTGACCACCCTGCAAAACTCGACTGAAAACCAGTTCAACGTTACTGTTACCAACGCCCACTTCCCGGAAGAAGTAATTGCTGAAAACACCAGGATTGTCGGCAACTTGCTGGTCGGGGTGGTTCATCCCAATGTTGATGTTAAATTCGACCCCATGGCCGGGATTACCGTTAATTTAGATGGTAATTCCTTTGAGTGGCAGTCGAGTGGAACAGACAGTATCTTTATTCACCTTTCCGACAATACCATGGTCTTTCATATTGGGGCCAACCCGCTGCAGGATGTGGGCGCTGCCATTGGCGATATGAGCGCCGAGGCCCTGGGTGTGGATAACATCCTGGTTACCAACCGCATGTCGGCCAACCGGGCTTTAACCCAGGTTGATTACGCCATCGGCCGGGTATCTTCCGAGCGGGCCAAGCTGGGGGCGGTGCAGAACAGGCTTGAGCACACCATTAACAACCTTGGTGTGGCAGCCGAGAACCTGTCGGCGGCTGAATCCCGCGTCCGCGACCTCGACTTTGCCCTTGAGATGGTTGAGTTTACCCGCAACCAGATCATGATGCAGGCCGGAACTGCCATGCTGGCCCAGGCCAACATGAAACCGCAGAGCGTATTAATGCTGCTGCAGTAAGTATTGGCGGCGGGAAAGCAGGTAACTGCCTGCTGAACTAAATGCTTTAAAAAAAAATAATTTCCCCTCCCTCCCAACAGCTGGCTTAAATAAAGCTGCAGGGGGAGGGGAAAAATAATTAAAAAGTTCAGTAAATCAACTCTGCTTGCCCCGGCGAAGGATGATCAGGTAATCAGATTAAAAATAAGCAGTTTGGTCCTTTAGTTTTTTATGGTAGTGACGATATTAAGAGTAAGGTGGAACAAGTGTTATTACCGCCGGTTTAAGAAATAACGAGGTGATAGCAATGAGAATCGACAGCATAGGAGCTTACCAGGCCGGTCAGCAGAGCGAGCGCAAGGCTCGCCCGGAAGTCCGTGAAGTTAAGGGTTCGGAATCTGCCGTCCACACCTCGCAGCGTTCGGTTCGGTTTCAGAAACACCAGGGCGCTGAGCGCTGGATGGTCCAGGTGGTCGATGTTTACAACAACGAGGTTATCCGCGAGATTCCCAACCGTAAGATGCTCGATGTTGTAGGCGAGATGAAAACCCTGATCGGTAAAATGCAGGATGTTAAAGCTTAACAAACAGCTGCGGGCGTGGAAATCTGCGCCCGGGCTGATTTTTTCAGGCAATCCGGCAGGACAGTAACAGGCCAGCCGGATCGGTAATAAACGGCGGTTTTTGGGCCGGGCAAAGGGTGGTTTGCAATGACTGTAAGCGTGCTCGGAATAGCATCGGGGATTGATATAAACAACATCATCAGGGAGCTGATGGAGGTTGAGCGTCAGCCTATTTATCGTAAAGAAGCGCAGATTGAGCGCACCGAGCAGATTGCCGAACTGTGGCGCGAGGTTAATACCCGCCTTGATACTTTAAGCCGCACTCTCTCTCCGCTGCAGAGTGAACTTACCTTTACCGCTCCCGTGCCTGTATCAAGTAACGAAGATGTGTTGAGGGCCAGGGTCAGCGGTAACCCGGTGGAGGGAAGCTACCGCTTTAACGTGAGCCAGCTGGCCAGCTATCACAGTGTGGCCTCTAACCCTCCCAATGCAGGCAGCAGGATTAACAGTCCCGATGCTGCCCTGGGCTACAGCGGCACCTTTTATCTTGGCACCGCCGGAAACCCCGACGGAATCGACAGCCTCACCTTTAGTTCAACCACAAACGACTGGCTGCGCGGTAATTTTGGCGCCGGCTTCCAGGCAGTGGTCGATGGCTCGGCAGCAAGTGTTTATGCCCTCGACGTGGAGAACCTTGTTTTCAGTAGCGCCGACGAGTATGCCGGGGCGGAAGAGATCAGGGTTTACCTCGATTCTTTCGTAGGTGCCGAAGATGAAGATTTAATGGCAGAGCTGGAAAGCTATTTTGCCGACAAGGGCTGGAGCGGGATCGACCTGCAAAATGACCCCCTCTTTACCATTACTTATGACGGGGGAAGCGAAGAGTGGCTGGTTCGTAACGCCGCCGGTGGGGATTTTGCCTTTTTGGGTGATCACCCCCTGGGTACTTTCAACTTGCGCGGGGAAGTGCTGAATGATACCGGGGAGATAGTAGCAATTAATAATTTTGATTTTCAAATCCGGGACAGTGTTGATGAAACAGGTTTTATTACCATTGATGATGATGATTCGCTGCTTGAAATAGCCAATAAAATCAATGCCAGGGCTCCGGAAACGGGTGTTATTGCATCACTGGTGCAGCCCAACCAGGGTGATTACCGCCTGGTGCTGGAGAGTACGGTTGAAGGAAAAACAGGTGCAATTCAAGCCTATGATTATAACCCTCTTGATGCGGCCGGGACTACTGCCTACGGGTCGGACCAGGTTCTGGCCGGTTTGAACCTGCTTAGCCCTGCTGAAAATGCAGCGGCGCCCGTTTTTGCGCTTGAAACTGAAACAGCACAGGATGCCGTTTTTACCCTGAACGGGTTAACCATGAGCCGCAGCAGCAATACCTTTACCGATGTTATTGCCGGGTTGGAGATTACCCTGGCTGGTATAGGCTCTTCCACCCTTGATATTACTCCCGATCTAGATGCCGCGGTGGAGGAGATTAACCTTTTTGTGCAGGCTGTGAACGAAGTTAATTCGTACCTGCGCGTGCTGCAGAAAAACGAGGAAGGCCCGCTGCAGGGCAGCAGCGATTTAATGAGAATTGAAAGGCAGCTGCGCACCCTGATCCACGGGGTGGTTTCCGATACCCCGGGCAGCACCCACGTGGCCGAACCTTTAGCTTACTCCGGTGCCGCCGGTTCCGGAACCAGCGCTGCAGCAACCGGGCAGTACAGCGGTACTGCTTCAAAAATTGAACTAACCTATTATGCTTCAACCGGAAACTGGCGCTACAACGGTGAAACATTTAACTCTGGCGATACTATTGACGGGGTAACGATTAATATCGGGTCTGGAACCCCTTCAAATCTGGCTACTTTGACCCTGAACGTGGTGCCACCCTCGGAACCGCTAACCTATAACAGCCTCTCTTCGATCGGCATTATGGCTTCTGATGAAGAGGGAATTCTTGTTGTTGATGATGCCAAGCTGCGTGCCGCCCTGGCTGATAAGCCACTTGATGTTTTCCAGATGTTCGGCCGGGAAGCTATAGTTGACCCTTCCGGGATAATAAGGAATAAACCGGGGCTGGCCCACCAGATGGAAACATTTACCCAAAATATGATCGGGCGGAACGGCGTGGTGCCCAGCCGCCAGGATTACCTGCAGCGCCAGATTACCATGTATCAGGAACGCATAGAGATGCTTGAGCGGAGGATGGAGATCCGGGAACAGCGCCTGGTACGCCAGTTTACCTACATGGAGCAGTACATCAACCGTATCCAGGAACAGACCGGGTTGATGACCACTTTCGAAACATTAATGACCCAGCAGCAGGAATAAAAGTTTTTAGAATGGAGTGATCATGAATGTCAGCAGTTAGAGATCCTTACCAGAACTACAGGCAAACCCAGGTGGAGACCGCCGACCAGGCAACCCTGCTCCTGATGCTTTACAGTGGTGCCCTTAAATTTCTCGGGCAGGCCCGCCAGGCCATGGAAGATAAAAATGTGGAAGAAACAAACCGCCTGATCGGCCGGGTGCAGGACATTTTATGTGAACTGATGGGCTCGCTTAATCCCGACCTGCCCGAAATATCGGGCAGCCTTTTCCAGTTATACGAGTACATGCATCACCTGCTTGTTCAGGCCAACATCAAGAAAGATGTTGAGAATATCCGGGAAGTTGAAAAACAGCTCACCGCGCTTCTTGAAGCCTGGCAGGCAGCTATTAAGCAGGAAAAAAGTGAAGAAGAGCCTGCAGAAGAAGCTGTATCTTCAGTCAACCTGGAAGGGTAGCTGATGCCCTGAAGGGCAGCGGGTTAAAGACCAGGTGGCAGGGGATAACCCTGCCTCCTTTATTTAACCAGCACAGGCAGGGCAGGAGCAGACGTTTTAAAAAGGATTTCCGGCATTTCCGGATAAATAGTAAAAAACGCCGTTCATTGACCTGGGAGGGAGTCACAATATGAAGGATCAACCCGTTGTTGTAAAAATTGCGCTGGCCTACCTGCCGGCTGCAGTTCTGTTCATCATCCTGGGCAGGCTGCCCTGGTGGGCTAACATCTTAATTGCCCTGGCCGGTTTGGCGGCCGTAATTATGCTGTGGGTTTTTCTTTTTGACCGCGAGCTTAAACCGGTGGCAAAAACAGGGAATGATCCCGACCTGCTCAACGAAGACCTGAAAGAAATGCTGATCGATACTGCGGCCGCGGGCAGCACGCTTCAGTTTTCGGCCAGGAGCCTTGAACGGAGGATTGAGGAGCTGCGCAGTTCGCTGGAGGAAATAACTACATCGCTGCAGGATCTTTCCGGGGCTGACCGTTACTCAGAAACAGCCCTGGAAAAAATCAGGGCCAGGCTGAGTGACCTCGAAACGCATGTCGGCGAAGTGATCGGGGCGGGCGATACATACCTTGAATATAACCGCACGGTGGAGAAACTGGCCGGGGAAAGCAGCCAGGTGCTGGAGCAAACGGCTGAAATGACTGCTGAAAACAGGGCAGCTGTCGAAGGTGCCTCCGGAGCCATGGAAGAGCTGGACCTTTTTGACCAAAAAATTAATTCGGTAATTAAAACAATCAGGGCTTTTGGCAAGCAGGCAAACACTTTGGCCCTGAATACCTCCATCAAGACTTCCCAGTCGGAAAGTGCTGATAAAGGGTTGGCCGTGGTTGCCGAAGAAGTATCCGACCTGGCTAATTATGCCTGCCGGGGTGTGGATAAAATAACTGCCCTGGCAGCAGAGACAGACAGCCTGATCGGCAGTTTGAGAGAAAAGCTGGAAATGTCGGCCGGGGCGGTTTCACTGCAGGATATGCAGATTAACTTGCTCAGGGAAACCCTGGAGAAGATTATTCCGGCAGTTGGCGAGGCAGTTCACCGCTTTTCACCGGTAGGGGAATCGTGTGTTTCCTTTAAAAATGAAGTGGCTGAAGCAGCGGAAGAGGCTGGAAATGCCGCCGCAAAAGTGCAAAACGCAGCTGCAGTTTTAACGGTAATTGGCGGGGCGGCTGCAGAGCAAAAGAGGCACCTTGACGGTGTCTGCGGCAGTGTATCGGCGGTGACAGGGAGGGTGGAGGAATTCAGGCAGAAGGCCGGGCGTTACGATATACCCCTGCTGGGTTACCTGGATCAGCCTGCCGACAAAGCCGGCGCCTACCTGTTCAGGCACTGGTACAGGCGAGACTGCGGTGGCGAGGTAATTTTGGTCGGCATTGAAGATAAAGCTGCCGCTGAGATGTATGATGCCATGGCCGAAGGGCTTTTCGACGCCACCATATCATGCCGGACCCCGGGTGAAAACGAAGAGCTGGTTAAGAGTTACGGGGACAGGCTGGAAATGCTGGGGACCAACCTGGCCGGCCTGCGCAGCGGTATGCTGGTCCCCGAGTATGTCAGCATCGGCACGATCGGGGTGTTGCGGCACAATAAAGAGGCTTTCGGCGGGGTGGTCTATGCAATGGAGGAGCATTCCCTGATCGGCAGCCAGGCCCGTGAAGCGGTTGAAGAATACAATGCTGAAATGGAGTTAAGTTACGGTGACCTGGATAGTATAACCGGTGCGCTTGATCGGGCTGTTGCAGAGAAGCGTTGGGTTGTTGTAACCGGTTGGACTCCCGAGCCGCGGTTTGATGATTATCAATTGAAATTTCTGACTGACCCCAAGCGCTGTTTCGGCGGGGAACAGTTTATAAAAACCGTAACCAGGAAAGGGTTAAAAGAAGATCTGCCCCATTATTACCGGGCCCTGCAGAGGTTCCGCTGGGGACTCGAAGAGGTTTCTCTCTTTATGAAGAAAATAGGCGGGGGAAGCGATTATGACCAGGCTGCCCGGGAAATACTGGATGGTATTGAGTTCACCCTTCTCTAGTAGCTGCCACTTTTTAAAACTTACGATTTTTTGAAAGAGGAATATTATACTAACTTGGCGAAAATACCCCTGATCGGTAATAAGTCTGTCAGGGGTGATTTGTTATAAAAAAGAAACAGAAACCGGAACAGAAATCTCCTGAAGATAACCCGGATGTTGCAGTTGCCGCGGATAGCCCTGGCCAGGATGATTGTAATCCTGAAGTTCTCTGGTGCTATGACTGCAGTAAGCAAAGCTGGCACTGTATCAGCCCTTCCGTTGAACAGCTGACCGGTTACGCCGAAAACGAGGCGGTCAATTATCCCATTAAACATTTTATATCATCCCCGCACCAGTCTGCCCTGGAGGAGAGTATTACCACCAGGGGTGAACTGTTCTCATCAGGGGGCAACGGGGTTTCGGTTTATTATGACCGGGTGGAAATCGTCTGCCGAAATGGCAACCCGCGCTGGTGTGCAGTTTCTTCATATTTTATGAAGGGCGAAAATGGCAGTTTAATCCTGGCCGGTGTGATCCGCCCCCTGGACGAGCAGCCCTGTCTCGAAGATGCTTCTCTCAGCCCGGGTCATAAGTATCGTGAAATCCTGGCAACTATTGAAGAGGGTTATTACGAGACTGACCTGGAAGGCCGTGTGGTTTTTTTCAATGATGCTGCCTGCCGCATGTTTGGTTACACCCGCGATGAATTTGCGAATATCAGCTATAAAGATCTTTGCAAAGACCCTGCAACTGTTTTCAACAAGTACAGGCTGGTTTACCAGACAGGAAGACCTGAAAGCGGTTTTGTGATGGAAACGGCGCGCAAAGATGGCAGCTCAATTTTTATTGAAGTTTCAATATCCCTTATAAAAGCTTACGAAGGTAAGATCAGCGGTTTTCGTGGTATTGCCCGTGATATTACAGAGCGAATAGTTTTTCAACAGCAGCTTGAATTTTTGGGCATGCACGATCAACTGACCGGACTCTATAACCGCAACTATTTTGAAGAAGAGATGAAGCGGATTAGCAAGGGACGTGATTACCCGGTTACGCTTATTTCAGCTGATATCAATGGTTTAAAGTTGATCAATGATACAATGGGTCATGATCAGGGAGATCTGCTGATCAAAGCTGCTGCCGATGTTTTAAAGGATTCACTGCGCGGTTCCGATATTTTGTCCCGTGTGGGCGGTGATGAATTTACGGCGATCCTGGTAGGAACTGACGAAAAAACTGCCGACCGGATTATTAAGCGCATCCGCACTAATATAAAGCAGTATTGTAGCGATAACCCCGACCATTTTTTAAGCCTTTCCCTGGGTATGGCTACTGCCCCGGATAAAAGCATGCCTTTTCAGGAACTGTTTAAAAGAGCAGACGATGCTATGTACCGTGATAAGTACTCTCCCAGCTCGTCGGCAAAGGGCAAAATTATGAAGAGCCTGATGAATGCCCTGGCCGAAAAAGACTACATAGTTGATGGGCATGCCAGGCGGTTGACCCTGCTATGCCGTAAGCTGGGTCGCGAACTGGGTCTTTCACCGCGCCGCCAGGCCGACCTGGCCCTGCTGGCCCAGGTGCATGACCTGGGAAAGGTTGGCGTCCCTGATGCCATAATTTATAAAGAAGGGCCGCTTAACGAGAAGGAATGGGCGATCATGAAGCAGCATCCCGAAAAGGGCTACCGCATTGCGCTTTCTTCCAATTACCTGACCAACGTGGCCGGGTTGATTCTTAAACACCATGAACGCTGGGATGGAAGTGGTTATCCGCTTGGCTTAAAGGGAAGTGAGATTCCCCTGGAGTGCCGCATTCTTTCGGTAGTTGATTCATTCGATACCATGACCAGCTGCAGGCCGTATTGTCACTCGAAAAGCAGGGAAGAGGCCGTTGGAGAATTGAACCGCTGTGCAGGCAGTCAGTTTGACCCTGAAGTTGTTGAAGTTTTTATGGGAATGGAACCAGGCGAATTCTAATCAAAGCTCCGCCCCCGCTCTTGTTTTCGGCAGTTATAGTGCCGCCGTGCCTGCTGACAATTGCCCGGGAAATAGCCAGGCCAAGCCCGCTGCCCCGGCTGTCTCCGCTGTAAAAGGGATTAAACACCTTTTCTTCTTCGCCGGGTTGGAAACCCGGGCCATCATCTTCAATACTAATTACGTTCTCATCTATGGTAACTATAACTGAATGTTTTGCGTAGCGTATGGCATTGCCTAACGTATTTAACAGCAGGCGGTGCAGTTGTTCTGTATCACCCCGGATCATTGCGTTCCCGCTTCTGCTTTTAATCTCCAGGCGCAGGTTTTTTTCCATGGCCAGGCTGCGCAGGGCCTCTACCGCTTCTTCTACAGTTTCAATAAGGTTGAGCGGCACCGGTATATAATCGTCCTCCATAATTTCCATTTTCGACATGTAGATCAGCTGATCTACCAGGCTTTTCATCCGCTGCGATTCCCTGATAATTACCTCCAGGCTCCGGTTGGTTTCCCCCGGGGGAATAATACCGTCCCTTATTGCTTCGGCATATCCCTGGACGGACATTAACGGCGTTTTAAGTTCATGGGAAGCTTTCTGAAAAAATTCTTTCTGGCTGCGATCATAAGCGGCTAGGCGGTCGCTCATTTCATTAAAAGTTTCGGCCAGTTCTTCCAGCTCGTCTCCTGTATCAATGGCCAGTTTGCCTTTAAAACGCCGGGCAGAAAGCTCGATAGCACGGGTTTTCAGTTGACCCAGGGGTTTTACAATTAACCGGCTGGCAAAAAACCCACCGGCCAGTGAAAAGATGATGCCGGCCAGCAGGGAAAGGGCCAGTATGCCCAGGATAGCCCGGTTTAGCTGAACCAGGAGATCGGGCCTGGTATAGAGAACCAGTGCTGACCGGTTCTGTCTTCCATCCGGGGCCAGCGGGTATGATACAGCTATACATCCGCTGGTAATCAGCCTGTTATCCAGCTCCGGGTTGAAAGCAAGATCGAAAAAATTGTTTTCGGACAGGGATGAACCGGGCGGATAATTTTCTTCATCGCTGCTGTTGATGATCAGGCCGTTCTCCTGGATGATCAGGTAATCGGCATAGGCGATACGGTTGGCCTGGCTGAAAAAAGCCCCGCGCATGTGCCGACCTCCCGGCATGTTCTGGCTGAAATCAGTCCCGGAGAGGGTTTCAGCAACCCTTTGCAGGCTGGCAATAGTGTCGTTAACCAGGTACTGGCGAACGGTAAAAGTGAAAGCCAGGGTCAGGATGGCAAATGATATGAGCAGGATGGTTAGGTAACCTATAAATATTTTTTTAAACATCCAGCCTGTACCCGTAGCCCCGCACGGTAGTAAGTACCGGCCGGGCATCTTTCTCATGTAATTTTTTGCGGATTCTCTTAACGGTATCGTCAACTGCCCGGTTGTCGCCTTCATAATCATATCCCCACAACTTTTCCAGTAAAAGACTGCGGCTGAAGGAGCGGCCAGGTTCGGCGGCAAAAAGGGAGAAAAGATCGAATTCCCTGGTGGTAAAAACAGTTTCCTCACCGTTGACGGTAATTTTACGCTGCTCGGGGTAAATCACTATATTTTCAAGCGTAAGCGGTTTTTCAGAGTTTGCAGCAGGTTTCATCCGCCTGAAAATGTTATTTACCCTGACAACAAGTTCACGGGGGCTGAAAGGTTTAGCCAGGTAATCGTCTGCTCCCAGCTCGAGACCGACAACCCGGTCGAATTCTTCGCTGCGGGCGGAGACAAATATAACCGGAATGTCATACCTTTCCCTGATCTGTCGGCAAAGGGTCAGGCCGTCATGACCCGGTAGCATGATGTCCAGAATAAACATATCGGGGGTTTCCACAGCCAGGGCGCGGTTTAATGCTTCGGCCGAGGCAAAGGTACGAGTCCTGTAGCCTTCTTTTTCCAGGTAGCGCCGGATTAACTCCCGAATATTATCTTCATCGTCAACGACCCAGATTAAGCGCATATCTTTGCTCCCTAAATACTTATTTTAGAGTTAAATCCTTTATTAACAATAGTTAGTTCTATTATATAGCAATATAAATTAAACCGGCACCATGTATTGAAGCGGGTGCCGGTTTAATCATGCGTCGTGTTAATGCTTAGCGATTAAAACCACCGCTGCCTTTTTCACGGCCGCAGTTGCGCATTTCCTTTCCGCTGTTCTGATATCGCTCGGCAAATTCGGGTACGATTTCGCTTAAAGCTTCACGTTTCTCGTTCATGGCCTCGCGGCGTTCTGTGTGGGCCTGGTTGAAAGCATCATCATCACCGGTTTCCCGGGCTGACTGGAGCCTGTTTCGGATTGCTTCCATTTTGGCCCGGAAGTTTTCAATTACCTGCTCAAATCTTGCCTGTTCTTCTTCGGTCAGGTCTTCCCTGGGACAGCCGACTGAACTGCCTTGCGGGCCGAATCCATCTCCATAGGCAAATACTCCACCCGACATTACCAGCAATGATACAACCACAACCAGTGAAACCAGCATAGCTTTTTTCATTTCAATTCCTCCCTTGGGCAAAGCGCAGTATTTTGTTTACAGTAACAGTATAAAAAGTGGAAACGGCATTTTAACGGCAATTATATTAAGTTTTCTTAATAAAACAGCCGGGCCAGGGCAAAAGTCGAAAGCGTTGCTGATTCAGCCCTATGAAAAGGCTATAATTGACAGGTGTTTTAAATGTATGCAGGGAGGGAAATATTGTGAACGAGGTGCTGATTATTACCCTGATTGGCCTGCCGATGGGTCTGGGAGCATTTAACGGGGCCAGTCTTGGTTTTATTTCCCCGTTTTTCCTGTCGCTGGCCCTCGGCTTTGCCGCCGGTGCCATGCTCTATATAATATTTGGCGAACTTATACCCGGTGCTCACAAAACCGGTAACGGATATGCCGGTACTTTCGGCGCTGTTTTCGAAACTGTTACCGGGATTTTACTGCTTGCGGTTATCTGAAGCCAAACATAAAAGAAGCGGGGGCAGCTGCCCCCGCTTTCTGGTAATCACGAACGATACTTATTTTAAAATGATCGAACTAAACATACCTTGCGTGTCTTCATCAGTTAGATGATCTTCTCCGGCCAGGGTTATTTCAACCTTCTGGCCATCTTTGACGGCACTAAACTTGGTCTGCACCATTCCCGAAAAATCGAAAGTAGTGTAATAGAAGGTCAGTCCGTGCATGTTTATTTCCTGAACATCAGTACCATTGTAGCTGGAGGCAAAGTTTTCGATTGATTCCCTGGCGGAATCATCGCTCATTCCTGAACCCCGCACCCAGACTTCAACTGCCCGGCTCATGCCCTTGTAAGCCTGGAGCCCGCCGTCGATGTCCATAACTTCCCAGCCATCGGCAATTATCATCGAAACGTTGTCGGTCTCATGTCTTTCACCGGAAATTGAGGGCTGATCGGCTGCCGGTTCGGGGGCATCTCCACTGCTTTCAGAGGGAGCTGCGCTGTCGTCCGAGCCGCATCCGGCTATGAGCATTAATGCGACCAGGGTAAATACTAAAATTAAAAATGACCACCTGCTTGTTTTTTTTAAAGACATTGTTTCACTCTCCTTTAATTTTTTTATATTCAGCCCGGTTTAAACTGTATAAACAGCTTAAAGGGCGTAATTGGTTTTAATCGACCAGGGCCAGGGCGGTGTCGACAAAAAACTCCATGTCTGTTTCTTTATCAACCTGCATCTCCGTACGCACTTTAACCCCATCTGGTCCACCGGCCATTATTATAGCTTTGTATTTACCCGGGTATTTTGCCCACCAGCTTTCCAGGTAATCGGCAGCTTCAGTTAAAAAATTAAGGTCGGCTGGGCTTAAGGCATAGACAGCATATTTCTGAACCAGCTTATCTGGAAGCTCTTTGTTATTAACCCGCGGTATGTCAACCGGAAAATCGAGCCGCTTGAATATTTCAGCCAGAATAAAATCGGGCAGGGTAATGCCGTCGTGCGGCATGATAAGAAAATAATCCTGGTATTTTTTATCCACGATCAGCTCTGTTGATGAGCCAAGTTTCAGAGTTGTATCAGAAGTTTTTTCGATACTTTTAAGGTGTCGGGCCACCATTTCCCACCTGTTGCCCTGGCTGGTTAATCCACTCAACCTGTAGCTGATGTTTCTTTCTTCGTCTGGAACATTAAGGACCACGGTATTGTTATTGGGGGCATAATCCCAGCCCCGGGCCCGGGCAACTTCAGCCCGCTTGTTTTCTGACTGTTTACCCGATCGGGTTAGAAAATAAGCCATAATGCCAAGCCCTCCGAGAATAACCACCAGTGCAAGGTATTCCAATAGTATCCCCTCCCGCTCAGAAAGTTTTTAGCTGCTTTCCAGTGCTTTCATAATTGAATCGATGGAAAGCATTCCGTAATCGATTATTAATTCCCTGTTATCATCAGTGCCCAGGATCACTTTTTTATTGAGCATGCTTTTTTTTGCTTTTATGTTTTGAATCTTTTCACGGGGAATTACCAGGTACTGTTCTTCGTCGATAACCCTGAAAAAAGCTTTGTCAAAAATGGCGTTCAGGGATGTGTCAAACTTGGACAGGTAGATTATTCGCTTGTCGGTTATTGTTAGATCACCGAGGTAGCGTCCCGCATCAGGAATAATCAGGTTGGTAGTCCAGGTTCCCAGTTCCTTTTCTGACGGATCCAGGGGAAATTTGTTTTTTGCCATTAAAACCTCTCCCTTCGCTATTTTTCAAGCCAGGTATTTGAACAATTGTATAAATAATATATCTATAGGGGCTGAGTTTGCTATGAAGAAATTGCTGAATAATTGTTCATTATTGCCCTGTTAGTCAGGATTTATTGTTCACCGCTTTACGGTAAGCAGCTGGAGAGGTACCGGTGATTTTGCGAAACACCTTACTGAAGTGGCTGTGTTCCGAAAAACCGCAGAGGAAACAGATTTCTGTAATGGAGTAACTACTGTAGGTAAGCATTTCCTTTGCCTTTTCAATTTTCAGGTGAAGCAGGTATTCATGGGGGGTTTTGCCGGTTTCCTTCTTAAAAAGACGGATGAAGTAATAGGGGCTCAAGTTGGTTATTGCCAGCAGTTCGGCATTTGAAAGATTCTTGTTGTAGTGAACATTTAAATAGTCAATTGCCCTGAGAATACTCTCGGTAGATCCTGGTTCCCTGCGGTTCAACCTGCCGCGGGTGTTGTTTCCGGTACTGCGCAGCAGTTCAATAACAATTTGGGTGCTGATGCTCTCCAGCACATAACGGTAACCGGATTGCTGCTCGCGCGCTTCGGTTATAAACTGCCGGATCAAGCGCTTTAGTTTTTTGCTGTAAGGATTGCCCTGGCAGTCGAAAATAACCTCCCTGATGCCAAATACAGCGTGGGCGATATACTGAAAATAATTCTTGCGAATATAGAGGCACAGTGAACAGGAGTAAATAAACTCTTCTTTTGTTTTGTGTCCCTGGCCCGGGTTGCCCGGAAGATGGGCCTCAGTTCCGGGAACAATCAGGGTTGAACCCACAATAAGCTTGCCGGTTTCCGGAGAGAATGAAGCTGGTATTAAAAAATCGTAGCTTTCGTAATCGTGTTTACAGGAGCTAACCTCAGCAGGTACACGGGTGACAATGATATCAATGTTGCTGCTGTTGTATTGTTCCTTCTTTCCTGCCTGGGAAACAACATCTAAGCTTTTTCCCATTTCAGAGCCTCCAAACCCGTTCAGATAATTTCCGGTGCTATGTAAGAGCTACAGGTAAAAGCGCAAAAGGTGACCATAAAAAGGTTATCGCTGCTTACTTATTTATTTGTTTGTACATATCCAAAAAGGCCAGCCTGTGGAAGGCTAGTAATTAGAAAAGAGGGGATTAATTCTTGTACCACTGTCAAGTATTTTAACTTCTTTTAGAAAAATTTCCACTACCTCGGGATCAAACTGGCTACCGGCGCATTGTTCCAGTTCGGCCAGGGCTTCTTCACTGCTCACCGGTTTTTTAAAAGGCCGCTCGTTGGTCATGGCGTCGTAAGCATCAGCAACAGCAAGGATGCGACACTCAATTGGAATATCTCTTTCTTTCAAACCCAGGGGGTATCCTCCCCCGTTCCAATGTTCGTGATGGCGCAGGATCAGGTTGGCTATTGAGGAGAGGTCCGGGGCGGAGGAAGCGATCCGGTAGCCTTTTTCAGGATGCTGCTTCATAATTTCCCATTCTTCCTCGGTAAGTGGTCCGGCCTTGTGAAGGATGCTGTCCGGGATACCCACCTTACCGAGATCATGAACCTGGGCTAGCAGGGCCAGGTCGGTTAACTGGTGCGAAGCAAGCCCCATTTTTTCTCCAACTTTAAGGCAGAGCTGTTCAAGACGCCTGGCATGCCCTTCTGTAAAATAGTCTCTTTCGGCCAGGGCAGTCAACAGGCTCTGGACTATACCATTACGGGCAATGGCCCCGTGATACAGCTTGTTGCGAAACATAAAGTCATCTGCCTGCTTGAACAGCTTTTTCAGGGAAGTGCTCTTGTCTTCAGCTGTGGCGGCACCCAGTGAAAGGCTGAGCGGCAGATTGCTATTTTCTTCATTGTAGAGGGCAATTTGGTAACGGATCTGCCTTATTATATGTTCGCTTTCTGTTTGGCCGGTCAGGGGCAGAATGGCCGAAAATTCGTCCCCGCCAACCCTGGCCAGTATACCTGTTCCATCGAGGGCTTCACTGATAATTAAAGCACAATGCCTGACCAGCTTGTTTCCGGCACTCTGTCCGATAGTGTCGTTAATCAGCTTTAACCCGTCTATATCGGCTGATATAATTGAAACAGGATACTCCGGCTTTGTGCTTAACTGGACCAGTTTTGCCTCAAAAAATGCCCGGTTGTAGAGCCCGGTCAGCTGATCGTGGTAGCTGAGGTAATATAGTTTTTCCTCGCTGTAGTCTAGCGCTTCTTCTGCATTAGTTAATTCTTCTAATATTTTTTCCAGCTCATGGTTGGCTTTTATCAAGGACTGCTCGTTCTCTTCTGCTTCCTGCAGGGAGGTCTGGATCTGTTCCAAAAGGTTGTTAATTGTTTCGGCCAGGGGGGTGAATTCATTGTGGCCGGTTTCGGGCAGCCTGTAAGAGAGCGATTTTTCAATATTAACCCGTAAAAGATTATTTTCAAATTCCAGTAGCGGTTTATGAATCCAGCGATTATGATAAAAGACAAAGAGCAGGAAAACGAGAAGAGAAGTGGCTGAAGCGGCCAGCAGGTAACCACTTATGTTTCCTGAAATACCGGAAATATTGTCCAGGGGTATATAGGCTCCCAATTGCCAGTCGGTACCTTCAAGAGGGTGGTAAGCAATGTATCCTTCAACGGTAGTGGGATAAAAAGAGACTTCACCGAATGAGCCGCCGGTAAGGGGGGTAGTCTGATCACCGTAGTATTCTTCCACGCTAATAAGCGGTGAACCCGGTTGATAACTGATTTCGGGGTGGGCCATCATATTACCGTTGCTGTCAACTAAAAAAGAGAAAACCCCGCTTTCGGGGTTTTGCTTATTGATCAGGGCGGTAACGCTGTTGATATCTACATCTCCACCAACAACACCCAGCAGCCGGTTATTTCCATTGTAAACCGGGCAGGCAATTGTAAATACAACCTGGTCGCCGCTGGCATTAAGAAAGGCTTCGGTAAAGATGCTGCCCTTTTCACTGCGGGCTTTCTGATACCAGGGTCTTTCCAGCAGGTTAAAGCCATCCGGGGGCTGCCAGCCGCTGGCATTGACCATTTGATTGTCAGGTGTCCCGTAGTATATAGAGGCGAAACTCTCGTTATCTGCCAGGAGTGCAGTGAGATAAGCCAGAATATCTTCTTCTCCCCAGCGCTCACTGGCAATAAAAGTGGCGGCAGCATTAACTACAGCAGCCTGTTCTGTTAAATGCATACTTACATCCCGGTTCAGAGAGCATACTGATATTTCAGCCAGGCGCATGGCACTATCTTCTACCCTGCGGTTAGTCTGTTGATACTGCCAGTACCAGGAGCTGATAAATACAATAACGGTAATAGCGGCAAAAATATAAATGTTCCTGACAAGTTTATACAAAAAAATGCTCTCCTGATTAAATAGTAGTTTTAAAACGGGCTGGTATGGAAAAGGTCTCTGGGATGTTAAAGGCAGCTTTTCGGCTGCCCCTGCCGGTTTATCTTTATTTAATAGTTCGACACTGGAACGGTAAACCCTTTTGTACAGGCTGTGGAGAAAAAGATTTTATAACAAACCGGGGTTCTGTTTTTCAAGGTGTCCCCGGGAGGGGATAACCTTTCTTACCCCGCCCCTGGGATCTTTAACATCGCCCAGGTAGCGCGGAATAATGTGAATATGATAATGGAAAATGGTCTGCCCGGCGGCATAACCGCAGTTGGCACCGATGTTATAGCCGTCGGGTTTGTGCAGCTTGTCAAGCAGCTGTTTTACCTCACCGGCAAGTATGCTGATTGCCGCCTGTTCTTCGGGGCAGGCCTCAAAGTAGGTTTCCACATGCCTTTTGGGAATGATCAGGGCATGCCCTTTGCTGACGGGGCAGGCATCATAGAAAGCCAGGGCAAGTTCGTTTTCTGCAACAATTTCCATTGATTCACGCCGGCAAAAAACACAATCCTTCATTAAGGTCCTCCCGGTTAAGTTAGCCTGCTTTTATTTGCCTACTATGATAACATATAGAGCATAGAAAAGATCTTTTAGCTTCTGCAAATTATAAGATCCCGGTAAGGAGGATGATGAATGACTGATTACAGGAACAGCACCTTTATGTTTGTTCTGGGTGCAATTGTTGCCATTTTTGTAACGATGCAGTCGATTTTTTTTCTGAGAAAAGCCTGGCAGGAAGGAAAACGCAGGGGAGTAGAACCGGCAGTGATGCGCAAGGCGGTGGTTTCGAGCGCTGTTTTTACCCTTGTCCCGTCGTTATCGATTCTCCTGACCATGCTTACCCTCTCCGGAGCCCTGGGTCTGGCTTTACCCTGGATCAGGCTTTCTGTGATCGGTGCGGTAACCTACGAGCTTCCTGCTGCTGAAGCGGCGGCCCAGGCTGCTGGTGCCAGCCTGATGTCTTCCGAGCTGCCCCTGTCGGTTTTTTCCGTGATAACCTGGGTGATGACCCTGGGAATCATGTCGGGCCCGATTTTTATTATTGCTTATTTCAGAAAGCTGCAGGGCAAGGTTAAAAAAATTAAGGTAGAGGATAACCGCTGGGGGACGCTATTAATCGCGGCTATGTTTGTCGGTTTAATCAGCTCCTTTCTGGGCAGTGCCCTGGCCGGGGGGCTTATTTCGATCCTGACTCTCTTCTCTTCGGCTATCCTGATGGTGATTTGTATCACCCTGGAACAGAAAGCGGGTTTGAAATTGTTTAAAGATTTTGCTCTGCCGCTAAGTATGATCGGGGCGATGGCTCTGGCAATTTTCTACTCAGGCCTGCTGGGAGGTATGTAGAATGAACAATAGAACACTTAATAATGAACAATATGAGCAGTCAATTCACAGGATGGGCCGCATCTGGATGCTCCTGGCCCTGCTGGTGATTCTTGCCGTGCCTTTTGTGATATCAATAAACTACAATGTCTGGCCCACTTTTGGTGCCCTGATGGGTGGTCTGCTGCCGATTATGATGATTTACGTTCCAATCGGCATTATTGAAGTTATTACTTTTTCGCCTATGCTGGGTAGTGGGGCTACCTACCTTGCTTTTACCACGGGGAACCTGACCAACCTGAAAGTTCCCTGTGCCCTCAATGCCATGGAGGTAACCGGTATTGAGCCGGGTTCGGACGAGGGAGAAGTAATATCAACTATAGCGGTGGCGGCGTCATCACTGGTAACAAATCTGGTCCTGGTAATCGGAGTTTTGCTCTTTGTTCAGCTGACACCGGTGCTGGCTTCGCCGGTTCTTCAACCAGCCTTTGAGAATATACTACCGGCCCTGTTTGGAGCGCTTGGCTATCTCTACATTTCGAAAAACTGGAAACTGGCAGTTGTTCCGGTAGCCCTGATGGTAGCGATTTTTATGATCGCACCCTCTGCTCCAGTTGGTATTTTAATTCCGGTCAGCGCCCTGTCGGCTATAGGGGCGGCCAGGTTTATGTATAACAGGAAGATGATCTAAAGGAGGCGGCAGTGATGGTTTTAGCCATTGTTGCAGGAATAATTGCTGTTTTTTTAATAGTTATCCTGTCCAGGGCGGCCCTGCTTAAACCGCGGGGTGAAAGGGAAAGGTTTTTCCCCAACCTTGAAACTGCTGCCAGGGTAGATAAAAATGAGGCGGCACGCCACCTGGCAGTGATGATTAGCTGTAAGACAGTTTTACCGAAAAGCAAAAACAGTGAAGGTGGAGAAGAAGGTTACACAGAGTTTGTCCGTCTGCGGAACCTGCTGACCGAATTTTATCCCCTGGTTCATGAAAAGCTGGAGTATGAGTTAATTAAGGAGCATTCGCTGCTCTATCGCTGGCCGGGCAGAAACAGTGAGAAACCCCTGCTGCTGATGGCCCATTACGATGTAGTTCCGGCCGATGGGAGCCAGTGGAGCAGACCTCCGTTTGAAGGATTGATCGAAGATGGAGTGATCTGGGGGCGCGGCGCTATCGACACAAAAAGCACTTTCTGTGCAATTTTTGAAGCGGTGGAAGCCCTGTTGGCTGCCGGTTATTATCCCGATCAGGATATTTACCTTGCCTTTGGCCACGATGAAGAAACCATGGGGGGTGGAGCGCCGGCTATTGTTGAAACCCTCAAAGAGAGGGGAGTTCGCCCCGAAATGGTTCTTGATGAAGGGGGGGCCATTGTCAGAGATATTTTCCCCGGGGTTAAACAACCGATAGCGGTTGTCGGTATGGCTGAAAAAGGGGTAATGGACCTGGAGGTGATTCTGGAAGGAAGCGGTGGTCATTCATCGACGCCCGGCAGGCAAAACCCGCTGGGGGTTATGAGTAAGATTATTCAACAGGTTGAAAAAAATCCTTTTAAGGCTCACCTGCCTGTTGTGGTGAGGGAGATGTTTACCGTCTTGGGTGGGCACATGCCATTTTCCTTTAAAATTATTTTTGCCAACCTGTGGTGTTTTAAACCCCTGCTGCTTGCCCTGCTGCCCCTGATCAGCCGGGAGTTAAATGCCCTGTGCCGGACTACCTGTGTTTTTACCATGATCAAGGCCAGTGATGCCAGCAATGTTATTCCTGAGAAAGTGCGTGCGGTGGCAAACCTGCGCCTGGCGGCAATTGATTCCCGCGAAAAGGCCCTTCAGCATGTCAGGGCCCAGGCCGTGGCCGCTTCGGAAAAAGCGACAAAAGGTGAAGCGGGGCTTAAACTGCGGGTTGAGATGGTGCAGGGACACAATGCCTCACCTTCATCAGATACTGCATCTGAGGCTTACAAAAGGCTTTCTGCCGCAGTTGAAAATGTATTCAAGGGAACTGTTGTAACACCTTATATTATGCTTGGAGCTTCAGATTCCCGCCATTATTGTGCAATCAGTGACAACGTGCTCAGGTTCTCGCCGATCGAAATGAGTAAAGAGGAACTGCGTAGTATTCATGGGCTTGATGAAAAGCTACCGGTTGAAAAACTGGGCAGAGTGGTTGATTTTTACATTACCCTGATTACCATGGCATAAAATGAATTATTCCGGGCAGGATAAATCCTGCCCCTGGTGAATAAATAAAATGATTATTTGCGGGAGGAAGTTATTTTGGAACAAATGTTAGATAATGCCAAGCGCTTTCTGAATGCTTATTCTGCGATAGAACATGAGATGGAAAGATTATTAAACCTGAAAGATCACCGCCGTTTTTTTGAGCTGGTTGACAAGAGTGCCCGCATCAGTCCGGTGGTGGAACGCTACAGGTTTGATCTAAGGGAATACAGCGAGCTGCGCAATGCTATTGTTCATGACCGGGCCGGGGGAGAGATTATTGCCGTGCCCACAGATGAAGTGGTAACAAAAATTGAGCGGATAGCCGAGCTGCTGCTTGAACCGCCAAAAGTATCCCCGCTTTTTCTGAAAGAAGTGCTTACCCTGTCCTGCACTTATCCTGTTTCAAGGGCTTTAAGAGAGTTCAGCCGCATGTCTTACACCCAGGCCCCTGTACTGGATGACCAGGATAAGCTGGTTTGCCTGCTTACTTCGAATATGATTGTCAAGTGGATGGGTTTAATACTCGAAGGGCATTCACCAGATATTGACAATACAACCGTTCTTGATGTGGTTGAAAAAGTAGGTCACGAAAAGAATTATGAAATTGTATCAGTAAATAAGTCGCTTTTTGATATTCCCAACCTCTTTTATCACTGGCAGCAGGAAGGACGAAAGCTTGAAGCGGTTTTGATTACCCAGAATGGAGATATTTCTGAAAAGCTGGTTGGTATTATCACCAATCGTGATTTACCCGTTGTGCAGCGCGAACTCGGCACAAACGGCCAGGCCCGTGAGGAAGAATAATTAAAATAACTGCAAATTTTTAATGCTGCATCTTAGATTAGTTGTTGTTGGAGGAGTTTACAGGTGACCTTTAAAAAGTGGATACATTTGTGCATTTTTGCCGGAATGACTTTTCTGCTGCCCTTCATGCTTTATATTACCGACGGTGGAACCATGCAGACGGAGCAGGTAATCCGGGATGATTCATCTGACCTGGAATATTGTGATGGTGATAAAGTAAACTATTACAGTTTCTTGTGTTCCGACTCAAAAGAGGAGATAGATTTTTCTGTTGAATGCAAGGATGATTCACCTGCAGGGCTGGAGGCTGAAAACGTTGCCGGGGAGGAGCCGGTTGAGGAGAATATCCCGGTTGAGCAAGCGGGACAGCAGGATGATTCTATAACGTCGGCAGCAGAAAATGGCAGCAATGCTTCAGGAAGCGGCAGCCCGGCAGGGAGCTCCACGGGGAGTGAACAACAACCCCCTGCCCAACCCGCAGAAAACAGGGTAGAGGAACCTGAACAAAAGCAGGAACCGGCGGCGGGTGCGGTTTCACTCAGCAGTAAAGAACAACAGATGGTTAATATGATTAACGAGGCCAGGAGTAATGCCGGTGTGCCGGCCCTGCAGGTTAGCAGCCAGTTAACCAGTGCAGCCCGGGCTAAAAGTAGCGATATGGTAAATTTAAACTATTTTAACCACCAGTCGCCCACCTATGGTGACTTGGGTGGTTTGCTGAAGCGTTACAGTGTCAGCTACCGCTGTGCCGGAGAAAACCTGGCCATGAATTCAAACGGCAGTGTAAGCGCTGCCCATAATTCACTGATGGGTTCTTCCGGGCACCGTTCAAATATCCTCGACAGGCGTTTCAGTCATGTTGGCGTGGGCATTAAAACAAAAAGCGACGGCACGCATTATTATACACAGTTATTTACCGGCCAGTGAGTAATTGTTGGCAGAGCAGTTTATTAATCAGATTAGAGCGGGTGATTCAGTCATGCAAAAACATAATATCGTATTGCTGGCAGTATTAATTCTATTATTCCTGGTTCCGCAAACCGCTTACGCACAGGATGATTATGAATATGAGTATTACGAAGAAGAACATTATTACCGGGGCAAGGTGCTGGAGGTTCATGAATCGGAAGAGCAGGAGCATGAATACTATTCGGTTATCGAACAGGAAGTAAAGGTGCGCCTGACCAGTGGATCTTACAGGGGTGAAGAGATAACAATCTTTAATACTTACTTTGCCGGTGACCCGGTCTACGATTTTTTGCTGGAACCGGGCCAGGAAGTAATTGTTGTAACCATGGGGGAGGAGGGCTCTTTCGACCAGGCATACGTGCAGGATATGGCTCGCGACCGCGGGGTTTATTACCTGGTATTTGTATTTATTGTAGCGCTGCTCCTGGTTGGCAGGATGAAAGGCCTGAAAACGATTATTACCCTGGTAATTACCATCGCTCTTGTTTTTGGGGTTTTACTGCCTTACCTGCTCCGGGGGTTCAGCCCGATTTGGCTGGCTGTCGGGGTTGCGGTAATTGCTATCATGGTTACACTATTTATCATCGGCGGTTTTAATGTAAAGTCGCTGGTAGCCATTATGGGCACTGTTTTCGGGGTTGTCGTTGCCGGCCTGATGGCTTTCTGGGCGGGCAGCATGGCTAAATTAACCGGTTTCGGCACACATGAAGCACAGATGCTTTATTTTATGGATCACACCATTGATTTTCGAGGGTTGCTTTTTGCCGGTATTATCATCGGGTCGCTGGGGGCAATAACCGATATCGGTATGTCTGTTGCTTCGGCAGCAGCAGAGATTAAAGAAGCCCGCCCGGATATTCGTTTTGGAGATTTAACCCGGGGGGCTTTCAATGTCGGCCGCGATGTTATGGGTACCATGGCCAACACCCTGATCCTGGCTTACGTGGGGGCGGCTATTCCCATGCTGCTGCTGGTGATGGGGTACGACATAGACTGGCTTAAGGTAATCAATATGGATATCATCGCAACAGAATTTGTTCGCGGCATTGCAGGCAGTATCGGGTTAATTGCTGCTGTCCCGGTAACAGCTTTGCTTTCCGGGTATTTTATGGCCGACCGTTGATTGGCAACTGTTCGTGCACCTGTCTGAATTTTGCTGATTTGCTTAGAGCAGTTGAACGTTGTATATTTATGATGTTGGTATTTTAATTGACTGGATTTGAAAAGGATGATGCAGTTGAGTGGATTGAAGAAATATTTATTGATTACCGGCGGAACCCTGTCGCTGGCTGTGGGTGTAATCGGCATATTTTTACCCCTTTTGCCGACAACTCCCCTGTTGTTGCTGGCAGCTTACTGCTATATTCGCAGCTCGAGGAATCTTTACGAGTGGCTGATTAATCATCCTGTTTGTGGCAGCTATATTTATAATTATATGACATACCGGGCAGTAACCAGAAGATCCAAGATATACGCCCTTATATTTTTATGGGTAACCCTGGTTATTTCAATGATTGTTGTTTCAAACATATATATCACGATTATTTTATTCACTATTGGTCTTGGTGTGACTATTCATCTCAGGGCTTTAAAAACTATGAGCCGTGATGAAGTTCCCGCCTGCGTGGAAAGAATAAAAAAAGCCGACCTGACTTAGTTCAGGCCTGCTCTCCGATTGGTTATATATATGCAGGTTTCGTGCGTGTTGCTATCCGAAGAAGGTACTGACAAACCTGCTGACTACTTCAGCCCCACCGATAATTGTACCGGCAGTACTGCCCAGGTTTACGAAAACTACCACCAACAAAACACGGGTTACCTTGTTGCGCCAGAAGCCTTTTACTGAGTGGACATCATCGGCCAGGGATTCAAAGTCTTTAACATTGGGTTTTCTGACCAGGGCTTCGGTCAGACCTGCGAACCAGCCTGCTGCCAGCAGGGGGCTTAATGAGCTGATTGGGGCAACCAGCAAAGCAGTTAGAATGGCCAGGGGGTGGGCTAAAGCTATCAAGGCACCGACCATGCCCAGCGAACCGTTCCATAAAACCCAGGTCACAATCTGTTCTATGCCGGTAGTTTTATCAACGGAAAAAGTTGATGCAATCAGGGCTATAATCAGCACGGGGATGCTCCAGGCAATAAATTTTGTTGTTTTAGGGGGAGGGAGAACCCTTGATAATTGATCAAGATCGTGATCGTTATTAATTTCTTCTTTAATTCCCGGGATATGCCCGGCACCCAAAACGGCTACTATTTTGTTACCCGGTGCTGTTTTAATTTTCTGGGCCAGGTAGCGGTCCCGCTCGTCAATAATTATTGCCTTTAACTGGGGAAATGAACGGGATAATTCGTCAAGCGCGGCGCTTAACATATCTTTGCTCTTCATCTCTTCCAGTTGTTCCTCGGTCAGTTCTTCATCATAAAATATTCCGAGAAGCAGCTGAAAAAATAGTTTTAACTTACCCCAGAAAGAAATACTGCGCCATAACCGGAGCATGGTAACCTGGATGTCACGGTCGGCCAGGCACAGCTCAGCGCCGATTGCTTCTGCAGATTTAATGCCCTGGATCATTTCCTGTCCGGGCTGTATTCCGAATTTTTTAGCCAGACGTTTCTGGTAAGAAGACAGGGCCAGGTTGGCCAGCAGAAGCAGTGCTTTCTTTTCGCGGATTATTTTTACAATGTCAGTATTCTTCCAGCGGTCGGTATCGGTAATCGACTGGTAGCGGGATTGGCATAACTCAACACATACCGTGTCTGGCTGCTCGGACTCAATTACTTCTTTAACCTCGTCTACGCTCAGCTTGGATACATGGGCGGTGCCGATCAGGATTATTTCACGCTGATCGATCATCAGGCGATGGATATTTTCACTTGTCAACAGATCACTTCCATTATTATGTCATTTTCAACAACTGTAATAATACCATATAAACAGTTCTTTGTATTGAAGTGATTAAAATCCTCTGGGAAGTGATTAAAGAATAGTCGGGCAGTAGTTAATAATTTATTTAAGTTTGCCTTTTTCAACATACATGTTGTCATCAGCTATTTTAAAAGCATCTTTAAGCGATATTGTGTTGTCATCTGCTGTATAAGCGCCAATAGCCAGGTTAATCTTTTCACTTGTTTTACAAAAATTATTGTGATATTCAATATTATGCTTTATCCTGGAAATTATTTCGTTGCAGGTATTTTCGTCAGATTTTTTTAGAATTATTGCAAACTCGTCCCCGCCGAGGCGGGCAATTATATCTTCATCCCTGAGTGATTTTTTTAGAACCTCAGCTGTTGCTTTAAGAAGCTCGTCGCCCTGGGGGTGGCCGTAAGTATCGTTAATTGCCTTGAGGTTATTAAGATCGCAGGAAATAAAAGAAAGCGGGTATTCGGGGTTTTCTTCAAGCTGTTGCATTGCATATTCAAATGGGTTTCTGTTATACAGCCCGGTTAGCTGGTCGTGCTGGCTTAGGTAATGAAGTTTTTCTTCATACTTTTTCCTTTCGGCTATGTTGCGTGATATGCCGATTAAAACCGGGTTGTCCCTGTTGCTGAGATCGATATTGCCATTGAGGGCATTCCAGGTAAATTTGCCATTTTTATAACGTAACCTGTATTCCAGGGGAGTTTCAATCGCTTGATTTTCAAAAGCTTTATTGATGAACGATATGTAAGTTTCGTGGTCGTCTTCGTGCAGATAATCGATCAGCAGTTTTCCTTCGACTTCTTCCCGGGTATAGCCTGTTAACCGTTTAGCGTTGGGGGAGACATAGGTAACGGTTCCCGACTTGTCGAGGGTAAAGATTAAATCACTGGCATTTTCAACAAATGATCTGAACTTAGCTTCGCTCTGCTTCAGGGCTTCTTCAGCTTCTTTTCTTTCGCTTACATCACGACATACGGTTATTACCACGTTTTGGCCTGAGACCACCGTGCCGGTCATGCTCACTTCAACGTCAAACACTGAACCGTCTTTTCGTTTGTGTTTTGTTTCGATGATCTGCCTGATGTGTGATAAATCGGCATATGCTTTCCGTATTTGTTCTTCTGAGTAAATAGCCTCCCAATCCCAGGTGTGCAGTGTTACAACCTCTTCGGGGTTGTAGCCGAGCATGTCGCAAAACTGTTTGTTGGCTTCCAACACTTTATGGTTTTGATCGATGATTGCAATCCCGTCCCTGGTAACGTTAACCAGGGCCCGCAGCCGGTTATCCCTTTCCCGGATTTTTGTCTGCTGTTCCCGGGTTTTAGTGATATTAATACAAACGGCATAACCGCCGATTACAATTTGATCTGAACGAAGGGGGCCGCACATGATCCGCAGATAGATTGATTTGCCATTTTTGTTCTTAGTGCTTATTTCCTTTTCAATGGTCTTGTTTTGAATAATCTCTTCCAGCAGGTTATTTTTAAAACCTGTATCTTCATTCAAGATTGAAGTAATGTTTTGCTCCGGGCCGATCTTGTCACCGAAAAATTCGGTAAACAGGTGATTGATAGTTAAGATCTGCCCCAGCGTATTAAAGCAGCAGATTGCCGCATTGGCAGCTTCGACCAGCGGCTCGAAGAGTTCCAACTGACTATTGATTAAGTTAAAACCTGTTTTTTGTGGGTCAGTCACAGCATCACCTTTATTGATACAATGATGACGAAGCACTACCACTATTATATTATGACAGTCCTCTGTTTGCAAAAGCTTCCCGGTAATGATCAGGGCCTGGATTTAAAGCACCGTGAAATTACTCCAGTTCAAAAACCCCTGTATGAAGTTGATAATACCGTCCTTTTTCAGCAATCAGCTTATCGTGGCTACCTCTTTCAATAATTCGGCCTTCATCTAAAACCATGATTACATCGGCATTTTGCACGGTTGAAAGCCTGTGGGCAATAACAAATACGGTTCTGCCATGCATCAGGGAGTCCATGCCCTTTTGCACTAAGGCCTCTGTGCGGGTATCGATAGATGAAGTTGCTTCGTCAAGAATCATAACTGGCGGGTCGGCAACAGCAGCCCGGGCAATGGAGATCAGCTGTTTTTGCCCCTGGGAAAGGCTGTTGCCATCTCCGGATAAAATGGTTTTGTAACCCCTGGGCAGCATGCGAATAAAGCTGTCTGCATGGGCCAGTTTAGCTGCTTCAATACATTCTTCATCTGTTGCATCAAGTCTGCCGTAACGGATATTCTCAATAACGGTGTCGGTAAAAAGGTGCACATCCTGCAGAACCATGCCCAGTGAATTGCGCAGGTCGGCTTTTTTAATTTTATTAATGTTAATTCCATCATAGCGGATCTTGCCATCCGCAATATCATAAAACCGGTTGATCAGGTTGGTTATGGTTGTTTTACCTGCCCCGGTGGCACCGACGAAAGCTATTTTCTGCCCCGGTTCTGCATACAGCGTAATATCGTGCAGCACCAGGCTGTCTTGCGCGTAACCAAAATCAACTTCGTTTAGGCTCACTTCTCCCCTTAGTTCCGTGTAATTTACCTGCCCGTCCGTAGAGGGTACTTTCCAGGCCCAGAGATCGGTTCGCTGATCTGCCTCGGTCAGGGTGCCGCTATCTTTTCGGGCATTAACCAGGGTAACTGTTCCATTATCAACTTCGCTTTTTTCATCAATCAGGTTGAAGATTCTTTCGGCACCGGCCAGGGCCATGATAGTTGAGTTGATTTGCTGGGTGACATGGGCCATCGGATTAATAAAATTTCTGGAAAGCTGCAGGAAGGAAGCGATAATACCCAGTGAGAGAATCCCTGCCCCGGCCAGGCTTAAGTTTGTAACACCGTTTATTGCCAGGACCCCACCTAAAATTGCCACCAAAACATAGAGAACATAACCCATGTTGTGCATTATCGGCATCAGTACATTAGCATGTTTATTGGCTTCGGTAGAGTCGTTGCAGAGAATTTCATTTTTTTGGTCAAAGCCTTTTTTAACCATGCTTTCATGGTTAAAAACTTTTACCACTTTGAGCCCGCTGATCATCTCTTCTATATAACCGTTGATTTCGCCAAGTGATTGCTGCTGCCTGATAAAAAATGTTCCGCTGCGGCCGACCAGGAGGCGAAGCACCCGGAAAGCGGCCAAAACAAAAAAAACCACGAAAATTGTTAACCAGAAACTTAAGTAAAGCATGGCCAGGAATACTGCTGTTACGGTAATAATGGTAGAAATGATCTGCGGCAGGCTCATGGTAATCATCTGGCGCAGTGTATCTGCATCGTTGGTGAAGTAGCTCATTACATCGCCATGGCTTCGGCTGTCGAAGAATTTCAACGGCAGCGTCTGCATATGCGAGAAAAGGTCATCACGGATTCTTTTTAGAACACCCTGGGCTACATCAACCATGATCCTGTTATAAAAGAGGGTAGCTGTTGCCCCGATCAGGTATATACCTCCCATGATGATAATTACCCTGAACAAGCGGCTTAATTCAGGTGCAGCTTCGAGCAGTAAGGGGGTAATGTGATCATCAATAAGAATTTGCAGAAAAAGAGCCGACATGGCGGAAGTAAGCCCACTGATGATAATAAACAGGACTACCAGGGCAAGCTGAACTTTATAGGTTTTGATATAATCAAACAGCCGCTTAGCCGTTTGCGGATTGATTTTTTTTAAATTCGGGTTGATCTGGGTGTGAGGCCCCGGCCCCATTGGTTTACGCAATTTGGCGGCCCCCCTGTATCTGCGACTGGTAAACTTCCTGGTAGATAGGACTATTTTTAAGCAATTCTCCGTGGGAGCCGATTGAGGATATAATTCCATCATCCATAACGATGATCCTATCGGCATTGTTAACCGTGATGATCCTTTGAGATATGATTAACTTGGTGATGCCGGGCATCTTTTGTTTCAGGGCAGCTAATATCAGGGCCTCTGTCTTGGTGTCAACTGCGCTGGTTGAATCGTCAAGAATGAGTATTTCCGGTTTTTTCAGGATCGCCCGGGCCAGGCAGATTCGCTGTTTTTGCCCTCCCGACAGGTTTGAACCGTCTTGTTCAACATGAGTATCGTACTGCTGGGACAGGGAGCGGATGAAATTATCTGCCTGGGCTATCTGGCAGGCTTCAACCAGTTCACTGTCGCTTGCATCTTGATTGCCCCAGCGCAGGTTTTCTTTCACAGTTCCGGAAAAAAGCACATTTTTCTGCAGTACTACGGCAACCCGGTCACGTAAAGTATGTAAATCGTAATCCCTGACATCTATACCGCCGATCGTTATTTTGCCGGAAGTTACATCGTAGAGGCGGGGGATTAGCTGCACCAGGGTTGTTTTGGATGAGCCGGTGCCTCCAATAATACCAATGGTTTCACCGGGCGATATGGTCAGGTTAATGTTTTTCAGGCAAAGTTTATCTGCTTCCGCAGAGTAGCTGAAGTTTACCCTGTCGAAACATATCTCGCTGTTTTTAAGCCGGTCAACCGGATTATCAATGTTTTTTATGCTGCTCGTTTCCTCAATTAATTCAGCAATTCTTTCCGAAGAAGCCCTGGATATGGTAATCATTACAAAAACAAATGACAACATCATCAGGCTCATCAGGATTTGCATTGTATATGTCATTAAACTAACCAGCTGCCCGGTGCTTAATCCCAGCATAGGGTTGTTGCCGCTGGCAATGATTGCCCTGGCGCCGAACCAGGATAACAACAGCATTGAGACATACATTGATAATTGCACCAGGGGCATGTTGAAGGCCAGTATTTTTTCGGCTATAGTAAAATCCTCGAGGATTTTCTTCGAAATATTCTTGAACTTTCCAGTTTCATAATCTTCCCGGTTATAAGCTTTTACAACCCGTATGCCGCGAATATTTTCCTGAACAATTCTGTTCAGCAGGTCGTAGTTTTTGAAAACTCTTTTAAAAATGGGGTAAGCATATTTCATGATCAGGATCAGTCCGAAGGCCAGGAAGGGCATGGCGGCCAAAAAAATTAACGATAAGCGGGCATCTATCCTGAAGGCGGCGGTTAGGGCAAAAACAATCATGATTGGGCTGCGGGAGGCCATGCGCAGGATCATCTGAAATGATTGCTGAACATTGGTAACATCGGTAGTCAGCCTGGTGATTATCCCCGAGGTGGAGAATTTATCGATGTTGGAAAAAGAGAAACCCTGAACATTCTTAAACATGTCGTGGCGCAGGTTCTTGGCGAAGCCGGCAGATGCTATAGCGGAATTACGGCCGGCCAGGGTGCCGAAGGCCAGGGAAAGCACTGCCAGCCCAAGCAGGCCGGCGCCAAGCCGCAGGACTACAGTCATGTTTCCGTCATCAATGCCGTAATCGATCATGTTGGCCATCAGGAAAGGGATTACTACTTCCATGGCAACTTCAAGCATGACGAATACAGGTGTTTTTAATGCATCTTTTTTATATTCCCTGATACTGTTCAGGAGTAGTTTAAACATCTATTGCTGCCTCCGGTTTGCTATAATTAAATTTTAAAAATTCTTGATCCAAGCTTTAATGATGGTGATCGCAATCTAATAAGTATACAACCTATTTTAAATTAGATCAACGAGGGGGGAAGTTATTTTAACTATTGTAAGGGCGGTTAAAGGTAAAGAATGTATTCCCTGCTTTCAAACTCTTCATTTCCGTTAAACCTGGTATATTTACCGGCTTTCTGATAGCTGAAACCGTGTTTTTCCATTATCCGTCCGGAAGCCGGGTTATCTTTTGCATGTTTTCCGAACATTTTTTGAAGCTCCAATTCTGAACCGGCGAAAGCGATGATTTTTTGCACGGCCTCCGATGTAATACCGCGGCCCCAGGTATAATTATCATCACCGCAGGCAGCTATTTCTTCTGTTTTCAACCACTCCTCGGTTTCACTGATTGTTGAGTGGGTATTCCACTGCATGTACCTGGTAGTTACAGGATTACTGCTCCAGTTGTTAAAAACTGTTTCGGCATCATCAGTTTTCAACGGTCTCAAGATCAACCTTTCTGATTCCAACACAGGTGTTTTCATTTTTCAGATCTCTTTTCCTCAACCGTAATCTTATGGTTTATTCTGGCTACGGCAAGAAAAAAAGAACTGAGTGATAAGCAAGCAAAAAAGACAATGCCCATGACGAGGCTTGTTGGTGCCCAGGGCAGCAACCCCAACCATGATGAATTAAAGGTGATTGGCATAATAATTATGGTTATAATAGTTAGCAGCATAAGAACCCCTGGGATTATAAAAGCAGGTATTCTGTTCCGGGTAAGCATTTTTTCAGGCAGCTTTATTTTTCCTGTCCGCCTGATAGTTCGTAAGATGGAGATAATGATCAATATAAGGGCGGTTATGCTGACCAGCGTGATTGTAGAAAAAATTGTATCAAAAATTCTCCAGATATCGGGTTGGTAAGCTGCCTGAGGTTTTCCATCGAGAATATTCAGGATGTTCCTGGCTATGTTGATAGTATTGGAAGAAGCGTTCATATTAGTTAAAACGCATAAACCGGAATTTTCAACAGGCCGGATGATAATTTTTGATGAATAATTTGGTGTTCCGCCGGAATGATATATTTCTCCGTTATCAGTATTTACAAACCAGCCGGCTGCATAATAAGTGTTTGTGTCAACCATATTTTCATAATCAGGCTGGTGCGATCTGTCAATAATTCTTACATACTGTTCGGTAAGCTCTATTTCTCCCATATTAATCTGCATCCAGCGGCTCATATCGGCCAGGCTGGAAATTATATAACCTCCCGGAATATTACCTTTCGAAGCTGTCCTCTTCTTCCCAGTTTGATTTTATAAAGAAATCAACCTTATCCTGTTTCACTACCGAGGCGGAGACAACTGGAATATTTGATTTTTCCATGGTCCCCGTAATAAGGGTATTAATGTCGGTATGTGAGTTCGCTGTTGTTGCTCCGCATGGGTTATCTGCCGGCCATAAAGCTATTAATAAAGATAGAAAAAGCAATACTGAGTAGTGTAATAAGGGTTTTACATTTGTTTTTCTGCTATTCATTATTATTTTTATTTCTCCTATTTGTCTATCCTCGGTCAAATGACCAGGCAGTTTTGTCTTTCAGGTTAAATGTAACGGGGGTATCCAATGGTAACTAACACTTTTTAACTTAGAAAAGCTTTATGGTAAGTTTTCTTTCCCTTACGGATTTTAACCCCGCTTTTTAACTGTTCTCCGGAAACAGTGTGGTCAATCGACTCAATCCTGGTTTCATCAATTGAGATGCCACCCTGCTGAATCAGGCGTCTGGCTTCGCTTTTGGAAGCTGCTATCCCGCATTCAACAATCAAATCAATGATATTTATGGTTCCGTCAACCAGGTGGCCGGGGTTGATTTCAGTAGTGGGCATATTTGAATCGTCTGTTCCTTCTTCAAAAAGGGCGTGAGAAGCACGTAAGGCTTTGTTTGCTTCTTCTTCGCCATGAATCAATTTTGTCAGTTCAAAGGCCAGCATTTCCTTGGCCTTGTTTAGATGACTGCCTTCCCATTGATCCATTTCATTTACCTGCTCAAGGGGCAGGAAAGTTAACATGCGTATGCACTTAAGAACATCAGCATCATTAACATTTCTCCAGTATTGATAGAAATCAAAAGGAGGGGTTTTTTCGGGGTCAAGCCAAACAGCTCCTTTTGCAGTTTTGCCCATCTTGTTTCCTTCAGATGTCATCAGGAGGGTTATGGTCATGCCGTATGCATCCCGGCCCAGCTTACGGCGGATCAGTTCCTTACCGGCTAAAATATTAGACCACTGGTCATCACCGCCAAACTGCATCGAACAGCCATAATGCTGGAAGAGATGATAAAAGTCGTAGGCCTGCATGATCATGTAATTTAGTTCCAGGAAGGAAAGTCCCTTTTCCATTCTCTGTTTATAACATTCTGCCCTCAGCATATTATTGACGGAAAAATGAGGGCCAACCTCACGAAGCATTTCTATGTAGTTAAGCTTTAAGAGCCAGTCTGCATTATTAACCATAATTGCCTTATCATTATCAAATTCGATGAATTTCTCCATCTGTTTTTTAAAGCAATCACTGTTGTGCTGGATGATCTCCGGGGTCATCATCGAGCGTAAATCTGTGCGGCCTGATGGATCCCCAATATAACCCGTTCCACCGCCAATAAGAACTACAGGTTTATTACCTGCCATCTGCAGGCGCTTCATCAGGCTTAAAGCCATAAAATGCCCTACGTGCAAAGAATCTGCAGTTGGATCAAAACCGATATAAAATGTGGCTTTGCCGTTATCAACCATTTTCCTAATTGCTTCTTCATCAGTAACCTGGGCAATAAGACCGCGGGCTACCAGTTCGTCATAGATTTTCATTGCAACCAATCCTTTATTTGTTATTTGTAAATAGAAAACCCTCAACTCCAGGCGGAGCAGAGGGCAGAAATTGCGGTACCACCTCTGGTTCAGAAATTCTTCACAGAATTTCCCTCGTTGAGTGTAAAGCACTCAGGCACTGTAATGGGTGCATCCATCATACCCTACTGATTATTCAGGCAGCAGCTCCGGGATGTATTCGCATCAGCCTGCCAGCAACCTTTCACCAACCGGTTGCTCTCTGAATGACATCTGACTGACCTACTTGTTCCGTTCACAGCCTTGGAGTAATTCAATTAAGCTAAATTCTAATGTAAATCACCGAAAAAGTAAAGCCACAGGAAGTTGACAGGGGGACGGGGTTGTTGTCAACTATTTAAGTTTAACTTTTATCTCGTTTAAAAGAGTGAAAAATAAAATAAAGAATCCACCGATCAGCTGCCAGGCTGTAATTGATTCTCTCAATATTAACAGTGAAACGAGCACTGCAATCAGCGGATCAATATAACTCAGGATAGCTGCCTGCTGTCCCCGAAGATATGCGAGAGAAGTAAAGTATAAATAATAGATAAAACCAGTGTGCACTACCGCCAGGATAAGCAGGTTTGCAAGGCTGATGTAATCAAGCTCTGTGAGGTTAAAACCGCCTGTCAGATAAACGTAAGGCAGCAGAACAATAACGGCTGAACCAAATTGAAGCCAGGTTCTTGTAACTCCATCGATCATCCCGGTAGCTTTGTTTATTAATACTACAGTGGCATAAAGCACAGCAGCACCAAGCCCAAACAGTATGCCAATCAGATCATTGCTCCCACCCCCGCTCACACCGATGATTAAGAATAACCCTCCCGTAGAGCCGAGAAAACAAAGCACCTGTTTAAAGTTTATTCTTTCTTTAAAAATAATAGTGCTGAAAATAATTACAACCGTTGGAGCAAAATAATAGCTAAGTGTAGTTAAAGCTACACTCGTATAATTATAAGCTTCGAAAAAGAGAATCCAGTTAAAACCCATAACTGCACCTGAAATAAACAGAAGGGCTATTTTGGTGCGCACAGCATACAGTTTTTTTAATCTACCGCTGAAAAGCATAAACAACAAAAGAACAATAAAGGCAATAGCTCCCCGCCAGAGAGCAATTTCGGCGGACGGCAGGGCAATATTTTTCACAAAAAGACCCAGCGTACCAAAAAAAATCATCGCTGTAATAATCTGTAACCTGGCTATAGATTCCCGATTACTTCTTTCCCGACTCATATATTGCTGCATTCTCCTAGAACAAACTTTATTAATCATAATTCATCAATTGATTTACGTCCACATTTAAAAGCTATAATGTAAGTCAGGGTTGAGACCGGAGAAATGTATTCGTTAGACTGCTTCACTCAGTATTGCTTCGTTTGTCTTTTTCGTCTTACTGCATTCATTAACTTTCGTATATGGCAGCTATATCATCTATTCTGCGCTTCATTTCTGTGCGGATATGTAACGGCTCTAAACACTCGCATTTATCCCCAAAACTGAAAAGAATATTGTAGTAGTATTCGTTCTCTATGAAAGGAAAACTAACAATGCAATGCTCATCGCCGTCAGGCGAAAAGTGTTCATAAGTGCAATAATCAAGTACCCTGTCCATAATAGATTTATGAATAAGAATCTTGATTTTTGTTTGCATAGTTGCCAGAATATCATTAAAATTTAGCTGCGGTTTTTGATAGTCTCGTGGTGTAAAAAATTCCTCTTAATAATATTCATGTTGTTTATATGAGACATGAAAATTTATCAGCCGGCACGAGAACTTTTAAACCCAATACATATGGGTCTGAATTAGCTTCAGACTTGAAAATGGTATCAAAAAATGTTTTTACAAAGTACAAGGGAAATGCATTAAGCTGTGAAGAATTTGCAGATTTTATTAATAAAAATGAAATCTGTGATTTCTATATAACAGGAGCAGATGCTGTGGCTTGTGTTAAATCAACCTGTTACAACTTACGTAAAACAAATTATGGCGTTAATGTCCTATCAGATTGCGTTACCAGTTATGATAAAAGGAAAATTGACGAAATGCTACGTTATTATGAAAGTAAAGGAAGTAAAATAATTTGTTTGAATGACCTATTATTATAAGCTCATTCGTTTATCTTCCTTATACTTTTTCCTCGAAGGATTTCCCTCAACCCGCCATATTTGCTTTCGCTTTAAATCATAAACTACCGACCAAACAGTATCCGCGTTTTTCTTTCGATCATACTGACACATGAATCCGTACTTTCCGGCCAAAATTGATTGGGCAAAACTAACTGAATAAAGTTCATTGCTAGTTTCCAATGCCCTGTATGCATTCTGATAACGTTCATCAGAGCGCCAATCATCAATCTTCGGGTTTCGATATTTCTGCATCTTGTCAGAGTTAAAATTATTAGCTGTTGCAACAAACTGTTGCCCCTGTTCAGGCCTGACAACTACAACGTTTTCAGGGTTACATTCAACAACGGCAATTTCTCCATTTTTATCTGCCAAGGTAATAGTTTGGGCAGATGCTATAGGCAAGAGATGCAGTTTATTGATAGCGTCTTTAGTTGTCTTGCATTTTTCCAGGATGTACCTAACCAACATGCCGGCGTTTAATCCCGGGTTTCTCAGTTTTGGATATACAAAAGTAAGCCCGACTGCTAAGCCATGTTCGTTTATCCCATCCTCCATTTCCACGTAGGCTGTGGTGTTAGCGTTAAATGAACTGCTTTCCGTAAGATTATAAATACAGTTCATATATAGTTTTTCTAGACTTACTAAAAAGTCACTGTTCCTGGCAAAGATTATTTCTTCATCAGTGCTAAGAGCAAAGCATGTGCACCTGTTATCAAACTCAAAGCAGTACATACAGAATAAAATAGCCTGCAGTGTTTCAACAGGTACTTTATTGCCTTCGGCAATGCCTCTGATTTCTTCAAGTATTTCAGGAAAATATTTTTTATACTCCGCTAGACATTTACCTGCAAATGCATATTTTTCTTCAGACAATTCAAAGGTGGGGCAAAAATCAAGTTTAATCCCATGTTTTAATAGCTTTTCCCCCCATTTGAAACCGGCTTCATGATGTGTTCCTTTAAACCTTCCATGATACATGTTTCCACTCTCCTATATCTATTTTGAGAGGTGGCGCCATCTCATACTTTATACTTAATGGAATAAAAAATTAATGTCAAGGGTATCCTGCTTATTATCAATTAGGATGATCCCACATTTTGAGGAGTAAGAAATGCTGGCAGATAATGTCGGGCAGGTAGATGATCGTTTTGCCACATGGCGTAGTATTACCGTACAAGCCAAGCAATGACTTCTCTTCTAATTGGTCACGGTGCGGTCTCAGGATTTACGTAGAAGTCATCAACTGACGACGTGTAATCAAAGTTTAGGTAATGCCGCCTCTGGAACACCTTGAGATTGGGAGCTCCGTCCGGAAGCAGCATCATCCCGCCGCTTGTCCGTTCATGCTCGGGAAGGAATACTCTCTGATCATATATCAAAGCAGTGGTTCGATTTTCTTCTGAATGAACTGGACGCGGTCAAAGATCCGGGGCTTAAAGGTGCCTGCGATTCCGACGCATACGCCTTTTGCCTCGTTGACATAGATGATATTTCCTCCATCGCCTATAGCTGCATAGATTTGCTTGTTAGCGTCTATGATCCACCATAGGAAGCCATATGACATATTTCCAAACCGCTCATCTAAATCAATATATGGAGTTGAAAGCGCATTAATCCATTCTTCACTTACAATCTTTTTCCCATTATATATCCCCTTCTGAAGGCAGATAAGACCTATTGCGGCAAGATCGTTAGCTGTCAGAGCAAGTCCCCAACCAGCTGTGTTCACATTCTGCGGGTCCGCATACCAGACATTGCCCTTCGGTGCCTTACACCTTAAAAACTTGAACTGTTCCTCTTTAGTTCTATCTTCTTTATTCGTATGACGCAGAATACCAAGCGGTTCAAAGAGAAAGGTATTGACAAAATCAATCACCTTCATACCGCTGGCATTTGCTATTATGCCGGAAAGTATCTGAATTCCAAGCGTTGAATACTTGAACTCACCCGTGATACCTTTTCTTCCGCCAAGGAGGTCAAGAGCCGCCTTTGTCCAGTCATCGCTGGTACAGACCTTTGTCCAGGGTTCAGACTTGTACTTGTACGGGGCAGTCATCGTGAGAAGGTGGCGGAGCGTGACATCATAGATTGTTTTTTCTCCTCGCTTCACTCGATAGTCAGGGAAGAACCCCAGAACCTTCTGATCAACACTCTTTATTAATCCTTTGTCGATAGCAATACCGGTCAAAAGTGCCATGATACTCTTGGTGACCGACATGATATTGAGTGTATCCCCTCGCCGGTATCCATGCCAGTAGCCCTCATAAACTACGCTTCCGTTTTTGATGGCAGTTATCTCACAAATGTTCTTCTCGTTGCCTAAACTCTTTTCCACATACTTGTGCAGCTGCTCGAATTCTGTTTTCTTTGCAATCATTTTTTTACTCCTGTAAAATTGTTAAAGGATATCCTTGAAGCAAAGTCGTTCACATAAACCAGGTAATCTCCGAACATCAACTATCATACTCTATTATAAAAGCAAGTGTTATTAATTTTTTAAAACCCTTATTTATCTACTCTTGATATCAATACCACACACTCCACCTGAAATACTTAGGCTATTTCACAGATTTGCAAAACACCTATCTTTACCCTTATTTATAGAGGTTTGCAATCAATGCTATCTTATCGAGCCATTGTTACTGATTAGGCTATTTTGTGTTTTTACTTTTCTAACAATATATTGTAGCTTCCTCAGATTACCATTTACACTTTTTGCTACATTACTACGACTTGATTTCTCAATCTGTTTATTCGTTATCATTGTACTTCTCATCTATTTGCTTTTGCTTTTTTTTATTTATCATAAAAAGGAATTGGAAAACAACAAATGATATCAGTGCCCCGGAAGCAAAAGTTATCAGCGCAGTTATTGCAATGCCACCAGCGCCTCCCATTTGTTCTGCTCCAAGATTTATAGCATTGAACGTAGTTGCGATAGCAGTAATGGCCAGACCGGATACAACACTATGTATTACGACAAGTGTTTGTCCGCTGAAATCAATACTATAACTACCACTACCCACGATAATGTTTCTGCTTTCGACATAAATTGCTGATACGATAAGAAGAATGAACTCTGCTGCATACTCAGAAAATGATGCATTAAACATAAATTTTTGTAGTAATATTGAGATAAGTAGCCCCCAGAACAGAATTCCAAATGCATCACTTTGTATTTTTCTCCTTTGAGATACAATCCTTTCGTCTTGAATGTTTACATTTTTCATTGTTTTTCCTCCCAAAATAAATCATTTAATGTTTTACCTAATGCTTTGCAAATTGCGATACACAGATTTAGTGTTGGATTATAATCTCCCGCCTCGATTAGGCCAATTGTTTGCCTTGTTACACCAACTGTTTTTGCCAAATCTTCTTGTTTCATATCACGTTCCACACGAGCTATTTTCATGCGTTTATTTTTCATCTTTAGCCTCCTTTATATTACATATTATACTATATAGATTGCATTGTGTAAATTATAAATTGCATATAATCATAAAAATAGCAAACTCATAATCAAGTCTGCTATTCACTCTACAAATAAACTTTAAAACAACTCCGATTTATTGTCTATCACATACAACCTATACTCTCAACCTTGAAATTTTCAAAAACATCTAATCCGCTCTGTACGCTTCAAAATCTAACCTTTGGATATATTCCCACGCAGCAATAAAATCGCAGTTTTCAGTCACCGATTTTAGATCAACAAAAATCCCAAATTTTTATTTCAAGTTTTTTCCACACACTCACTCTTTTACCCTTGTCATCAATACTACCGTCTCGACGTGGGTTGTATGTGGAAACATATCAATAGGCTGTACCGATTGCACTGTATAACCTGCCGGCTTGATTATTGCCAGATCGCGGGCCAGGGTTGCCGGATTGCAGGAAATATAGATTATGCGTTCTGCTTTGGCAGAAGTTACTGTTTTAAGCATGGAAGCAGGACAGCCCCCACGAGGGGGGTTAAGATAAATAGTAAGAGGGTGAAGTTTATCCAGGTCTTTTGTGGTGATATCTTCTGCCCGGGTTTTTAGAAATTCAACATTATTAACATTGTTCAGTAAGGCGTTGGTCGCAGCATCGCGGATGGCGTCGGCAGAAGAATCCAGACCGGTTACACTTTCGGCAGCCTGGCTCAGGTAGAGAGAAAAATTTCCGGTTCCACAGAAAATATCCAGGGCAGTGCGGGTTTCTCCGGCTAAAGAGACAGCTTTTTCATAGAGCACTTTAGCCTGCCTTGAATTAACCTGGAAAAAAGAGAGGGGGGAGATCCTGTACTTGAAGGGGTCTATATTTTCATGCAGCATTGGCTGCCCGTACAGCACGGTTGTTCCCGAGCTGTTTTTACCATGATGCATTAAAACAATACCTTCAATAAAGTCTCCCGATTTTTCGACTATCAGCGATGCAATTTTTTTAAGGATTTTAATGTAAGTTCTACCGGGAGCTGCATGAAAAACGATTAATGATCTGCCTGCAGAAAATGATGTGCGAATAGTTGCTCCGGTTACAGGTAGAGCCTTTTCAATATTGTGTTCCGCAACCAGTGTATTGAGCGCGCTGCGGATAGAGGTGATTAACTGCTCGGTCAGTGGATGCTGGACCGGGCAGTGTTTGAGGTCAATAATATTTTTACTGCCAAGCCGGTAAAAACCGCCAACAACTTTTCCATTTTCCATTCCCAGGTGAATCCTGGCCTTGTTGCGGTAGTGCCAGGGGTTTTGCATGCCGATTACCGGTTCTTCTGCTGATTCCAGGCCGGCTATTCGGCGTAGTGCTTCGGTTACCCTGCTCCTTTTCCAGGTAAGCTGGCTCTCATAGGCCAGGTGCTGCAGGCTGCATCCTCCGCAGACGGAGAAGTGAGAGCAGGCAGGTTTTATCCTGTGTAGTGAAATCTGTTCTGTTGATATAAGTTCTGCCTGGCCATAGCTTTTATGCAATTTTGTTATGGAAGCGGTAACTGTTTCACCGGGCAGGGCTCCCTGAACAAAAAGGGTAAAGCCGTCTGCTTTACCCACCCCTTCGCCCCTATGGTTAAGATCACGGATTGAAAGAGAAACTGTTTGACCAAGATTATATTTTGTTTGATTGTTCTCTTCAGGCATAGGTCTATTTTTTCCCTAAAAGATTAGCAATATAAAGAACCACAACTGCGCCGAGAAAAGAAACTATCAGTGTTGACAGGTTAAAACCGCTAACTGCATTACCAACATTAAATATCGCGCCGGCCAGCCAGCCGCCAACCAGTGCACCGATGATACCGACTATAATGTTGCCGATTAAACCGAAACCGCGGCCTTTCATTACCAGCCCGGCAAGCCACCCGGCGATTGCGCCGACAATAAGCCATGTTAATATACCCATAAAAGATCACCTCCGCGTAGGTTATACTTTCTTGATGATATTTTAACATAAAAAATACAAGGGAACGGGTATGAAACCATAACTGCTTTCATTGACTTCCGTTCAAAGATCATTTATGGCGATCAGCTGGAGACAGCGATTAACTTTTCACTTTTCGGTACAAAGAATTCTTTGTTCATCCGGATCAGCACAATGGTCATTACCAGGGCAAACAGGTCGGCTACCGGGAAAGCAAGCCAAATTCCCTCTAGACCCAGGAAGAGTGGGAACAGGAAAAGGGCTGGTATTAAAAATATCACCTGCCTGGCCATGGACATTATGAAAGCTTCAACTGCTTTGCCGAGAGCCTGAAAAATTCCTCCAACCACCATCTGCATCCCAATGGTGAAAGAAAGGGCAAAGATTAACCGCAGGCCAGGAATACCCATATTTATCAGGGCGGGGTCATTAGTGAAAATTCTCATTAAAAGGCCGGGGAAACCCATCACCAGGATAAAAGCAAGTGATGAAATTACAGTTGCTGCTTTGATAGCCAGCAAGATGGCTTCATTAACCCTGGCTCTCTGTTTGGCTCCATAATTGAAACCGACGATTGGCAGTGCTCCCTGTACAATACCCAGGCTTGGCATCAGGGTGAACATGATTACCCTGTGGATGATGCCCAGGGCAGCCAGCGCCAGGTCGCCACCATAATGAACCAGCAGGTTGTTGGCAATGATGATCATTATGCTGGATGAACCCTGCCTGACAAATGCAGAGGCGCCGATAGACAGGATTTCCTTTACCAGGTTAAACCTGGGTACCAGGAAGGGAAGCCTGATTGTTAAAGTGCTTTTACCTGTTAAAAAGTATATTAACAAAAACATCGAAGTAATAAACTGGGCCGCTACGGTACCGTATGCGGCGCCTTTTATTCCCAGGTTGAATCCAAACATAAAAATTGGAGTAATTATTATATTAAGGACCGATGATGTAATCATCGTAGCCATAGCTACGCGGGCATTTCCTTCAGCCCTGACCAGGTTGTTCATGGCAAAAGTGAAAGAAAAGAATGCCGTTCCGTATAATATTATTCCCAGGTAATCACAACTGTAAGGCAGAATAGCATCACTGGCGCCAAAAAGCCTTAGCATGGGGGTAAGGTAGGTTAAGCCGAGCACGATCCCGGCTATACCGACAATCAATGTCATAGAAATGATGCTGCCGAAAGCCTTATCGGCTTTTTCGCGCAAGCCTGCTCCCAGGGCCCGCGATACTACGGAAGCGCCTCCGATACCGATTGCCCCGCTCAGGGCCATGATGATCATATTCAGGGGAAATGTGATTGCAGCGGCAGCTACACCCTCTGTACCCACTCCCCTGCCGATATAGATAGCATCGATCACATTATGCAGGGCCATGGCTACCATACCCACCGTGGCCGGCAGGGCTAAATCCACCAGTAGTTTGGGTATTGGGGCTGTTCCGAGGCGTTCGCTCTGTACTTTCATTAAAAAAACTCCCTTGGGTTTCTAAAATAGGGCAGCTCAAGCTGTCACTGGCAAGTAATTTAACCTTTTTAGTATAACCTATTGCGGCAGCATATGCAAAGGGAAAAGATGGATAGAATTACCTAACTTGATTTAATGAACAGATGTGATAAAATTACAAAGGCTATAATAAGCGTCTGAACTATATATTACTTTTAGCCGGTATAATTACTGTTTCATATGACTTCCACTAAAAAGAACAGTAATTTTTCATTCCGGTGAAAGGACGCATACTGGAGGCTGATCATGGTTAAGAAATTGATAATTGTTCTCATCTGTATATCCTGCCTGCTTGTGTTTAGTGGTTGCGGCACTGATGATCCTGAGGTTGTCGATGAGAATACCATAACTATAAGAGTTAAAAATAATACTGAAGATATAATTATATCCTGGGCGGCTTTTTTTGGTCCAGGACTTGATGAGTGGGGCGAAGACCTGTTGGGAGATAATGTGATTGAACCCGATGAAACCTATGATTTTATCTTGCCCGAAGGCAATTATAACCTGGCTCTGTTTACTTATGAGCTCTACGTTGTTCACAGCGCCTGGAACATCAGCGACGATACTGAAATCGTTGTCGGGGGCGAAGACGAAGTGCCGATTCTTTTTGAAAATAAATCGGATAAAGATATAGCCCTCTTTTTTATTTCCCCTTCCGAAAGTGAAGACTGGGGCGATGACTGGCTGGGTGATACCGATGTTATCCTGGCCGAAACCGGGGGAAGAATCTTCTTTGTGGATCCGGGAACCTACGATATAATGGCGATTAATATAGATTCCGAAGTTGTTTTTGATGTGCGCGATATGGAGATAGATGGGCGTAGAGTTTTAACGTTGAACGAATAAATAACAAAGTGTAAAAAGCCCGCAGCATTGCTGCGGGCTTTTTTAGTGTGCTGTTATCCACAGCCGCATCAGTTCAGCGGTTTTGTTTTTCAGTAATTCCGGCGCCCTTCTTATTGATTCATCCAGGCTGAGAGGCCCGTCGGCAAGGGCAAAGCAGGCGGCAATACCGGCTTCATGAAAAAGGTGGAGAGGGCCGGAAATTCTGCCGGCAAGGCTTATAACCGGAACTGAGCAGGCCGCGGCTCTTGCTGCCACTCCAACTGGTGTTTTGCCCTGTAGAGATTGGCTGTCAAGACTTCCTTCCCCGGTAATAACCAAAGAGCAGCCCTGCAGGTATTGATCAAAATTCAGGGCATCCAGAACCAGATCAATCCCCGGGGTAAGTTCAGCATTCAGGAATGCAGACAAACCGGCACCAAGCCCTCCCGCTGCGCCACCACCGGGAATTTGCTCAAGATCGATCTGCAATTCTCTTTTAACAACTGCAGCCAGGTGGGTTAGAGCGCGATCAAGAAATAGGGCTGTTTCCAGGTCGGCTCCCTTTTGCGGACCATATACCAGTGATGCACCCTGTTTCCCGGTGAGGGGGTTCTTCACGTCACAGGCAGCCTGCACAACAACTTTTTCCAGGCGGGGATCAAGGTTTGATAGATCAATTCTGCTGAGGCGAATTAATTCAGCTCCACCATAACCAATTTCGTTACCCCGGTTATCTTTAAAAGATGCCCCAAGGGCCTGGGCCATGCCCACCCCCCCGTCGTTGGAGGCACTGCCCCCGATGCCGATAATCAGTTCGCTGCATCCCTGATCCAGGGCAGCGCGAATTAACTGGCCGGTACCAAAGGTGGTGGTTACAGCAGGATTACGTTCTTGTTCTGTCAGCAGGGAAAGACCGGAAGCGGCAGCCATTTCAATAATTGCTTTTTTACCGCTGCTGCTAATACCCCACCTGGCCTTAACCGGTTTGCCAAGAGGACCTGTCACTGTGGTTTCCATGAAAGCGCCTTTCCCGCCGCCGCAGAGAACTTCGCTTAAACCTTCACCACCATCAGAAAGTGGTAACAGGTCTACTTCAGCGCCTGGTACTGCTTCCCTGATACCAAGGGCAATCTGCCTGGCTGCTTCGGCAGCAGACATGCTTCCTTTAAATTTGTCAGGGGCTATTAAAAAACGCATGTTTATAGTTCTCCCGTTATTAACCTTGAATGGCCATTAGTTCTACGAAACCGATCCAAATCCTGCAGGTAAACTGTCAGAAGAGAAGGATTAGTTAAATTGTTCTATTGTCTAATAATTTAAGGTAGTATATAATCACACTATAATAAAAATTATTCATAATTCCCAATAAATTACATATTTGAAGGAGGTCGGTTCGTGGCTAAAAGTATTCATGATGTTGAAGCCGGCGATATTATTTCTGTTTATAACCGCGATTTCATCACCGATCAGGTTTATAAGCTGGGAGCAGGTCCTGCTGCAACGGTTAATATGCGTTTGAAAGACGGAAACGATATCCGGTGGATGGCGGTTAGAAAGCAGGAGGGAAGCGATCTGCTGGTTGTCGGTGAGCAGGTAGATCTGGAATCAGAAGAGTGTGGTGAACAATTAACTCTGGCGGACAGGAAATTCAACCTGGTTGGCGAAAAAAGCGGCCGGGCCATAGGAACATCTTCCATGGGTTATCCCCGTTATGTGAACATGGATTATTACGATTACGCCGCTGATAGCGGCGATATTTATTTATTCGTCCAAAAGGAACCCGACAGCAGGGTTGCATTCAGCGGGGAAGCAGTTATTAACAGTGCGGTCATGGTTTTTCCAAAACCTAAATAAAAGAAATGGAAGGGGATATCAAATGGGTATTCTGAATCGTTTTTCCGATGTTGTCAAATCAAATATTAATGCACTGATTGACAAGGCCGAGGATCCTGAGAAAATGGCTAACCAGATTATCCTTGACCTGGAGAAGATTCAAAAAGAAGTGACCGAGGGCGTAGCCGCTTCGATCGCTGAAGAAAAACGTCTGAAGGATGAAGTGGAGAAAAATCGCACTGAGGCCGAGCGCTGGGAAACCAGGGCGATGGAATCACTTAAACGTGGTGAAGAGGATATGGCCAGGGATGCTCTCGCCCAGAAGCAAAAATTTGAAAGGGATTATGAAGCATTCCGGGCCCAGCATGAAAAGCAGGTAGCAGATGTTAATGTGCTTAAAGAGAATCTGCGCCAGCTCAGTGATAAAGTTGAAGAGGCCCGTCGCCGCCGCGATAACCTGATCGCCCGTAATACAAGCGCCAAGGCCCGGACAGATGCTGCTAAAGCAACCAGCAGTACTTCCACCATGGACGCGATGGGCAAGCTGGATAAAATGGAGCGTAAAGTAGATCAGCAGGCAGCCATGGCCGAAGCTTACCAGGAGTTGAATGTCAGCGAGAATATGGAATCAAAATTTCAAAAAATAGAGCAGGAAAAAAGCTTGGATGACGAACTTGCTGCCCTGAAAGAAAAAATGAACCAGGAGAATGAAAGTTAAGCGGAAAAAAGGCAGGCGGCAGCTTCTTCCTGCGAAGAAGCTGCCGTATTGACAAAGGAGTGGCTGATATGAGTTTTTTTAAGAAGCAATTTCTGGATATCCTGGAATGGGAAGATGCCGGTCAGGAAATCCTGGTTTACAAGTATCCCATGCAGGATAATGAAATCCAGAACAACGGCAAGCTGGTTGTCCGTCCGGGGCAGTGTGCCATATTCGTTAACGAAGGCAAAATTGCTGATGTTTTTCTTGAACCGGGCACTTATACCCTTAATACACAAACCCTGCCCCTGCTGACCAACCTTAAAAACTGGTCTTACGGTTTTAAATCACCCTTCAAATCAGATGTATATTATGTCAGTACCAAGCGCTTTATCGACCAAAAGTGGGGTACTCCCCAGCCTGTCCTGATTCCGGACCCCAAGTTTGAGCAAGTTGAAATTAAAGCCTTCGGTACTTTTTCATTCCGGGTTATGGATCCGGCCCAGCTTCTCGTAGATGTTACCAGCACTAACACGGTTTACACAGTAGAAGACATCCGGGGCCAGCTCCGGAGCTACATAGTTTCTAATTTTTCCCCCATAGTTGCCGGACAGGGGGTAACAGTTTCGCAGCTGGTTGCCAACTACCAGATTATTGACGATGCTGTTCTCCAGGCTGTTAACAAGCGTTTCCAGAACCTGGGGTTGGAGATTATCTCATTTACCACCCAGAACATTTCCCTGCAGGAAGACCTGCAGGAGGCTCTACGCAAACGGTCAACAGTTAATATTATGGGTGATCTGGAAACCTACAGCCAGGTTCAGAAGATGGAAGCAATGCGCGACAGTGTTAACAACCCGGGTATGAATGCCATTAACCAGGCTGGGATGGGCATGGGTATCGGTGCCGGCATGGGGGCGGCAATGGCCCAGGGTATGCAGCAGCAAAGCGGGGGAGCACCCGCTCAGGGAGCAGCCCCGGCTCCGGCGGGCGGAGTTGCCTGTGCGCAGTGTGGAACCCCGGCAGCTCCCGGTGCAGCATTCTGCTCAAAATGCGGCAATAAAATTGAGGTTGCCCAACCCCAGGCATTATTTTGTACCAAGTGCGGTAATGAAAACAGCGCCGATGCGGCTTTTTGCGCTAA
>CAYMIW010000018.1:0-53535 GCA_964390725.1 uncultured Syntrophomonadaceae bacterium | reverse complement strand
GCCAATGGTACTCGGGGCGTGAGCCCCCGGGAGAGTAGGTCCCCGCCAGAAAACTATTTCTATCAGGCCTCCCTGTTTGCAGGGAGGCCTGATATTATGTACCGACCTGTTGTTATGTTAAGACTTTTTAACTTGTCTCTTCATTGTTTAGTATGCTATGATGGCACAGACTGAAAAAAGACAGAAAAATAGTATATCAAATCAATAATCAGGCCGGGTTATCTTGTTAAACCGGCAACCAACAGGAAAGAAGGCATAGTATGAATTTATTCGGCTACCATAAAGAGTGTAAGTATCCAATAATCCAGGGCGGTATGGCTGTCCGTGTATCTACTGCACCACTGGCAGGTGCTGTAGCTGCTGCTGGAGGGGTCGGTGTTATTGGTGCAACCGGAATGCAGGCAGATGAATTAAGGCAGGAAATCCGCCAGACCAGAAAAATAGCCAGGGGTGGTACAGTTGGTGTCAACGTAATGTATGCAGCGAACAATTTTGCCAAGCTGGTAAAAACTGCGCTGCTGGAGAAGGTGGACCTGGTTATATTCGGCGCCGGGTTCTCAAGAGAAATATTTACCTGGGGTAGGGAAGCAGGTGTACCGGTGGTTTCCATAGTTTCAAGCGCACGCCTGGCCAGGGTAGCGGAGAAATGCGGAGCTGCTGCTGTTATTGCAGAGGGAGTGGAAGCAGGCGGACACCTTGGTACCGATCGCTCGGTGAAAGAAATTGTGCCTGAAATTAAACAGAAAGTAAGTATACCGGTTATAGCCGCAGGAGGGCTTACTGATGCCGGCGATATTGCTGAGCTGATGAAGAACGGAGCAGACGGGGTTCAGCTGGCTACCAGGTTTGTCTTAAGTAATGAATGCACCGTCAGTGATGCTTTTAAAAGATGTTACCTTGAAGCAGAGGAAAAAGACATTGTATTAATTGACAGCCCCGTTGGACTGCCGGGGAGGGCAATCAGAAACAAATTTACTGATGCCCTTGGCAGGGGGAAAGAGAGAATTAGCCAGTGTAAAAAATGTTTAAAGTCATGTACACAGGAATATTGTATTTTGGAAGCGCTGGAAAACAGTCGTAAAGGTATGCTCGGGAAAGGATTGGTTTTTTCCGGGAAAAATGTTTTTAAAATTAAAGAGATTTTACCGGTGCAGATAATAATGGAAAACCTGGCGAAAGCTTTTACAGTCAGGGCATAATCTGGTCTGTCTGGAATAAATTTCTCTGCGGGATTAAGAAAGAATCAATGCAGGGCGGCCCGGGAATTGATATAATTAACCGGAGCATTTAAGCAAATATAATGGGAGGCTACCATGGAAAACATCAGGCGAATCACAGTAATAAACGAAATAGCTAATGCGGTAACTCATGGTATCGGCACCCTGCTGGCCATTGCGGGTTTGGTGCTGCTGGTTGTTTATGCCAGTAATTATGGGAACACCTGGCACGTGGTAAGTTTTACCATATACGGTTCAACACTGGTTTTACTTTTTCTTTCCTCGACCCTCTATCACAGTATTCAGCATCCTGAAGCAAAAAGAATATTGAGGATTATCGATCATTCAGCTATCTACCTGTTAATCGCCGGCACTTACACTCCCTTTACCCTGGTCACCCTGCAGGGGGTACAGGGTTGGGTGCTTTTCGGGGTTATCTGGAGTCTGGCCCTGCTCGGAATACTGTATAAAATCTTTTTCATTAACCGGCATGTAATCATATCAACCCTTTTTTATCTCCTGATGGGGTGGATGATTGTTTTTTCGATCAAGGATTTGTTTCAGGGTTTATCTACAAACGGGATCATCCTTCTCGGCGCAGGCGGCTTGTCCTATACACTGGGGATGATTTTTTATGCCGGCCGCAACCGTTTGCTGATGCATGCTATCTGGCACTTGTTTGTTCTTGGCGGTAGTATCTGCCATTTCTTCGCCATACTCTTTTATGTTTTACCTTTAAAAGGATAATCTCCCATATTGTTATTTTCAGACCGACTATAATTATTTACAAATATCTTAATACCAGTTATCATACTGGGTAGGTTGTATTAAGATAATAAAGAATCACGGGGGTGAATTAAAATGAACTTACCGTTGTTTGGCTGGTTTGGCATAATTGCTGCCCTGTTTTATATCGCAGCTATAATTGTTATCACTGTTAAGGGGTTGGTAAAGCCGAAGTTACGGGTTAAAGTGCACCGGGCCCTGGCTGCAGTTGGGCTGATCTTCATGCTCCTCCATGCTGCCATTGCTCTTAGCTATTACTTATAAAGGTTTGTAAAACGTGAATCGCTGAATAATGAGACAGGTGAAAGGATGATAATATGCGTAAGTTAATCATAACCTTTATTATTCTGATCATGTTATTTATTCCCGCAGGCTGTGGGCAGGATTCTGAGCCGGTTACCCCTATTGTCGAAAATGGTGAAGCGGAAACGGTGGATCCCGAAGGTCCCCTGGTGGGACGGGTTGATGAAGCTTTAACAGTAGATGGTTCAACAGCAGGTTACCTGTCTGAACCGCTTGAAATAATGGGTGGTATTGTTCATCTGGCCCATGATGGTGATATGCTTTACCTCCATTTTGAAGTGGCTGTTGAAGGCTGGGTTTCTGTTGGTTTTAATCGTCCCGGGGGTGGGATGGACGGTGCCAATATGATCATCGGTTATCTTGACAACGGTGCTCCTGCTTACAGGGAGGACCTGGGCCGCGGCAGAAATCATGAGGCGGTTGCTGAGGGTACTCTGCAGGATTTTTACCTTGGCTACGATAATGGAGTGGCAGTAATGGAGTTTGCATATCCTCTTCAATTCCCGGCAGGGCAGGGTTTTAACCTGGATGAGCTGACGCCTGGTCAGGAATATACCCTTATTTTGGCCGCCCACAGCAGTTCTCATGAAATCGACCGTACTCATAGCAGCCGCGGCAGCATTAACTTTACGGTTGAACCATAAATGGTCGGGATAGTTATCCCGTTGATGGGATAACTATCCCGTTGATTGTTCGAGCTTTTGGATCTTACGCCAGTGATAAAAATACACAGGCAGGGCTACGGTTATAAATGCAAGGCCGCTGACCAGGTCGCGAATCAGTCCGCGATGGCGATTTTCTGCAGCAATTTTGTCGTAGCGTTCTTTTTCAGCATCAACAAACTCCTGTCCGAATTTATCTGCCCAGCGGTCGCTGTCCGGGTTTGCCCAGATCGGTGCGAAAGGGCTGTAATCTTCGTAAACCGGAGTAAAATAGGCTATGGCGGTCTGGGTCAGGTTAACCGCACCGACAATAATTAGAATCAGGGCAATAAAACTGACCAGGTAGAAGTAAACATGCTCTATGTCCCACTTGATTTTCATAAATATTGCCTCGCTTTCATGCGCCCGGCTTAATTTTTCTCCAGTGGTAGAGATAAAAGGGCGCTGATATGATCATCAGGGCAATCGAGTTGAGCAGGCTGCGCCAGGTATAACCGCGATATAACTCTTCCATACTTTCCTGTTCTGCCCGGCGTTCTTCCAATTCAGCCAAAGGGGGTGGGTTAAATAAGGGCTCACTGACCCCTTCTTTGTATTCAGGGTAGTAAGTGCTCATAATTGGTATGTTGGGCCGGGCTGGAAGGGCCAGCTGCATGGCCGTGTTAACTGCAGCAATGGTTCCCCCTACGAAGAGGAATAAGGTAACCAGGCAAACCAGGTATAAATAGAGGTTTTTGATGTTCCACTCTTTGGACATTTATTTCACCACCAGGTATTTACATAAATATACATCTCTAAGTAAACTATATACCTGGTTGTTATATATTGCAATCATTATTTATAGGCTGGATACCAGGTTTCTACTATTCAGCATTGAGCTCGGAGTCCAAATACTTTGTGTACAATGTTGCCAGCTGTTCTTCAGCTTCACGGCGAAATTGGCTGTAAGCCCGGGTCAGTCGGGCTGCCCTGGGAGTGAGGGTGGAATGTCCGCCTCCGGCTCCTCCGGCCTGCTTATCCAGGACCGGGAACCCGAGATTTTCTTCAATCATTTGCAGCAGCTTCCAGGCCTGGCTGTAAGACATGCTAATTTCAGCTGCTGACTGGCGCAGTGAACCTGTTCTTTCTATACGGGTCAGTATATCGCAGGGGCCGTCGCCAAATATTTTTTCTCCGTCTGCTTCAAGCCATAGTTTTGTTTTTAGTTTTATTTCCATTCTTATATCCCTCCAAATGTTTTGCTATAACGGGATCGATTACATTTCAGGAAACAGCAATTTTTAGATTAGTCTTTTGTTATAATGCCTGGCATAAGCTATAATGTAAGGGGTGAAGAAATGGTTAAGGTGCTGCTGGTTTATTTTTCAGGGACAGGAATGACCCGTTATTTTACTACTCTTATCCAGGCAGAAATGGTTAAGCGGGGTTACCGCTGTGACATTGCTGACCTGGAAGAGCTGGTAGACATGCCTACCTTATGGCAGAAAAAACCTGTTGCCCTACGCTATACCATCCGGGCTGAAGAAAAACGGCCTCTTGGTAAATACCCCTGGCCTTACCTTGATCTTGATTTTGCCATCGCTTCTGCCAAACCGGTTCAGGCTCTTGACAAGCTGGGGAAAAAATGGTCCGACTATGATTTAATAGGTTTTGGTTCTCCTGTTTATGCTTTCAGACCTGCTCCGGTAATGATTCGCTTTTTACTTGATTTACCCTTTTTTGATAAAAAAATTCGGGCTTTTTCTTACGCCACACATGACGGTGCCCAGGGTGATTATGAGCCTTTCATGAAAAACCTGCTTAAGTCAAAAGGGTTTAAGTACGTGGGACACCTTGATCAGACCTTTATCAATTCAGCGCTGGCGGTAATGCTGAAAAAATTTGATCATCTCAAAACCGGCCGCTTGCTTTTAGATAAAAGCTTTCGGGCCCGGAAAAATATTTTTTTATTCCTGGAATATATTAATTCGCTTTTTTACGGTATTCCTTTCAGGTATCGCCAGGCCAACCCGGTTGAAAAAATCCTGGGCATTCCTTATCGTTTCGCCTATTCATATGGCATTGATTTTCTGCTGAACAATTTTCTCTTTGGTTTTGGCATCCACAAGGAAGACTGCATTTTATGCATGACCTGTGTCCAGCAGTGCCCCCAGGGTTTAATTGAACTTGACGATGAAGGATATCCAATTCGTCATTACCACTGTATGTACTGCCTGCGCTGTCTGAACTGGTGTCCGACAGACGCCCTTTACTTTTCACCTTTGACGGATGGAAAGGCCCGCTTCCCGGGGCCTGAAACCCTTCTTGAAGCCGTTCACCAGGACAATCTCGGTCGGCGGATTGATGTTGAAGAATAGAATAAAGTTGTTTGACGCAGGTTACGGCCTTTTTACAACTTCACTTGTCAGGGTAGCATAAGCTTGATCCAGCAAGAGATCCAGGCTCAAACGGGCCTCTTCGTTTTCCACAACAGAGAGTTTTGGCCTGGTGGCCGGTTTTGCAGGGACAAACAAGGTGCAGCAATCTTCATAGGGCAGGATTGATGTTTCATAGGTATCAATAGCCCTGGCGACTTTTATTATTTCTAACTTGTCGTACCCGACCAGCGGCCTGAGGATTAGCATACCGGTGGCATGGCTGATTACCTCAATGCTTTCCAGGGTCTGGCTGGCAACCTGGCCCAGGTTGTCTCCCGTAATCAGGGCCTGCAGGTGGCGTTCTCCAGATAGTTTTTCGGCAAGACGAAGCATGAAACGTCTCAGCAGGATAATACTCAATTCTTCGGCGCACTTTGAGCGCAGTTCTTTCTGTATTTCAGCCACATTGATAGTGTGAAGCGCTATTTTACCTCCGTAAAGCGACAATTTTCGACTGAGTGTTGCTGCTTTTTCCCGGGAACGTTTACCTGTAAAGGGAAAGCTGTGAAAATGCAGGGCTTCAATTTGCAGTCCGCGTTTCATGGAAAGCCAACCGGCAACCGGACTGTCGATACCACCGGAAAGTAAAAGCAAGGCCTTTCCTGTTACCCCCACTGGCAAGCCCCCGGGCCCGGGAAATTGTTCCAGGTAGATATAAGCGTGCTCATAGCCGATTTCAACACTGATTTCCAAGTCGGGGTTATCCAGGTTTACCTGCAGTTGCGGGTGGTGTTTTAGAATATGAGCGCCGAGCAGACGGCAGATTTCAGGTGACTGGCAGGGGAATTCCTTATTAGCCCGGCGGGCACTTATTCTAAAGGTGCTGCCCTGCCTGAAACTGAGATTATTGATTGCTACCAGTGCTGTATCCAGTATTTTTTCAAGGTTTAGATCAGTTTGACGGACCGGACTGACCGAAATAACCCCAAATATTTTTTGCAGGTTATTTATCATGGCATCAAGATTTTCCTGCGGTCCTTTAACCATAAAACGGCCGTGCATTCTTTCAACCGAACCGCCCAGGCTTATAACTGCCCCATTCAGGTTGCGGTGTAGCTGTTTCTCAAATTCTCCCCTGTTTTTACCCTTCAGGGCAAGTTCTCCATAGCGGACCATGATTAAAGCCGGCATAGTTTTAAATACCTCCGGAAGCTAAACTTCTATTAGTCAAAAAAGCGTTTTAGTTCTTCTATTGTTTCAATTGTCATAGCTGCAGCCTCTAAAACTTCTTCCCTGGTGTTCATGTCAGAGAAGCTAAAACGCAGTGAGCTGTCGATAAGCTGATCATTGATACCCAGTGCTTTCAGGACGTGGCTGCGCCCAGGATGCCTGGAGTGGCAGGCAGAACCGGATGATACATAAACACCCCTGTTTTCCAGGGAATGTAAAATTGTTTCTGCTTTCAATCCGGGAATGGCAAGGTTAATAATGTGGGGGGCGCCCCTTTCAGGTTCCGGTCCGTTTACCTGGATCTCCAGGCTGCTTTTACGCAGCTCGTTCCAGAAAGCCCGTTTCAGCTCCATTAATTTATCGCTGATCACGGCCAGCTCTTCCATGTTGAGTTGAGCTGCCAGGCCGAACCCGGCAATAGCAGCCGTGTTCTCAGTGCCTGAACGATAATTATTTTCCTGACCTCCCCCATGAAAGAGCGGTTCAAGGGTTACCCCCGGTTTAATCCACAGGGCTCCGGAACCCCTTGGGCCGTGGATTTTATGCGCACTGCAGCTGATCAGGTCGGCCTGCCACAACTTGGGCTGGATCGGTATTTTGGCAAACGACTGTACTGCGTCGACATGAAACAGGGTACGCCGATTTTTTCCCTTGATAGCATTTCCCAGCTCAGCCAGCGGCTCTATGGTGCCGGTTTCATTGTTGATATGCATGATGCTGACCAGGATGGTTTCATCAGCGACAATCTTACTCAGATGGTCGGGATCGGGGCAACCGTAACGGTCAACGGGGAGGTAATTTACACGAAAACCCTTTTTTTCAAGGTGTTTGAAGCAGTTAAGAACAGAGGGATGCTCGACCTGACTGGTAACAATGTGGTTGCCTCGCCTGAAATATTTTCTTGCCGTGCCCAAAATGGCCAGGTTGTTCGCTTCCGTTCCACCCGAGGTGAAAACAATCTCTTCTTCGCGGGCATTAAAAAGGGCGGCCACCTGGCAGCGGGCAGTGCCGATGGCCTGTTCAGCATCAATGCCCATTTCATGACTGGAGGAAGGGTTACCGTAAAGCTCGTCCATCACCCTGCCTGTTAAAGTAGTAACTGCTGTGAACGGCCTGGTGGTGGCACTGTTATCAAGGTATATGTGCATCAAGTCTACCTCCAAAAAGTCAAGAAAAAACCCGGGTTGCCCCGGGTTCTTTCGATCGAGACATATTAAACTGAAACAACTTCTTTAATAGAAGCTATCTCCTGTTTTAATACTTTTTCTATGCCCTGCTTGAGGGTAATCTGGGACATGGGACAACCACCGCAGGCGCCGGTTAGTTTAACCTTTACCACGCCGTCGTCACCTACTTCAACCAGTTCTACATCGCCGCCGTCTCTTTGCAGGGCGGGGCGGATTTTATCCAGTGCTTTTTGAACTTCCTCTTTCATTGATCGTCAGCCTCCTTCCAGTTGCCAATAATATAATCTAAATCTTATTATAACATATCATCCTGTAATTACTTATTCAAGGGCCGTTATAAAGTACCTGGCAGAGAGAGCAATTTATTGACACTACCGGGCATATCACTGATAATAACTGTAACAGTAATTCTATTAAAAAGATGGATTGAAAAGGGGAGTTTTTTACATGGAAGCAAGCAGGCAGTACGATATGATTATACTTGGCGGGGGACCGGCCGGTGCTACTGCTGCCTTGTATGGAGCCAGGGCCGGCATGCCAGTGGTAATTATTGAACAAATGATGCTTGGTGGGGAAATATGCTCCACTGATCGACTCGATAATTTTCCCGCTTTTCCTGATGGGATTAGCGGAGCTGAATTCGGCATGCTCTTACAGAAGCAGATGGACAATCTTGATGTTCCGGTAATCAGTGCCCGGGTTGAAAATGTTTCTGTGCAGGGTGAAATAAAAACAGTTGAAACTTCTGCCGGCGTATTTAGCGGTAAAACGGTGTTGATTGCAACCGGTACAGAACCAAACCTGCTTAATGTGGAAGGTGAAACTGAGTTTCGCGGCAAGGGGGTTTCATACTGTGCTACCTGTGATGCCGCATTTTTTCGAGGTAAAACAGTAGCCGTTGTCGGGGGAGGAGACGCTGCCCTGGAGGAAACAATATTTTTAACTCGTTTTGCCGAAAAAGTGTACTTGATCCACCGCAGGGACAAGTTCCGCGGCTGCAGCTGGCTGCAGGACAAGGTGCTGAAGATTCCCTCTGTTGAGGTGCTTTGGAACAGCACTGTCAATAAAATTGAAGGCGAAACCAGGGTCAGCGGACTCAATATTAAACAGGATGGCCAGGATCGCAGTGTTGCTATCGACGGAATATTTATCTATGCCGGCCGTAAACCCAACGCTGAGTTTTTAAAAAATATTGAGCTTGAAAGTGATGATCGCGGCTTTATCATTACCAGCAGTAAGATGGAAACTTCCATTCCTGGTGTTTATGCTGCCGGTGATATCAGGCAGACTTTCCTGCGCCAGGTGATCACTGCCGCGTCAGACGGGGCAGTGGCAGCGACTGCTGTATCACAGCGTTTGTATGCCTATTAATTCGTTGCAGCTACTCTGCTTCAAATAATTATGGCCGGCTGTCAGGTAGGCTGGCGAAAGAGGAGTGAATCTGCTTGACCCTGTTACCCTGGGAAATAGCCCTCAGATTGTTACTGGCCGTTGTTTTGGGCGGGTTGATTGGTTTTGAGCGTGAAAGCCATAACCGTCCGGCCGGTTTCCGTACGCATATCCTGGTTTGTTCCGGTTCTGCCCTGATTATGATGGTTTCCGCTTACGGTTTTACCGGCCAGATTGGGGCTGGCTTTGAAGTAGATCCGGGCAGGATTGCTGCCGGGGTGGTTACGGGCATCGGTTTTCTTGGGGCGGGCACCATCCTTCAGCAACGGGGTAGTATTCACGGTCTGACTACTGCTGCAAGCATCTGGGTTGTTTCCGGTGTCGGGTTGGCTGTTGGTGTGGGGTTTTATTTGGGCGCTGCTCTAACCACCGGCTTTGTCCTGATCAGCTTACTGATGCTGCGCAGGACTGAGAAAAATTTTTTCAGCCGCCACCGCCTGAAACGCCTGCACATCAGGGCTGTAGACCAGCCCGGTCTCCTGGGCAGGATCGGAACTATCCTGGGAGATTCAGCTGTCAGTATTCGCAAGAGTGAGGTAAGTGATCCTGAAAAAGAAGAATCAAGCGGAGTTGATTTGATCAGCCTTGATTTTCTCGTAGAGACTCCCCTTGATCTTAACCGGTTTGAACTTTTTGATACACTGTATAAGCTTGAAGGTGTAATTGAACTATTCTGGGATAACCAGCATATTCCCAGGAGTAGCTGATATTGCCTGGAGCCTCTTTATTGTTACTCATCCGCAGCATTATATTACTCTTACTGCAAACTACCCCCGGCAGCGTTTAACAGATCTTTCAGCCCCTGCAGGTTAGCATAAAATACCCTTGCAAACCGAGCAAAAATAAGTTATTATATATAAAGGTCAGAGAAGGTCAAACATTCGCGATGCAGGAGGGAATTAATGCCTAATCTTACTGATTATATAGAGGAATACTTAAAAAAACTGCTCCTGCTCAGTAATAACCGTCATATTGAAATAAGAAGGCGCGAGCTAGCCGGAAAATTTTGCTGTGTGCCGTCCCAGATCAATTATGTCCTGGAACGGCGCTTTACCATTGACCGGGGTTACCTGGTTGAGAGCAGGCGCGGCGGGGGTGGATATATCCGCATCTACCGCATTGAGCCGGAACAGGTTAAACCCTGGCAGGAGCTGATTGACAGCCTTAACGAAAAAAATTATGAAGCGGCCCGGGTCAGGCAGATGCTGCTGCGGCTGGTAGAGGAAAAGATTATTTCCAGGCGGGAAGCAGCCGTATTGAATACTGTAATTGATGATCAGCTGTACTGCTCTGCCGGAATAGAGAGAACCGATGTCGCTAAATTACAGTTAACCATTATCCTTTCGGCCCTGCGGGAAATGCTTAAAACAGGTTATTGAGGAGATGAACTTATGCTTTGCCAGGAATGCCGCAGAAATGAGGCAACCATACATATCGTGAAAAATATTAACGGCAGGCAGATCGAGCTGAATCTCTGCGAGGGTTGTGCCAGGAAAAAAGAAGAACTTGATTTTACCTTTGAACCGCAGTTTTCCCTGCACAAGCTCTTTGCCAGCATGCTCAACCAGGGTTTATTTGACGGCAGCGAGGTCAAGTCAGTTTCAAACCTGCAGTGCCCCGGTTGCGGTTTGACTTTTACCCAGTTCAGCCAGGTAGGCAGGTTGGGCTGTAGCGATTGTTTTAAAGCTTTTGAAGATAAGCTGAAGCCCCTGCTGCGCCGGATTCATGCAGGAACAGTTCACAATGGCAAAGTGCCGTCAAGAATTGCTAAAAGGGTAAATGCAATTCGTGAGATCGACAGGTTGAAAGAATTGCTACAGCAGAAAATACAGGATGAAGAATTTGAAGAGGCTGCGCTGATACGTGACCGGATTCGTTCTATTGAAGCAGCCATTAAGGAAAATTCCCGTCTGGCCGAAGCAGGACAGGATGATAGTGAGCAAGGAGAAAATCAGTGAAAAAGATCGATTTTAGTATTAGTCACTGGATGGAATGCTCCGGTCCGGAAAATGATATAGTAATCAGCTCAAGAGTTCGTATAGCCAGGAACCTGGCCGGGCAGGTTTTTTCCTGTCTTGCTTCGAGCGAACAGACGGAGGCTGTATTAAAAAAGATTTGTTCTGTCACTGAAAAAGAAAATGAACTGGCTGATTTTAATTTTTATGCCATGAAAGAACTGACAGCAATCGAAAAACAGGCCCTGGTTGAGAAACACCTGGTTTCACCCCTGCTTGCCCGTGATTCCAGGAACGGCGCCCTGCTGCTGAGTAGTGATGAAGCGGTCAGCCTGATGATTAATGAAGAAGATCACCTTCGCCTTCAAGTTATCCTGCCGGGTTTCCAGCTTGAGGAGGCCTGGGAGAAAGCTGATTATTACGATTCACTATTAGAAAAAAAGATTGACTTTGCCTTCGATGAACAGTACGGTTACCTCACAGCCTGCCCAACTAATATTGGCACAGGCCTGCGGGGTTCGGTGATGCTGCACCTGCCGGCCCTGATCATGACCGGGCAGTTGAACCGCCTGCTGGGTGCTTTATCGCAGGTTGGCCTGGCTGTCCGCGGTCTTTATGGTGAAGGCAGTGAAATAATCGGTAACCTGGTCCAGATTTCAAACCAGGTTACCCTGGGGCAGGGCGAAGGGGAGATTATCGGCAACCTCGGTGGTATGATCGGCCAGGTTATAGAACAGGAGCAGAACGCCAGGCAGGCCCTGCTGGACAAGAAGCGGGCCCAGATGGCTGATCGCGCCTGGCGGGCGCTGGGACTACTTCGGTATGCCCAGGTGATGAGTTCAAAAGAAGCTATGCAGCTTATATCCGACCTGCGAATAGGCCATGACCTTGGTTTGGTTAAGTCTGTTGATCATCGCCTGTTAAACCTGCTGCTGGTTTTAATTCGCCCGGGCTGCCTGCAGATGTTGGCAGGGCGTGAGCTTGACAATGATGAGCGGAACCTGGAACGTCCAGCCCAGATAAAAAAGATTCTTGAAAGTTAGATTAAAAACCGGCCTTTATGGAAACTGCACCGGTAAAGTTTTAAGCAGTTTTGTCCATGAAGGATTGTCTGAAGAAAAAGTAAGATGCGTACTGGCGGAAATTTTTCCGCTGCCGCTGATTAAAAAGTAAATGAGGTGAAAGAATATGTTTATGTTCGGCAGGTTTACAGAAAGAGCACAACAGGTCCTGGTTTTGGCCCAGGAAGAGGCCAAGCGGTTGAACCACAACTTTATAGGAACTGAGCACCTGCTTCTGGGATTGGTCCGTGAAGGATCAGGTATTGCTGCCCGGGCTTTGCAGAATATGAATATTGATTTAAGCAGTCTGCGTGGCGAAGTGGAAAGGATTACTCCCAAGGGAGAGAAAATAATCCAACAGGGTATCAGTTACACCCCACGGGCCAAGCGGGTGGTTGAACTGGCCATTGAAGAAAGCCAGAATCTCGGCCATAACTATGTTGGCACCGAGCACCTTATGCTCGGCCTGGTCCGGGAAGGAGAAGGCATCGCGGCGCAGGTCCTGTCTAATATGGAGATTGATTTAAAACGCGCCCGCAAGGAAGTAATACACCTGCTTGGTGGTGAAGAAGGTGCAGCCCGGGCAGTTGAAGGCGAAAAATCCGGTCCGCAGACGCCTACAGTTGACACATTCGGTCGCGACCTGACCAGGCTTTCAAAAGAAGGAAAGCTCGATCCTGTTATCGGCCGTGAAAAAGAAATTGAGAGGGTAATCCAGATTTTAAGCAGGAGGACCAAAAACAACCCCTGCCTGATTGGTGAACCCGGGGTGGGTAAAACTGCCATAGCTGAAGGACTGGCCCAGCGTATTGTAGAAGGGAAAGTTCCGGAAATACTTCGCGATAAAAGGGTTGTAACAATTGAACTTGCCGCGGTGGTGGCAGGTACCAAGTACCGGGGTGAATTTGAAGAACGTCTGCGCAAACTCATGACTGAACTGCGTCAGGCAGGCAATGTTATGGTTTTTATTGACGAGCTCCACACCCTGATTGGGGCCGGTGCTGCTGAAGGGGCGATTGATGCCTCTAATATTCTCAAACCGGCCTTGGCCCGGGGCGAGCTGCAGTGTATCGGAGCCACAACCATGGACGAATATCGTAAGCATATTGAGAAGGATACCGCCCTGGAGCGACGATTCCAGCCGATTACTGTCGGGGAACCTTCCCGTGAAGAAAGTATAGAAATACTCAGGGGATTACGCGATCGCTACGAAGCTCACCACAAGGTAAAAATAACGGATGAAGCTCTTGAAGCAGCGGTTAAGCTTGGCGACCGCTACATATCGGACCGCTTCCTTCCCGATAAGGCTATTGACCTGATCGACGAAGCGGCTTCGAGGGTCCGTATCCGTAATTATACTGTGCCGCCAGATTTAAAAGAGGTAGAAGAAAAGCTGTATGCCCTGAGAACTGAGAAAGAAGCAGCCGTACGCAACCAGGAATTTGAAAAAGCGGCTAAGCTGCGCGATGAGGAGCACAAGCTAAAAGAAGAACTTGAAGAGCAGAAAAAAGAATGGGAGAAGAAAGTTGGCACCTCTGATCTCTCCCTGGTTTCGGAAGAAGATGTTGCTTACATAGTATCAAGCTGGACAGGGATTCCCACCAAGCGTTTGGCCGAAGAAGAATCAGAGCGTCTGATGAAGCTTGAAGAGACCCTGCACAAGCGGGTAATCGGCCAGGACGAAGCGGTTCGTTCGGTCTCGCGGGCTGTCCGCAGGGCCCGGGCGGGGCTGAAGGATCCCAAAAGACCAATTGGCTCCTTCATCTTTCTCGGACCGACCGGCGTGGGTAAAACCGAACTCGGGCGGGCTCTTGCCGAAGCGCTTTTTGGTGATGAAAATGCTGTGATCAGACTTGATATGTCCGAGTACATGGAGAAACATACAACCGCCAGGTTGGTTGGCGCTCCTCCCGGTTACGTGGGTTATGACGAAGGTGGACAACTGACTGAAAAAGTGCGGCGCAAACCCTACTCGGTAATACTATTGGACGAGATGGAAAAAGCTCACCCTGATGTATTTAATGTTTTGCTGCAAATCCTTGAAGACGGCAGATTGACAGATGGCAAGGGTCGCACAGTCGATTTTCGCAACACTGTTGTGATTATGACTTCCAATGTGGGAGCCACCCTGCTTAATAAAACTGCGTTGGGTTTTGGGGCTACCAGTGAAGATTCAGGTTATGAGGAGATGAAAGAGCGGGTGATGGATGAACTAAAAAGAACCTTCCGCCCGGAATTCCTGAACAGGGTTGACGATCTGATTGTTTTCCATGCCCTTAATGAAGGGCATATTAAACAAATAGTCGAAATCATGCTCGATGACCTAAACACGCGGATCGAAGAATACAGCCTCCATGTGGAAGTATCCGACGATGTTAAAAGTATCCTGCTGAAAGAAGGGTATGACCCTAAGTTTGGGGCGCGGCCTCTGAGACGGGTTATCCAGAGGCGTCTTGAGGATGGTATTTCCGAGGAGCTGCTCCTGGGCAAAATAGCTCCCGGTGATACGGTTGCGGTTACAGTGGGTGAAAAAGAAAACCTGTTGTTTGTTAAAAAGTAGCTGCAGATGGCGGCAGATTGACTGGTCAATCTGCCGTCTTTAATTATTATATTGACTTGCCCGTTATAATGTATAAATATTATGAATGTATCAACTTTAGAGCCTATAAAGGAATTCAAATTGTTATTGTCGAATAGGGAGATCAAATAATCTCAATTGGGTGTATTTTTTTGCCCTAAAGAGGGGTGTTTATTTTTTGAAAATTGCTGTTTCCGGCAAAGGCGGGGCTGGAAAGTCAACAGTTTCCGCACAGTTGGTGCGCTGTTTTACCCTCAATAAAATGCCTGTTTTTGCAGTTGATGCTGATCCCGATGCCAATCTCGGGCTTGTTCTTGGTCTGGATCCGGACAAGCTGGATAAACTGCGGCCTTTAATTGAACTGCAGGATGTAATCGAGGAAAAAAATGCCGGGGGCGGAACACTGGTCGATTTAAACCCCGATGTTGATGATGTCCTCGATAACTATACCCTGCAGGAAGGGTTGTTGCGATTTTTAAAAATGGGTGCTCTCAAGCAGGGAGGTTCGGCCTGCTACTGCAAAGAAAACTCATTCCTTAATGCGGTGCTGACTACAATGCTTCTCGATCGCCCCGAAGCCGTGGTCCTTGATATGAGCGCCGGTATTGAGCATTTAACCCGTGGGACAGCCCGTGGTGTTGGGGTGATGCTTGTCATTGTGGAGCCAACCCGGGCGGGAGTAAGCACCGCCAAAGCTGTAGATCGCCTGTGTCTCGACCTTGAAATCAACCAGGTATACTTCATTGGCAATAAAATCCGCAATCAGGAAGATCGAAACTACCTCGAAACTTCACTGCCGGCTGAGCGTTTTGCCGGAATGATCCCTTTCAGCGATAAAATTTTGGAACGAGCACGCCGTGGCGAACCGGTGGTCTCAAACCTTGAAGACCTTTTGCCCGGCATAGAAACGATTTATAAGATGGCCTGTGGGAGGTGACAGTAAAAAATTAATAATCTTTATCCAGCTATTTATTTTTATACAAAATAAATATGGATCAAGGGGACAGGTTAAGTTTATTCGCACGAAGTTTTTATCTCACTAATTTAAAGGAGGTTAGACCACATAATGTCCGAAGAAAAGAAAAAAATTGATAACAGAAGGACAGTTGATCCCGCTGCCCTGGCAGTAATCGACAAGAATACCGCTAATGGCCAGCTGGAAACCGCTTACGAACGTTATGTAAAAATGCAGCCGCAGTGCAACTTTGGTCGCACCGGCGTTTGCTGCAGGATCTGCTTACAGGGACCCTGCCGCATAACCAAGAAGTCTTCAAAGGGAATATGCGGGGCGCACGGGTATACTATAGTTGCCCGTAACCTGATCCGTGCTATTGCAGGCGGGTGCGGCGCCCATGCCGATCACAGCCGTCATATGTTTTATGCCATTCACGAGATGGCTGAAGGCAAGGCTCCCGACTACTCGATCGAAGATCCCGACAAGCTGCATCGGGTAGCAAAAAGACTTGGCCTGGAAACTGAAGGTAAAGACGATCTCTCACTGCTGAAAGAGGTTGTTGCCCTGGCCGAGGCTGATTTCTCCAAGATGAGTCCAGACCCCTGCAAGTGGCTTGAAACAACCGTGGTTCCAGGCAGGATGGAAGTTTTTGATAAGTGTAACATTCAACCCCGTTCGGTCCATACTACCATATCCGAAGTAATGGGTCAGACCCATATGGGTGTTGACGCCGACCCGGTTAACCTGATTTTCCAGGGATTAAAAACTTCACTGGCCGACTATATCGGTATGCACATTGCAACAGACCTTTCTGATATACTGTTTGGAACGCCGAAACCGGTAACTACCGAGGCAAACTTCGGGGTTATCGATCCGGAGATGGTTAACCTTGCCGTCCACGGGCACAACCCGTTGCTTAGCGAAATGATTGTCCGCCAGTCCCGTGAAATGAAAGCGGAGGCGGAAGCGGCCGGAGCCAAGGGAATTAAGTGTATGGGTATATGCTGTACAGGAAACGAGGTGCTGATGCGCCAGGGTGTTCCCGTGCTGACCAACTTCTTATCCCAGGAGCTGCCGATTATGACCGGCGCAATCGACCTGATGGTCGTTGATGTTCAGTGTATTATGCCTGGAATCAAGGCCCTGTCCGATTGCTACCATACAAAAATAGTTACCACTATGTCGCACTCGAAAATCCCCGGCTCTTACCATGTTGAATTCACCGAGGATCGTGCAGTAGAGAAAGCCAAAGAGGTTATCAACCTGGCTATTGAGGCTTTCAAGGAGCGTAAAGGCAAAGAAGTTGATATCCCCGATGTTAAGCATAAAGTAACTGCCGGTTTCAGCATGGAAGCAATGGAAGAGCTGCTTGCCGCGGTTAACCCCGATGCACCGATCAAGGTTGTCACTGATGCCGTTGACTCCGGTCAGCTGCGCGGTGTGGTTTTACTTGCCGGCTGTAACAACCTGAGGGTTATGCATGATGGAAGCGGGGCCCACCTGATCAAGGAGCTGGCCAAGAATAATGTCCTGCTGCTGGCTACCGGCTGTGCTGCCGGAACTGCGGCCAAGCTTGGCCTGATGAACGACCAGGCAGTTGAAGAGTATGCCGGCGAAGGCTTAAAAGCCTTTTACAAGACTCTTAATGATGCCAACCAGGAAAGGCTGAAAGAAAAATTACCGCTGGTATTCCATATGGGTTCCTGCGTGGACAACTCCAGGTGCTATGATTTTACCACCGCCCTGGCCCGCCAGTGGGATGTTGATGTTCCAAAGGTTCCATTTGTTGCCTCCGCGCCGGAAGCGATGAGTGAAAAAGCCATATCGATTGGCAGCTGGTGCGTTACCCTCGGTATCCCGACCCACGTCGGTGTAGTCCCCGAGGTAACAGGCAGCGCTTTGGTCGATGGTATCGCCCTGCAGATCGCCGAAGATGTTTATGGCGGCTATTTCATGTGGGAGGAAGACATTGAAAAGTCGGTAGATAAAATTCTCGGTGCTCTGGATGAGCGGACCTGGAAACTGAAAGTTCACAAGCAGACTGCCGAAAAATACGAAACTGAACTGTCCGCCGGATGGTAAAAAAACTCACAAAAAGGAGGCACGATAAATGAGTACAGATGGAGTTCTTACCAGAGACTGGAAAGATTCATTTGATGAAATATTCGACGGTGCTGTTGATGAGTCGAACCCACCGTTAAAATTATTCGAAAAAGCATATGACGGGGCAGTTATCGCTACCAGCTATGCTGAAATATTACTTAACCAGGCCATTAAACGTTTTGGTCCGGACAAACCGGTTGGTTATCCCGATACCGGTTACTACCTGCCCGTAATCAGGGCTCTCAGCGGGGAAGCGGTCAAGACCCTGGGGGAATTACCGCCTATCCTCAACAAGATGCGTAACCAGATCCACGAGGAGCTTAATTTTGATAATGCCCGCCTTTGCGGAGAAGCTGCCGCTTATTCGGCAGAAATTATCGAGGCCCTGCGTTATCTTGACGGAAATCAGCCCCACGTAGAACCCTGGACCGGTTTCCTCGGCGACCCGGTTGTGCGCCGTTACGGTATTCTCCTGGTTGACTGGACTATTCCCGGCCAGGCAGTAATCATGGGCAAGGGTAAGTCGAGTGAAGCAGTTGGCAAGATGATCCAGGATCTGCAGGGTAAAGGTTTTATGATCTTCCTCTGCAACCAGGTGGTTGAGCAGGCGATTGAAGCAGGCTGCAAACTCGGGATCGATTTTATCGCTTTCCCGATTGGTAACTTCACCCAGATCATTCACGCCGTAAACTATGCCCTGCGTGCCGGTATCGCTTTCGGAGGTATTCCCCCCGGAGAACGTGAAAATACCCGTGATTACCAGCGCCGCCGTGTTCGCGCTTTTGTCCTGCAGCTCGGTGAAATCGATGAGGTTCAGGTCGCCGCTCACTTTGCGGCAATCTTCCTCGGCTTCCCGGTCATTACTGATCAGGAGCTTCCCGAAGATGAGCAGATTCCCAACTGGTATGTTTCACACACCAATTATGATGACCTGATCCAGGTGGCCATGGAAATCCGCGGTATCAAGCTGAAAATCCTTGATATTCCCGTGCCGATTACCGTTGGTCCCGCTTTTGAGGGCGAGGTAATCCGTAAGGGCGATATGAGAGTTGAATTCGGTGGAGGTCGCACCACTGCTTTCGAACTGGTCGAGATGGTAGATGAAGACCAGATTGAAGATGGTAAAATTGAAGTAATCGGGCCGGAAATTGACGAAGCCCCCGAAGGCGGATCACTGCCTCTCGGTATTATGGTGAAGATTTTCGGTCGTAAAATGCAGGAAGACTTCGAGGGTGTTCTTGAGCGCCGTATACATTACCTGATCAACTACGGTGAAGGTATCTGGCACATGGCCCAGCGCGATACTATCTGGATGAGAATCAGTAAAGATGCAGCTGCCAAGGGTTTCAATATTCACCACTTTGGTGAACTGCTGATTGCAAAATTCAAAGATGAATTCCCCTCCATTGTCGACCGGGTCCAGGTTACCCTGATTACTGATGCTGAAAAGGTCGAAGAAGGACTGGCCCATGCCCGCACCTTCTATGCAGCTCGCGATGAGCGGCTGAAAGGGCTGACTGATGAATCAGTAGATGAATTCTACTCCTGCATTCTCTGCCAGTCCTTTGCCCCGAACCACTGCTGCGTGGTTACCCCGGAAAGGCTGGGTCTCTGCGGCGCGGTCAGCTGGCTTGATGGCAAGGCTGCTTACGAGATTGATCCGACTGGACCGAACCGCCCGATTAAGAAAGAGGGCTTAATCGACGAGAATAATGGGATTTGGGAATCGGTTAATGAATATGTTTACAATAACACCAACCGCACTATTGAGCAGTGTTCCATGTATAGTTTCATGGTTGAACCAATGACTTCCTGCGGTTGTTTCGAATGTATTATGGCCATTTTGCCCGAAGCAAACGGGGTTATGATTACTACCCGTGAATACAGCGGTGACACCCCGATCGGAATGACTTTCTCCACCCTGGCCGGCACTTGTGGCGGTGGGGTGCAGACCCCCGGTTTCATGGGCCACGGCCGTGCTTACGTGTTGAGTAAGAAGTTCATTAGCGCCGACGGAGGGCTGGAACGCCTGGTCTGGATGCCCAAAGAGCTAAAAGACTCGCTCGGCGAGGAACTGCGCAAGAGAGCGGAAGAAGCAGGGCTGGGAGCTGATTTTGTTGATAAAATTGCCGATGAGACTGTCGGGACTTCATCAGACGAAATAATCCCCTTCCTTGAAGAAAAAGGCCATCCTGCTTTAACAATGGAGCCGCTGATGTAACATAAGAGGAGACAAAGCTTCGGTGGAGGCGACGATGAAACCGAAGTTTTTCCTATATATAAATGAAAGGAGTAGATAGTAGATGGGTTTAACCGGTTTAGAAATTTATAAACACCTGCCGAAAACCAACTGTAAAGACTGCGGATCGCCGACCTGCCTGGCCTTTGCCATGGCCCTGGCTTCCGGCAAAGCTTCACTTGATGCCTGCCCGCATGTAACCGAGGAGGCCAAGGAGGCGCTCGATTCTGCCTCTGCACCGCCGATCAAACTGGTCAAGGTTGGCACGGGGGATAACGTAGTCGAACTCGGAGAAGAAACAGAAATTTTCCGCCATGATAAAAGATTTTTCCATCCTACAGGTGTTGCTGTATTAATCAGCGACAGCGAAGATGTAGCCGCCAAGGCTGACGTTTTCGAAGCTCTTCAGTTCCACCGTGTGGGTCTTGATTTTGTTGCAGACATGGTTGCTGTAAAGTGCGATTCCGGTGATGCCGGCAAGTTTAAAAGCGCTGTAGAAACTGTTGCTTCCAAAACAAACAAGGCCATTATCCTGGTAACCGATGATCCTGCCGTTATGGAAGCCGGACTGGAAGTTGTTGCCGATCGTAAACCTCTTCTTGCTGCAGCTACAAGTGATAACTATGAAAAAATGACTGAACTGGCCAAGGCGAAAGGGTGCCCGCTTGTTGTCAGGGGTAAAGACCTTAACGAAACAGCTGAGCTGGTTGAAAAAATTGTTGCTCTCGATTACAAGGAACTTGTTCTTGACAGCGGGGCCCGGGAAACCAGTAAAGTGTTGGCTGACCTTACCCAGTTCCGTCGTCTGGCAGTGCGCAAGAAGTACCGCCCGTTCGGTTATCCTGCCATCGCTTTTACCAGCAAGGAGGATCCCCGCGAAGATGTTGTTCAGGCCGGGGTCTACCTTAGTAAATACGCCGATATTGTTGTAATGAAAGCCTGTGAAAAGCAGCAGCTTTTACCGCTGCTTTCCTGGAGACAAAATCTCTATACAGATCCGCAGAAGCCTGTTGCTGTGGAAGCCAAGCTTTATGACGTGGGAGAGCCGAATGAGGACTCCCCGGTATATGTTACTACTAATTTCTCCCTGACCTATTTCATAGTTGAGGGCGAGGTAGAAAGCACCCGCATTCCCAGCCGTATCCTCTCGGTTGATACCGGCGGTGTTTCCGTACTGACTGCCTATGCCGATAATAAGTTTTCGGCTGAAACCATAACCGAGGCAATCAAGAAAGCGGGTCTCGAGGATAAAGTGAAACATCGTAAAATTGTCTTACCCGGCCATGTGGCAGTGCTAAAAGGCTCGCTGGAAGAAGAGTCGGGCTGGGATGTTATTGTCGGTCCCCGTGAAGCATCGGGAATCAGTAAATTTGCCAAGGAAAGCTTTGCCTAGAGCGTAAAACGTTCCGCCCGGCTGGCGGAAAATCGGAAGTTAAAAAGCTCAGCCTGCTGAGCGGGGGGGTCCGCCCCCCGGTATTACCTAACGAAAGGAGTAAAATAATGGCTGTAGAAATCCTTAAGGAAAAATATAGAAGTAAAGTCGGTGAGGTCGTCCTTGGCGCAACCAAAGAACAGGGCGGCACCCGCAGCCATACTGTTACCGTTGGCGGTGAATCGGCCCTGCCATATCTCCATTTTGAGGGCGAAACACCAAACCGCCCGGTTGTGGCACTGGAAGTATGGGATATGGCCCCCCAGGATTGGGATCCCCTCTTTGAGAAATATTATGGCGATGTTTGGAATGATCCTGGTGACTGGGCTAAAAAATGTGTAGACGAGTTTGGTGCGGAGATGATTCAGATCCGCCTCAAGGGTGCTGACCCCGACCTTAATGATGCATCACCCGAGGACTGTGCCGCTGCCGTCAAAAAAGTACTCGATGCGGTTGGAGTGCCCCTGATTGTGGTCGGCTGTGGTAAGGCAGAAAAAGATAATACTATTTACAACCCTGTTGCCGAAGCCGCGGCGGGTGAAAACCTCTTAATCGGTGTAGCCGAGCTGGAAAACTACAAGGCGGCAACCAGCGCCTGCATGGCTAACCAGCATAACATTATTGCCAACTCGCCGATTGATATCAATATTTGTAAGCAGCTTAACATTTTAATTACGGAAATGAGTACCGCCATGGCCAGCAGAATTGTTATCGATCCAACCATTGCTGCCCTGGGTTACGGAATAGAATATTCTTATTCAATCATGGAAAGGGCTCGCAATGGAGCCCTGCAGGGTGATAAAATGCTGGCCATGCCCATGATCGGTAATGTGGGAATGGAGGTTTGGCGCACCAAGGAAGCAAATACCTCGGCTGAAGAAGAGCCTGGCTGGGGTGAGCAGGAAGAACGCGGGTTGCTCTGGGAAGCAACAACAGCCATGGCTTACCTGCAGTCCGGTATCGATTTGATGGTAATGCGTCACCCCGAAGCGCTGAAGTTAATCAAATCTAATATAGACGATTTGATGAAAGACAACAGCTATTGATTTTGGCAAGCTGCTACAGGTTTTTGGTATTGGAATGACCATTTTAGCCCTGTGGGAGTTAAAATTCCCGCAGAAAAAAGTGATATTAAATTTGGGAAGATGTGTATGCACAACAGTTCGCAATAATTCAGGAAGCAGCAGACCTAGTAATAATCATACCAGTGTACACCACAGCAGATGAAGTTTGTCCGTCCTAGAGATCGGATTAGAACAGCAGTAAGGGTTACCACACGATAATCAGTCCTGTATACAGCATTAACCGCAACAGCTTATATTGAACTTTGTGTAAGGGCACGGCTAGCCGTGCCCCCATCTCCCAATATTTTTTATAAGTTAAAGGAGGCTACCTCATGATAATTATCGGCGAGCGCATTAACGGCATGTTCAAAGATATTGCCAAGGCTATTAAGGAACAGGATCCCGGTCCAATCCAGGAGTGGGCCCGCAAGCAGGAACAGGGAGGCGCAGACTACCTTGACTTAAATGTCGGCCCCAGCTCTCCCAATCCGATTGAAGCAATGAAATGGCTGGTAGAAGTTACCCAGGAGGCCAGCGACCTTCCTCTCTGCCTCGATTCAACCAAGTACGATGCTATTGAAGAGGGGCTTAAGCTCTGTAAAAGACCGGCCATGATTAACTCGGTGCCGGCTGAAATGGCCAAGATGGAGCGGGTATTTTCCATGGCTGCCGAGCACGGGGCCGAGGTGGTTGGCCTGGCCATGAACGAAGAAGGTATTCCCAAGGATGCCGACAGCAGGATTGCCCTGGCGGCAGAATTGGTTGCCACCGCCGATGCTTTCGGTATTTCTCCCGATATGCTTTATGTTGATCCACTGGTTTTACCCTGTAACGTAGCCCAGGATCACGGTCCTGAGGTTCTGCGCACCATTCGGGAAATAAAGCTTATTTCAGACCCCGCACCGAAAACGGTTGTTGGTCTGAGTAATGTCTCCCAGGGTACCAAGAACCGCGAGTTAATCAACCGCACCTTTGCTGTGATGGCGATGGCTAACGGACTTGATGCAGGTATTGTTGATGCCAATGATGAAGAATTGATGGCTGCAATCGCCTCAGCGCGTATTATCCTGAACATGGATATCTACTGCGATTCTTACGTGGATGTTTTTGTCCAGCATAACCGCTAACGGTTCAACTTGTGATACAATATTAAACAAAGTTTTAGCTGAGAAGGGAAGGTGAGCGTATGATAATCGCGGAACGTAAGCCGCTGGAAGAAATTGCCGCAATGGTAGCCCCGTTCAAGCGTGTGCTGGTTCTTGGGTGTAATACCTGCGTGGCGGTATGCATGGCCGGTGGTCAGAAAGAAGCTGAAGAAACGGCGGCGCTTCTCCGCATACACCGTAAAAAGGCTAACATAGACGGTGTAGTCGAAGTATTTTCCATCGAACGACAGTGTGAGTTTGAAATGATTGATGAGGTAGTGGATAAGCTAAAAGGCTACGATGTTATCCTTTCAATGGCCTGTGGGGTTGGAGTACAGACCATGATCGAGCATATTCCCTCACTGCGGGTAATGCCCGGCCTGAATACAACATCGATGGGCTATCCTCTTGAGCAGGGAGTATGGGTAGAACGCTGCCTTGGCTGCGGTAACTGTGTTTTACATTTAACTATGGGTATTTGCCCAATTTCACGCTGCGCCAAGAGCATTCTGAACGGGCCGTGCGGTGGCTCAGCTGAAGGAAAGTGCGAGCTGGGTAAAGATGTTGACTGCGCCTGGCACCTGATTCACGAGCGCCTCAAGGCTTTCGACCGCCTCTCCGATCTGGACGAGATTCAGCCTCCCAAAGACTGGTCAACATCACATCATGGTGGAAACAGAACCACAGTAAGGGAGGATGTTAAAATTGATCGCGGGTAGCAAATTGGAAAGAATGTTGGAAGCAGGTCACTTTGTTGTAACAGGTGAGCTCGGTCCCCCCAAGGGAGCCGATATAACCGGGATGAAACACCATGCCGAGGGCATGAAAAATCATGTCGAAGCTTGTAATATAACTGACAACCAAACCGCAATCGTGCGTACTTCCAGTATCGCCTGCGGCGCAGCCCTGGTCCAGATGGGTATCGAACCGATCATCCAGATCGTCACACGCGATCGCAATCGTATCTGTATTCAGAGCGATGTGCTGGGTGCGCAGGCCCTCGGTATTAAAAACATCCTCTGTATTGCCGGGGACCATATGAAATTCGGTAATGAACCCGGTTCGAAAGGAGTTTACGATATTGACTCCATCCAGCTGCTGAAAGGTCTGAAAGACCTGCGCGACGAGAAGAAGTTCATGGGTGGCGAAGAACTGGATGGTGAAGTCAGCTATTACCTGGGCGCTGTTGAAAACCCCTTTGCCGATCCCTTTGAGTTCCGGGTCGACAGGCTCGAGAAGAAAATAAGGGCCGGGGCAAGCTTTATCCAGACCCAGTGTATTTTTGACCTCGATCGATTTGAAAAATGGATGGAAATGGTACGCGAGCGCGGCCTGCACAAGAAAATAAAAATTCTCGGCGGCATCACCCCGATTAAATCGCTCGGCGCTGCCAGGTACATGAAAAATAACGTATCAGGAATTACTATTCCTGACGAGTTGATTGACAGGCTGAAAAATGCCGAAGATAAGAAAGAAGAAGGCCTCAAAATAGCCATAGAAACCATTGAACGACTGAAAGAAATTGAAGGAGTGGCCGGTGTGCATGTTATGGCCATTGCCTGGGAAGAAAAAGTACCGGAGATTGTTGAACGTGCCGGACTGTATCCGCGTCCGAAAATCGATTAATGATTTCTATCGGTTCTCTTCCAAATTAATTAAATTTACACCAGGACAGGCCTTTGCAGGGCCTGTCTTTTTTAAAATTGATTAATCAAATTGGAGGTGACTCATGTTAAAGGATGTGGTGATTGTCAGCGCCGCCCGGACGCCAATAGGCGATTTTGGCGGTTCTTTTCGTAATCTGAGCGGTCTGCAGCTGGGTATTGCCGCTGTAGAAGCAGCCCTGCAGCGTGCAGAGGGCCTTGAAAAAGAGCAGGTTGAGGAAATCATTTTCGGCAACTGCGGCCAGCGCAGCTATGAACCCAATATTGCCCGATGTATTGCCCTTGAAGCAGGGTTTCCTGTTGAAACAACAGGCTTCACCATCCAGCGCCAGTGCAGTTCGGCCATGCAGTCTATTGCCTGCGCTTACCAGGAAATTCAGCTGGGCGATGCCGAAATTATTATTGCCGGGGGGGTTGAATCAATGAGCGCCGCACCCTACCTGCTGAAAGGCGCCCGCTGGGGGCAGCGGCTGCAACATGGTGAGATGACCGATTCGCTGTGGGAAATGCTGACCGACCCGGTTCATAAAATATTAATGGGTGAAACGGCCGAGCGCCTTGCCGATAAGTATGCAATCACAAGGGAAGAGCAGGATATTGTTGCCGCGCGCAGCCACGAACTGGCTATTAAAGCAATTGATGAAGAGCGCTTTAAGGAAGAGATCATCCCTGTTTCAGTAAAAAGCCGTAAGGGGGAGATTTTGGTCGATACTGACGAGCATCCCCGTCGCGATATTTCGCTGCAGTCTCTGGCCAGGCTAAAACCGGCCTTTCGCAAAGAAGGCACAGTAACGGCCGGAAATTCCTCGGGTTTGAATGACGGGGCTGCCGCTGTTGTGGTGATGAGCGCTGAAAAAGCGCGCCAGCTTAACCTGCAGCCCATGGCCCGCATTGTTGCCTACGCCTGGGCCGGGGTGGAGCCCGATTTAATGGGTTACGGACCGGTTCCCGCCACCAGAAAAGTCCTTAAACGGGCAGGAATGAGCCTGGGCGACATGGAACTGGTAGAGTTAAACGAAGCCTTTGCCGCCCAGTACCTGGCTTGTGAGAAGCTCCTGGAGCTTGACAGGGCTATTGTTAATGTCAACGGTAGTGGAATTGGCCTCGGCCATCCAGTTGGGGCAACGGGGGCCCGTATCGTAGTCACCCTGCTGTATGAGATGATTCGCCGCAATAATAAATTTGGTTTGGCTACCCTCTGCGTCGGCGGCGGCCTCGGTATGGCCATGATTTTTGAAAGGTATTAATCATGATAAAGAATAAAAAGAGAAGCTAAAAAGAGGAGGAATAATTATGTCCGAGCTTGTCCAGGTTATCGTGGAAGGGCGGTTGGCCCGGGTTACCATCAACCGGCCGCCGGTAAATGCTCTCAGCCGGGAAGTTCTTGATGCGTTGGAGGCGGTATTCGATGATTTAAAAAAAGATCAAACCGTGGGTGCGGTTATCCTGACCGGGGCCGGAGAGAAGGCTTTTGTTGCCGGGGCCGATATCAGTGAGTTTCCCCGGCTGAATAGCGCCAACGGTGAAAAACTGAGCCGCCGAGGCCAGGAAGTATTCCAAAAAATTGCCGAGTTTCCTGCCCCGGTGATTGCTGCTGTTAACGGGTTTGCCCTCGGTGGGGGGTTGGAGTTGGCCCTGTCCTGTGATGTAAGGGTTGTAGCGGAGAATGCCAAAGTAGGTCTGCCCGAGGTAACACTTGGTATATTCCCCGGTTATGCCGGCACCCAGCGCCTGCCCCGCCTGATTACAGTTGGAAAGGCGAAAGAGTTGATTTTTACCGGGGCGGTAATCGATGCTAATGAAGCTTACCGGATCGGTTTAGCCGATGACCTGGTTCCGGCCGGTGAGTCATTAAATAAAGCGGAGGAAATAGCAGGCAAAATACTTAAAGCCGGCCCCATTGCGGTTAAGCTGGCCAAGGAAGCGGTTAACCGGGGGCTGGAACAGACCCTTCCGGAAGGGCAAAAAACCGAGGCCAAACTATTTGCTTCTCTCTGCGATACCGAAGATCAGAAAGAAGGGGCACAGGCTTTTCTTGAAAAACGTCCCCCTGTTTTTAAAGGCAGATAGGGGCGGTTAATAGGCAGTGGGGTAAAATGAATGTTTTTGCAGCCTGTTCAGTAAGGTTTGTATTGGCGGCCATGCAGTTGTTTAGAAATGGAGGAGGAGATCATTAGAATGGAAATTATAACAGTAGCCGTAATCGGCGCCGGCACCATGGGCAGCGGTATAGCCCAGGTTGCGGCCGAGGCCGGTTTTGACGTAATCCTGCGTGATATTGAAGATAACTTTGTTCACCGTGGAATGAGCAGCATTAACAAGAACCTGGGCCGGGCTGTTGACAAGGGTAAAAAAAGCAGGGAAGAAGCAGAAGCAGTTGTTAGCCGTATCCGCGGCACAACTAACCTGGAAGATTTAAAAGAGGCAGACCTGGTTATTGAAGCAGTGGTTGAGAACATGGATCTTAAAAAAGAGCTTTACGGAGAGCTCGAGCGGGTCTGTCGTCCCGAGACAGTTTTTGCATCCAACACCTCGGGCTTAAGCATAACCGAAATGGCTTCGGCAACAAAACGCCCTGACAAGGTAATCGGGATGCACTTCTTTAACCCCGTCCCGGTGATGAAACTGGTTGAAGTTATAAGGGGGGCGGCTACTTCAAATGACACCTTTAAGCTGGTCATGGATATATCGCGAAAGCTGGGCAAGGAGCCGATAGCCGTTAACGAAGCGCCCCTCTTTGTGGTGAACCGTATCCTGGTGCCGATGATCAATGAAGCTGCCTACGTGCTGATGGAAGGTGTGGCCGGTGCTGAAGATATTGACAAGGGGATGATGCTCGGGGCCAATCACCCGATCGGCCCCCTCGCCTTGGCCGACCTGGTGGGCATCGATGTTTTGCTGGCCGTCCAGGATACCCTTTACCAGGAAACCGGTGACTCCAAGTACCGCGCCTGCCCGCTGATCCGTAAAATGGTCCGCGCCGGGCATTACGGGCGTAAAAGCGGACGTGGTTTCTATAACTACAGCTAGCCGTATAACTTATCTGGCTTTAAAGAATTGAATGGCTTTTATGCCGCATGTAATTATCTTAAAAAGGCAGCTGAAATATTAGCGATAGTAAAAAGCCCCCCTGCCTGGTGCAGGGGGGCTTTCGGTTTAGCCTCATTTGTTTCATATTAACCTTGCCAATGATACCGGGCAACTGTGCTTAAAACAGTTCGTACCAGGCCAGGGTAACTGCTTTTGGCCCGCCAATCAAACCGTGGTTGGAGAAGCTCTCCCGCACCGCAGCTGAACCGGTTACCGACATTTCTTCTGTCAGCAGAGAATTCTCAAAGGGATTGCTCATGCTGATATAGCGATGCATCCTGCCGCCGGATATGGAAGCAAACTGCTCAATGTCGAAGTAGTTGCCCACGTAGTAGTCGCCGCGGTCATAACCAAGGCGCCTGTGGTCGCGGTCGTTCGGGTGAATCCCTTCATCGTAAGTCCACATGTAATCTTCATCATAATAGAATATATTGCCGAGCTGGTCAATTATCCCGTACTTACGCTCGTAAGGGCCGGGCCCGTAGGCGGCTATAAAGTCTGAGTCGTAATGGCCGCTGTGGCCCTGGTCGGTAACCTGCCTGATCGCCCAGAGCTGGTCGGTTAAACGGTTAACCGCCAGGTCTCCGCTGACCACCAGGGGATGGTAGATGTTGATTACATCCCCCTCTTTAATATCATAGCCGTTATTGTCGTATACATGGGCTGCCGTGGCCATCGGCCTGCTGCAGAGGTCAATTGTGGTGGTAACGGTTAAACCACCGACGGCATCTGCCGGGACATTCCAGTCCGCTATTTCATCCACCTTGATAATGTTGGCGGCTATTCGTACATTTTCAACCTTGGTCATTTCACCGTAGCCCCTGACGGTGGTTCTTTTAACTGCCCCGGTGGATAATTCATCGCCAAGCTGCCGGTTAATGGAGATCCTGCCGCCGATATCATAGACGATACTGTGATCGAATATAGTATCGGGATTCTGTAAAACCGGGGGAATATCCTGGGCGATAACCGGTGCCGCCGCGGCGGTTATCAGCAGAAAAATAATTGCATAAACAAAGGGGCTGATATTTTTGTGCACCCGTTGAACACATCCTTTCTGTAAATAATACTACAGCTATTTTAACTTATATAATCTTTATTACATTCGCGCTTCTTGATAGAAATCCTTCTGCAATATAGCATTAAATTAGCGGCCTGTCAAACGGGTAGCCGGTATCCGGGCGGTGAAGAGGTTAATAAAACAATAAAAAAACAGGGGAGTGAAAACTCCCCTGTTTTTAAGTATTAGCGAGGTGAACTAACACTTATTTAAAGCAATTTTAGAACAGGTCCCACCACAGTCCGACAATATCGGAACCCTTGGGCAGGTTAGCCATTGCAAATGTTTCTGTAATGTCAGACTTGCCTGTTACGCTCATATCTTCCATCAGGTAGCCGTGGTTGAACGGGCTGCTGATGCTGATGTAGCGCTTGAGGGTGCCCTGTGAGGTGCGGGCATGCTGATCCATGGTGAAGTAATTGCCTACGTAGTCAGGACCAACGCCTGCTGATGCGAAGCCAAACGAGTTATCAACCCAACCCCACTTGCTACCAATGTTGTTGGCTTTCCAGCCAGTGAATTCATATGCTCTTGATTCGCCACCGGCATAGGGGCCGTAGGCTGCTTCGCCACTCTGGCTCAGGTTACCCGAGAAGCCGGGATCTGCTGCAACCTGCACTGCCCAGATCTGGTCGCTTACTGCATCCCAATCGCCATCAAGGTCACCCATGCTAACGGTGTCACCCCAACCGCTTGCTCCCCAAGTGCGGGGCTGACTATCTGCACCGTACATTGCGGAAAGACCTACAACACCTTCAAAGTCACCATCGTCATAGGTGTACTTGGGCGGTGCGCAGAGTTCCCAAACTGTGGTAACGGTCAGAGCGGTTGCTCCGGCTACCCAGTTGTTGTCGTCGTCCATGCTAATCAGGCCATTTCTCATGCTAACGGTCTGGACTTTGTCCATAACGCCGCTGCCTGCGATGGTCTGCTTAACTGCTGCGCCGGTATTACATGCATGGCCAGCTTGTTTCTGAAATGCGATTACGCCATCCATTTCATAGGTGGCTGTGTGGTTAATCTGAGCGAAAGCCGGGGCTGCAAGAGCCATTACCATAACTACGGCCAGCGCTACTGCTACTAATGTTCTTTTCACGCTTAGAACACTTCCTTTCAAATTTTTAATGATTTCATTCATGCTTAAAAAGCACCTCGCTAAAAGTTAATTTATCACCAAGCTGTTAATTTGTCAATAGGTATTTTAGGGAATTATGTAGAAATGTTAAGAAAGTGTTAAGCTAAGAGGGCTTTAATAAAAAAACAGATTGGGCTGCCGGTGCCTTGGTGGCAGTGAAACTTGGTTTTCATGGTTTTCTTTTTGCCTTAACATTCTTCATTAATGGCGTTTATATATTATTAACAACAGTTAATAAGGCCTGTCCTCTTCACAGCGGGCGTCCTTTGTGTTAAATTAAGCTTCAGTATAAAATGGTTATTGTAGAGATTGCTACAAAATAAACCAGGTGAATGGAGATCTATTATTAATGAAGAAACAGATGATCAGCGACCTGCGCATCGGTGACGAGGTGGAAACACAGGCCATTGTTATCGACATGAACCGTTCGGCATTTACTTCGTCCCACCGTTCGGGGGAATACTTTCTGCGTTTGACCCTGGGCGATGTGAGCGGACGGATCAGGGGCGTAATGTGGGACCTGCCTCAGGAGGGGGAAGAGATTAACCAGGACGACGTGGTTTTTATACGTGGCACGGTTAACGATTACCATGGCCCCCAGGTGGTGGTCAGCCAGATGCGCCGGCTCGATCCGGACCGGGTTAACCGGGCTTTTTTCCAGCCCGTTTCCGAGCGCGATGCCGCCGAAATGTCCGAAGAGCTGAACACTATTATTAATGAAGAAATTAAGGATAAGCATTTGCGCTCCCTGCTGAAGCTATTTTTCGACGATGACAACTTCGCCCGCTTGTATGCCCGTTCACCGGCGGCGCGCACAGTTCATCACAATACCGTGGGCGGGCTGCTGGAGCATACCCTGGAAGTTATTGCTATCTGCCGCCAGCTGGTTAAACTTTACCCGCAGAAGCTCAACCCCGACCTGCTTTTTACCGGAGCCCTGCTGCACGATATCGGCAAGGTGGAAGAATATAACCAGGAGAGCATCAGCTTTGATTTTACTGACCGGGGGAAACTGGTGGGGCATATCAGCATTGGTAAGGAGATGCTCGATGCCCGTCTGGCCGGGCTGCCCGGATTTCCTGCCGGGCTCAGGCTTGAGCTGGAACATATCATGCTTACCCATCACGGCATGCGCGAATGGGGTTCGCCCGAGGTGCCGAAAACAATTCATGCTTTTGCCCTGTTTCATGCAGATCTGCTCAGTGCCCGCATGAACCAGTTCATTACGGTGATGAACAGGCACACGGCAGAAAACGGTGATTGGACGGAGTGGGACCGCTTTTTGGAGCGCAGCATTTTCATTCGCCCGGCAGATGAAGAGCAGCAGTAAGCTGCTTACTTAAATATAATGATGAACAGGCCCGGCAGGAGTGGACCGTCCCTGTGCAGAAATTAATAAAGGGCAGTCCGGATAACTGCCGGTTTTGAGTTTATAGAAAAGCAATAAACAGCAGTTGAGGTTACGGCAGCAGAAGAGGCCGAAAACACAGCAACAGCAGCAGAGAGATGGTGACTATATTGGGTAGAGCAGACAGACCGAAAGGAATTATAAAAGCGGAAGGCAAGCGTAAAAATATTATCCCCTTCGCCCAGGAAGCTTCATATTTTTCCCGCAAGGGAGCTTATTACAGCCTGAAAAATAAGCCTGAAAAGGCCCTTTTATTTTTACAGAAAGCGGTTGAAGCCGACCAGGACGATCCCCTGAACCACTATAACCTGGCCTGCCTGCTGAGCAGGATCGACCGGCTTAAAGAAGCAAACAGCATCTTTCGCCATATTGTTCAGAATATGAACCATCAGCTGGATGAGTGCTACTTTTACATGGCGGTTAATTACGGGCTGATGGAGGAACTGCCCGAGGCCAAGCGCTGCCTGCTCAAGTACCTGCACGTGGCGCCCGAGGGCGACATGGCCGAAGAAGCTGAAGACCTGCTGATGGCCCTGGAAGATGACGATGAGTTTGAAATCTTCAACAACGAGCTCAGCGCGGCTGAAACTGAAGAAATGATGGAGCTGGTATCCGATTTAAGCAGGGTTCAGTTCAGAAAACATATGCTGGAGGAAAAATCTTTCCGCAAGGCGCTGCGCTGGGGACTTTACCAGGGGTCTGACCTGCTTAAAGAGGCTATTCTGAGGCTCTACGGGCAAACCGCCTGTTCCATATCGCGCGACTGCCTGGCCGAGTATGCTGCCAACCCCTGGGTTAACGAGCGGCTGCGCCAGGTTGCCCTGCAGGAGCTGAAAAGAATTGATCCTTCCGGCGAGGGGCGCACTTACAGCGGCGGCGGTTTCCGCCGGGTCCGCTTTCGCGACTGCACCCCCCCGGCTCCTGTATGGGATAGCAGTTGGCAGCTGGTGCTCGAGCGTACATATGCCAATATGCAGAACAGTTCATTTTACAATGACGAGTTCTACAACGATGTCGAGGCGATTTGGATTGATTATGTCAACCAGGTATATCCACACGGGCCTGCCGTGCGGCAGCCCGAAACCTGGGCCGCCGGGCTTGAATACTGCCTGGCCCGTTTTCACTTCCTCGGTTTAACCCAGAGCGAGCTGGCCAGTGCCTACGGGGTGTCGCCGTCCAGTGTGCAGCGCAAGTTTTCCGAAATTAACCGGGTGCTGCAGATTGACCGCAAGGCTTACCGCAACATGCTCACCTTTTTGACCGAACAGGAAAAAGGGCAGTATTAAAAAATTGAGACTAAACGCCCCCGGAAAAGAGGCGTTTTTAGCAGGCCGGCATAATCCGCGCCCTGCCTGGTTATCTTATTGTGCGGTTCCTGCATAGCGCACCCGGCCCGGGTTTTTCACGGTGCAGGGCTGCAGCAGGGCGGTTTGAAATACGGGAGGGATGGCTGTGTATATTGAATTGAGCATAAAAACAACCGGGCGTGAACAGTTTGTTAACATCACCGAGAAGATCAATGCTGCTTTGTCCGGCAGCGGGATTAAGGAAGGCTGCTGCACCGTATTTGTTTCCCACACCACGGCGGCTGTAACGGTTAACGAGGATGCCGACCCCTGCGTTATGAACGATATGCTCGCTTTCCTGCAGAAGATGGTTCCCCTGCGGGGTGAATACACTCACAGGGAAGGCAACAGCGATGCCCATATCAAGGCCGGCCTGCTCGGGTGCTCACTGCACCTGATCATCCGTAACAGTATCCTGGAACTGGGCACCTGGCAGGGGGTTTTCCTGGCCGAATTTGACGGACCACGCACCCGCCAGGTTAAACTGTGGGTTGACTGACAGCTGATTATCAGTGTTTAGAACGGAGGTAATATTTTGCGATTTGGCGTGCATATGCCCCTGGGTGGGGGTTTCAAGAAAAACCTGGAACGGGTAACCGGAATCGGCTGCAACACGATTCAGATCTTTCCCGGCAACCCGACCGGGTGGAAGATGGGAAAACTGGACCAGGAGGAAATAGAAAAAAGAGTTGCCCTGCTGGAAGAAAAAAAAGTGCATCCCCTGGTGGTGCACAGCGCTTACCTGATAAATCTGGCCACCAACAAGGAAGAGTTCCTGGTTAAATCAAAAAACCTGCTTAATGAAACCATGGAGCGGGCTGCCCTGCACAGGGCACCTTACGTGATATTACATACCGGCAACCACGGCGGCGCAGGGGCGGAACAGGGGCTGGCCCAGATCATTCAGAGCCTTGAAGAGCTGCTCCCCGGTTGGCCCGAATCGGTGCAGCTGCTGCTTGAGAATACTGCCGGAAGCGGTACTGCCCTGGGAGCGGATTACAGGGAACTGGGCCATATTCTAAAAGCTTTCCCTTCCGGAAAACTTGGTGTCTGTATCGATACAGCGCACAGCTGGGCCGCGGGGTATGATTTCGGCAGCAGTGATGGGGTTAAAAAAGCACTTGGCGAGCTGGATCAATACGTGGGGCTTGAACAGCTGAAGGTGGTTCATGTTAACGATACAAAAGTTAAGCTTGGCTCACGGGTTGACCGTCATGCCCACCTGGGTGAAGGCGGTATTGCCCTGGAAGGGTTGGCCGCCCTGGTTAATTACGGCTGGCCAGATCAGCTGCCCTTTATTTTGGAAACCCCGGAAAACGGCAGCGAATGGGATAAAATAAACCTTGAAAAGCTGAAAGGCCTGGTTGGTAAGTAACACCTGCTTTAATTACCGCTGGAAGTAGTTTTCAAACCCTGAGTCGGGTAGTAAGCAGTAATGATAGTATATATATTGGTTTTTCCATTAAAACACAGGGGTTCAGTATGCTGAACCCGCAAAACTAATTGCCGGACAGGGTTGGAACGGAGGTGCGGATTTTGGCCAAAAAAGCGGCAACTCTTTTTTGTTGTAATAACTGCGGTTATGAAACCCAGAAATGGCTGGGGCGCTGTCCCGGCTGTAACGAGTGGAACACGATGGTTGAGTTTAAGCCTGCGCCGGAAAACAAGCGTAAATCGCTGATGGGCCAGGAATCAAGGGCAGAAGCGGTATCGCTGAAAAGTGTGCCCGCTGTTAATGAAGAGCGGATGGAAAGCGGTATTGGCGAATTCGACCGGGTTTTGGGCGGGGGCACTGTCCCCGGTTCCGTGGTGCTGCTGGGTGGTGACCCGGGAATCGGCAAATCTACCCTTCTTCTGCAGGTGGCAGCTAAACTGGCGGGTGCCCGGAACGTGTTTTATGCAAGCGGTGAGGAATCGTTGCGCCAGTTAAAAATGCGGGCGGAGAGGGTACAGATTACCGAGGATTTTACCACGGCGGCTGTTACCGAACTGGAAGCGCTGCTTGAACTGACCGGCCAGCTTAAACCGGATATTCTGGTTGTCGACTCGGTGCAGTCCATCTACCGGGTCGGGCTTGACGGTGTGCCTGGCAGTGTGAGCCAGGTTCGCGAAGTGACAGGTGAACTGGTGCGCATGGCCAAGGAATATACCATTGCCGTTTTTCTGGTGGGCCATGTCACCAAGGAAGGGGTAATGGCCGGGCCGCGTTTACTGGAGCACATGGTTGATACAGTGCTTTACCTGGAGGGCGACCGTTACCACAGCTTCCGCATTTTACGCGGGGTAAAGAACCGGTTTGGTTCAACCAACGAAATCGGCGTATTTATGATGGAAGCGGAAGGAATGGTTGAAGTTGCCAACCCTTCACACCTGTTTATCAGCCACCAGCGGGAGCAGTCGCCGGGAGCAATGATCACGGCAAGCATGGAAGGCACCAGGCCTCTGCTGGTTGAGATTCAGTCGCTTGTTGCCCCAACAGCCTACCCGACACCAAAACGTACAACAGCGGGTATCGATTCAAACCGGGTTGCCCTGGTCATGGCTGTGCTTGAAAAGCATGCCGGAACCTCTTTTTTCGGCCTTGATACATTTGTTAACGTTGTTGGGGGAGTGCGCCTCTATGAAACGGCGGCCGACCTGGCCCTGGCCTACAGCCTTACCTCAAGCCTAAAAGGGGTCGCCCTGAACAGCGAAACAATAGCCGTTGGCGAAGTTGGCTTAACCGGTGAGATACGCCCTGTAAGCCGCATCAGCCAGCGTTTGAATGAAGCGCTTAAACTTGGCTTTAAGCGTTTTGTGCTGCCCCAGGCCAATCTTGATGAAATAAAAAAAGAGACAGCAAAATACAAGAGTATGCAGCTGGTCGGGGTAGATAATATTAAGGAAGCGATCGGTATCGGCCTGCTCTCCTCCGGGAATAATTAGATTTTTTCCCGGTGATAAGTTTATCTCCTGGAACCAGTTAAATTGTGCTATGCAGTTGGCACAGCCGGAAACGATACAATTTTTGTAATGAAGAAGGACGGGAAGGTGTCTCCCGTCCTTTATTTTTGTTAATCCGGTTAAACTGATTATTCTGCTTACAGCGCCCTGCGGTAGATCTGTTCATACGCCCCTACGGTTAGGTCGCGCGGGTTGCCGATTGTCTGGGGGTCATTATAGGCTTCCCGGGCCAGGCGGGGGATATCAGATTCCTCAATCCCCATTGCTCTCAACTTGGGGATGCCGATATCTTCGGCCAGTTCGCGCACTGCTTCAACTGCCGACAGAGCTGCTTCGCGTTCTGTTAACCCAAAGGTATCCACTCCTAGAGAAAGGGCTATGCGGGCATATTTTGCCGGTTCGCCCATCCAGTTATATTCCATAACCGGTACCAGGGTGGAACCAACGGCGATACCGTGATGTACGGGGAAGATACCGCCCATGGTCTGGGTCATGGCGTGCACAGCCCCGGCACTTTCAGCCCCGTAGGAAAGCCCGGCCAGCATGGCGCTCATGGCCATGTAATATCGTGCTTCAATATCCTGGCCGTAGGCTACTGCGCGGCGCAGGTATTTGCCGGCATATTCAATTGCCAGCAGGGCAACGGCGTCGGTTGCCGGTTGGGCATAAGCACAGGTATAGCATTCAATGGCATGGCAGAGAGCGTCCATTCCAGTGCCTGCAGTTATTTCTGCCGGCAGGGAAAGGTGCAGCAGCGGGTCAACCAGGGCCAGGTGGGCTGCAATCAGGGGGCCGCCTACATTAAACTTGTACTCCCGGGCCGGATCGGTGATTACCGCCCACAAGGTTACTTCACTGCCAGTTCCGGCTGTAGTGGGAATACAGGCCAGCGGAGGGATGCGCTTGCTGAGCTCTTTCTTGCCTTCGGCGCATTCATATGCAAGGACAGGCTCACCGTGGGCAATTTCCACGCCGATTGCCTTGGCGCAGTCCATCGAACTTCCGCCGCCGACAGCAACCAGCCCGTCGCAATTGTTTTTCCGGTACAGCTCCGTTCCTGCCGCAACCGTGGCCAGGGGCGGGTTGAAAACCACCTGGTCGTAAAGCACGTAACTGACAGCAGCCTCCTTAAGCGGTTTGAGGACCATATCAAGCAACCCGGCCTTAACCACGCCCTGGTCGGTGACAACCAGCGGTTTTTTTACCCCCAGGATGGCCAGCTCACCCGGCAGGTGGTTTACTGCGCCGAGCGCATGTTTCATTACCGTGGGAACCTCGAAATAGTGCAGCTTGTTCAAATCTTTCACGAGGGATTTCCTCCTTTATTTAATATGCTCCGCAGCAGGCGGAGGGTTATAGCCCGGGCTGTTCAAAAAGAGGCATATTGTTAAGGCCCAGTTCTTCAAGTTTTTGCCCTGTCGGGCGCCCTTCACTGTCCCAGCCGCGAACCTGGTAAAATTCGTCAAGCAGCTGATCCAGATCTTCCGTGGTAATTTTAGCCCCGGCATAAGGGCCTTCAGGCAGCGGTTCCTCTGTGAAACGCTTCGGCAGGGTGTCGTCGGCGCGGGTGAATCCTTCCCGCAGGTTAAAGAGGCGGATCTGGTTCCATACCCGCTCGCCAAGCAGGAGCAATTCGTTTTCATCCCACGCTTCTCCCAGGGCCGCTTCCAGCATAGCGGTATAAGTTTTTTTGCTGATACCATAAGTGGCAAAGTCACACTTGACGAAAGTATCGAGGGCGGCAAGGTAATTCTGCAGGGAGGCAACTATTTCGCCTTTACCTTTCAAACCCAGCCTGTCAACCGGTTCGCCATTCCATTCACCACCGCATTCATAGAGAATTGGGAATGCGCGCTGGTGACAGCCGCCGCGGTCGGCTGTGGCCAGGGCCAGGCCCATACCGGGCACACTGCGTGGCCCCCAGGCCGGGCTTTCCAGTCCTTTAACATGAACGGCAAAATCAGCGGTTTTACCTCCCAAAGCAGCAGCAGCTTTTTTTACTCCACGGGCCAGCAGGTCACCGAGGCCGCGGCGGGCAGCAATTTCCTCAAGCAGGAAATCAACCGATGCGGTGTCGCCAAATTTCAGTTCAAGGCCCCCGGTATCTTCAGTACTTATTAAACCTTTCTCGAAGGCTTCAATGGTAAAGCCTGCCACCCCGCCGGCCGACATGCCGTCCAGGCCAAGGGCGTCACATTTTTTAACCAGGTAAGCTACCTCGCGAATGTCGCTTAAGCCGAGATTACTGCCCATCATGGCTGCAGTTTCATATTCCACTACATCAGAAATCAGGCCGCGATGGCGTCCCCTGCTGATTATGCCTACCTTGCCGCAGGCTATGGGGCAGCCGGCGCAGGCCGTATTGCGAAACCACAGTTCCCGGCGCTGGGCAACGGCATTTAACCCGGCTGCTCCCTCGAAAGCACCGTTGGCATAGTTAAGGGTCGGGAGCAGTTGTTCGTCATTGGCAAAATCTATTGAGGCGGGCGTGCCGTCTGTTGTAAAGCCGGCAATGGTTTCCTCCTCGGCCAGTTCCCGGTAAGCAAGGTCGACGGCAGAAATGAATTTTTTTGGATCAGCCGGTTTAACAGTGTTTGTTCCCCTCAGAACCAGCGCCTTAAGATTTTTTGAACCCATTACCGCCCCGGTACCGGCTCGCCCGGCGTGACGGTTATATTCGCAGTTGATTAGGGCAAAAGAGACCAGCTTTTCTCCTGCCGGGCCGATACAGGCAATTTTTACCGAATCATCGCCCATTTCACGTCGGAGCGCCTCTACCGTGTTGAAAGTGTTAAGGCCCCAGATGTTACCGGCCGGCCTCACCTCAACTTTGCCGTCATCAATTACGATATAGCTCGGCTGTTTCGCTGACCCGCTGATTATTAATCCGTCGTAGCCGCAGTAGCGAATTTCCTGGGCGAAATGGCCACCGAAATAGGAATCAGCAAATGTTCCGGTTAATGGTGATTTGGTTACCACGCAGCCGCGCATGGCCGGGGCCAGGGTGCCGGTTAGCGGACCGGGCATGAACATCAGCAGGTTCCGGGGAGACAGGGGGTTGGTTCCGGCCGGCAAAAGGTCGTAAAGGATTTTTGCGCCGAAACCCTTTCCTCCTACATAATTCTTAACCAGGACCGGATTCGGGCTGATTTCTTTACTTGTACCGGAGGTTAAGTCAATATAGAGCAGTTTACCCATATATGCGCTCATTTAACTGCCGCCCCCTTTTTTTCGACCAGCTGCAGGGCCCGGGGCACGCAGTATTTTACACAAAGCGGGTCACCGCCGCACATATCGCACTTGTCGGCCTTGTTATCGGATGTGAGCTGTATCATTTTATCCGGACAGGCTTCAACGCATATTCCGCAGCCTGTGCAGGTATCTTTATCAATCAGGACAACTCCTGTTTCCGGGTTACGGGTGATCGCCTTGAAGGGGCAGGAATTCAGGCAGAAAGGATTTTCACACTGGGTGCAGAGAACCGGCCTGTTAACCAGGTTTTCATTTTCACTATAAACTTTCAGGCGGGCAGCCCGGGGATTGTAGCCACCGACAGCCCGGTTTGCACAGGCCAGCAGACAGGCACCACAGCCGGTGCATAAATCAAACTCGCCTCTGATATATAGCATGGCAACTCCTCGTTTCAAGTGTTCTTAGAGTTCATCGACTTCTTTGTACCATTTAACCTTGTCGCCGATCCTGTTGCGCATTTTCCAGGAGAATGGTTTAGGTTCATCCTCGATATATTTGGCAATTTGAGCCACGCGCCCTTTTATTAACGCCCGCTCATCCTTATTGAAAAGTTCAGTTTTTTCATTAACCTGCAGCAACTTTTCCATGTTGCCGGTAACTGTTCTCCAGAAACCCCACTCCGCGGCTAATAAACCGGCGATTACCGGGGCATTAATCACCTCATTGTCAGCATTGCCGATTGCATGTTCGGCCAGCAGCATCAATGTATCGACAATATCTTTTTCATTGATTTGAACAATCTGCATTTTTTCAAGGAACAGTTCGGCCAGGGGTATGGTTAGTTCATCTACATCAAGACGATCGCGTAGCGGTAAAACATGACAGTAATCGAGTTTGTCAAAAAATATATCCGAGTGCATGCCGGTTTTCGGGTTGTCAAAAACCAGGCGGTCACTACCGTATAAAGTGGTTATCATCTCGTTATCCTTGTAGCCCAGTTCGGCGTAAGCTTCAATAATCAGGTCGCGGTGTTCGCTTTTTGCCACGAAATCGGTATCGGTAAAGATACGGCCCCATTTTTCATGGATGTGGTTGTATGCAGGGCAGTGCAGGTGAAAGGCCAGGGCGCCGATCAGGCGGAGTGGAGCACCTCTGGCTGCCGTGCGGTCGATGATTTTTTTTGCTTCCTCAATAAATTCGCCGGCATTTTTCCCGGTGTATATGGTCATTGTTTTCCTCCTTTCATGAATGTTGAGCAACCGCGCTGCGGGGATACTGATCAGTTTCATTCTGCCCCGCTTACCCGGAGGTTAAAACATATTTTTTTACACCTTTTTGATCCATTTCGATGATAGCCCCGAGCAGCGTGCTCTGTTCATATGAACTGCCCGGGTTGACAACAAAGGTTTTTTTCATTCTTTTAATGCCCCGGCCTTCATGAATGTGGCCGGTCAGAGCCAGGGGAGGCTGGTATTTCATGATGGCATCGCGAACGGCAGTGCTGCCGACAGGAATCAGGGAGCGTCCGGCATATTTAGGACGCAGGTTTTCATCCAGCTCGGGAGCTTCATCAAGGCCCGAACCGAACGGTGGTGCGTGCAGGTTGAAAACACACCGGGACAGATCACTTACCTGGACGGCCATCGTTTCTATTTTTTCGGCCAGTTCTTCCTCGCTGCATTCCCTGTGCGTATCCCAGGGCGTCGGATTTGACCACCCGGAACTGAGCATATTGTAGTAACCGTCGAGATCAAGGATAAGTCCCTCAGCCATGGTTATTGATTTTGATGATACCAAAACCTCATCCAGCTCGAACATGTCATCGTTTCCGGGGCAGACAAAGCATTTTATGCCGGTTCCAGCCAACTTTTCATCGGCGAAAGCGACCCAGCGCTCGGCCATTTTTAAAACTTCCTCAACGAATAGCTTTTCTACTTTTTCCGGGGCGGCGCTCAGTTCCTGAAAGCGGTCATCGGTCATTTCAATCGGGTAATAACCCCGGTCGGAGATATTCTTAATCATCCGGTTCTTGCCTTCTTCATCAAGCAGCATTTCTTCTTCAAGAAAATTAACTTTGTGCATACCGCGGTTGTCCCTGATAAAAGGAACCAGGGCTTTACCGGTCATGTCGCCGCCGAGAATAATAATATCTGCCTCGTAGAATTTACCGGCGTTAATAAATTTTTTCCAGCATATTTCTGATCCGTGAACGTCTGTGGCAAAGAATATAGTGGTCATTAATCATCCTCCTTTCGTACAGTTTATAGAATGCCGGTTTATGCATCTATTCCCGTACCATTCCATCCCTTCACCGGTTTGGAAAGGGATGGAATGGATATGGTTGTTCCGCAATTAATCCGGTGTATCCAAACCGCTTATTCTACCGGTATACTCTTATGAATTTCATCCAGGTTAATTCCCTGCTTACGGCGGTACCACCTGGAACCGAAATAAATTGCAATTGATATCAGGTAGAGTATAGCCATGTAGATATAAGATGTTGGTTCATTAACCCCGTAAACCGGATCAGTAGCCCACATGTAGAACAGAAAGGCCAGGAATCCACCGAAAATAACCCCGGTTACCGTAATCAAAGGTATCCCGAATACTTTCAACCTGGCGATCGGAGAAGCTTTGTATAATTCTGGATCTTTAAAAGGCAGGATAATTGCTGCTACAGTAGTACCGAAATAGGTTATAGCAATAACCACGGTTGAATTCAGGGCCAGGGTTTCCAGGTTCTCGGTGTAGTGCATCCCGGCGCTGACAATTACCCCTCCGACAGCCATCACTGCGAGTGCGTTGACCGGTGAGCGGAATTTAGTTGACACGCGGGCCATCCACTCGGGCAGTATCCGGTCAAAGGCGGCGGCAAAGATTACCCTGGTTGAGGAGAGGAACACAGTGCCGCACCAGCCGAAGAACCAGGCGCTCATTGAGATCAGCAGCCACATTTGCAGAATGGGGTTATTGGTGAGGAAGCTGACCAGAAGGGCGGGATAGGGGTAGGCGCCGAAAGGAGAAGTTCCTTCATAATAAGCGAAGTTAGCAGCGTTATAGAAATCCCAGCCAATAACGCGGGCTAACAAACCAAGGACGATTAAAGCCAAAATAGTGGTGGCAATTAAACCGGCTGCCATACTCCAGAAATTACGTTTAAAATCTGAAGCGCCCCGGACTTCTCCGTAAAGAGTGGCACCCCAGTTCGGCCAGAGGTTAAAAAAGACGACCATGGGGATTAAAGCCATGCTGGCTCCGACAGCAACCTTGTTGATCGGGATGGCAGTATATCCTCCCTCGGCTGCTGAAGCAAGCACCTGTTGATAAATATCACCTCCGCCGGAAGCAAAAAAGCTGTTGGCATACTGGTTAAACTGGGCAATGAAGTCGGCCCGCGTATTAACCAGCATCATGATGATCATTGTTGCTATGCCGGCCATGCCCAGAAAAAAGCAGAATTTTTGAATACGGGCATACCAGTTCATGCCGAGACTGACAAAGACAAAAGCCAGGGCTATAACCACGAGTGAGGAAACAAAAAATCCGTTGGTGGAAATAAACCAGCCGGCAGCGTTGCTTAGTGTTGTACTTCCGGTCCAGCCGCCGAGCATGCCCAGGATCGGGGCAAAAACATTGAAGGCGAGCATGTTCCCGTACAGGGGCACCCAGTGCCAGAGGATCCAGGCCCAGCCGGTTATGGAGAGGACAAATCCCAGCCCTCCGCCGAGAATACGGCTCTGCCAAACATAATCACCACCTGCCCTGGGCATAACCGCCACCAGGAGGCCGTATACAAAAATCTCAAATATAATAAAAATTGCACTGATTACAATAGCTGTTAAGAGGTTGGCTTCGGGCAGGTAAGGAGCAAAGGCAAAAATATAAAAGCCCAGGGTTACCAGGTTAATCGAAAAGAAAGCGTAAACAAAGCCGTCGAAGACCGACCATGAACGGACCAGCCCGCTGGCCTTGCGGACAAACATACCGGGTTGCGCCATAATTAATTCTTCCTTTCTGATTAATTAGTTGGCGGCGTATCCGCCACTTGGTTCTGCCTTAGATCATCTTTTTTTCTGTTTAGCAGACACCTCCCCCAGTAAAATTATAAATTTTTAGTTAAGAGCATAGTGTTATTTAAATATTCCAGCTAAATAACCTTTGTGAGATGAGTAAAAATATTTAGACATATTGGTGCAAAATGCACAAAGAGGTTCTGCAGGCTAATTAAGCCGGTTATTTTTTAAGAGGACAGGCGGTGACTTATTGAAGCAAGAAGCAGGGGAAATGTATCAATAGCATCAAGGTTTTTACCGAGCAGCTCTTCGATTTTTTGCAGGCGGTAATTAAGGGAATTGCGGTGGATATGAAGTTTTTCGGCAGTTTTAGTGCGGGAAAAGTTACATTTAATATACGTTTCCAGGGTCAGAACCAGTTCTCCGCTTTTTTCATTGTCGTACAGAACAAGGGGTGCATAAACCTCTTCGTAAAGATTTGGCCTGTTCATTGAGGTTAAAAAACGCTTGACCAGGTGGTAGGATACCATGTCTGTATGGGTGAGGGCAAAGTCGGACTGGTATAGTTTTTTCCCTATATCAAGTGTTTCCCAGGCTTCAAGATAACCGGTGCTGATACGTTCAATATCGGGGCAATAATCTCCGGCTGCCATGTAGATGGGAATGCCGTTCATGCGGGCGGATACTGTTTTTTTTATTTTTAACATCAGCCCTTTACCAAAATCTCTGGCAACGGCGGGTGATAGTTTTTCAGAGAGGTGAACCAGGATAATCAGGCTGCCCAGGGCTTCAACGACAACACCATCGGCATGTTCGGCCTCCAGGGAATAGTGCAGCAGGCGATACAACTTCCGCTCCAGTTCATCTATGGCTGAAGTGCGGTTGCTGCCGGTTTCTCTGCCGCAATAGATACTTTCCTTGTTAAGCTCCACAATAATAACATAATAACTACCGGTGGCATCAAGGCCAAACTGCCTGGCCCTGGAGATAATGTTTTCGCGGTTCTTGATGTTGCCTAGCAGTAATTCATTGTAAAAGTCCAGGGCGCTTTTACGCTGTGCATCCCTGATTGCCTTCTCCTTTAAAATGTGCAGGGCGATGGCCATGGCGCCTGCTTCAGTAGCAACTGTTTTTGATTTGTTCATCCTTTGCTCGAGCTGGGGGATTATTAGTACGCCAAAAAGGGAGTCTCCGGCAAAAATGGGGAAAAAGAAATCAATGAAGTCTTCTTCTCGCGAGCCGTAATCATAATATGCCGGGACCTTGTTGGCAATCAGTTCTGATATTAAACCCGGCGGGTAGAATGAATCGAGATGCTGTTTTAATTTCTGCCCTGTTATGGTTTTTATAATGGAAGGCAGTTTGTCGCGGAAGTCGGCTGGAACAGCTGTATCAAGGATTGTCAGATCGGCGCCGGCCATGATTACCGGGTGCCGGAGCAGGGCGGCCAGGGATGTGAGCAGCTCTCGCAGGCCGCTTCCCTTGAGAACAATGTCGGTCATCATGGTATGCACTTCATGCGCATACTCAAGAGCTTGTACCTGCTTGTCAAGTATCTGGCTCATCACCGGAACTATAACGTCAATATAAGAGCAATCCGGCATCTGCAACAGGGGCAGGTCCAGCAAGTCGGCTTTTTCAATTAATCTTTGATCGATGTGGGAAATGTAACGTTCAGGGGAGAAAATGATCAGGGCTGCTCCACCGCATGATGCAATATCTTCCAGCATTTGTAGCTGGGCATCGATATTATCTTTTAAGGCGTAAAAAGTAGTTGAGAGGAGGGAATCACGTCTGAACCAGATCGCTGCATCCGGTACATCGATTATATCTACAGCCCGGATAACATTGTTTAGGCCGCTTTTACCGGCAAGAACCCGGGCTTCAACAAGCCCGCCTATCTTGAGCGCGTCTCTGACCGTGATGGCCATAGGAGAGGTTCACCGTTCCTTTGTAATGGAAGCTTGCCTGCAGGAGCATTTTAGGTTGATGTTTCCGGCCTTGTTATGGAAACTTGCACAATTTTGCTTAATCAGGCAGGTGCCGGGACTGTTATGGATTGCTTCGAGCCGTGCAGGTTGTTTTAACTATTCGGCTAATCCCTGCCCGGGGCAGGGAGGTTGTTATGAAAGCAAAAAATGACCCAGGGTGCTTATCCGCTCATGTTCCAGGTCAAATAAATCTTCCAGTTTAAAGTCGAGGGTATTGCACAGGGCTGTTAAATAAAACAGGTGCTTGCCCAGTTCTTCGGCCACCACTTCACGACAGTGTTCACACAGCTTCCCCTTCAGGTGAGAATCCATGTACTTGCCGCAATCCTTGAGGGAATCCCTGGCGGGGTATTGTCTCTTATTTGCATTAATTGATATGCAGCCACAGTCTGTTACAGCTTTTATAACGCTGCGGTTAACTCTTGCGGTTGATTCCTGGTACTTAGAGAGGCAGTCCAGAACGCTTCGATGACGGATCAATACCTCTGAAACCATTTCCTGAAACTCGCCGACGCCCTCGTTCTCTTTCACCGGTAAGTCACCTCTTTTTCTGATTAGAGCCCTGTTATGCACATTATACGTTTTAGATTAACAGCGTGTCAACCTTGCGGCAGGTCTGTTTTTAGCTTTAAAAGTAATTCTTTTGGCAGATGTGGGCTATCAAAAATTCGGTGTTGTATTATTGATTTGGATATGTTAAACTAATTGTTTAATTGACACCTGCAAGGCGCTGTGTTACTATATTTTTAGGTATTTTTTCGAGGAGGAGAGGTTTTGTTCAGCGTAGGAGACAGAGTAGTTTACCCAATGCATGGAGCAGGTGTTATTGAAGCAATAGAAGAGAAAGAAATCCTGGGCGCTCGTAAGAAGTATTATGTTATGAAAATGCCGCTTGGTGAGATGAAGGTGCTCATTCCCACGGATAACATCACACAGGTTGGTTTGCGCGGAGTTATTGAGAGGGAAAAAGTAGAAGAGGTGTTTGTTGTTCTTCAGGGCGAGCAGCCTAAAATGTCAACCAACTGGAACAGGCGCTACCGTAATCACCTTGAAAAAATCAAGAGCGGCGATATTTTTGAAGTTGCCGAAGTGGTACGTAACCTGATGCTGCGAGATCGTGAAAAAGGGCTTTCCACAGGCGAAAGCAAAATGCTTGATACGGCCAGGCAAATTCTGATCAGCGAGCTTATCCTTGTCCAGGGAATGGATCACGCCGAGGTTATCAATGTCCTTGACGATATTTTTGAGCAATCACCCAAGTAGCGCTTAGTTTATATATGTTTTAAGGTCTTTCGGCCTTGCTTCCGGGGAAAGCTTTAAGTTATAATGTTGCGAAGGGTTCCCGGGTTTTTTTGTTTAATTGAAAGTTAATCGACATGCGCTCATTCTAATCCGGAAGGGGGTGAATCTAATGGCTCTTAAGATACTGCGCATTATTGGAACGATAATCGGGTTTGTCCTGGGTGTTTACATTTTTTCAGTACTTCTACCGCTGGTATCATTAATTATTAATATCCCCACGGTTTTAGAGTTGACCCCGGTCAGTATCGGTTATTATGCTTTTGGCGGTATTTTATTCGGACTCATCTTTTATTTTATTACTCCCGTATTTATTAATCTTTTCATCAAGATCGTAACCTGGGCTGATCTCACCCTCAAGGCTGTCCCAACTCAGGATATCGCCCTGGTGGCCTTCAGTTTAATTATTACCCTGTTGATAGGGCTTTTATTAAGTTATCCAATTTACCGTATTCCCGTGGTGGGAGTTTTTATCGCACCCATACTGACCCTGTTCCTGGTTTTTATCGGCGTTCGGTTCGTCCTTAACCGCAAGGAAGAATTCACTTTTTTATCATCCCTGTTTAACCGTAATGTTCGTAACACCGGTCGCGAAAACGAGGTATTTAAAATTCTTGATACCAGCGCCATCATTGATGGTAGAATCGTTGATATCTGTAAAACAGGTTTTATGGAAGGTGTGATTGTTGTAGCCGGTTTCGTGCTGGAGGAATTGCAACACATTGCAGATTCTCCTGATTTACTCAAGCGTAATCGTGGCCGCCGGGGTCTTGACGTATTAAATAAAATTCAGAAAGAGATGGAGATCCCGGTTCAGATATACGAGGGCGATTTTGAAGATGTTGCTGAAGTTGACAGCAAACTGGTTAAGCTGGCCAAGAAGATCAACGGCAAGATTATCACCAACGATTTTAACCTGAACAAGGTCTGTGAACTGCAGAATATAGCAGTGTTAAACATAAACGAGCTGGCTAATGCTGTTAAACCGGTGGTTTTACCCGGGGAAGAGATGGTTGTGCAGATCATTAAGGACGGCAAGGAAGCCGGCCAGGGAGTAGCTTACCTTGACGACGGAACGATGATCGTGGTTGAAGGCGGGCGCCGTTTTATCGGAGAAACTATTGAAGTTTTAGTAACCAGCGTTCTGCAGACGGCCGCGGGAAGGATGATTTTTGCCAAGCCGGGTCAGGATGCAGAAAAAATGAGCGGGGTTAAATAAATAATGAAAGCAGCAGCCATTATTGCTGCAGCCGGTGCCGGTTTGCGCATGCGGAATAAAACCCGTAAACAGTATCTTGAAATTGCAGGGGTTCCGGTTTTGGTCCGTTCCCTGCAGTTGTTTGTCGGTTGTCCGCTGATCGACGAAATAGCCGTTGTCATCCCTCCGGGAGACCAGGAAGCTGTTACCCTGCTGATTGAACCATATTTCCGGTCCGGGAAGATAATCCTGGTAGCAGGGGGTAGCTCCCGCCAGGAGTCGGTGGCCTGCGGCCTGGCGGCGCTCTCGGGGAGCGCTGATTATATTTGTATTCATGATGCAGCCAGGCCAATGACTGAGCCCGGCCTGCTGCAGAAGATGCTCAATAAGGTTCAGGATTACGGGGCTGTTGTGCCGGTGATTAAGCCTGCCGATACCATCAAGGAAGTTGACAACCGTGGTTATATTACGGGAACACCATGCCGGGAAAAACTCCGACTGGTGCAGACCCCTCAGATTTTCAGGCGTGAGATAATTGAAAAAGCTTATAGCGAGGCTGAAAAGAGAGGTATTAGAGCCACTGATGATGCCGCGCTGGTGGAAATGCTGGGGGTTTCCGTTTTGACCGTTCCCGGTGATGAAAATAATTTCAAGATAACCACCCCGCATCACCTTGAACTGGCAGAGTGGCTCCTGAAGGGGGATAAAAAGCGGTGAACCGGATCGGAACCGGCTATGATGTTCATCGACTGGTCGGGGGAAGGCCGTTGATTATAGGCGGAGTAGAACTGGAATATCATCTCGGCCTGGAGGGGCATTCCGATGCCGATGTTTTAACGCACGCCCTGATTGATGCCCTGCTCGGGGCAGCCGGTTTGGGTGATCTGGGCAGCCATTTCCCGGCCGGAGACGAGTGTTATCGCAATATATGCAGCCTTAAACTGCTGGAAGAAGTAAAGAAAATGCTCGACGACCGGTGCTGGAAACTGGTTAATGCAGACCTGGTATTGATTGCCGAGGCTCCCAAAATTGCACCATTTGCCCGGCAGATTGCAGAAAACCTTGCTGCTGTTCTCGATGTTTCCAGGAGCTGCATTAATGTCAAGGCTACTACCACCGAGGGGCTGGGATTCTGCGGACAGGGAGAAGGTATGGCTGCACAGGCTGTTGTATTAATAGAGAAAGTTGCCCTGCCGGAGCCGGAAAACCACGAAGCAGGTTAAATATTTATCTAATGCTGGGAGAGTTTTATAATTGTTCAGACGTATTAAAGAAGATATAAAAGCTGTAAAAGAGAGAGACCCGGCAGCTAAGAGCACCGTGGAAGTGCTGCTCTGCTACCCCGGGCTTCATGCTTTGCTCTGCCACCGCTTTGCCCATTTTTTATATCGTCACGGCATGGTTTTGCTTCCGCGGATTATATCTCACCTTTCCCGCTTTTTAACCGGAATTGAAATTCACCCCGGGGCACGGATTGGCAGTTCCTTTTTTATTGATCATGGAATGGGAGTGGTAATTGGTGAAACAACCGAGATTGGTTCGAATGTAACCATTTACCAGGGAGTAACCCTTGGCGGAACAGGTAAAGAAAAGGGTAAAAGACATCCGACTATAGGCAACAATGTTGTGATTGGTACCGGTGCAAAAGTTTTAGGGCCGATTGAGATTGGTGATAACTGCAGGGTGGGAGCCGGATCGGTGGTGCTCAGCGCTGCTCCGCCCAACTCAACCGTTGTCGGTATCCCCGCCCGGGTTGTTTATTTTAATGGCGAAAAAGTGCCTTCAATTAATCTGAACCACTGCGACATGCCCGACCCCGTAGCTGAAGCGCTGAAACGTCTGCAGGAGCAAATTGATCAACTTCGCTGCCAGAGGGTTGAATCTGAAAACGGAGTGTGTAATAACTGTGGCCATAAAAATTTATAATACCCTGAACCGTTCGAAAGAGATTCTGGAACCTGGAGCCCCACCTGGCCTGACATTTTATGTTTGCGGCCCCACGGTTTATGATTATATCCATATCGGTAACGCCCGTGTTTTCATTATTTTTGACGTGGTCAGGCGTTATTTAGCCTACCGCGGTTATAAGGTAACCCTGGTTCAGAACTATACCGATATCGATGATAAAATGATAAAACGCGCTGCCGAGCAGGGTATAACCGTCCCGGAACTGGCCGAACGGTTTATTGCTGCATACGAAGAAGATGTTGCCACCCTGCGGGTCAGGCCTGCCGATATTAAACCACGGGCTACAGAACATATTCCCCAGATAATCCAGCTGATCGAAAAGTTGTTGGAAAATGGTTATGCCTATACCAGTGACGGTGACGTTTATTATGACACTTCCCGTTTTGAAGATTACGGATCTCTTTCCCAGCAAAAGCAGGAAGAGTTGCTGGCGGGCGCCCGTGTGGAACCCGGAGAGAAGAAGCGCAGTCCCCTGGATTTTGCCCTCTGGAAACAAAAGAAAGAAGGAGAACCATCCTGGGGCAGTCCCTGGGGTGAGGGAAGACCCGGCTGGCATATTGAATGTTCAGCCATGTCAACCCACTACCTTGATGATACCCTGGATATCCATGCCGGTGGAGCCGACCTGATTTTTCCTCATCATGAAAATGAAATTGCCCAGACCTGGGGAGCTGAAAAGAAACCACTTGCCCGTTACTGGATGCATGCCGGTTACCTTAATATTGAGGATCGTAAGATGTCGAAATCCCTGGGCAATGTAAAAACTGTACATGAACTGGTTAAACGATATAATCCGCTTGACCTGCGTTTTCTGATTCTGTCTGCCCATTACCGCAGCCCGCTTAATTTCAGTGCCGACCTGATTGAACAGAGTCGGTCCGGTCGACAGAGGCTGCAGGAAATGATTGACAATGTGCTTAATGCCGCCGGCAGCGCCGCTGATACAGAGACCGGGCATGAGGAAAAACTGGGCATTGCCGTGAAGAGTGCGGAAAAACGTTTCATCGAGGCCATGGATGATGATTTTAATACTGCCGATGCGCTGGGAGTGCTTTTTGACCTGGCCAGAAGTTGTAATGTTTACCTGAGGGAAGGGCATCCTTATAATCGCGATTTACTTGATAAAGTTGTTGCTTACTACCGTGAAATCAACGAAATTTTTGAAATACTCGATCTTGAAGAACCCCGCTTGCTTGATGATCAGGTTTCCGGGATGATCAAAAAGCGTGACGAAGCCCGTGCGAACAGGGATTTTGCCACAGCTGATCAAATTCGTGACCGGCTTGCTGAGCAGGGCATTGTTCTGGAAGATACTCCACATGGTACCAGGTGGAAACGAAAATAATTTTTAAACCATGGGATAAGCATTTAAATTACTGGGGAAATAATGGGAAAGGGGATAAATATGGCTTACGTAAGGGAAAGAACAATTGAATCGGCATGGCGAATGGTTCTATGGAATTGCGCCCGCTATGGTTACAGTTACAGAATTAAAAAAGGCAGTTACGAGGGACAGTTGCGCAAGCAGCTTGATCATCTGACGGTTGTTATTGAAGAGCCTTATACCCGACCCCTTGCGGTTTGGCTGCCTGAAAACTGCGGTATTCCGGCGCCTACTTCCGAAGAACGGATTCAGCAATACTTTTACGATTACCTGGCAACTGACACCAAGTGTGAAATGGAAGATTACACCTATGGTCAGCATATTGCCCCTCAGCTGCCCAAGGTGATCGATCTTTTAAACAGCTCAAAAGGTGCAACCAACCAGGCCTGCATGAATATAGGCGGGCAGGAGAATATCGATCTTGTTGACCCTCCCTGTTTGCGAGTGGTTGACTTTAAGGTGGTTGACGGACGCCTTAACATGACTGTATTTTTCCGCTCCTGGGATATTTTTGTCGGCTTCCCGGAGAATCTCGGCGGATTGCAACTACTGAAAGAATACATCCTGATGCAGCTTAAGTTTCCCGTAGAAGATGGGCAGATTACAGCTTACTCATCCGGCGCTCATATTTATGAACAGTATTTTCCGTTGGTCAATCTCTTAAATGCCCATAAGTGCTGAAATGAGGGATATAGCTCATGAAAAGGGATGATTCTTTTAACGAAAACGGTGATCGGGAAAAAGAAAACGGCGAAGAGTTAATTGCCGGCCGCCAGGCTGTACTTGAAGTTCTCCGTTCAGGCAAACCACAGCGTATAATTCTGGCCGAAGGTTTAAAAGGTGCCATCATTAATGAGATTACCCTGCTGGCCCGCCAGGGCCGGGTACAGGTTGAACGTCTTGCCCGCAATGAGTTTCAGAATATGGCTGGGCACATCACCGGCAACCAGGGTGTCGCCGCCCTGGTATCACCTTTTGAATATTTCGATCTTGAAGAACTGATTGCCCTTTCACGCTCTCCCCGCCGTGATCCTTTCCTGGTTATGCTGGATCACATAGAAGACCCGCAAAACCTGGGTGCAATCATGCGTACTGCTGATGCTGCCGGGGTAGACGGTATAATCATCCCATCGCATCGTGCAACAGGCGTTACTGCAACTGTGCGTAAAGTTGCCTGCGGTGCTGCGGAAAGACTGAAGGTTGCCATGGTTGGCAACCTTAATCAGGCTGCTGAAACCTTAAAAAGGGAAGGCTTCTGGATTTACGGAGCTGAGGGAGACGGTGAAAAGGAACACTATCTTGCCGATTATCGTTGTCCCCTGGTTTTGGTGCTTGGTTCGGAGGGGAAGGGAATATCCAGGCTACTGCGTGAGAATTGTGACCTTACCCTTTCCATACCAATGCCAAATATTGTGGGTGGCTCTTTAAATGTATCTGCGGCTGCTGCTGTTTTAATTTATGCTGTCCTGGGCCAGAGAGAAGGGTGGTCCGGATGACAGCTCCCATACTACTTGTTGACGGGTATAATATCATTGGCGATTGGGAAGAACTGAAACTTTTAAAAGAAGAAGATTTTGGCAGTGCCAGGGATCAGCTGGTTTCTATTCTTTCCGCCTATCATCCGTGGTGTTGGGAGCGCATAATTATCGTTTTTGACGGGCAGAAATTTGCCTGGGAAAAGGCCGAAGGAGTGGAAGTGGTTTTTACCGATAACCACGAAACGGCAGATACTCTGATTGAAAGACTGGCTGCCGGTTTAACCCTGCGTAACCCTGTTGAGGTGGCCACTTCCGATTTTGCTGAATATCGTGCTGCTTCGAATCTTGGCGCTTATGTTATGTCGGCTGCTGCCCTGAAAGAGCGCCTGGCGGAGAAGCAGCAGGACTACCGTGAACGGCTGAATAAGCACAATGATCCGAAGGGAATAATGCTGAACGAAATTTTGCACAAAAAGGTTGTTGAATCCCTGGACAAATTAAAAGGTTATTGAGCCGCCCGGGCCCGAAAATGCTTTACACTGTTGCTAAAATGCTTGACCCTGCCAGAGCATTAAGTTATAATATCGAAGAAAGCCTGCAACATTCCTACCATAAGATATCCAAACGGAGGCGATAGGTTTGA
>CAYMIW010000017.1:0-59177 GCA_964390725.1 uncultured Syntrophomonadaceae bacterium | reverse complement strand
TATCAGATTGAGTGGGCATTGGAGAATAGAAAATTATATGTTATATTTGTAACATGCCTAAACACAGCATACGATAATAGTCGGAGGTGTTTTTCTTGAAAGTACTGGTTAGCGATCCTCTATCCAAAGAAGGGATTCAGATACTGGAGGAACATGTAGAGGTGGATGTCAGACCTGACATATCACCTGAAGATCTAGTTGCAGCAATAGGAGAATATGACGGGCTTGTTGTTCGCAGTCGCTCAAAGGTTACAGCAGAGGTTATTGAGGCTGCAAATAATCTAAAAGTTATTGGGCGCGCCGGGGTAGGCGTTGACAATATTGATGTGGATAAGGCCACTGAAAAAGGCATAATAGTCTTAAATGCTCCACACGGCAATACTATTTCGACAGCAGAGCATGCTATAGCCATGCTTACATCGCTGGCCCGCAACATAGCCAGTGCCAGTTGTTCAGTTAAGCAGGGTGAATGGAACCGTTCTTCTTTTACCGGGGTTGAACTGAATAAAAAAACCCTGGGTATAGTAGGACTGGGCCGAATTGGCAGCGAAGTAGCCCGCAGGACCAGGGCAATGGGAATGAAGATTATTGCCTACGACCCCTATGTCGGCGCTGAACAGGCTGAAAAACTGGGAGTGGAAAAAGTAACTTTTGAAGAGCTTATCCAGAACGCAGATTTTATTACCCTGCACCTGCCGATGAGTTCAAATACCCGCCATCTTATTGGAGAAAAAGAATTTAAAAATATGAAAAAGGGAGTCAGAATCATAAACTGTGCCCGCGGTGGGCTGGTTGATGAAAAAGCTCTATGCCAGGCCATCAAGGATGAAACAGTTGCCGGGGCGGCTCTTGATGTTTTTGAAAAAGAACCACCCTCGGGTTGCGAGTTCTTAGAGTTTGATAATGTAATTGTTACACCCCATCTCGGGGCACTGACCAGGGAAGCACAGACCAATGTTGCACTTCAGGTTGCAGAGCAGGTTGCTAAAGCCTTACAGGGTGAGCCGATTGTATCTGCAGTTAATGTCCCTGCCCTGATGCCTGAGGCTAAAGCTGCTCTTGAACCGTATTTACCTTTGATGAAGGTAATGGGAAGTTTTTACCTGCAAATGTTTGGTGGACAGGTTGATGAGATAGAACTAATTTACAGCGGTGAAGCAGCATCCCTTCATTTAGCGCCACTTACCATATCATGTTTGATCGGTTTTCTCAAACATATTGTCGGGGACGGGGTAAACTGGGTAAATGCCCCTTATATAGCCAAGGCCCGGGGAATTGATGTCAGGGAAGTTTCCACTACAGAAGTGAAAAACTACAGCACCCTGATAAAAATGATTGGGCGTTCGGGGCAGGAAGAACACCTGATTTCGGGGACCCTGCTTAATAATGAAATGCGCCTGGTCAGAATTGATGATTTTCGGATTGAAATTGTACCTTCCAGGTATACCCTGATGACCACTCACCACGATCGTCCGGGAGTGGTTGGAAAACTGGGCACCTTGCTGGGCAGTAATGAGGTTAATATTGCTTCAATGCAGCTTGGCCGCAAGGCTGCCGGCGGTGATGCAATGATGGCATTGCAGGTTGATAATGAGATAAATGCAGAAACCATGGAAAAGATTCAGGCTTTGAATCTTTTTGATACAGCTCACTTTGTGGTAATCGAAAACAATATTCCCGGAGTGAAATAAATTTAAAAAGGAGAGATTACAATGGTAAAAGTATATGCTCTGAGCACCTGTCCCTGGTGTAAAAAGGTGAAGAACTTTCTTGATAACAAGAATGTTGAGTATGACTGTATTGATGTAGATCTCGCCCAGGGTGAAGAACAGCGAAAGGCCCTTGAAGAAGTAGAAAAACTGACCGGGTCCAAATCTTTCCCGGTAACTGTGATTGGCGAGCAGATTATCAGGGGTTATAAAGAGGATGAACTTGAAGAGGCACTGAAAAATGAAAAATAAAATCTTCTGTGAGGTTTGCAGGGTTTCCTTTCTTCATCGGGGCAAGGTTGAAAAGGGAGAGATTGTAGTTTGCACTGTATGTGGTGCTGAACTGGAAATAACCGAGACCGAACCGGAAGTAAAAGCAGCACGTCCCAAATGGGAGCCTGAGAAAGAAATACGAGCCAGGGTGGAAAATTTCGCCCGCCTGCGCGATTATACTTTTAACGAAGATAAAGAATTGGTTATAGAAGGGTTGATCGGTAAAAATAACCTGTATGGTGATTTTTATTGCCCCTGCCGGTTTGAAAATATTCCGGAAAACATTTGCCCCTGCCTTGAAACCCGGATGAATGAAGTTAAGAAGTCCGGACGCTGTTACTGAAATCTTTTTCATCTTAAGGGGTGAGTTTCACTCCTTAAAAATGGCAAATAGAAATGAGGTAACTATTACATGAAACTGGATTTTGTTCGCGGGCACATGGGTGGCAACCTGATCATCCTCTTGCGCGGTGATCAGGTCCCACTGGGCCAGGAACTTGAAACAGCCGTTAAGCTGATGGGCCCGAACTATTTATATGCGCACGAAGCGGGAATCCTCTATCCGGCCGGACAGCCGGGACAGATAGAGGTGAAAATTGCTGAGCCGACTGTTCCTTGTTTCATCAGCGCCTGTGGTGGATTTACCCAGGTGTTGGGAGCAGCCCTTGTTGAAACCCCGTTTGGCGATTTATTTGGCCTTGACCGGGGAGCATCACCAATCGAAGTTCTTTTGCATACTGATTGTGGACCGACCATGATCAGCATTGAGCATGACAGTGGTAAGGCAAAAAGAATAAAAACCGGCATGGAATGCTTCGTTGAAGAATGCTACGAACGCGGTGTAAATAAAATGTCTATCAATAATCTCGAGGTACTTAGGGCAGGTAAGTTTTTGGTTATTAATGCTGACCGTTTTCGTCAGATTTTGCCTGAAGCAGATTTTAATGGTTGGAATGCTAAAACCCGACGGGCCATGGTAGATATACAGGATCAGTTTATGAAGATGACCGGCGAAGTTGAACCTAACGTTGCTGTCTATGACTGGCATCCTGAACACAGCGGGAATCTCCGGGTTGTGTTTCCCCATTATGTCCGGGATGATTATTTTGAACCTTCCTGTGGGACCGGTTCAGTGGCCCTTGGTCTGGCTGTTCTGGCTGCGGGAGAACTTGAAACAGGTAAATTATCAAATAACGACTGGCATGTTTTGGAACTGGAATCAGGCGGAGGAAACGAGCTGGGTGGTCCGGAAATTACCAGGCTGGAAATGAAAATAAGCGATAACAAGGCAAAATCTGCTGTTTTTTCACACAGCCGGGTAGAAATAACTTCGGTCGGTGAAGCCAGGTTTTAATTTGTTACACCTTTAAATACAGATAAACTATCAGAGAAGCCCGGTGAACAGCCGGGCTTCTCTGATCATGTTGTAAAATAAATATATAATTAAAAAAAGATCAGACTTTATTCATGATACTGTGTATTAATATATGAATGGCCAAACAGGTGGTGTTGAATTGCAAGAGATATTGCAGGAGATGGTAGAAGAATACAGCGATAAAATATACCGCCTGGCATTGCGCTACACGGGGGATCGCGAACAGGCAAGGGATCTTGCCCAGGAGACTTTCCTGCGTGCCTACAAAAATCTGGACAAGTTTGACCGCTCTAAGAATGCCGGCCCATGGCTTTTCAAAATAGCAACCAACCTTTGTCGCAATTGGCTGCGTGACAACAGGGAAGTTCCGATGGAAAGCCTGGATGAATTCAACACAAGAGCAGAAAACAGTCCGGAGACGATAGTTATCAGGAAAGAAGATGAACGTGAACTGGCTGAAGCGCTTGATCGCTTACCACTGATGTATCGGGAAGTAATTCTGTTGAAACATACAGCCGATATGAGTTATGCAGAAATTGCCGATGCTCTCGGGCTTGAACTAAGTCTGGTCAGGAACAGGCTTTACCGGGGCAGGATGCTGCTGAGAGAGCTGCTGGAGAGGGAGAGTGAATAAGATGAAAAACTGTCCGGATATAATCACCATTCAGGCCGTGCTCGATGGAGAAGAAAAGGATGAGAGAATAATTAAGCACATACAAACCTGCCCGACATGCTGCTCTGCAAGGGTAGAGCTTGAAGAATCAATCAGCCTGGCGGAATGCCTGAATAGCCCGGCTGTGCTGCCGGATGTCTTTTGCAAACAGCTAACCGAAAGGATTCAGCCAAAACCTTTTCCAGCAATTTTAGTTTCAGCGGCAATCTTTTTACTGTCCATCATTTCAGCCTATTTACTGAACCCCGGATATTTGCAATGGTGGCTCTCGGTAGGCATCATCAATCAGTTTAGCTATATCATGGATGTTTTTATTAGTTTCCTTTATTTCAGCCATTATATTGGCCCGTTAGGATTGATTACGGGGCTTGTTTCCCTGGTGGTTGTGGAAGTATTGATTTTAAACAAGTTAAGAACTGTGGAGGGATATAATAATGTTTAATAAAAGAAGTTTAAAGTATTCCCTGGTCGCTGTAATTATAGCTTTTGCCTGTATCTTGTTGGCGCTTCCGGTTACAGCCCAGGAAGGTTCTGTTATCAATGAAGATATTAATAAGACAGCTGGAGACTTGGAAATACCCTTTGGAACTACTGTGAACGGTGATGTTGCCCTTAACGTGGGAAACCTGACCATCCTGGGTATTATCAACGGTAATGTTAACAATAATATGGGACAGGTAACCGTAGCGGGAGATGTAAATGGCGATGTTGAAACCAACATGGGCCAGATTCTGGTTAATGGCAACGTGAGCGGTAATGTAAAAACCCGCATGGGTGAAATTATCATTAACGGCTCAGTCGGCGGCAATATTGATTCCGATCTTGGCGAAGCCGGGGTAAGTGGTTCTGTTGGCGGCGATGTATACTCCGGGTTTGGCGAATTGCGCATTACAGGTTTAGTAGCCGGTAATGTGAACAGTAACGGTGGTAAAATAATTATTGATGGTATTGTCGAAGGGGATGTCACTCTAAACCAGGGAGTGATCGAGCTTGGTCCAAACGCTGTTGTTACCGGTATAGTGTCTGTCGAACGCGGTATAGTAGAAAAGGCTGACAGCGCAATGACCGGTTCTATAGAAATTGGCGAAGAAATGTATTTTGAAGAAAATGGCAGGGGTGAAACAGGCCCGGGTTATCGCTTTGAAGGCCTGGATGACAGTGAGCATATTATTGAAACAGTTTCATCCAGGATCGTTGAAGAGGTTAAAAAAGGTCTGGATGATGTAACCTTTATCCCCCGCTTCAGTCGGGATTGGAATTTCAACCATTTTCCTTTCATGAACTTCTATGGAAATACAACCCGGGGTATTATTAACATGCTGATCATGTTTGCCCTTGCTGCGCTTACTTATACTCTTTTCCCAAAACACGTTAAGGCTGCAGGGGCAGCGATCACGGCAAAGCCGGGGCCAGTTGCAGGATGGGGTTTGCTGGCGCTTGTCCTGGCTATTCCCCTGATGTTTGTCCTGGTCCTGACCATTATCGGGATACCCCTGGTAATAGTGGAGATTATTCTCCTGGCTGCTGCGGGAATACTGGGCTACACGGGGATTACAAGCCTTCTCGGTGGTAAAATTATTGAAGCAGCCTCTTCGAAGCACGTCAATCCGCTTGGGGCAATAGCTCTTGGTGTATTGATTCTCGGATTTGTTGGTTTGGTGCCTATTATTGGCGGACTGGTTACAGTGGTTATCTATGTTTTTGCTGTTGGGGCAGCCCTGGTAACCCGTTTTGGAACAAAGAATCCTGAAGCGGAAACTGTGGTTCTTGCAAATCAGCCTGCAGAAACTGAAAAGACTGAAAGCACAGAATAACAGTAATCAGTTCAAGGCCAATATTGAAAGCAGGTGATCGCGCAGGGCTGTGCGGGCGATCACCTGCTTGTATTTTACCTCTTTTTTGTTCAGGGTATTCAAATTATCCGGTGCATTAGTTCCTGTAAGTTCAACCAGTTCATTCAGGATTTCAAGCTCTGATTTTTGTTTTACAGACCCAGGGCCGTTGATAGCATTCATTACACTACCGGCAAATTTAAAGGGGCTGGCCGTGGAAAGAATTATACTGGGGCGATTATCACCGGTGTTGCTGGTATAATAATCCAATACCGCTTTGCCTACGGCGGTATGGGTATCGATCAGGTAATTATAGTTCCTGTAAACTGAATTGATGGTAGCGAGGGTTTTTTCGTCATCGGCGTAACCGGCATAGAATAAATGTCCGAGCAGTTCATGGGTCTGTTTATCTACCGTGTAAAAGCCTTTTTCCCTGAGTTGGTTCATCCAGAAGTTAATTATTTCTGAGTCATGGTTGTTCAATTCAAAAAGCAATCTCTCTAAATTGCTTGAAATCAGGATGTCCATCGAGGGGGAAATGGTCAAACTAAGGCGACGGTTGCTGTCATAGCGGCCGGTTTGAATAAAATCAGACAAAATATTGTTTTGGTTGGAAGCGCAGATCAACTTATTTACGGGTAAACCAAGGCGTCGGGCATAGTAACCAGCCAGGATGTTGCCAAAGTTTCCAGTGGGAACGACAAAGTTTACAGAATCACCCGCCTGGATCTGATTTTTACTGACAAGAGAAAGATAAGCCTGAAAGTAATAAACGACCTGGGGCAGCAGGCGGCCCCAGTTGATTGAATTTGCAGAGGTGAGTTGGAAACCGTGAGCAGCCAGGTGTGATCCCAGGCTGTTATCACTAAACAATTCTTTAACTCCCCGTTGGGTATCATCAAAATTGCCTTTGACAGCTGCAACCGATAAATTGTTTCCTTCCTGGGTGACCATCTGCAGTTTCTGAATTTCACTGACGCCGTTTTCCGGGTAATAAACCACTACTCGAATCCCGGGTATATCCCGGAAACCTTCTAAAGCTGATTTTCCAGTATCGCCGGATGTAGCCGTCAGAATTACCAGCTCATCTTTAAAACCAATGTTGTCGAGCGCTGTTCTAAGCAGGTGAGGCAGGATCTGGAGAGCAATATCTTTAAAAGCCGATGTTGGTCCGTGCCAGAGCTCAAGTATATAAAGGTTTTTAGCCAGCATATGCAGGGGGGTGACCAGGGGGTGATCAAAGGTTCCTGAACAATAGGCTTTGCGTAATGCGTGTGTAATTTCAGTTTCATTATAACCGGAAAGAAAAGGTTTGAATACTATACCGGCCAGTTCCGGATAATCATGTGCCGGTAATTCTTCAATGTCCAGCGAAATATAGCTCTCAGCAGGGACAAATAGCCCGCCGTCGGGAGCCAGGCCCCTGATAATTGCCTCTGCCGCGGTGATTTTCAGTTTATCACCCCTGGTGCTGTAGTATTGCATGAATATACCCCCCTCGATTTACTTTTTTGATTATACCAAATTAAACAGCTTGCTGCTTAAGGGTTGTTCGCATACAATAATCAGTAGTATTTTCATTGAACAGAATCAGGTAAATATGAAATTCGACATAATCCAGTAAGGGGTGTGAACAGGTAGTGAAATATATAGTGATTCTGGGAGACGGCATGGCCGATTATCCCAATGCAATATTCGGAGGTAAAACCGCCCTTGAATTTGCCCGAACGCCAAACCTTGATCGAATAGCATCTGAAGGAGAAATTGGTTTGGTTAAAACCATTCCGCAGGGTTTGCCACCGGGCAGTGATACTGCTAATCTTTCGGTGATCGGTTATGACCCGAACCGCTATTATACCGGCAGGTCACCTTTTGAAGCAGCCAGTCTTGGTATTGAACTGCAGCCTGATGATGTTTCATTTCGCTGTAACCTTGTTACCCTTTCGGATGAAACCAGTTACAGGGACAAAAGCATGGTCGATTACGCTGCAGGCGAGATTACAACTGATGAAGCCGGTGAGTTGATCCAATCAATTGCTGTTGAGCTCAATACAGAATTAATTAAATTTTACCGGGGTTTTCGCTACCGTCACATTATGGTCTGGCAGGGGATAGCGGATCAGTGGGATTTAACACCGCCTCACGATATCAGCGGGCGGACAATAGGCAACTACCTTCCAGCCGGCATCGAAGCAGATCAGCTGACCGGGATCATGGAAAGAAGCAATATTCTTCTTTCAGAACATCCGGTCAATAAAAAAAGGATTAAGAAGGGACTTAATCCTGCCAACTCGATTTGGATCTGGGGTAATGGACGCAGGCCTTTACTTCCTTCATTCAAAGAAGAGTATGGTATAAACGGCGCTGTTATATCAGCTGTTGATTTGATCAAAGGGTTGGGCATTCTTGCCGGATTGGAGAGTATTGATGTGGATGGAGCTACCGGTGATCTGGATACTAACTATGAAGGCAAGGTGTCCGCTGCCCTGTCAGCGTTAAAGGGCGGACATGATTTTGTTTACCTGCACATCGAAGCACCTGATGAATGCTCTCACCGTTTTGAAGCGCAGAACAAGGTCAGGGCTATTGAGCTTATAGACCAAAAGGTGGTTCAACCAATATTGAGCGATCTGGAGAAAAATAATCTTGAATTTTCGTTGCTGCTTACCGCTGACCATGCTACTCCTCTTTCTCTTGGAACTCATACAGATGATCCGGTTCCCTATGCAATTTATCGAAGCAACAGGCCCGGAAATAATAAACAGTGCTGCTATGATGAAAAAAACGCCTCAGAAAGCGGGATTTATTTTGAGGAAGGATATAAACTGATGAAACATTTTTTACAGGAGGAATAACTTTCTAAAGCGAGAAGATAAGTCAGGTAATTGTGGTGATCAAACCTGGCAATGAACTCAACAGATCAATAATTTGGAGGAAATTAATTATGAAAAAAAATATAACCTGTAAAGTACTTAATAATCACCTGGTAGAAGGAAAACTGGCAAAAGGTGAGGAGATCGGCATTCGAATCGATCAAACCTTAACCCAGGATGCTACAGGAACCATGGCTTACCTGCAGTTTGAAGCGATGGGAATAGATAAGATTAAAACAGAATTATCTGTCAGCTATATAGACCACAACACCCTGCAAAACGGATTTGAAAATGCAGATGACCACCGCTACCTGCAAACTGCGGCTGCCCGATACGGAGTCTGGTTCTCCAGGCCGGGGAACGGTATATGCCACCAGGTGCACCTGGAACGTTTTGGGGTTCCGGGGAAAACCCTGCTCGGTTCAGACAGCCATACCCCGACAGCGGGAGGTATTGGTATGCTGGGCATTGGTGCCGGGGGTCTTGATGTCGCTGTTGCCATGGGAGGCGGCCTTTTTTATCTGGCAATGCCTGAAGTGCTTAAGGTTGAACTGGTTGGGAAACTATCCCCCTGGGTAGGTGCCAAGGATATCATTCTGGAAGTACTGCGCCGCTTGTCTGTGAAAGGTGGTGTGGGCAAAATTGTTGAATACGGAGGACCGGGTGTCGCTTCCCTGACAGTTCCTGAAAGAGCAACAATTACAAACATGGGCGCTGAATTAGGAGCAACCTCCTCGATTTTCCCCAGTGATGAAATGACTCGCAGATACATGAAAAGCCAGGGCAGAGAGCATGATTGGCAGCCCCTGGAGGCAGATGACGGGGCTTTATATGACGATGAAATTACTATCGATCTGGCCGAGCTGACACCTATGGTTGCCCTTCCTCATAGCCCCGATAATGTAAAAGCTGTTTGTGAACTTGAGAAAACCAAGGTCGATCAGGTTGCTGTAGGCAGTTGTACCAACAGTTCTTATCACGACCTATACCTTTTTGCCAAGCTGCTGAAAGGAAAGGTTGTACACCCGCAAGTAAGCCTGGTTGTTGCACCGGGCTCGCGGCAGGTATACATGAGCCTGGCCCGTGATGGAGTAATTGAAAGCTTGATCTCTTCAGGGGCCCGTATTCTCGAAACAGCTTGCGGACCGTGCATAGGAATGGGGCAGGCTCCGCCTTCCGGTGCAGTATCGGTGAGAACATTTAACCGTAATTTTACCGGTCGCAGCGGTACTGCCGATGCAAGAGTATACCTGGCTGGACCGGCAGTAGCGGCAGCAGCGGCGCTGTACGGTTATTTAATTGATCCCCGGGAAATGGGCGAATACCCGCTTATTCCCGAGATGCCCGGGCCTGAAATCGATGATAGAATGATAATCTCTCCACCTGCAGACGGCAGCGATGTTGAAATCATCAGGGGCCCAAACATTAAGCCGATTCCGGTTAATCAACCTTTACCTGAGAAACTTACCCTTAAAGTGTTGCTCCATGTGGACGATAATATAACTACAGACCATATTTTACCTGGAGGGTCAAAAGTTCTTCCCCTGCGATCAAATATTGAAGCTCTCAGCGAATATACTTTTTCTGCCCTGGACGATAGTTTTGCTGAAAGAGCTAAAAAATCAGGTGGTGGTATCGTAGTAGCCGGGGAAAATTATGGCCAGGGCTCAAGTCGTGAACATGCTGCTCTTGCGCCGATGCACTTGGGCTTGAAGGCAGTTTTAGCCAAATCGTTTGCCCGTATTCATCGGGCCAATCTAATTAATTTTGGCATTTTACCGCTCATTTTTTTCAGTGATGACGACTATAACAGCCTTTCTGCAGGAGATGAGCTGGTTATTGAAGAACCGGGAGAACAGCTGAAGAACGAGGTAGTAATAATCAAGAACATCAGTAAAAACAAGGAAATAAAGGCCAGGCACGGTTTTTCGCCAAGGCAGCTGGATTTGATCAGGGCCGGGGGGTTGCTTAATTACACCAGTCAGAAATAAAGATGCTACAGCAGCCAGGCGAACGTTTAAACCAGAAAATATAAAAGGTGGTTTAAAAATGAGTTCAAACGGCAAAGTGAATGGAATCAAGGCAGTAACGACACAGATAGCAGAAAATGAGGCAAAAATACGTTCAATGCTTCAGGAGTTGTTTATACTGTTGCGGTTAAGCGGTTCAATCAGCGACAGTTCGGATAACATACTGCTTGACCAGCTTCAGGATTTTGAAAGATACCTGGAAAAAGCCAGGGGTGATATAAACGATATTTACGGTAATGCAGATAAGCTGATCGATGATTCAAAAGAACTGGATCGGGTTGTTGGCGAGACTATAGCCAAAACCCGGTCTATTGTTGAAAGCGTGGAGGCAACCGGCAGTTCGATGAATTATATGCAGGGTTCATTTCAGGAGATGGTCGATCTTTTTTCCGGCGTAAAAGAGGCATCCCTGGAAGTGATCAAGGGGGTTTCAAGTATTGAGGCTATTGCTTCACAGACAAATCTTCTGGCTTTGAATGCTGCAATTGAAGCGGCACAGGCCGGGGTCCATGGTAAGGGATTTGCCGTGGTAGCTGAGGAAGTAAAAAAACTAGCCGATGCAAGTGCTTCGATTACCAAGGATATTGTTGGTCTGCTTGAGAACCTGGAAGAACGGATGACCGGGGCAGAAACGGCAATGACTGCTTTTCAGGAAAAACACGGAGAAGTAACGGAAAATATTAAAAAAGAGGACGAGGATATCAGGTTTACCCTGGACAGTCTTACGGGAGTGAGCGAATCCCTGCAGAATGTAACAGGCCTGGTTGAAGCCCAGTCGCAGTCAACTAAAGAAGTAATCGGACACATTTCATCTGCAGCAAAAAATGTGGATAAGGTAATTGAAGAATCAAAGAAAGTTGACATTACTTCTGAAGAAATCAACAGCGGGGCAGCAAAACTTAACGAGGTTGTCACAAGCCAGTTTGAAGATGTAATGAATTTAAAACAAGTTGTTTTCTCTGCCACTCCTTTTCTGAAACGGAAATATCTTGTTATTGCCCATGATGATGCCTTTCCACCATGGGTTTTTGTCAGGAAAGGTGTTTCAAGCGGAATCAGTGTCGATATTTTTCGTCTGCTAATAGAGCGGTTGGGTATGGAAGGATTATTCGTCGGTGCCACCTGGAGCTCTGTATTTCCCATGTTGACAGAAAGGCGTTTTGATTTAATCCTGAATGCTGGATGGCCAAATCCCTATTTTGACTCTTTCCCGGTGATTGCATCTGAAGCGTATGTCCAGTTTGAACCGGTTATTTTCAGGAAAGAAGCCATGCAGGGAGATATAATAACAGTCAAAGATTTACGGGGTAAAAAAGTGGGAGTTCAGAGAGCTGGTTTGGGTGCGGCGTTGCTCAAAGAAGCAGGGGCCCTGGTGAGTGAATATGACAGTGATGCGTTTAGTTTTCTTGACCATTTCTGGGGTAAAACTGACTATGTTGTTGCTGAAAAGATGGTTGGGACCAGGCTCAACCGGGAATATTTCCAAGATAACATCGTAGTGGTCAGCGAACCTATCGAAAAGATGGAAGTGGTTTGCCTGGCCCATGAAAAAAGATCAGCACTGATTGCAAAAATCAATGAAGAGATTACAAATATGAGAAACTCATCTACAATAAATGATATAAAGGCGACTTATATTAACTGAGATGCTGCAATATAACCTGGTGCTATAAAATATTAATATGCTGCAGCGACTGCGCAGGCATAAGGCGGATCATGGCTCATCGATACTGATATACCGCTAATATTATTTTCTTTTGCAATTTTAGCTGCTTCCCCTCCAAGTTTAACCCGCGGTTGTTTCCCGGTTGGAGTAAGCACTTCTACTTCAATCAATGCTGCCGGACCGATTCCGCATCCTAAAGCCTTGAGAACAGCTTCCTTGGCGGCAAAAGCGGCTGCCAGAGTTTCTACTTTTGCTCCCCTGGCGATAAAAAGCTCTTTTTCCCTTTCTGATAAAACTCTATCCAAAAAACGGTTGGGATACCTGGACAGGATTTTTTCAATTCTATCTATATAAACGAGATCAACCCCAACCTGAACAGACATTGGCAATATCTCCTTCATTAATCTGCCGTAATCAGGTTTTCACCATGAGCGGCATCATTATTATAACATTATGTTTTGTATCCAGTAATATGTCTGAAAGGGTGGTACATTTAAAATTGTCCAAATACCTTGCTTTTTCAACGTGATTGTGATAATCTTTGGACAATATAGCGCTCCACGAAGGGGCAATTTAGGAGGTAAGCGGTTAATGCAAGGTAAGGTTAAATGGTTTAATCCTGAGAAAGGTTACGGCTTTATTGAAGTTGAAGAAGGAAAGGATGTATTTGTTCACTATTCGGAAATTCAGGAAGAAGGCTTTAAAACCCTGGAAGAGGGTCAGGAAGTTGAATTTGAGATTGTTGAAGGCAACCGCGGCCCCCAGGCTGCCAACGTAGTAAAGATTTAAGTCTCTCATAGTTTAAATTTTATATTTCTCGTAAATCTTACAACCGGCTTATAGCCGGTTTTTATTATTTTTTTTAAAAAGTTTTGCTAAAAAGTTGACATTTGTTCGACACGGTGCTATTCTTTTTTTTGGAATATCCGAGTTGTTTAGTCGGAATTGATCGACAGGGAGAATTAAACGTGAAATTATCTGCCAGGGTGGAATATGGTGTTAGGGCTATGGCTGTTCTGGCTGTTCATTACCCAAGCGGTCCTATATCATTACGTGAGGTCGCTGAAAGGGAAAAGATATCCTTAAAATTTCTCGAACAAATATTTCCGGATTTGCGCAAAGCTAACCTGGTTACAAGCCTGCGTGGTTCCCGGGGTGGCTATACTCTGGCGCGAGCACCGGGGGAGATCAGGGTAGGAGATATTGTCAGAGCGGTGGAGGGGCCTATTACCCCTGTAAACTGCCTGGATGATGACCATCGAGGTCTCTGTCTTCATAAAAGGAGCGCCTGCCTGACCAGGCAGGTATGGGAAAAACTGCGCGACAGGATTAACGATTTTTTGGATGAAGTAACATTGGTTGAACTGATTGAAACAAAACCGGAAGCACAGAATAGTGTTAAGGAGGGTTAAGTATTGGCAGAGCGGCAGGTATACATGGATCATGGTGCGACTACTCCGATGAGGGAGGAGGTCCTGGAGGCAATGTCCCCGTTTTTACGTGGGCATTATGGAAACCCTTCCAGTTTGCATTCCCAGGGTCGCTTAGTGCGCAGGGAATTGGAAAAAGCCCGTGAGCAAATCGCAGAAGCCCTCGGGGTAGATAAGGATGAAATATACTTTACCTCGGGAGGCACTGAATCCAATAATATAGCCCTGCATGGAGTTGCAGCGGCCAGAAATGTTCCCGGCCATATAATTACTTCTTCCATTGAACATCATGCTGTTCTTGATGTTTGCTGTGAACTTGAAAAAAATGGCCACCAGGTCACATATTTATCGGTTGATAGTTACGGCAGGGTCGATCCTGAGGAGTTGAAAAGAGAGATCAGGCCGGATACATTTTTTATTTCAATAATGGCGGCAAATAATGAGATTGGCACTCTTCAGCCGCTGGAGGAATTTGGAAAAATTGCTGCAGAAAGTAAAATTCTCTTTCATACAGATGCTGTGCAGGCAGTTGGACAGATTCCGCTAGAACCTGGCCAATTAAATATTGATCTTTTATCTCTTTCGGCTCATAAGCTGAATGGTCCAAAAGGTATTGGGGCACTTTATATCCGTAGGGGTGTAACGGTATCGCCGGTATACCAGGGAGGCGGGCAGGAAAAAACCATCAGGCCCGGTACCGAGAATGTACCGGGTATTATTGGTATGGCCAGGGCCCTGGAACTGGCTGTTTCAGAGATGGATCAAAAAAGGGATATGCTTACCCGGCTCAGGGACAGACTGATCAGTGGTTTGCTGAAGATTGATCAGGTGCGTTTAAATGGTCATCCCCTGGAGCGATTACCCGGCAATGTTAATGTAAGTTTCCAACATATTGAAGGGGAATCAATACTGCTCAGCCTTGACCTGCAGGGTGTGGCTGCATCAAGCGGATCAGCCTGTTCTTCCGGATCTGCGGAGCCTTCGCATGTTTTATCGGCGCTCGGTTTGGATCATCATACGGCACATGGTTCGATTCGTTTCAGTCTTGGCCGGGGTAATGAGCAGGCCGATATTGATTACGTTCTAAAAATTATGCCGGCAATAATTGATAAACTTCGCCGTATTTCGCCAACGTACAAACCTAAGGCGGGTTAATGAGAGGGGATAAATGTAAATGTATAACGAAAAGGTAGTGGATCATTTCAGCAACCCCCGCAATGTGGGTGAACTGGAAAACGCAGATGCTATTGGCGAAACAGGAAGCTTTAAATGCGGTGATACTATGAAAATATATCTGAAAGTAGAAGAGGGAATTATTAAGGATGTTCGTTTCCAGACCTACGGATGTGGAGCAGCTATTGCGAGCAGCAGTATGCTGACCGAAATGGTAAAAGGAAAAACGTTAGATCAGGCCTTGCAAATAACCAACCAGGATGTGGCCGATGAACTGGGAGGGCTGCCTCCTTTAAAACTGCATTGTTCCAACCTGGCTGCCGATGCCCTGCATAATGCTATAGAAAACTACAAGAAAAAGCAAACTGCTTAATAGAATATGCCAGTTAACATAAATTATTAAAACCGGTCGTATGCTGGAGCTTTTCTCTTTCCCGTGCCGGCTTTTAGAATTTCTTGCAGGAAATACTTTCTTTAACTTGACAACCCTCCTGGATGATGGTATTTTTTATGTAGCTTTAGCACTCTGTTGTTTAGAGTGCTAAAGCAAGGTAACAGGGGGACTTACTATGAGCGCACCATTAAGTGAACGAAAAAAATATATCCTCAGGGCGGTTGTTATTAACTACACCAATACGGCTGAACCGGTTGGATCACGAACTGTCGCCCGCTCTTATAAAATGGGCTTAAGCTCGGCTACAATTCGAAACGAAATGGCTGATCTTGAAGACATGGGTTACCTGATCCAGCCCCATACCTCGGCTGGTAGAATACCTTCTCAAAAGGGTTATCGTTACTATGTTGACAACCTGATGGATTTAAATGATCTCAGCGATGACGAGGAACTGGCCCTGTGCAGCTCGTTAAGTACAGAAAAAATGCGTGAAATAGAGCAGATTATCTTTAACTCGGCCAGGGTTCTTTCTTCAGCTACCAACCAGACTTCTTTGATTATGGGCCCCCAGTTTAAAAAAAGTGCTTTCAGGCAGATGAGAATTCTTCCACTGGATGAAAACCGCGGACTGGTTGTTTTAATAACTGATACCGGCTTCATTAAAAATAAAGTAATCGATATGAAACAGCAATTGAGCCAGGCTGAACTACAGCAGGTTGTATCATATCTTAATCAGAAGTTGTATGGACTGACCATAGATCAGGTTACAACTTCGCTGATTAATGAGTTGAAACGTGATCTTTTCCGCAGGTTGGAAATTCTTGAGCAGGCTTTTATTCTTTTAGAAGAAAGTTTGAAAGAGGAAAAACAGATACGCGTATTCCTCGGGGGAACAACAAATATTCTCAACCAGCCCGAGTTTAAAGATGTTGATAAGATAAGGAGGATGTTAAACCTGTTTGAGCAGGAACCTTTACTATTCAAAATACTCGAGGAAAGCTCCAGTGAAGATGACATAGTTATTAGGATAGGCGGAGAGAATGAATTTATAGACATAAAAGAATGCACACTTATTACAGGCACATATAAGATACATGATAAAAGCATTGGCACCCTGGGAGTGCTTGGCCCAACCAGGATGGATTATGGAAGGGTAATCAGTGTGATGAGACGTCTGGTCAATCACCTGAACCAATCGCTCAGTTCCTGAGCCGGGGCAATAACTAAGAAGCAGGTGATAATAGCGATGACCGCAGGAAAGAAAAAAAAAGACAAGGAAAAACCAACGCTCGAAGAATTGAATAACCTCGGGAATGAAGACGAAAACCTGCAGGATGAAGGTTACGATATCGAAAATGAAGAAGCTGTAGCTCCAGGCAGTGGTGAAGAAAAAACAGATCTGCAGAGAGCGGAAGAACTCTGGCAGAAAGAGAAGGAAGAACTACTGGACAACCTGAAGCGTAAACAGGCTGATATTGATAACCTGCGCAGGATCAGCAGGCTTGAACAGGCTGAAGCCCGAGAATATGCCCTGCACCATTTTTTATGCAAACTACTGCCTGTTTTAGATAATATTGAAAGAGGAATTGAATCAGCAGCTGCAGCGGATAATGTCCCGGCAGCATTTGTTGAAGGGTTGGAAATGATTCACAGGCAGTTGATCCAAATTTTTGAGCAGGAAGAAGTAAGTGCCATAAATTCAGTTGGCGAAATGTTTGACCCCAATTGTCACCATGCTGTAATGCAGGTGGAGAGTGAGGAAGCAGAACCCGGATCTGTTGTGGAAGAACTGCAGAAAGGTTATCGCCATCGCCAACGGATTCTTCGGCCCGCGATGGTAAAAGTATGTAAAGAATAGTCAATCTCAAGCAAATTAATAGGAGGAGTAAAAATGGGAAAAGTTGTAGGAATTGATTTAGGCACAACAAACTCTGTCATAGCCGCGCTTATTGGCAGTGAGCCTGAAATTATTGCCAACGCCGAGGGAAGCAGACTAACTCCCTCAGTGGTGGCATTTACCAAGGATAACCAGCGCCTGGTTGGCCAGGTTGCCAAGCGACAGGCAATTACCAACCCTGATCGGACCATTGCTTCGATTAAACGAGAAATGGGAACCAATCATAAGGTTAAAATTGATGATAAAGAATATACCCCCCAGGAAATATCAGCGATGGTCCTGCAGAAACTTAAAACTGATGCAGAGGCCTTCCTGGGAGAAAAAATAACCCAGGCCGTTATTACTGTTCCTGCTTACTTCACTGACAGTCAACGGCAGGCCACCAAGGATGCCGGTACGATTGCCGGCCTTGAGGTGCTAAGGATTATCAACGAACCAACAGCGGCAGCTCTTGCCTACGGTCTTGATAAAAAAGGTGATCACAAAATTCTTGTTTTTGACCTTGGTGGTGGTACTTTTGATGTTTCTGTGCTTGAACTGGGTGATGATGTTGTAGAAGTAAAAGCAACCAGCGGAAACAACCGCCTGGGCGGGGATGACTTTGACCAGCGTGTTGTTGACTATGTTGCCGAAGAATTCAAAAAAGATCAGGGTATTGACCTGCGAACAGACAAGATGGCCCTGCAGCGGTTAAACGAAGCGGCTGAAAAAGCAAAAGTTGAATTGTCATCAGTTACCAGTACTGATATTAACCTGCCTTTTATAACCGCATCGCAGGATGGGCCGAAACACCTTAACGTTACCCTGACCAGGGCAAAGTTTGATGAACTAACAGCAGACCTGGTTGAAAAAACTATGGGCCCGACCAAGCAGGCCATGAAAGATGCCGGACTGAGGACTGAAGATATTGATCGGATTATCCTGGTTGGCGGTTCAACTCGTATCCCTGCTGTACAGGAGGCAATTCGCAAGCTACTCGGTAAGGAGCCGCATAAAGGGGTTAATCCCGATGAGGTGGTGGCTATGGGAGCTGCTTACCAGGCTGCAGTATTAAGTGGTGAAGCGAAAGATGTTTTACTGCTTGATGTTACACCTCTTTCCCTTGGTATAGAAACTCTGGGTGGTGTATTTACCAAGATCATTGATCGCAACACAACTATTCCAACCGAGAAGAAACAGATATTTTCAACTGCAGCTGAAAACCAGACCAGCGTTGAGATTCATATTCTCCAGGGGGAAAGGTCGATGGCCGCTGACAATAAAACAATGGGGCGTTTTATGCTTGACGGAATTCCCCCTGCTCCACGCGGTGTGCCGCAGATCGAGGTTAGCTTTAACATCGATGCTAACGGTATAGTAAATGTCTCAGCTAAAGATTTGGCTACCAACAGGGAACAAAAAATAACCATTACAGCATCCAGTGGTCTGGAGAAGGATCAGATCGACGAAATGGTCAATGACGCAGAAAAACATGCTGATGAAGACCGCAGGAGAAAGGAACTGGCTGAAGCCCGTAACCAGGCTGACACCCTGGCCTACAGCGCTGAGAAGGCTCTTAAAGATTTAGGGGACAAGGTGGATGAAGCCAAGGCTGAAGAGGTTAAAACGGCAGTTGAAGAGCTGCGCAATGCAGCCCAGGGAGAAGATCTTGAACAGATCAAGGCTGCTACCGATAAAATGAATGGCTTCATGCATGAACTCTCGTCCAAGCTTTATGAACAGGCAAAAAGTGAACAGGATGGGGCGGCGGAAAGTGGAGAAGAACAAGCTGCCGGTAGTAGCGACAGCGATGCGGACAATGTAGTAGATGCCGACTATGACGTTCAGGATGAAGAAGAGGAGCAAAAAGAGGAATAAACAGGCGGGGTGTTGAACCGCCGGTTTGGGTTATTATAATAAAGCAATTGCAGTTATCCGCGGTATTTCAAATAAATAGTTGATCTTCTTTTTCTTACGTTGCTACGTGGAGAAAGGGCAGATCAGCATAATACCCGGAGACTATATTGTTTCAAGAGGAATGATTAAGATTTATGAGTAAAAGAGACTATTACGAAGTGTTAGGTTTAAGCCGCGATGCATCCGCCGAAGAAATTAAAAAGGCTTATCGAAACCTGGCAAAAAAATATCACCCTGATTTTAACAAGAATGATTCTGACGCCGAGAAAAAATTCACAGAAATCAAGGAAGCTTATGATGTCCTGAGTGATGCGCAGAAGCGTCGCCAGTACGACCAATTCGGCCACCAAAGCGAATACAATGGTGGCACCGGTGGTTTTAACGGTGGTTTCGGCGGCGGAGGGTTTGGTTTCGGTGGCATTGATGATATCTTTGAGCAGTTTTTTGGTGGTATGGGAGGCATGGGGGGCAGGCGAAGACCACCAGGCCCCGAGCAGGGAAATCACCTGCGCTATGATCTTGATATTACCCTTGAAGAAGCTTATACAGGTGGGAACAGAACAATTACCATTCCCAGGACAGAAACATGTTCGGAGTGTGGGGGTACGAGAGCTAAGGCGGGAACAAATCCGGAAACATGCCCGGAGTGTGGGGGGACAGGCCAACAGCAGGTTTCCCGCAGTACCCCGTTTGGCCGTTTTGTCAGCTCTCAGCCCTGTGTAGCTTGCCGAGGTGAGGGGAAAATAGTCAGGGAACCCTGCCCTGCCTGTAATGGACAGGGACGTGTAGTTAAGGAACGTAAAATTGATGTTAAAATACCTCCCGGAATTGACGACAGTCATCGCCTGCGGATCAGTGGGGAGGGTGAAGCCGGTTTAAGAGGGGGTCCTCCCGGGGATCTTTATATCGTAATCAGGGTCAGGTCGCATAAAAAGTTTAAACGCCAGGGAAGTGATCTCTATATTGAAGTACCCATTAGCATAAGCCAGGCTGCCCTGGGTGTGGAAATGGAGATACCGGCTATTGAGGGTTCAGCACACCTGCGGGTTCCTGAGGGGACTCAGCACGGAGCAGTTTTCAGGCTGAAAGGTTACGGCATGCCTCACCTGCAGCGGTCCGGAAAAGGTGATCTGAGGGTAACCGTGAAGGTGGTTGTCCCGAAGCGCCTAACCCAAAAGCAGAAAGAATTGCTGGCGGAACTGGCTAAAATAAGCGGCGAGAAAGTTGGCGTTGAGCAAAAAGGGTTTTTTGATAAGGTCAAGGATGCTATCAGTGGAGCATAATAACATTATATTGAGCTTGATGGTTTGATCTGGTATATTGATTTTGCAGGGGCACAGAACGCTGTGCCTTTTTGCTTGAATGGCGATTAAAACCGGTTGTGGGGTGAAAAATGCATTATTTTATCCTGGAAAACGAAAAACTGAATGCAGGTCACTTTTACCAGTTAAGAGAAGAAGATAACTACCATGCTGTCAGGGTATTGCGTTTGAAAACGGGTGAAACAATAGCATTGTCCGATGGGTTGGGCACAGTTTTTTCCGGAACTGTATTTTCTGTAGATGACGGGATTTTAACAGTGCAACTTCAAGAGAAGATGAATTCGGCTGAGTCACAGCTCAAGATTACCCTGGCCCAGGGTCTGGTTAAAGGTGAAAAATTTGATCTGATTGTCAGGCAGGCGGTAGAACTGGGAGTCAGTGAAATACAACCTCTTCACCTGGAAAGAAGTGTGCCCCACCGCAATGAAAAAAAGGCAGAAAAACGTCTGCAGCGTTGGCGAGCTATTGTACGTTCTGCTACTGCCCAGTGCAGGAGGGCAACTTTGCCTGCCATTAATGAAGTGATTTCCCTGGAAGCTTACCTGGGGCAGATTGACAACTCTTTTCTGATAGTACCCTGGGAATGTGAAGAGTCATTCTCTTTGAATAAACTTCTCCAAAAACCCAGCCCTGCGGGGGGTAAAGTATCGGTTTTCATCGGTCCCGAAGGAGGTTTCGGGGATAAAGAAATAGAACTCCTTGGCAAAGCAGGTGCGGTATTTGTTCATCTCGGGCCCCGCATCCTGCGCAGTGAAACCGCCGCAACAGCTGTTATTGCTGTGCTTCAATCTGCCTGGGGCGACCTTGTGTGAAAAGGAGTCAATATTTGAAAAAAAAGGCGGCTTTTTTTACCCTTGGCTGTAAGGTAAACTTTTGTGAAACGGAATCGCTGCAGGTCCTTTTTGAACAAGCCGGTTATAAAATTACCGGGTTTGAAGAAAAGGCTGATGTTTACGTGATCAATACCTGCACCGTAACCGGCCAGAGTGATCATAAATCACGTAAAGCAATTCGCCGGGCCCGCAAACAGGCACCGGAGTCAATTATTGTGGTTACCGGCTGTTATGCTCAGGGAAAACCGGAACTTTTGAAGCAGATGGATGGTGTAGATCTGCTTATCGGTAACAGAGAACGACAGAACCTTCCGGATTTAATAAATAATTTAAAAAGAGATGCAGTTCTCGACCTTGTAGCACCCCACCGGGAGGGAGCCGGGTTCGAATTACTGCCCCCGGTTCGCCGCAGGGGAAGAACGAGGGGCTTTTTAAAAATACAGGAAGGATGCAACCAATTCTGTACATACTGCATAATTCCCCTGGTCAGGGGGCCGTTACGCAGTATGCCGCCTGAAGAAGTTATGCTCAGGATCCGGACTTTGGTTGAATCTGGTTGTCGCGAAATAGTGCTGACCGGAATACACCTCGGTTTATATGGTGCGGATAAAGGCGATGTTACCTTAGCTTCCCTGGTGCAAAGTATTGAAAGTATTTCCGGGCTTCTGCGTCTGCGTCTCAGTTCACTGGAACCTTCTGATATCACACCGGAACTGGTCGAAACTATTGTCAACTCAAAGTTAGTATGCCCCCACCTGCACATACCGCTACAAAGCGGGGATGACGAAATACTGCAAAAAATGAACCGCCCTTACGAGGCGGTTGAGTATCTCTACCTGGCCAAGTGGCTGAAGCAAGAGGTTCCTCAGCTGGCTATCAGCACCGATTTGATTGTTGGGTTTCCGGGTGAAACGGAATATCACCACCAGCGCAGTATGGAGTTCGTTGAAGAAATCGGATTCAGCCGGTTGCATGTATTCAAATACTCTTCAAGGCCGGGGACTGCTGCTGCTTCTATGCCGGGGCAGGTGCCGGGTGAGATTAAAGATAGACGCAGCCATGAAATGATTGCCCTGGGTGCAAGTCAGGCCAGGGAATATCACAGTCAGTTTATAGGAACAGTGCAACCGGTTTTGGTTGAAAAAGTAGTGCCCTATCAATACGGGGAAGGTTTTACTCCCCACTATATGCGGGTTAGAATCAAAACCGGAATAAAAGGTTTGCACTGGCGTGGCAGGGAAATCACCGCGCGCATTCTTGAAGAATCGGGTTCTTTTATGATTGCCGAACATGTACGAAAATAATAGCACCGAGTTATTGCTGTAATGCTCATTCAGTTAAGCTTATTCAAAAAGCGGGCCAGCTCTTTCAGACTGCCCCGGAAATCGCTGATCGGTTCCCCACCAGAGCGGTCAAGTATGTGATCATCTACCAGGAAGGTTTTCATTCCGACTTCAGAGGCAACGAGGTCTTCGACGGTATCGTTGCCAGCCATGAGGCATCTGTCGGGAGGAATACCGATTTTTTCTGCTATTTCCAGGTAGTAGTTATGATTTGGTTTGCAAAAATGCATATTATTCATGTTTGTGATCAGGTCGAACTGGTCCGTTGACAGATCGGCCCACAGGACTCTCTGGTAAACTGCCTCAGGCGGGAAGATAGGATTCGTTGCCAGAACCAGGGGCAGCTTTTTCCCCCTAATGGTTTCCACAACTACTTTTGAAGTGGGCAGGGGGCGGCCAAATCGACTTAACCGGGGAAAATCATTTTGATAGAAATGGTCAATTATCGGTTCAATTTCTTTCAAGCTGTAACCGATTCTGCTGCAAAATTCTTCATAAAAAACATCCCTGTTTTTCATCCGCGGATCATTGTTTTTAACCATTACTGATGTAGCTGCAAAAAGGTGATCGGCAAAGGCCATGTCATCAATATAATCAGTAAATCTACCGGCCAGGGCAACTACATAAGCTGCAATGAACTTGTCTAAATCTATGTCGATCAGGGTCCCGTCCAGATCGAGTAGAATTGCTTCGTATTTATTTGTTGTCATGCTTCACCATTATCGTTTTCTTCCTCGGGAAGGGCCATCAATTCGGGATCCATAATTTCCTCAGTGGCATCTCCGATTATTTTGTGAACATCTCTGAGTAAAACTGCCACCCTGTATTCAGCCTGCAGAAAACGTTTAATTGCTGTATTCATATTTATAACTTCATATAGTTTTTCCAGCTTTTGCTCCTGTTCAGGGGCAATTTCCACACCTGACAACTGTTGTTTCTGCATATCAAGCTGCTGTCGACGAAAATCCATGAGCATGTCACGGGAGGATTTGTCGTTTTTCAGGGCTGCTTGGGCGTCCTTCAACTCCTTGAAATCTGCTGATTCGCGCAGCGCCTTGGATAACGCATGTGCTGCATCATGAGGGTTCATTCAATATCATCTCCTTTTATAATTATTTTTACCGTTCATACCGGCATTTTGGTTATTTTATTACATAAACAATCTGCTGCCAGATCAAGATCTGTAGCGTCTATGATATCGTCAAAACTGGCTGATTCAGGCCTGGAATCACTATAATAATGGTCGTAATAATCCGTGCACAGTATTTTAACCACCGCACGGTAATCTCCACGCTCAAGAGTTTCCACAAGTGAGGCTATTTTTTTATCGCCCAGCCGCCGACGAAGCGATTCCAGGGCTTTTAAAAGGTTTTTCATCTCTTCTGTCGAGAGTTGGCCGGGGTTATATTCTTCTATTATCCTATCAACCCTGGTTTCCAGGGGAGCTGTCAGCAAAACCTGGTGGCCTTCTTTCATAGCTTCGACCAGAAACATCGGCAGGTAAACATTGCCGATTCTTTTTCCTTCTCCTTCAACAACCATGTATGGTTTGTCTTTAGTTCGGCTTAATTCCTTAAGCAGTATAGCATCAAAATCTTTCTGGGAGCGTGGGGTACCTGTTCCTACAGCTCCGAATACTGAACCGCGGTGCCTGGCAATTCCCTCCAAATCCAAAACCGGCAGGTTTTTCTCTTCCAACTTGTTTAAGAGGGTTGTTTTTCCCACACCGGTAAGACCGTGTAAAACAACTACTCTGGCTGATAGGCGGAATTGTTCCAGTTCTTTATTAACATAACGGCGGTAAGCTTTATAACCCTGCTTCAAACGGAATACTGTATATCCCGTTAAAGATATTACCTGGTAAAGGCTCAGGCTGCGCATTCCACCCCTTGCACAGTATAAAAGGGGGATTTTACTGCTGTTTTGTGCTGTAACTGATTCGACCAGTTCAGGTAGTTTTGGTGAAAGCAGGCGTAGAGCAGCTTTTCTGGCCGCATGTTCACCCTGTTCATGGTATATTAGGCCCAGCTGATTATGTTCACTATCATCAAAGAGAGGAATGTTTATTGAACCCGGTATAGATGATTCCGCATGTTCGCCCGGTGAGCGGAGGTCAATAAAAACCAGGTCGGACCGTGACAGGGCTTCCTCAATCTCAATTTCCATAGTCGATCCATTCCTCGCTTTTCCGGCTATTTGTTACTATATTATAGCGGATAGTTCTATTTCTGTAAAAAATTTTGGCTTTTAAAGGTAATAAGGCAGATAACAGAGAAGTAAGGACTAATAAATAATAATAGCGCTTTACTTCTCAATAGCAAGCGGCTGTGTTATAATACCGCTCAGGAGGAATATCTATGTCTGCCGATTGCATTTTTTGCAAAATTATAAACAAAGAGCTTGATGCTGATATTGTTTATGAAGATGACAAGGTAGTTGCTTTTAAAGACATTAATCCGGCAGCTCCGGTTCATATTTTAATCGTCCCCCGGAAGCACATACCGACCCTGCTTGATCTCGAAAAAGATGATGCAGCGCTGGTAGGGCACCTTCACCTTGTAGCCAATGAAGTAGCCAGGGCGTTTAAGCTGGCTAAGAAAGGCTACAGGCTGGTAATTAACTGTGGTGCTGATGCCGGACAGATAGTTTTTCACCTTCACCTCCACCTCCTGGGAGGAAGACCGTTGTTACAAACCATGGCCAAGGGAAGAGGAGTATAAATGGTAGATAGAACAAGGCCCTCGTTAGTGGTTTATTGGAGAGGGGGGAAGAGTTATGGCTGAAGTTAAAATTGGAAAAAATGAGACCTTGGATAAGGCTCTGAAAAGATTTAAAAAACAGTGTGCCCGTTCAGGTGTTTTATCTGAAGCACGGCGGCGTGAGCATTATGAGAAACCAAGTGTACGTCGCAAGAAAAAGGCCGAAGCTGCACGTAAAAGGCGCCGCTAAGGTTTACAGGGGTGCTGCTAATATGCCCGAGCAGAATTTAAGTGAAAAGCTTTTTGAAGAACAGAAAGAGGCAACCAGGGCGAAAGACCGTTTCCGTCTCACTGTTATTCGCATGTTGCGTGCCGAACTGCAGAACAGTTCTATTGCCAAGAAGGGTCCGCTTGACGCTGATGAAGAGCTGACGATTCTTACCCGTGAAGTGAAGAGAAGGCAGGAATCGCTTGTAGAATATGAGAAATCAGGTCGTCAGGATCTTATCGATGAGTTAAAAGAAGAGATTGGGATATTAAAGAAGTATCTTCCAGAGCAGCTTGACGATGATCAACTCGAGAGGATGATTCGAGAGGCAATCGCTGAAGCAGGTGCGGAAACAAAACGAGAAATGGGGAAGGTGATGAGCCTGATCATGCCTCGTGTCAAAGGCAGGGCCAACGGAACCCTGGTCAGAAAAAAGGTAGAAGATGCATTAAAATAAAAAGCCCGGCCCACAAGGCTGGGCTTTTAAATAGAAACTGTTATTTGTTAGCGGGGTTGGGTAAATTAACCCAAGTTGCGGACTAACCAGACCAGCGGACGGGAGAGAGATGAGTTGTCCAGTAAACAAAGAATATTTATTTGGGTTGCAACATTAATACTCGGCTTGCTGCTTTTGGGGTCGGCTGTTTTTAGTGCTAACGACAGCCAGTCAGTAGCTGTAATCGAGATTAAGGGCACTATAGATCCCGGGACTAAAAGCTATATAAGTTTTGCTCTTGCAGAAGCTGAACGCATGGGGGCTGATGCTGTAATTCTGGAGTTGGATACACCGGGTGGTTATATTAATTCTGCAGAAGCGATCCGGAGGTTGATGGATGAATTTAACAGACCACTGATAGCATATGTTTATCCCAATGCAATTTCAGCGGGAGCGTACCTGGCCCTTGCCGCAGACGAAATTTATATGGCGCCAGGCAGCACAATGGGCGCTGCTGAACCAAGATACCTTGGTTTGGGTGAAGTTGATGAAAAGGAAATGTCTTACTGGGAAAAAGAAATGGCTGCTATGGCTGAAAGAAGGGGACGTGATCCGCAGGTGGCCTCAGCCATGGTTCGCAAGGAGTTGGCTGTTGACAACCTGGTTAAAGAGGGTGAATTGCTCACACTCACTGCCAGTGAAGCTCTTGAAATTGGTTACTGTGAAGGAGTGGTGGATAACCGTTCCGAGCTGTTACAGGCGATCAACCTGCCAGATGCCACATGGGAACGAGTGGAATTCCGGATCACGGATACCCTGGTCAGCTGGACAACAAACCCGATTGTGGGAACGATCCTGCTTATGATTGGTATTGGAGGTTTGATCCTGGAAATATTGACGGCCGGATTCGGACTGGCAGGAATTGTCAGTATGGCCGCCTTCGCTTTATATTTTGGTGGGAATATTGCTGCAGGCATGGCGGAATACTGGGTGCTGATATTGTTTGTTTTTGGTATAGTCCTTATGCTTGTTGAAGCTTTTATGCCCGGGTTTGGGGTTTTTGGAGTGGCCGGGTTGATTTCAACCCTCGTTTCAATAGTCCTTGCTGCAGTTTCGGTAAAAACCGGGATGGTGATGCTGCTGGTGTCATTTATTCTGGCCGGAATTTTTTCGTACTTTGCTTTTCGTTTTTTTGCCAGAAGGGGAGCTTTGCGTCATATTATTTTATCTGAAGAAGAAAGGGCCGATCTGGGTTATGTTGCTCCCCCTGATCAACGAAAGCTGGTTGGTTTGGAAGGGACTGTAATAACAACCCTTCGTCCATCGGGAGCCGCAGAAATCGATGGCCGACGGATCGATGTGGTTAGTGAAGGGGCTTATATCCCCTCCGGGGATAAGGTTGTGGTTGACCGTGTCGAGGGTGTTCGCGTTATCGTGCGTAAGGTTGATTAATTATCATTAGGAGGTTTTTTCATTGCCCGAGTTGATTACATTATTGCTTTTTGTCGGTTTGATTGTTCTTGTTCTTGCCGTAATATTAAGTTTTGTTCCAATCGGTTTGTGGATTTCAGCCTTGGCTGCGAGGGTGCCGGTAGGTATTTTTGCCCTGATTGGGATGCGCCTGAGAAGAGTTACTCCGGTCAAGATTGTTGCACCACTAATTAAAGCAACTAAAGCAGGTTTAGATTTAAGTGTAAACAAGCTTGAAGGGCATTTGCTGGCTGGTGGAAACGTTGATCGTGTGGTAAATGCGCTTATTGCTGCCCAGCGGGCCGAGATTCCCTTGATGTTTGAAAGGGCTGCCGCTATTGACCTTGCCGGTCGTGATGTTTTACAGGCGGTCCAAATGAGTGTAAATCCCAAGGTAATTGAAACCCCAATTGTTGCTGCCGTGGCTAAAGACGGGATTGAAGTAAAAGCAAAAGCCAAGGTAACCGTAAGAGCCAATATAGATAGGTTGGTCGGGGGCGCTGGTGAAGAAACGATAATCGCCAGGGTTGGTGAGGGTATTGTAACAACAATTGGTTCATCGGAAAATCACAAGCTTGTTCTTGAGAATCCTGATAAAATCTCGAACACAGTTTTAAACAAGGGTTTGGACTCGGGTACTGCTTATGAGATATTATCTATTGATGTTGCCGATGTTGATGTTGGGAAAAATATCGGAGCCCAGCTGCAGACCGACCAGGCCGAGGCTGACAAACGTATTGCCCAGGCAAAAGCTGAGGAACGCCGGGCGATGGCTGTGGCTAAGGAGCAGGAGATGATTGCAGCAGTCCAGGAGATGAGAGCCAAGGTTGTTGAGGCCGAAGCTGAAGTACCCAGGGCTATGTCACAGGCTTTGCGTGAAGGCAACCTGGGTGTAATGGATTATTACCAGATGAAAAATGTAATAGCTGACACAGATATGCGTCGCAGTATCAGTAAACTGGGTGACCAGGATCAGCAGGACGATCATCAGAAATAATAAAAAGGGTGTTGTTTATGGAAGGGCTTTTTCCATTAATACTGATTATAGTTGTAGTTAATGTTATTAATGCAGTGCTCCGGGCGGTAAGGGGCGGAAAGGGAAAAACGGACAAAGAAGTACCTGTTCCCATTTCCCCCCCGTTACCCGAGCGTAAAATTAAAATCTGGGCTGATGAATTAATTGATGATCAGACAGAAAATGATCATGTAAACCAATACTATGATGAAGCGGTTGTTTCAGCTGAAAACAGGGAACTGGATGAGCCTGCTGAAGAAAGAATTGAAGAGCCTCAACCCGTTTATCGCAATCAGTCTTATTCCGGGCAGGAAGATGTCCAGGCCTTACCGGGCTTGACGGAAACTTTCAGGGATAAAGACTCTTTACTCAAATCTTTTATTTTTCACGAAATAATTGACAAACCGGTCTCCAGGCGCAGGAAAAGCTGAAAGAAGCAGGTGATTACTTGACAGATAATTGTGCAAGCCGTTCAATTATGTTGAAAGGTGGAGACGAGTCAGTTCAACTGCTGGGAAAGCATGACCGTCATTTCAACCTTATTGAAGACAAGTTTTCTGTGCGCCTGATTCCCCGGGGGCATGAGCTGTTTATTGAGGGCTCCCCGGATGATGTGGAAAGTGTTTTTACAATGTTCCAGGAGCTCTTATCCCATATCCGAAAAGGGCACCTGCTCACAGAAAGAGAATTCGAATATGCTTTGAAGTTAACCGGGCAGGGAGAAGTGGGGCAAATTCGCTCTTTATTCAGTGACCTGGTGCTTGTAACTCCCCGGGGAAAGCAGATCCGCCCCAAGACAATAGGGCAGAAACGTTACCTCGAGGCTATTCGCTGCCATGATATTGTTCTATCCATCGGTCCGGCAGGAACAGGCAAAACTTACCTGGCCCTGGCGATGGCGGTTGATGCCCTGAAAACAAAGCAGGTGCAACGTTTGATTTTAACCCGTCCGGCGGTGGAAGCCGGGGAACACCTTGGATTTTTACCTGGAGATTTCCAGGAAAAAGTTGATCCTTATCTTCGTCCTATATATGATGGATTATATGATCTGCTCGGGGTTGATTCGTTTCAGAAATACCGGGAAAAAGGAATTATAGAAATTGCTCCTCTTGCATACATGCGTGGCCGTACCCTGGATGATTCATTTGTTATTCTTGATGAAGGTCAGAATGCGACATCGGAGCAGATGAAAATGTTTCTTACCAGGCTAGGTTTTGGGTCAAAAGCGGTTATTACAGGAGACGTTACCCAGATTGATCTTCCGCGGGGGCGTTTTTCCGGGTTGGAAGAGGCTCCACGTATATTAACCGGTATAGAAGGTATTGCCCTTGTATATCTGACCGAAAAAGATGTAGTCAGGCACCCCCTGGTCCAAAGCATCATTAAAGCCTATGAAGTATATGAAGCTTTACGGGAAAGGAGCAATGATGGCGAAGAAAATCGTTCCCGCTGACATTTTCAACCGCTCGAAGTCATTCAGGGAGAATAAAAGCCTGCAGAAATTGTTGCTGGTAATTGCTCTTTTTGCTTTCATATACGGCCTTTTAATCATTGTCAGCATGCCGGCGCGTTTTGATGTGACTGTAGGCAGACCAAGTCCCAGGACTATTTATGCACCCAGGGATATTGTCGATGAATATGCTACTGAAAGGTTAAGAGAGCAGGCTGCCAATGCCGTGCCCGATGTATTTGATTATGATCCCTCGGCCCTGGAAAGTGCCCTGGGAGTAATAGGCTCTTTTTTCGATACGGTTCTGGAGGTTAGTAATAACGAAGAACTTGAAGATGATGAAAAAATAGAGCTGCTGAAGGCTTTGATCCCTGATGACCTGCCGAATGCGACTGTGGCCTCACTGTTAACAGATAGTGTGACCATACGTGAGCTGCAGGGCCGCCTGAACAATACCGTCAGCGAAGTATTTGAACAGGGCATTAAAGAGAATGAGGAAGACCTGGCCCGGAGAAGGCTGACCCAGGAGATAGCCCTATATCCCTTCAGCGCTGATCTGAAACGGGTATCTGAATCCCTGGTTAAATCGCTTGTGGAAGAAAATATGACTTTTAATGCGCAGACTACGGAAGATAACCGGGAATTAGCTATGAGCCAGGTTGAGGCGGTGGTGGTTTTACGCAATACCCTGATTGTAACAGAAGGCGAGCCGGTTACAGAACAGCAGGTAGCCCAGCTGACCGACCTTGGCTTGATCAGGGGTCAGCAGGCTGATTATGCCGGTTACCTGGGCCTGTTTTTACTTCTCGTTGTGGTCTTTATACTGGTCGGTATTTATATTTCTGTTTTTGTCAACAATGTATATAGTAACCCCAGTTTACTATTGCTGATGGGCCTGGTTTTTGTAGTCACCCTGATACTGTCAATTGCCGCTACATATATTTCGGGTTACCTGATACCTGTTGCAACAGGGGTTATCCTGGTTACAGTTATTTTTGGTTACAAGCTGGCCTTAATATTTAACCTGGCCATGGCCCTGATGGTTGGTTTGATTACCGGCGGTGATTTTTCCATGATCATGCTGGCCCTATTCGGAGGGTTGGTATCGATCTACGCTGTTACAAGATTGAGCCAGAGGGGTGATCTGGCCCGGGCCGGTTTTTATGTAGCCGTAACCAATGTGGTTCTTATTTCGGCGACACATCTATTTTTCGGTAATGTCAGCTTAGAATATAATTCCCTGGTTAACTTTGGTTACAGCCTTCTTGGTGGTATTGGAAACGGTATCTTTTCCTCTATTGTGGCTATCGGGCTCTTGCCTTTCCTGGAGAGCTTGTTCGGGGTGACTACAGCGATTACCCTGCTTGAGCTATCTAATCCTAATCATCCCTTGTTAAAAGAATTATTGATGAAGGCGCCGGGAACTTATTATCATAGTATGATGGTTTCCAATCTGGCTGAGTCTGCAGCGGAATCAGTTAATGCTGATGCCCTGCTGACTAGGGTTGGTGCTTATTATCATGATATCGGCAAGCTTAAACGTCCATACTTTTTTTCAGAAAACCAGTTGACTGATGATAATCCCCATTCAAAGCTGTCACCAAACCTGAGTGCCTTGATTATCGGTTCTCATCCCAAGGATAGCGTTGAACTGGGAAGAAAATACCGCCTTCCCGAGGTTATTCTTGATATGGCAGCGCAGCACCATGGAACCAGCATGATATCCTTCTTCTATCAGAAGGCGCTGGAAAACAACAGCGATCGTGAAGAAGTAGCTGCGGATAAATTTCGCTATGAAGGGCCAAAACCTCAATCAAAGGAGGCCGCTATTATTATGCTTGCCGATGGAGTTGAGGCGGGGGTCCGTTCGATTTCCAAACCTACAAGCAGCAGGGTGGAAACCATGATTAAGCGTATTATTAAAGAAAAACTAGATGATGGTCAGCTTGATCAAAGTGATTTAACCCTGAAAGAGATTGACTGCATTGCCGAGGCTTTTGTTTACATAATGTCGGGGATTTATCATTCCCGCATTGAATACCCGGAAAAAGATTTGAAAGCTGAGCTTGAAAGGAGCGCGGCTCATAAGTGATTGTAAACCTGGTTATAGAATCAGACTCTTTTAAGGCATTACCCTCATTCGTCAACAGGATTACAACCCTCCTGGAAAAAATATTGTCAGACAGAGGTTGCACGGCAGGTGAAGTTAATGTTGTAATCAGTGACGACAGAATGCTGCAGGAGCTGAACCTCAGATTTAGAAAAATAGATGGGCCAACAGATGTTCTCTCTTTTAAATATGATGATACAGAAGAAGCAAATGATCAGATTGGTAATTTTTTATTGGGCGATATATTTATTTCTCATGAGAGAGCAGCTGAGCAGGCTAATGATGCGGGGCACTGTATTAAGAGAGAGATAGCCTTTCTTGCTGTACACGGTATGCTGCATTTACTGGGATATGATCACCATGAAGATGGGGAAGCAGAAATAATGGAACAGCAGGAACGGTTAATAATGAATAAATATTATAGCTTTAATGGTAGGGGTAATATGGATGAATAAAGTAATAATTAGCCTTAGAAATGCCTATATCGGTTTGGTTTATTGTTTTAAAACGCAAAGGAATATGGCTATTCACACAGTAGCCGGGATACTTGTTCTTCTACTGGGGATTTTTTTAATGGTTTCGCTGACAGAGTTGTTATTTCTGCTGGCAGCTGTTTTTTTTGTAATAGTTGCAGAAGCTTTTAATACTTCAATTGAAAAAGCGATAGATTTATATACAAGGGAGAAGAGCGAACTGGCTAAAATATCGAAGGATGTTGCCGCCGGGGCGGTTTTGCTTACCTCCTTTTTTGCGGTATTAGTTGGCCTGGTTATACTTGGCCCCCCCCTGTGGTGGTTCCTGACGAGATTGTTTTTATAATATTTACAAATGATAGCGGAGGCTGGATAGGTAATGTTTGGTGAGGCGAAGAACGGTTTAACAGGAAATAATAGAATATTAGTCGTCATGCTGGTATTTATTATAATCAACGCGCTGATGACTGGTTTTGGTTATTACTTGCTTTTTGACCGTTTTGATCGTGCTGACTCCCTGGTGGTTTATAAAAACGAACTGGCCCGGGATATTTCCGACTACAGCTACCGTCTTGCTGTCGAACTGGGAGTTAATGAAGTTTCCGCAGTAAGGGAAGCCCTGGCCGAGTATAATTATGCTTTAGATTTTGCTGTTGGCAGCGATGATTTGATCCAGATTATTCTGAATCAGGGGCGAACCCTGCAGGATACTATTATTGAATCTGCTGACGCCAGGTTGAAAGAACAAATTTTGACAGTGGTTAACAGTGACGCCAGGGTTATACAAACTGATGAAAAAACCCACCTCTACATTCGCATTGCAGATGGTGGAGTTACGGTATTTCCCGAGCAGGTCCTCGAAAGCGCTACCCAGCAAATTATTAACACGCTGATCAATGAATACGCTTATCATGGCAGTCAGAATGTTGACCTGGAGATTGAAAAAGGCATGGCCAGGATGATTGTTCCCCAAACAGTGGAAGAACAGATGCAAGCATTGACTGATGATCTTAACTCAGCTCGTCTAAAGTTTCACGAAGTCAGAGTCCAGGCAGGCTTGGCGGAAATGGTTGGGCCAGGAATTACGCTTTATGTTTATGATGCAGAAGGTGCCAGTGACAGCGGCTCGATTGTCCATGATGTAGATATAAGGGACGTTGTTAATGAACTTTTCAGCGCCGGTGCAAAAGGGATCAGTGTTGGGGGAGAGAGGCTAATCGTTAACAGTTCAATCCGGTGTAGTGGTCCCCTGATCATGGTTAACTACCGGCAGATTCCGACTAACCCGGTTGTAATCGAAGCTATTGGAGACCCCGATCTGTTGATCAGCGGTTTAAGCATTATTACTAACGAACTTGAATCAAAACGAGGGCTGTCTTTTGTTGTTAACCATTCGGGGTTTATCAAGCTATCTGCCTATTCAGGTGTGGAATAGAAGAAGATGAGGTGTGACCATGGATAAAGATTATTTGTTAAAAGCTGCTTCTGCGGCACGATGCAGAGCTTATGCTCCATATTCCCGGTTCCTTGTTGGTGCTGCGCTGCTGACTGAGAGCGGGGTGGTTTTTACCGGGGGAAACATTGAAAATGCATCTTACGGGCTGACAGTATGTGCTGAAAGGGTAGCTGCCTGGAATGCAATCCATGCCGGCCACCGCCGGTTTAAGGCTCTAGCCGTTGTGGCCGATTGCTCACCCCCACCCAGTCCCTGCGGGGCTTGCCGCCAGGTGTTATGGGAATTTGCCGGTAATATTCCGGTTATGATGGGTAATCCAAAAGGAGAAACAGAAGAGCAATCTCTGCTCGACCTATTATCCAGACCGTTTGGATCATCAAACTGGATTGAAAACCCGGTTAACCGGAAGATGCTTGAACAAGAAGAAATTTGGCGCCTTCCTGTTTCTTTTCAACCTGTCGGCTATGTAGTCTATGATTATGCTGAACCCGGGGCTATTCCAGATAATTACAAAGAACTTTTATCAACTATTATCATTGATCCTGCCATGGAAGAAGGCCTGTTCCGCTTGAGTGAAGAGAAAAGGATTGTTGTTATATCATACCTGAACAAGGTCAACAGCTACAAATTAAAAGACAAGAGAAGTGGTCGAGGTAATGAGGTATACGGTGTATTTGCCTGTCGGACTCCGATGCGTCCGAATGCCCTTGCCCAGTCAGTTGTTGATCTGGTTGATATAAGTAAGAATGTGCTGACTGTCAGGGGACTGGATCTGATTAACAATACCCCGGTTCTTGACATTAAAACAGATTACAGGTAGTTATTCTGAAAGGAGAAATATGCATAAATCAGGTTTTATCGCCCTGGTTGGCCGACCTAATGTGGGAAAGTCAACCCTTTTAAACGCCCTGGTCGGTGAAAAGGTTGCCATAACTACTGACCGTCCCCAGACGACGCGCAACCAGATTCGGGCAATTTTGACCGGACCTGATTACCAGATTGTTTTTATTGATACTCCGGGTTTGCATAAACCGAAACACAGGCTTGGTGACAGTATGGTCAGGCTGGCCAATGCTGCTATACAGGAGGTGGATTTGGTCTGTTTTCTGGTTGAAGCTAATAAAAAACCCGGCCCGGGTGATAGATATATAGCGGAGACACTAAAGACTACGTCTAACCCTCTTTTCCTGGTAATCAATAAAACAGATCTTGCCGATCCCGGGGTGTTGGCAACAAATAAAGAGGAGTATCTGAAGCTGGCATCTTTCAAAGGAGTTTTTCCATTGTCAGCGTTACAGGGTCGGGGGTTAAAAACTTTTTTGGAATCTGTGCTGGAGATTATGCCGGAAGGTCCTCAATTCTACCCTCCCGATATGGTAACCGATCAGCCAGAGCGTTTTATAGCATCTGAAATTATCAGGGAAAAAATTATTATGCTGACCCGCCAGGAGATCCCTTTTTCAATTGCCGTAGTTATTGAAGAAATGAAGGATAGAGAAAATAGTGAAATCCTTGACCTAAGGGCGGAAATCTTTGTTGAAAGAAAATCACAGGTGGGAATTATTGTCGGTAAAAGCGGTAAATTAATGAAGAAAGCCGGCACTGAGGCCCGCCGGGAACTGGAAGCTATATTAGGAAGACATATTTTTCTTGACCTGAGAGTCAAGGTAAAAAAAGACTGGCGCAACAGGGAGGAAGAACTGCGCCGCCTGGGGTATCGCGAAAATTAGTCAGTGCATTAATTAGCCCCGACAAGATTGATAAATTGGTAAGTGGATAGAGAGGTTTACTGGTTGAGCGAGCGATATTTTAAAGTAGAAGGCCTGATTATCAAAACAAGAACTATTGGTGAGTCAGATCGTATTATAACTCTGCTTACCCGGGAAAAAGGAAAATTTGAAGCGGTGGCACGAGGCGCCCGGAAAACCAAGAGCAAACTTGCTGCTGGCGTAGATGTTTTTGGACATGGTATTTTCTCCTTTCACCATGGCCGTACCTGGCCGATTGTAACAGGGTTGGATGCAAGAGAGCATTTTAACTGGTTTCGTGATGATCCAGACCTGTATCCTTATGGCCTCTATTTCGCAGAGCTTACTGACCGTTTTGTTTCCGGTGAGGAAGCATGCCCCGATTTATACCAGTTGCTTTTTGATGGATGGAAATTGCTGGGAAGTAAAGTTGATCGCAGTTTAATTTGCCGCGCCTTCGAACTGAAACTGGCTTCTTGCGGAGGGTACTGTCCACAGCTTAATTGCTGCACTATCTGCGGTGCGGAAAAAAACCTGCTTTTTAGTTCCAGCCAGGGCGGTATGGTCTGTTATAATTGTAAAAATGCAGGAGCAGTAAAGGTTAAGCCGGGAACCCTCGCACTGGCTAAACGTTTGATCATTGCTCCACTTGACCAGGTTCCCAGGTTGCGGGCTGACCAGTTTCAAAAAAGAGAGCTTGCAAGTTTAAATGCGGCTTTTTATGCTTTTCACCTTGACCTGGGAGAATTGAAAACCCGCCGTCTTCTCCCCGAATAGTATCATCCCTTTATTTTTTAATATCAAAATATAGGTATCAAAACCCAATCAATCAATGGTAAAATAAGCAGTGAAGGTGCTTATCTGAAAGCAGTCAGGGACAGCCAGGTAATTTTTGGAAGCTTCAGCGGTTTATACAACTGTTTTTAACAATTACTTTTTTTAGGGAGGCCAATAAAATGGCTAAAGAAGTTCATACCAGCAGTGCAGTTTATGGCCTTGGTTTTATTGGTGCAGTGATTTACTTTATCAGCCAGGCGGCCACAATAGGGGCTGGAGTGGTTGGTTTTCTTAAAGCGCTGGTCTGGCCGGCTTTCTTGGTTTATGAGGCTTTCAAGTATTTCAGGCTTTAACCCTTTCAGCAGGAAAAAAAGCAGTTAAGTAATTATAATAACTTTAAATTTCCGGTGAGTATAACTATCTGTTTCTTTAGATATTTTCCGGCAATGCAGGCATTATAAAGGATCAAGGAGGTTAAAAATGAGACGTAGTAAAGCAGCAGGTGAGAGTATGTTCGAAGGATTCAGCATCAATTGCATGAATGATGCTGCCATTGAACGTATACACGATGCAACCCTTGAAGTTTTAAAGTTTACCGGTATTAAGGTATACAGTGATGATGCCTTGGAGATATACCACGGCGGCGGTTGTGATATTGACAGGGCAACTAGCACTGTTTATTTTCCATCACATGTCGTTGAAGAATGTATCAGAGCTGCTCCCCCGAGTTTTGTTCTTGCTGCCCGGGATCCAAAACATGATTTTGTCATGGGCGGGAAAAGAGTCGGGTTCTGTAATTTCAGCTGTGGCGTGCAGATAGCGGATCTGGATGATGGGACAATCCGTGATTCTACCAAAAGTGACACCGCCGATGTCGCCAGGCTGGTGGATTACCTGGATCAATATGATATTTTAGACTGTCCTGTTGTCCCCCGGGATGTCAACCAAGCTGTCTTTCCGTTGCACAACTATGAGGCTATGGTGTCAAACACAACCAAACACTGCAGCACGGCTCCCTTTAATTTCAGGTTGACGGAGCTGATCATAGAAATGGCTTCTGCAGTGGCGGGAAGCAGGGAAAATTTGCGGAAAAGGCCGATTATTTCCGCCGATGTATGTCCGCAGAGCCCTCTATCCCTGGCCAGGGAAACCTGTGAAACGATCATTGCTTATGCCAGGCATGATTTACCTGTTAATGTTCTTTCTATGGCCCTGGCCGGAGGGACAAGCCCGGTAACCCTGGCAGGCACCCTGGTTACCCATAATGCTGAAGTGCTCGCCGGAATTTGCCTCAGCCAGTTGACAAAACGCGGCGCGCCAAATATCTACGGCAGTTCAACCACCATGATGGAAATGCGCAGGGGGACTGCCACTGTCGGATGTCCGGAAATGGCCATGCTGGGTGCCTGCGTTGCCGCCATGGCCAAGAGCTATAGAATTCCCAGTTTTTTAGCCGGTTCATAGACAGACAGTAAGTTGGGTGATCTTCAGGCTGGTCAGGAAAGGACTCTGACTCTGATGACCGCAGCGTTGGCAGGTGCCAACATGATATACGGTCTCGGCATGTTAGAGCTGGGAATGACCATGGACCACGGCCTGCTGGTTGCCGATAACGAATTTGTCCGTATGATCAGGCGCATGCTTGATGGTGTACCGGTTAATGATGAAACGATGGCGGTTGATGTTATCAGGGAAGTTGGCATAGGTGGAGAATTTGTTACACACCAGCATACTTATGATTACTTCAAACAAAATCAGTCGCAGAGTCGTTTGATAGACCGTAATACTCGTGGAGTATGGAAGGAAAACGGAGGAAAAGATATGTATACCCGCTGCAGTGATTTTGCCCGGGAAATACTTGCTTCCCATGAACCGGAACCACTGGCGGCAGGAATAAAGGAAACCCTGAAAGATATAATTATAGAAGCAGAAAAAGAATTTGCTTAAAAAAAGCAGGGAAGGCTTAAAAAAGCCTTCCCTGCTTTATGTAATAAATCCCGCAAGAGGTTATAATAAATTAAGTCAGAAGTTACCTTAATAAATGCCGGGGTGATAGAATTGAAAAGAAAAACCATTTTGATCATTCTTGCTTTTGTGATCATAGCAGTTTTAGCTTTTATGATCATGATTAACAGGACAAACTCTAACCTGGAGGCATTGGCGGGGCAACCTCTTGCCCACTTAAACCTGGCAGAAGTAAATGATGGAAAATATAATGGTTCTTATCAAGCTTTTCCAGTATCAGCAGAAGTTACTGTAACGGTTGAAAATCATCATATTACCGGGATTGAACTGGTTGAACATAATCATGGGCAGGGTGCCCCGGGAGAAAAGGTTATCGATCAGGTTCTGCAAGATCAAACCCTGCAGGTAGACCTGGTTTCGGGGGCTACCTACAGCAGTAAAGTAATTCTACTGGCGATTGAAGATGCTTTTAAGCGGAACAGTATCGATCAATAGTATTTTACCAGTATCTCAGGGCAATGTTTTTGAAAGGCCTCGCAATCAATTTAACAGGGGGTATGGAGGTTGAAAATTGGTCTGATTATATTTTCTCAAAGTGGAAATACGCGCAGTGTTGCAGAAAAAATCAGGGATAGGTTGAATTTATCCGGGCACGAAGCGGTAATTGATGAAATCCGGATCAGCGGAAAAGTACCGGCTGAAATGGGAAAATTCAAGATTGAACACAGCCCGTCGCCTGATCAATACGATGCGGTAATTTTTGGTGCACCGGTTCAGGCTTTTTCACTGAACCCGGTTATGAAAGAATACATGGGAAAAATGCCACCCCTGAAGGGTAAGAAAGTAGTATTGTACATCACCAAGCAGCTGCCCCTGCTATTTGCCGGTGGAACCGGTTCAATAGCGCTTATGAAAAAAGCATGTGAAGATCGGGGTGCCAAGGTGATTGAAACAGGCATGGTAGTCTGGTCGGATAAAAAGCGACAGCAGTCTGTTAAAGAGAATGTGGATAAAATAGTTTCAGCTTTTAGCTGAAATAATTAGTATTTAAAATGTGCAACCAGCCAGGTAAAGGAAGAATCCGGAATTAAGTTATGCGCGGTTATGCTTGACAATAATGGCTGTAATTGTTAGTATTTTAGTAATCTAATAATGCGTAATGCGGGCAGTGATGAAAAAAAGTAGCCGGGGTAACCCTGAACAGCGAGCCGGTGATGGTGCAAGACCGGCAGGGCATACGGTGAATGGCGTTTCTGAGCCCCGGTTTATTGAGTGGATTCTGTTAAACAGAATCAAGTAGGGTGGAACCGCGGGAAAGATCCCGTCCCTATGGCATTAAAAGCCAGGGACGGTTTTTTTATAAAGGGGGAGTTTAAATGAATTTGCAAGCAATAATAATTAAACTTCAGGAATACTGGGCTTCCCGGGGATGCCTGATCTGGCAGCCATATGATGTTGAAAAAGGAGCCGGAACTATGAATCCGGCAACTTTTTTAAAATCAATGGGGCCGGAACCATGGTCTGTTGCTTATGTTGAACCATCACGCCGGCCTGCTGATGGGCGTTACGGTGAAAACCCCAACCGACTTTATCAGCATCTTCAGTACCAGGTGATATTAAAGCCGGCACCGGCTGATATTCAGCAGCAATATCTTGATAGTTTGGCCTACCTTGGTGTCAACCCGTTGGAACATGATATCCGGTTTGTTGAAGATAACTGGGAAGCTCCAACACTTGGTGCCTGGGGCCTGGGCTGGGAAATATGGCTTGACGGAATGGAAATCACTCAGTTCACCTATTTTCAACAGGTTGGAGGTTTTGATGTAGAGCAGGTTCCGGTAGAGCTAACCTATGGATTGGAAAGAATTGCCATGTATATCCAGGATTGTGATAATGTTTTTGATTTAAAATGGACTGACAAAATTACTTACGGTGAAGTTTTCCAGAGGGTTGAGTGGGAACAATCCAGTTACAGCTTTGATTATGCTGATCTGGATCTGCTTTTTCAGCTATTCAGCAGTTATGAAGCTGAAGCTAAGCGCCTGCTTGAACATAATCTTGTTTACCCGGCATATGACTACATTTTAAAGTGTTCACATACATTTAATAATCTTGATGCCAGAGGGGCAATCAGTGTTACGGAAAGAGCTGCCTATATCGGAAGAGTGCGTACATTGGCCAGACTCTGTGCCGAATGCTATATCAAGCAGAGAGATGATGCCGGTTACCCGCTGTTGAAGGAAGGGGTGAAGTGATAATGGTTGCTCATGACTTTTTATTGGAAATTGGTTGTGAAGAAATTCCTTCCCGGTTTATACCAGGTGCCATGGAGCAGTTAAAAAAAGCAGCCGCCACAATGCTGGCCGAAGTCCGTCTCGGGCATGGGAAAATAGAAAGCTGGGCTACTCCACGGCGTCTGGTGCTGCTGATAAAAAATTTGGACGCTGAGCAGCTTGATCTGGTTGAGCAGGTTAAAGGGCCGCCGGTAAACCGGGCTTATGATGAGCAGGGTAACCCAACCAGGGCACTGGAAGGCTTTATGAAGAGCCAGGCTGTAAACCTTTCTGAACTTAAGCAGGAAACAATAAAAGAAGCGCAGTACATAGTAGTCAATAAAAAAATTATCGGGGAGCAAACAGATCAATTATTACCCCGCCTGCTTCCCGGATTGATCAGCAAATTATCATTTCCCCGACCCATGTACTGGAAGGCCAGGGAAACCCGGTTTGCCCGGCCAATTCGCTGGATAATGGCCCTCTATGATAATAAACCGGTTCATTTCAATTATGCAGAGATTGAATCGGGGTGTAATACTTACGGGCATAGATTCCTGGCCCCCGGACCCTTTGATGTAGAAAGTATTAAACACTATTTCAGCTGTCTTGAAGACAGTTATATTGTTTTGGATCAGGACAGGCGCCGTGAAATAATTCGGGAAGAGTTGATGCTGAAAGCAGCTGAAAAGGGTGGGGAAGCACTGATAGAGGAAGATCTCCTTGAAGAAGTTACTTATCTGGTAGAGTATCCTGTTGCTATTAGCGGTTCTTTCGACCCTGCCTTTCTTGATTTGCCACAGGAAGTGCCAATAACATCCATGCAGAATCACCAGCGTTATTTTCCTGTTGTTGAGAAAGAAAGTGGAAAATTAATGCCTCATTTTATCGGGATCAGTAATAACCGCTTTAATGAAAACATTAGAAAGGGTTATGCCAAAGTGCTCCAGGCCAGGCTTGCAGACGGGCGTTTTTTCTTTGATGAAGATCGAAAAGAGTCCCTCGATTATTATGTGTCCAGCCTGGAAAGTGTAATATTTTTAGAATCGCTTGGCAACCTGGATCAAAAGCGCAAGAGACTGATAGAGCTGACCCAAAGGTTGGGGCAGTCCATGGAACTGGATGAAGCGGTTGTAGCCGGAGCAAAAAGAGTTGCTCATCTTTGTAAAGCTGACCTGGTTACCAATATGGTAAAGGAATTTCCCAAGCTGCAGGGTGTAATGGGGCGGGAATACGCCAGGTTAAGCGGGGAAGAAGAACCGGTAGCCCTTGGCATATATGAGCATTACCTCCCCCGTTTCACCGGAGATATTTTACCGGACGGGCTTGAAGGTGCCCTTGTATCTTTGGCCGATCGTCTCGATACCCTGGCTGGCTGTTTTGCAGTTGGTATCCAGCCTACCGGGTCGCAGGATCCTTATGCACTGCGCCGCCAGGCCCAGGGAATTATCGCAATTCTGCTGGGACATGAAATTAATCTTTCACTGGAGTTCTGTGTAGATCAGGCCCTGGATGTATTATCGGCAGATTTGCATCTAGAGCAGGAAAAAAATAAAAAACTAAATTTATTATTACGCGATTTTTTGATCCAGCGAATTCGATTTGCCCTCCAGGAGAAAAAAGTGGAACATGATGTGATTGAGGCTGTGCTCGCGGTTCCCTTTGAAAGTGTTGCCGGTCTATTTAAAAAGGCTGTAGTCCTGGAAGAATTCTTACAGGGGCCTTTACTGGACGATGTTATTACTGCATATAACCGGGTGGCGAACCTGGCTAAAAATGCCGGCGGTACTGCTGTTGATAAATCTCTGTTCGAAGATGTTTCGGAAAAGGAACTTTTCAGAACTATGCAGGCTGTAGAAAATGCGCTAAAAGGAGTAGTAGAACCGGAGAAACGTCTTAAAAAACTTCAGCTTCTCAAACAACCTGTTGATCATTTCTTTGATAACGTTATGGTGATGGTTGATAAAGAATCCCTGCGTAATAACAGGCTCAGCCTGCTTGCTGCTGTAAAAGCAACTTTTAACCGCATGGCTGATTTTTCTAAACTGCAGGCTCCTTAAAGGAATAGAAAATTAGCAGGAAGAATACTGCCGGATAGAGTATATATTATTATCCGGCAGTATCTTTTTTATGCATAGAATATAAAGGAGATTTTATAATGGTTGAAGAGTCGAGCAGGCCTGTTGTTTATATTGTATCCGATTCAATTGGTGATACGGCTGAGTTTGTTGTTAAAGCTGTTGCTTCCCAGTTTGATTCAGTAAACGTAAAAATGAGAAGGGTGCCCTTTGTTGAAGATCACGAACAGATCAGGAGTGTGCTTAAAGAAGCTTCGGAATGTAACGCAATAATAGCATACACTCTTGTAGTTCCGGAGTTACGCCGTGCCATGGAAGAGGAAGCCGGTAAGTATACAGTGGCAACGGCAGATATTCTTGGTTCCCTGATGGAAGCCTTCGGCAAGGTTACCCGGAAGGAGCCTTTCCTGGAACCAGGTCGTGTTCGACGTTTGGATGAGCAATACTTTAAGCGGGTTGCTGCTGTTGAGTTTGCTGTTAAACATGATGATGGTAAAGATGCCCGTGGCTTACTCAAGGCGGAAGTGGTGCTAATTGGCATTTCAAGGACTTCCAAAACGCCTCTCAGTATGTACCTGGCACACCAGGGGATTATGGTGGCTAACCTGCCTCTGGTCCCTGAGGTGGAACTCCCCGAAGAACTTTTCTGGATTTCGCCGGAAAAAATAATCGGCCTGATTATTAACCCTGCCCAGTTGAGACAGATCAGGCAGGAACGTCTCAAAGCACTCGGGCTCGGAGATGATGCGGATTATGTTAATGTTGAACGGATTGAAGAAGAGCTGGCATATGCCAGACGAATCATGAAAAAATTAGGTTGCACAGTATTTGATGTTTCAAACAAGGCCGTTGAAGAGGTTGCTAACCGTATCTTACAAATTATTAAAGGAGGCCAGGTAAATTGAAACCAGGACATTATGTTTATCAATTTTCCCAGGGTGATCAATCTATGAAGAAACTACTCGGAGGGAAAGGAGCCAATTTAGCTGAAATGGCCCGCATTGGGTTGCCCGTCCCCCCCGGGTTTATTGTAACAACTGAAGCATGTAATGAATATTTAAGCAGGGAAGACGGTATCTGGCAGGAACTTGAAAAAGAAATTCTCGCCAACCTGGCTTTACTGGAAAAGGATACAGAAAGAGTATTTGGCGGCACACCGTTGCTTTTACTGTCAGTCCGGTCTGGAGCAGTTATTTCCATGCCCGGAATGATGGATACTGTTCTCAATTTAGGAATGAACAGGGAGACACTGGAAACACTGGCATCCGAATCAGGAGATCGCCGTTTTGCTCTAGATTGCTACAGGCGGTTTATCCAGATGTTTGCCGATGTTGTATTAAATGTAGAGCACCATTTATTTGAAAATATATTGACCGAAGCCAGGCAGTTTAAAAAGGTGCGAACAGATGCTGAACTGCAAGAAAGTGATCTGGAAAAAATAATCGAGAATTTTCTACAACTTGTCAGGAAACAAACCGGTATTGATTTCCCTACTGAACCCAGAGAACAACTCCTAATGGCCGTAGAAGCTGTTTTTAAGTCATGGAATACCAACCGGGCAGTAGTTTACCGCAGGGCTAACCGCATACCTGATAACCTGGGGACAGCGGTTAATATCCAAACCATGGTTTTTGGCAACCTGGGCGATGATAGTGGGACCGGGGTAGCATTTACAAGGAATCCATCAACAGGCGAGCCGGGTCTTTATGGAGAATATTTATTTAATGCCCAGGGGGAAGATGTGGTAGCCGGTATACGTACACCGCATCCAATTAAAGACTTGCAAAGTGATATGCCGGAGGTTTACCAGGAATTTCATAGGATTTGCAACAAGCTGGAAGACCACTACCGGGATATGCAGGATATTGAATTTACAATAGAAAAAGGCAGGCTTTTTATGCTCCAGACCCGAACTGGAAAACGCACAGCGCCTGCCGCGGTGCGTATTGCTGTCGACATGGTCGAGGAAGGTCTAATCAATAAAACTGATGCCCTGCGTCGTGTTGATCCTGAACAACTTGAGCAACTGCTGCACAGGCGTGTTGATCCCAATGCAGAATTGAAATATGTAGCCCGGGGGCTGCCTGCTTCACCCGGAGCTGCATGCGGCAAGGCTGTATTTGATGCAGACAAGGCCCAGGATATGGCCCAGGACGGAGAAAAAGTTCTATTAGTACGCCCCGAGACAACACCGGATGATATTCACGGTATAATTGCCGCCCAGGGTATTTTGACCAGCAGAGGAGGAATGACCAGCCATGCAGCAGTCGTAGCCCGGGGTATGGGAAAACCATGTGTCTCCGGTTGCGAAGAATTACAGATTGACCTGGCCCGGGGGTGCTTTGCTATTAAAGGTGAGCAGTATGAAGAGGGAGTAGTAATGTCAATTGACGGCACCTCTGGCAAGGTTTTTATCGGTGAAGTACCGATGATTGAACCCGAGCTGACACAAGAATTTAAAAAACTAATTGGTTGGGCTGACGAAGTGCGTCGGCTGAAGGTGCGAGCTAATGCTGATAATCCCGAAGATGCCCGAAAGGCGATTGAACTTGGTGCCCAGGGCATAGGTCTTTGTCGGACAGAGCATATGTTCATGGCTGCAGAACGCATCCCGGTAGTCCAAAAAATGATTTTAGCCTCAAACCTTGAAGAAAGAAATGCTGCCCTGGAAGATTTGTTACCGATGCAGCAGAGTGATTTTAAAGGTATATTTAAAGAAATGGCCGGTTTTCCGGTAACCATACGTTTGCTCGATCCACCGCTGCATGAATTTTTGCCTGATCGGGAAGAGCTGTTGTTGGAAGTGGCCCGGATGCGCTGGGAAGGCTCAAGTGATGTTTTAATTAAAGAGAAAGAAATTATGTTGCAAAAGGTACAGTCATTATCTGAATTTAATCCCATGCTCGGTCACAGGGGGTGTCGCCTCGGTTTGGTTTATCCCGAAATATACCAAATGCAGGTCAGGGCAATATTTCTTGCTCTTTTTGACCTGCTTGACCAGGGCTTACAGGAAGATATGCTTAAGCCTGAGATAATGATCCCGCTGGTGGGCCACCGGGAAGAGATGATCAGGATGAAAGAGCTTGTTGATCAAACGGCATCTTTAATATTTAATGAAAAAGGAAAAGAAATTCCTTACCTGGTAGGAACAATGATTGAACTTCCCAGGGCCTGCATGATTGCCGATCAGCTTGCTGAATCAGCATCTTTCTTTTCTTTCGGTACAAATGACCTGACCCAGACTACACTTGGTTACAGCAGGGATGATTCAGAAGGAAAGTTTCTTCCCTTTTACCTGAAACACAAGATTCTGCCGGCAAATCCATTTGCCGAATTTGACCGCGAAGGGGTGGGTGCCCTGGTTGAAATAGCTATAGGTAAAGGTCGTTCTGCCAGGGATAACCTGAAAGTAGGTGTCTGTGGTGAGCACGGGGGAGATCCAGCTTCAATAGAATTCTTTCATTTGCTAGGTCTCGATTATGTTAGCTGTTCACCATACCGGTTGCCAATAGCCCGTTTGGCTGCAGCCAGGGCTGCCTTATAAAATGGAAAAATAAGAAGATTCAATCTTGTATTTGTCAATTCAGATAAACAGGAGAAAGTGTTTTTTTGGCGAATAGTTAATGAGTTAAAATAGTCGCAAGGAGTGATCTAATTGTCCCAACATGGCAAACATGGTTTGGTTTTGGAAAATATTTACCCCCCCTGTCAGTCAGCCTGCCCGTTGCACCAAGGTTGCCGCGATTACCTACTGGCTATAGCTACCGGTGATTTTGACGGTGCGCTGTCTGTGATCAAAGAAACAAATCCGCTCCCCTTCGTGTGCGGAACGATTTGTGCACATCACTGCGAAGATGAATGTCGTCGTAATGATGTTGACAAACCGCCATCTATTAGGGCCCTGAAACGTTTTGCTGTTGAATATGGAAAAGCCGGGATTAAACCGCCGGCAGATGGCCCAAAAGTTAAGGGAAAAGTAGCAATTATCGGTGCTGGGCCAGCCGGTCTTACTGCTGCATTTGACCTGGCCCGGATGGGAGCCGATGTTACCATCTATGATCGGGAAAATGCCGCTGGTGGAGCTGTCCGTCATTATATTCCACTATACAGGTTGCCCGATGAAGCTGTGGATAAAGATATTGAAGAAATTGCAGAACAAGGTGTTAAGTTTGAATACGGAGTGGAACTTGGCAAGGATATTACAATTGAAAAACTGGAGCAGGAAGGTAATCAGGCTATCCTTTTGGCCATGGGATTACCGGTTAGCCGCGGTCTTAACATTCCCGGGGTGGATGGAGATGGTATTTTAAATGCCCTGCCTTTTTTACAAGCTGTTAAAAGGGAAGGGTTTAAATTCGAAGGCAGTCCGAACGTTATCGTTATTGGTGGAGGAAATGTAGCTATGGATGTGGCTCGCTCAGCAGTAAGGGCAGGCGCAGGAAAAGTAAAGCTTGTCTGCCTGGAATGTGCTGAAGAGATGCCTGCCTTTGAATGGGAAATTGAAGAAGCCAGGGAGGAAGGGGTGGAAATAAACCCCTCCTGGGGGCCTAAAGCTGTAGTAAGAGAAAACGGTAAAGTTACGGGGCTTGAACTTGTCGAATGTACCTGTGTCTTTGATCCTGATGGCCGTTTTAACCCAACTATGAACGAGGAATGCAAAGAAGTGTTATCTGGTGATATTATCATCTTTGCTATCGGACAGGGCGGTGATCCTGAGCCGGTTCGTGGGGAAATAGATATTGACGAACGCGGCCGGGTTGCCTATAACAGCCGTTCGATGACTACCAGTCGCAAGGGTGTTTTTGGCTGTGGCGAAATGATGATGGGGCCTGGTACAGCTGTTCAGGCAATGGCAAATGGACGCCAGGCTGCCGAAGCCGTGGCAGCTTACCTGGATGGCAAACCTTTTGATACGGCAAATCTTGAAGAAGTGGCCGAGTTGGAAAAACTTGATCCGAAAGTGGCCGGGGAGATAGATAAGGTAGCCAGGCTTGATATTCCCATGATGACTCCTGAAGAACGAGTCCGCCATTTCAAGCAGGCTGAACTTGGCTATGATGTTGAAACGGCTATTCGCGAGGCAAGACGTTGTTTAACCTGTGCAGCTGGTGCTTGTCAGGACGAGGATTTATGTGTTCACTGTCTTACCTGTGTACGTATTTGTCCTTACGATGTTCCAGTTGTTAATGAAGAGGGCAAGGTTACTATTCGTAATGATCAGTGCCAGGCCTGTGGGTTGTGCCTTAGCGCCTGTCCTGTTTATGCAATTAAATTCAGGGAGCCTTATGTGGAGAACGCGGTCAATTCTATTGAACCCGCAGTGCAAAAAGCTCTGGAAAAACGCAACGGAAAGCCGGCTATGCTGGCTATTACATGTGCATACGGTGCATTTGCAATGCCTGATTTTGTGAACAGGGAACATCAAAATGTAGAAGTAGTTCGCTATCCCTGTGTCGGCAAACTTGATTCTGTTGATTTACTAAAAGCATTTGAAATGGGCATAGACGGAGTAGTCGTTGTCGGGTGTGCAGATAGTGAAAAATTCAACTGCCAGTATAAAGATGTCGGTTATTGGGCCCAGAAGAGAGTTGAACATACCTGTGATCTGCTGGAAGCTCTTGGGATGGAGAAAGAGCGGGTTGCTTATACCGAGTTGGCCGGTGAGAACATTGCTGATTTCGACAAACTGATTGAAGAGGTGGCTGGCAAGATCAAGTAGTCATGTAGTAGAATTTTAAAAAACCAGGTTTTCCCCCGGCAGATAATTTTGTCGGGGGAAATGTTTTCTTACTCTTGATTGTATAATCTGATTAGTTGACCTGAAGTAAAGTACAGGCAGGAATGTGAGTTGGGATGTCGAATTAGCAATAAACAGGTTAATCATCCTTCTTATGAGGAGATTTATTTAAGGTTTTTACCTCTTCTACAGGAATGTTGGGAATCACCTCGTCTCTTCTGGAGATGGGGTTTTGTTATCTATACGGGAGCAGGTGTATTTGATGGCTGTCAGGGGAATACCGGAAGAAATAATAGATGATATCAGACAGAGTACCGATCTGGTTGCCCTGACCGGTGAATACATCAAGCTGGAGCGCAGAGGTAAAAATATGGTTGGGCTCTGTCCGTTTCATAATGAAAAAACTCCTTCCTTCACTGTTTCCCCTGAGAAACAGCTATTTCACTGTTTCGGCTGCGGTGCATCAGGAAATGCATTCAGCCTGATCATGCAGCTGGAAAAACTGACTTTTCCGGAAGCAGTCCGGTACTTGTCAAAAAGGGCCGGGATAAATATTCCGGAGCAGCGTTCATTAACACCGGAGCAGGAAAGTATAAAAGAAAAAATTTACAAGGTAAATATGCTTGCAGCCCGGTTTTATGCTTACCAACTCAGCAATAGCAGTAAGGGAAAACAGGCTCTTGATTATTTAACTAGAAGGGGTATTTCTGAAGAATCAATAGAAAATTTTATGCTGGGCTATGCCGGAGAAGAGTGGACTGGTTTCTTTAACTTTGCCAGGAAAAAAGGAGTGCCTGACGATTTGGTGATAAAAGCTGGGCTTGTTTCTCCGGGACGTGAAAAGGGCCATTATGATCGTTTCCGCAACAGGATTATATTTCCAATATTTAACATGGTCGGGAGAATTGCCGGTTTTGGCGGCAGGGTATTACAGGAGGGTGATAAGACGGGTCCGAAGTATCTTAATTCACCTGAGACAGTTGTTTTTAACAAGGGAGCCCTGCTTTATGGTTTAAACTTTGCCCGCATGGAAATAAGGAATCAAAAAAAAGCCTTAGTAATGGAAGGTTATACCGATGTAATTACATCATACCAGGCGGGAATAAAAAATGTTGTTGCTTCCCTGGGAACTGCCCTTACTGTTGAACAGTGCCGCTTGCTTCGTGGTCAGGCAGAAACGGTAATTACAGCCTATGATGCCGACAGCGCCGGAGAAGCCGCTACGTGGCGCGGGCTATCTCTATTACAGTCCACCGGTTGTTTGGTCCAGGTAGCAGAGTTGCCATCAGGAGGAGATCCTGATTCATTCATTAAAAAAGAAGGTGCAGAAAAATTCAAAAAACTGCTGGAGCATGCTGTCCCCCTGATTGAATACAGGCTGCAGCGTTTAAAACAGAAGTATGATTTAAAAACTGAAGCGGGAAGGGTTAGGTACATAAATGAATTAATGCCTTTTCTTTTAACGGCAGTTAACCAGGTTGAACAGGATTATTATTTAAGGAAAGCGGCTGAGGAACTCGAAGTGGGAGAAGATGCCCTGCGCAGGGAACTAAAAAAGAGACGTCTGAAAAAAAGTCACGGAAATAAAGAAGGTAATAACGCTATATCGGTCGAAGTTACTTCAAGTGGAATTCGTTTGGCTGAAAAAATATTAATTTCTTTAATGGTTCAGAGCAAGGAAATTGCCGAAAAAGGGCGAAATCTTATAAGGCCGGAATATATCGATGATGAAAAGGTAAGATTGATTTTTAATAAAATATGGAACCTTTATGAGGCTGGAGAGGTCGTTAGTGCAGAAAAAATAATCAACAGCTTTGAAGATGACCAGACTTCCAGTGTTGTCGCAGAAGCAGTAACCAGCCCGGAGTTAGAGGATCTGTCGCCACAGGCAATAGAAAGTAATTTTCATGATAGTATCAATTCATTACACAGAAAATGGGTTGAAAAACAGCTTCGCAAGTTGCAAAAGGAAAGAGAAGCGTTAGAAGCACAGGGTCTGAATGAAGAGGCAAATGAATTGTTTCGCCAGGAAAGTGAGCTGACCCTGGAGAAAACAGGCAGCCCTCACCGTTCGGTGAAAGGAGGGGATTTCAATGGCTAAGGACACAGAAAAAACAATATCACTTGAAGATGCCCAGAACGAGCTTTTTGAACGGGGTAAAAGCAAGGGTTCATTAGCTTACAAGGAAATCATTGAAACCCTGCAGCCATATGAACTTTCAGTTGAAGCACTGGATAATTTCTATGATCGTCTTGCCCAGTATGGAGTTGACATTATTGATGATCCGTCAACAGATTTACGTGATAATACTGCAGACAGTGATAATGAGGATGAGGCAAAGCCTGAAACCAGCGATATTTCCACCGTCCCGGAAGGGGTAACGGTAAACGATCCTGTCCGTATGTATCTGAAGGAAATCGGTAAAATACCTCTTTTGACTTCGGAGGAAGAAATTGAGTTGGCCCAGGCTATTGAACAAAACAATGATGAAGCGCGAAGACGTTTGGCTGAAGCAAATCTGCGCCTGGTGGTCAGTATAGCCAAAAAATATGTCGGGCGGGGGATGCTTTTCCTGGATTTGATTCAGGAGGGTAACTTGGGCTTAATCAAGGCAGTTGAAAAATTTGATTACAGAAAAGGATACAAATTCAGCACTTATGCTACATGGTGGATCAGGCAGGCAATAACACGAGCCATAGCAGATCAGGCAAGAACTATCCGTATTCCGGTTCATATGGTAGAAACGATCAATAAGTTAATCCGCATTCAGCGCCAGCTTGTTCAGGAACTGGGCCGCGAGCCGCTTCCAGAGGAAATTGCCCAGGAAATGAATATTAGTGAAGATAGGGTTAGGGAGATTCTCAAGATAGCCCAGGAGCCAGTATCATTGGAAACACCAATCGGTGAAGAAGATGATAGTCATCTTGGCGATTTCATTGAAGATCATGAAGCACAAGCCCCAGCTGATGCGGCGGCATTCGAGCTTTTAAAAGAACAGTTGGAAGATGTTCTTGATACTCTTTCAGCAAGGGAAGAAAAAGTGCTCAGACTAAGGTTTGGGCTTGATGACGGGCGCTCGCGGACGCTGGAAGAAGTTGGCCAGTTTTTTGGTGTAACCAGGGAAAGAATACGGCAAATTGAAGCTAAGGCACTGCGTAAGCTTCGTCATCCTATGCGAAGCAAAAGACTGCGTGATTACCTCGAATAGTTTGCAAAGGCAATATTAACCATGGAAAGGAGCATTAATAAAATGCTCCTTTTTTCATTCAGCTGCATGATATTTCTTTAAAACAGCCCCCTGGGCAGCTGATCCTGCCAATTGCTGATAACGCGCCAGCAGACCCGGGGCAATATTCTTAACTGCAGGTGTAGGTTTGCGCCCGGCAAGAACCTGCTTTTTTACCATTAGATCAATGCGCCTGGCAGGAATATCAATTTTGATTAAATCACCCTTTTCCACCAGGGCCAGTAAACCACCTGCTGAAGCTTCAGGTGAAACATGGCCAACACACATCCCCCTTGATGATCCGGAAAAGCGGCCATCGGTTACTACAGCTGCTCCACTATTCATACCGGAAAGCAGCGAGCTTAGCATGTGCATTTCCCGCATTCCCGGTCCCCCTGCCGGACCCTCATAGCGAACAACAACTATATCATTTTGTTTTAATTCTCCAGCCATTGCAGCCCTGACGGCATCCTCCATTGTATCGAAGGGGACAGCCGGTCCTTGCATTTTGTCAGGGAAGTCTTGCAATGCACCGGTTTTTATAACTGCACCTTCAGGAGCAAGATTACCATATAAAACAGCCAGACCTCCCCCGGCATGGAGGGGATTATCGAGCGGCCGGATAACTCTTCGATTTTCAACATTGAGCCGTTTACAGAGGTATGTTTCAATAGTATCACCAAGCTTACTGCAGCTGACAGTATTCACATCAAGGTCGAGCAAAGGGGTTAGTTCTTTTAAAAGCGCAGGAACGCCACCTTCATGGTAAAATTCAGTTAAAGGGTATTGGCCTCCGGGAAGAAGATTGCAAAGATGTGGCACTCGTGTCGAATGTTGATCGAAATCTGACAGGTCAAGTTTTATATCTGCTTCGCTAGCCAGGGCGAGGAGATGTAGAATACTGTTTGTTGAACCTCCCAACGCCATATCGGTAGTTATGGCGTTGAGCAAGGATGCTCTAGATATAATCTTTCTCGTACTGATATTACTCATTACCAGTTTAGTGGCTGCTTCACCGGAAGCTCGGGCTAGCCTGATTTTTTCCGCGCTTCTTGCAGGTGATGCTCCCATGCCTGGTAGAGTCATCCCCAGTGCTTCTGACAGGCATGACATTGTGTTGGCAGTGCCGAGCATAGAACAACTGCCAGCCCCGGGAATAGCCGCTTCTTCAATAGCTTCCAACTCGGATATGCTTATATTTCCGGATACTGTTGCTCCGGCCATCTCACGCATGCTGCTCAGGGTCAGGTTGTTATAAGTGCCGCAGCGCCCTGCTTCCATTGGCCCTGATGTTACCATGATTGCTGGAATGTCGAGGCGTAGGGCAGCCATTAACTGCCCTGGAACAATCTTGTCACAACCGCATAGCAGCACTAATCCGTCGAGGCAGTGGGATCGGGTCATTATTTCAATGGTATCGGCAATATTCTCCCGGCTTGGTAAGGAATAACTCATTCCGGTATGTCCCTGGGCCAGGCCGTCACAAACGGCACAGGTGTGAAATTCTCTCGGAACGCCTCCTCCGGCGTTGATCCCTTCACGGATAGCTGCAGCTAATTCATTGAGATGCATATGTCCCGGAACCAGGTCAGTCCAGGAATTAACAACCCCAATCAGAGGTTTCTCAAGGTCGGATCGGTTGAGTCCCAGACCGAACAGCAGTGCTCGATGAGCTGTTCTTTCCAGACCCTCAGTTATATTGCCATCTGGTTTTTCACTCATGGATAAATAATCAACCTCCTTGGGAATAGTAAAATATCATATTTTTAAGCTGCAACCCCTGGCAGCTGATTCCTGAACAGCAAGAGTGAGGGCGAGAGCATTCCTGCCCTGCCGGAGATCTAGTCGGGGTTGGCGTTTCTCAACAATAGCCTCCAGCATATCTTCAGTAGCAAGTTTGAAACTTATCTCCCAGGATGCCGGAATGTTTTCAAATGATGTTGTTATACCTTTTTTAAACAATTCAAGGGGAGGACGGTTCTGAAGACGTCCGGTGCAGCGATTCACAAAAATAATACCGGCTGTTCCGGTTATTTCCAGGCGGCTTTCATCAGCATAATGTTTTGTATCTATCTCCAGCTCTGGTGCCATAACTACATCCATAACTCCATAAGCTCTGCCCCGCCTGTATTTCCACATTATCATTGATGGAACGTTCACTTTTAATCCGCTTTCCGGTACGACTTCGCTGTAATCTGCCCAGGCAAATACCTGTTCAACTTCTCCCAGTAAGTATAGAATCAGGGAGAAGTTGTGGTAATTGTGATCAAACATGATTGGGCAGCCGCCCCCGGTTTGCGGGTCGAAACGCCACTGCCAGGCATCAAGCGGGATTTCCCAGGCATCGGGACTACAACCACAGCGCACTCTGAGGTTAACTGACAGTGGTTCACCGATTTCCCCGTTATCAATCATTTCCCTGGCTTTAACATATGGCGGATAGTAAACAAAATTTTCATAAACCCTGAATATAATATCAGAGGCATCCACTGCCTTTATAATTCGATCTGCTTCTTCCAGGTTTAAAGCCATCGGCTTCTGCAGTGAAACATGTTTTCCTGCTTTAGCGGCGGCAATGGCCATGTCGCAGTGTAAATGGTGGGGAGTAAGAATCTCAATCAGATCAACTTCAGGGTCGGTCAGAACATCTTCGTAACTATTGTATATTTTTTCTGCCTGCCATAAAGCAGCTTTGGCGGCTGCCTTATCATGATCGGGATCATATAGCCCGTAAATCTTTCCCTTACGATTGTCACGATATCCAAGGGCGTGCAGATCGGAGATTCGTCCGCAACCGGCGAAGACTGTTTTAATCATGGTTAGCCTCCCGATAATTATTGCCCGAGTTCTTCTTCGCTGCGGGCTTCGGTATATTCACTGCGAATATCTTTTAGGTATTCCGGCACAGGAACATCCCACCATCCTGTAGCTTTTCCTCCCGACCAGGGATACTGGCGGTTAACTATAATCTCCAACAGATATGGTTCGTCTAGAGACAGTGCTTTTGCCAGGGCCGGTGCAACCTCTCCCGGGTTTGATACTCTTGCTGATTTAACTCCAAATGCTTTTGCCAGTTCTTTGAAATCAGGGGTAACTACTTCGCCTGAGAGATTGCAGAATTCTGTGGCATACCGCCTTGCTTCCCCGTATACATCTTGCTGCAGATCGCGAATTGACAGGAATCCCCCGTTATTAAGTACGATTATGACAACCGGTATATTGTATTGAACCGCAGTGGCCAACTCCTGGCAGGTCATCAGGAAATCACCGTCACCAACAAGGGCAACCACAGCTTGCTCTGGCCTGGCCAGTTTAACTCCCAATGCGGCCGGGAGAGAGAAGCCCATGGTAGAAAATCCTCCGGTTGTTACCAGGGTCCCCGGTTCATAAAAGGGAAATTCCTGAAATACCTGGGCCTGGCTGTGACCTGATGATGTTACAAGATAACCGCTTCTTGGTAAAGCTGAGCGGATCTCCGTCAATGCACGGGAAACGGTAACAGGGCTGAGGTTGTCCCCCCTCAGGGCAGCTAATTCCTGTAACCAGCGGTTGCGTGTCTCTTTGATTTCCCTGGTGTATGCATCATTGCGATTTTCAGAAATGGTTTCTCCAAGTTCCTCGTTTATTGCAGCAAGGACAAGCTTTGCATCTCCGGTTAAACCGATCTCAACCGGATAGTTTTTTCCTATTTCTGCCGGATCAAGGTCCAGGTGGATTAATTTTGCCGGGGGTATATTAAAACTTGTCTTACGACGGTAAGAGGAGGTTGTTTCATCTGCAAACCGGCAGCCAGCTGCAAAAATTATATCTGCTTGCAAGGCCAGGGTATTTCCACTGCCCGTACCCTTGGACCCGGCGTGCCAGGCATAAAGGGGGTGGTCCTCTGGAAAGGCACTTTTACCAGCCATGGTGGTAATTACAGCAGCTCCTGTTCGCTCGGCAAGCCTGATCAGTTCAGAAGTGGCCCCTGAGCGGAGAACTCCTCCACCGGCCAGGATGAGCGGACGTTTTGCTTCAGCAAGCAGGCTGGCTGTTTTAGAAATATCGGCTGAGTCGGGACGACAGGATAACTTGGAGTAGTCAAACCTCAGGTTATCTCTATTGATCTCTGCGCTTTCTGCCTGTACATCCATGGGTAGGGCAATTGCCGCCGGGCCGGGTCTGCCATGCCGCATGGCCAGAAAAGAACGATTTAAGGCATGGGGCAGCTGCTCCACCCTTCCTGCCAGTTGGGAGTAGCGGGTAAGGGGGCGAAGGGCATTCAAAGAATCGGCAGCCCGATTGCGTTCTATCTCTTGCAAAACCCCTTTTCCGAACATATAAGTGTGGGTTTCACCGATTAAAGCTAACATGGCTGTTGAATCAACGTAAGATGTAGCCAATCCGATTGCCAGGTTTAAGGCTCCCGGACCAATGGAAGTAAAAACAGCAGCCGGTTTACCGGTTACACGGTAATACCCGTCTGCCATATGAGCTGCACTTTGCTCGTGCCTGACCTGATAAAGCGGCAGTTTGTCTCTCGATTCATAGAATGCATCGACCAGGGCGAGACAGCCGTGACCGGGAATACCTGCTATCCAAGGTATACCGTTATCGATCAAGGCCCTGGTTACAATTTGTCCTCCTGTTAAGCGCATTTTTTTAGATCCTCCTTAACCTCAGTTAACCAAATATTAACAACAAGTTTAATTTCGCTTTGTTTAAAGGAAATCCTGCCTGACTTTTAGAATTGTCTTAATAATCCAGTTATAGTAGAATTGATGGAGGCAGTGGAGAGCCAGTTGCAGATTAAGCAAGTTTTTGAATGTTGCAGGTTGGGTCAAACAGTAGAAATATTACCTGAAGAAAGCAGGTGTGCTGGTGGCTGAACAAGTAGAAAAAGTAAAACTGCATGGAGGAAAGCTCTCGTTTTGGACCAAGCTGGGCTTTGGTATATGCGATTTGGGTGGTAATCTGTTTTTTACAATGATGGGATTTTACCTGCTCTTTTTTATGACTGACGTGGTCGGCCTGGCAGCGGGATTGGCAGGTACAGCCCTAATGATTGGTAAAATATGGGATGCCGTAACTGACCCAACAATCGGCTACCTTTCCGACAGAACCAGGTCGCGCTGGGGAAGAAGAAGGCCTTACATGTTTATTGGTTCCTTTTTGTTGTTTGGTATGATGATTGTCATGTTTACAGATCCTTCCCTGGGAAGCCAGGGACAACTTTTTGCCTGGGCAGCTGTAATGTACTGCCTTCTCTGCACTGCATATACCCTGGTTAACATTCCTTATGGTGCACTTACGCCCGAATTGACGACGGACTACAATGAAAGAACTGTAGTCAATGCTTATCGTATGAGCAGCGCGGTGGTTGGAACTCTGGTGGGAGCCGGCCTGGTTCTGCCCATAGTCGGCCTGGCAGGTAGTGTGAAAGCAGGTTGGACACTGACAGGAGCAGTTATGGGAGCCATCATGATGATAACGGCCCTTATTACCGTTTTTTCAGTGCGTGAGCCAGTTCACGGCAATCTGCCGCCCCGGCAGAATATATTTAAATCTTATGCCCAGGTGCTTGGTATGAAAGCATTTCTTACCTGCCTGATTCCCTGGACCATGCATATTACCGGTGTCACTATAATCCAGGGGGCCCTGCTGTATTTTTATATCTATCTTTTTGGCAGTGAGAGTGGCTTTCAGCTGGCGCTGGTTGCCCTGCTGGTCAGTTCAATGATATTTATTCCGGTATGGACTGTTATTGCAGGAAAAATTGGTAAGAAGAAGAGCTATAACATAGGCATGTCGATCGTAGCCCTGGCTGTGATGATTCTTTTCTTTTTTGGGACCAGAGTAGCGATGGAAGTTACTTATTTTATTATGATTTTTGCCGGGTTTGGGTTTGCTACCCAATATGTTATGCCATATGCTATTGTCCCTGATGTGGTGGAATATGATTATGCCGAAAACGGTGTAAGAAGGGAAGGAGTATTTTACGGCCTATGGACTTTAACCAGTAAAATAGGTCAGGCTTTTGCCATAGCTTTAAGCGGATGGACCCTGAGTGCTTTTGGCTATGTTCCAGATGTTGTCCAGAGTGAGGTTTCACTGCTTGGGATCAGACTATTATGCGGCCCTATCCCCGCAGTCTTTTTTGTTATTGGTATTATTGTTCTATCTTTCTATCCCATTACCAGGGAAAAGTATGAAGAAATTCTGCAAAAGATAGCTCTTCGAGATGCAAAATAGCTTGACGAGAAATGCTTCATTGAGTATAATTACTAATGCTGGTGATGCTCCTCAGTAGCTCAATGGCAGAGCGACCGGCTGTTAACCGGTAGGTTGCAGGTTCGAGTCCTGCCTGGGGAGCCAGAAATAATAACGGTACTTCTTCTGGAAGTACCGTTTTTTATTCAATTCTGGGTTAAGTGCTAGGCCAGTCGTTTATCCCTGCGCCATTCACAGCGGTTTCGCTTAGAACAGAAATCACAGGGAGAAACAGCATCATTCAAATTTTTACCCCGGGGGATTACCAGGGATACAGATTTGCGGGGGATCATCAGAAAACTGGTTGTCAGCCTGACCCCGATTTTCGCCGCCGGCAAAACAGAGAATACCTGGCTTTGTTGTTCAATCGGCCAACCTTCCTGCCCGGGCTGGGCTCGCATACCGAGGTCCAGGTTTAGCTTATATGCTTCTGAACTGATTATATCTTCAATCGTCTGGCTAACTTTCCCAACGGCGGCAATACCGGCTCCATCGAGCGCCAGTGCCTTGACCGGGTTTTCTCCCATTATTTCTGCAACTCGCTCTTCAAGAGCTTCTCCTATGGTACAGATGGCAATATTCAGGTGTTCTGCTCCGGCCAAAGCCCGTGCAACGAGCGATCCTTCAAAGGAACCGCCCTCGAAATATATAGTTTTATGTTCAAATCCTGTAACCCTGGCTGCTGTGTATATAGCGGCTGGGTTGATAAGCGAATGAGCTTCTTCCAGGACTGATTCGGCCATTTCAACGAGACGTTTGGAAGCTCTGTCCGGTTCAATGCCCTGCCCTTTTAATACATCTTTATAAGTAAGTTTAATGTTGATATCGTTTACTTCTTTATACATTTGTTATGCCTCCTGTTGTTTAAACATAATATTATTTTATCCTCTTTTTAAAATCTTGACAACGATCTGCAGGGTATGTTACACTCATATAGCTGTAAGGGCAATCATTATTTATAGACATGATAATAGACGAGGGCCCATAGCTCAGCTGGAAGAGCTACCGGCTCATAACCGGTTGGTCC
>CAYMIW010000016.1:0-59329 GCA_964390725.1 uncultured Syntrophomonadaceae bacterium | reverse complement strand
GCCAATGGTACTCGGGGCGTGAGCCCCCGGGAGAGTAGGTCCCCGCCAGAAAACTTTTTCTATCAGGCCTCCCTGTTTACAGGGAGGCCTGTTGGTATTTTCAAGCAATAGAACCAATGTTTTGCTCCTCTCCACAGGGAAAAAATTAACAAATAGCAATTGACATCCTAAGGTCAATAAGATTATAATTGAATATCTTTTATGTGAAACGGAACCGTTTCGCGTAAATGAAATTAAACATATATTTTAAATAGGAGGGGTATGAATGTCAAAGAAGCTATATTTTTTAATGGCAGTATTACTACTCGCAGCTATGATGGTTGCAGTAGTAGGATGCGGAGACGGACCTGCCGCTGATTCAGGCGATGATGCAGGTACCGGCGATGAAGTAGAAGGTGACGTTGAAGATATCGTTATTGATGAAGACGCGATAGTCATTGGGGGGATTTTCCCACTGACCGGAGCGATCGCAACTTATGGCCAGTCCAGTAAAAACGCAGTCGAGCTTGCTTTAGCTGAAATTAATGAAGCAGGCGGAGTTCTTGGTAAAGAGGTTCAGGTTGTCTTCCTGGATAATAAGAGTACCGCTCCTGAATCAGCCCTGGCTGCAGAGAAGCTTATCGGGGAAGGTGTAGTAGCAATCTTAGGTCCAGTTGCCAGTTCTAACAGCCTTGCTGCCGCTCCCGTTGCCCAGGAAGCCGGTATAGTTCTTTTTAGCCCGACTTCTACAAACCCGGACGTTACCCTGGTTGGCGATTACATTTTCAGGGCATGTTTCCTCGATCCATTCCAGGCATATAGTGCTGTTCGTGTTGCCGTGGACGAAGTTGGAGCACAGACCGCCGCCATTTTGTTTGATACCGGCAGCGACTACAGTAAGGGTCTTGCAGACAGCTTCGAAGAATACTTCACCGCCGAAGGCGGAGAAATTCTTGAAGTTGGTGAGTTTGTTGATACCGAAACAGACTATTCTGCTATTCTTACCCGTGTTAAGGACAGGAATCCCGATGTAGTTTATGTTCCATCTTATTACGGAACAGCAGGATTAATTGTCAGGCAGGCAGCCGATCTTGGTATTGATGCTGTATTCATTGGCGCTGATGGTTGGGATTCACCGCAGTTTGTTGAATTGGCCGGAGATGCGGCAGAAGGTCATTTCTTCACCAACCACTACACCCCGGCTGACCCCAAACCAGAAGTGCAAAATCTACTGGCAGGATATGCTGCTGCTTATGGCGGAGAAGTTCCCGATGCCCTTGCGGTTCTTGCCTATGATGCTGCAAAATTATTAATGAATGCCATTGAAGTGGCTGGAACAACAGATTCGGAAGCTGTCCGTGATGCATTATGGGCTACTGAAGGATTTGAAGGAGCCAGTGGAACATTTGCCTTTGATGAGAACCGTAACCCGGTTAAATCTCTGGTTGTAAATACCTTTGTTGATGGAGAAGTGGTTCTTTATACAACAATTCAGCCTTAAATAGTTATTCTCAGTTAAAAGTTAACCGGAGAAGCCCTCAAAGGCTTCTCCGGGTCTTGTAATAAAAGGTGGGGGTTGAAGCAGATTGCTTGAGCAAATTATACAGCAGTTTATAAACGGTATTTCCCTGGGTTCTGTTTATGCTCTCATTGCTTTGGGCTATACAATGGTTTACGGAATTATTAAATTAATAAATTTTGCCCACGGTGAAATATTCATGATCGGCGCATTCACCGGTTTTTATTTTAAGAACGGTGTAAATATATACGAAAAAATAGCAGCCTCCAGCCCGGCGCTGGAAGGCACTTTTATTCTTTACGCTATTGATGTTATCGTTACCCTGGCTGTTGCTATGGCTGTTGCTGCTATTTTTGGGGTAATTATTGAAAGGTTTGCCTACAAACCGCTTAGGTTTGCTCCCAGGTTGGCAGCCCTGATGACAGCCGTAGGTGTTTCTATGTTATTGCAAAACCTGGGTATATTTTTCCTGGGGGCTGCCCCACGGGGTTATCCGCAGCTATTACCTACAAAAAGCTATGAAATATTTGGTGCCATACTTTCAAACCGGCAGATATTTATCTTAATAACCACCCTCCTTCTTATCCTTCTATTGCAGTTTGTCGTACATAAAACCAGGATGGGCAGATCGATGCGGGCTGCATCGCTGGATAAAGATGCTGCCAGGTTGATGGGCATCAATGTAAATGCAACCATCGCTTTCACATTTGCCATCGGTTCAGCAATGGCTGCAGCCGGTGGTATTTTATTTGCCATGAACTATGGGCAGGTTAATCCGCTGATTGGTTTAATGCCGGGTTTGAAAGCTTTTGTTGCTGCGGTATTAGGAGGAATAGGTATTATCCCAGGTGCTGCTATCGGTGGAATGCTGCTTGGCGTTACCGAAGTTACTGTCAGTGCTTTTGGTTATTCTATGATTCGTGATGCGGTAGCCTTTGCCATATTAATCCTGGTTCTTTTAATCAAACCTACAGGTATTTTGGGTAAGAATGTCCGAGAGAAGGTGTAGCTCTCTATGTTGAATAAATACCCTTTAATCAAATATGCACTCTACTTAGTCGGAGCTTTTGTCTTTTCCAGTGTAGTTCAAATGCTGATAAACGCTGGTAATGTATCGAGTTATGTAGCTATGGTTATCACCTATATGTGTATTTCTGTGATAGCTGCGGTCAGCCTAAATCTTGTTCTGGGTATTACCGGACAGTTTTCAATAGGACATGCAGGATTTATGGCAATTGGCGGTTATTTCTCAGCGATAATAACCAAAACAAGTTTGTTTGGTATGGTTGATAGGGCAGTATTTCCAGACATTATCCTTTTTATCATAGCTCTTCTAATTGGTGGAATAATTGCAGCATTTGCCGGTTTATTAATCGGCATGCCCACTTTACGCCTGCGCGGCGATTATCTCGGTATCGCTACTCTCGGCTTTGGTGAGATAATCAGGGTTCTGTTTCTTAACTGGCAGTTTGTCGGTGGGGCTGCCGGTTATTCCGGGGTTCCCCGTATGTCTACTTTTGTCTGGGCCTTTACCCTGGCTGCTCTTACTGTAATTGTGATCAAAAATTATATTAATTCTTCTCACGGAAGGGCCTGTAAATCGATTAGAGAAGATGAAATAGCTGCAGAAACAATGGGTATCAATACTACAAAGTATAAAGTAACCGCCTTTGTGATTGGTGCTTTCTTTGCAGGAATCAGTGGAGCGCTGTTAGTACACATGTTAAGACTGGCCCACCCGACTATGTTTACCTTTATGCTTTCGGTTGAAGTACTTTTAATGGTTGTTCTGGGTGGTCTGGGCAGTATCAGCGGATCAATAGCTGCTGCTGTATTTCTCACCTTTTTCTCGGAATGGTTCCGTGACTTTGGTGCGGTCCGGATGATTTTTTATTCTTTGCTGATGATTTTAATCATGTTATTTCGGCCTAAAGGTTTGCTTGGTTCAAAAGAAATATCTCTTTCACTGGTACGCCAGGGCTTAAGTGATCTCAGGGAATTTCCCGATCGGATTAAAAAAAGATTTAGTAAAAATACAGAAAACGGTAAGGGGGTGAGCTAAATGTCGGTTTTAACCACTAAAAAAATGGGGATCCGTTTCGGGGGGTTAACAGCTGTCTCCAATTTTTCTATAAACCTGGAAGAAGGTGAGCTCGTAGGTTTGATCGGACCGAACGGGGCTGGTAAAACTACCGTATTTAATGTTCTAACCGGTGTTTACGAACCTTCCGAGGGAGAAGTATATTTTTACGACCATTTATTCAGCTCACCGGAAAAGTCACTCAAACCTTACCAGGTCACCAATCTTGGTATCGCGAGAACATTTCAGAATATCAGGCTGTTTAAAGAGATGACTGTAATTGAAAATGTTAAGGTTGCTTACAATAAGAATGTAACTTATGGCTTTATCCCAAGTATTTTTCATTCAAATGTATATACAAAAGAAGAAGCAGAAATCGACAATCTAGCTCATGAATTTTTAAAGATATTTAACCTGCATAAGAAAAAAGAAGAGTTGGCCAAGAATCTTCCATATGGTGAACAACGCCGCCTGGAGATTGCCAGAGCCCTGGCTACTAATCCGAAGCTTTTATTGCTGGATGAACCGGCCGCCGGTATGAACCCCCAGGAAACTCATAACCTGATGGAACTGATCAAGTTTATCAGGGAAAGATTTAAGCTTACCATTCTGCTTATTGAGCATGATATGCACCTGGTTATGGGTGTGTGTGAACGTATTTATGTCCTCGACTATGGAAAGACAATAGCCCAGGGCCTGCCAGAAGAAATCCGTCAGCATCCAAAGGTGATTGAAGCATACCTTGGGGAGGAGGTCTAGTATGCTTAAGATAGAAGATATGCACGTTTACTACGGCGCAATACACGCGGTTAAAGGAATCTCCCTTGAGGTTAAGGAAGGGCAAATTGTTACCCTGATTGGAGCAAACGGAGCAGGTAAAACTACGATACTGCGCACTATATCTGGTCTTGAGAAAGCCAGAGAAGGTTCAATTACTTTTGAAGGTAAAAATATTGGCACGATGCAGGCTGAAGATATCGTCAAAATCGGTATATCGCAGGTTCCGGAAGGACGAAGAGTTTTTACTGACCTGTCTGTTCTGGAAAATCTCGACCTGGGTGCTTACTTTACAAAAGATAAGAATGTGATTAATGAAAGCCTTGAAAGAGTATTTGAAGCTTTTCCCCGGCTCTATGAAAGGCGTAACCAGTCAGCCGGAACATTATCCGGTGGTGAACAACAAATGCTTTCCATGGGCAGAGCTCTAATGTCAAAACCCCGGTTGATGATGTTGGACGAACCATCAATGGGTCTCGCACCTATTTTGGTCAGGCAAATATTTTCAATTATAGAAGAATTCCACCGCGAAGGGACAACAATTCTACTGATAGAGCAGAATGCTCACCTTGCCTTGTCGATAGCCGACAAGGGCTATGTTCTGGAAACAGGAAAAATTGTTTATGAGGGAACAGCCTCCGAGCTGGCTCAGACAGAGGAAATCAAAAAAGCTTACCTTGGCGGTTAAAACAGGTTATAAAAAGAACAGTATCATTATTGTTAATGAGCAGCAGGCGCCTCCATAGGCGCTTTTTTATTTAAAGCGATACTGCGATAGGTTATAGAAGCAATGACAACTGCGCCTCCGATTAAAGCCCATTTGCCGGGAGTTTCACCGATTACCAGCAAGACCCAGATCGGGTTAAGCAGCGGATCAAGAGTCTGGATTAAAATTGATTCCAGGGCGGCAACGTGTTTTATAGCGCTGGAAAAAATAAAAAAAGATAGTCCGATTTGGAATATCCCCATGTAGAGAAGAATTATCCACTCTATAACGGTGGGTTCTGCCTGGGAATAAAAGGGAATGCAAATAACTGCCGTTATAATATTCCCCAGTATTACCGTCTCCACTGATGAGCTGTTTTTCTGTACTCTCATGCAGATTATAAAATAAGATAAAGTTACCCCGCTGGCTATCGCCAGCAAGTTGCCATAGATTCCGGTTGGGGAGATGTGGTCTATGAAAAATAAAAACATACCACTGATAACCAGGGTAATTATTACCCAGTCGAAGCGGGTCACTTTTTCCTTGAGAATCCAGTACCCAAGCAAGGCTGTTGGCACAGGAGCTGTATACTGTAAGAGGATGGCGTTTGCAGCAGTGGTTGATTTAGTTGCGGCGACAAAGAGAATCATGGTTAAAGCATAAGCGAAAGCACCCGATATTTGAGTCCAGCAAACGTTAAAACGCAATTTGCCTTTCATCAGAATTATTATAAATATAGCAGCAATAGTGCTGCGTAACCCGGCAATAGCCATGGGATTCATGGCTATCAACTTAATGAACAGGCCGCTGCTGCTCCATAGGAATGCGGCAAAGACTATACCCAGCAGCGCTTTTTTTCTTTGAGCATCAGGTACAGGTATAATAGTTGCAGGCATGAACCAGCCTCCGACCTAATTAGTTAATAATGAATAATCTCTGGTATTTCTGCCTGTTTTATTATAACAAACTGTTCAAACTATACAGTAATTACTTTATCTGCATTGAGCAACAATGCTGATATGTCGTACATGTTACTGATTTCTCCGGATTTTAAAATATCCTTGAGTCCGTAATAATCAAGACAAGTTCCGCAAACCAGGACTTTTACTCCCCTGTTTATTAGTTCTGTCAATTCATCCTGGGTATTTGCGTTGTTAACGGCCAGCCTGACTCCTGAATTCATCAAAATGATCGCAGAAGGTAATACTTCACTCCTGGTCAGTGTATAAATGAAACTGCGCATCAGGATAGCTCCCAGCTCATCACTCCCCTGTCCGAGCAGGTTCGTTGTCAGTAAGATAACAGGTTTCTCAGTTGTTAATGGTTTTTTATCAGGAATCGTATCAGTATTCTTCGTTGTAGCGCGATCTTCTTCAATAGAAATGATTATAGTATTACCATCCTTAATCCAGCTTGCAACCCGGCCCTGTTTCTGAACAAACCTGAGCACATTCTCACGGGCTGTTTCATTATCCACAAGAATTGATATTGCCGAGTCCGGATATTTTGACAGGGCTTCCCTGGTTCGCAAAACAGGCTCAGGACAGTTTAATCCGCTGCAGTTTATTGTTATCAAAGTAAATCCTCCTATCATCTAATCATAGCACAAACATCCTGCAAAGCATTAACGAGGTAATCAATATCTCGTGTAGTGCTAAAAGGACCGGGGCTGAAACGTATTGTTCCTGCGGGGAAAGAGCCGATTGCCTGGTGCGCCAGCGGGGCGCAGTGCAGTCCGGTCCGGCAGAGAATGGAATAGTTGTTTTCAAGAATGTAGCCGATTTCCCCACTGTCAGCCTGACCGGTGGTAATGGAGATAATACAGGCACAGTGATGGTCGGCCGGTGGGCCATATAGTTTAATTTTGGGTATTTCAGTAAGCCTGTTAAACATGTAGCGGTGCAGTCCCTGTTCATGTTTTCGAATATTTTCCAGACCCGTGTCCATAATATAAGTTATACCCTCCAGTAAGCCTGCCAGACCGGCGCTGTTAAGGGTGCCTGCTTCCAACCTCTCGGGCATTTCTTCCGGGTGTGTGTCAAGCTCGGATTGACTACCCGTTCCACCTTCTCGTAAAGGTTTGATATCAAGCCCGGGACGAATATAAAGACCTCCCGTTCCAGTTGGGCCAAGGAGCCCTTTATGCCCGGTAAAAGCCATCATATCAATTCCTAATCTTTCGACGTATATCGGAAAAGTCCCTGCTGTCTGAGCTGCATCGACAAGCACTGCTGCACCTTCAGCATGGGCCAGGTCTGACATCTCTTTCAGGGGCATAATCGTTCCGGTAACGTTTGAGGCATGGTTGATTACCAGTAAACGGGTTTTCTTTTTTAAAGCAGATTTAAGCTTTTCAAGTGAAGGATATCCTTCTGCAGAGCAGGGAATAGTTGTTGAAGTAATGTTTTTTTCTTTGGTTAACCTGCTTAGTGGTCTGAGCACAGAATTATGATCCATAGCGGTATGAAGAACGTGGTCACCTTCGTCAAGGAATCCTTTCAAAGCCATATTCAGTGCATCTGTAGCGTTCAATGTAAAAACGATCCGGGCCGGGTCTTTTATATTAAATAAGCGGCCAACTGCTTCACGGGTTTTATATATAAGGCGGTCTGCCTCCAGGGTCCTGGTATGGCCGGAGCGGCCCGGGTTTCCGAACATGCTGCGCATCTGTTTTTCAGCAGCCCCGTAAACCCTTTCCGGCTTTGGCCATGAAGTAGCCGCATTATCAAAATAATAATTAGTATTTTCCCCGGTGGCAGCAGAATCATTCATCAATTAACAACTCCTCTACCGACAGGGTGTTCAGCCCTTCTTCACAGAGTTTATAACAGCCTTCAATTTTACAATTATTTTCTAGCAAGTGGTTTTTGATAGAGTTTATGTCGTTGCATTGGCAATTCAGGGCCGTGCCACAACTTGAGCTGATACTGCGCGGAACAGGTAACATTTTATTTTTGTAGGACGAAGATTTTAAAATTTCTTCGGCACGTATTGCATAAAATATTGTTGGAAATGTTATATAGCAGCTGTAAGTCATTATTTGTCCTTTCGGTTTAACCTGATGTAAATATGATTAATCTCCGGCAGAAAATTAAATGAAATATACCTTCAGATATTATTTTACCCGACCTGGTTGCTTAGTCAAATATAAATGACCGGTATTTTTTAATATAAGGAAATATTATTTAACCTGATGTCATATTAATAAGTATTATAACAGTGTTTTTCGTAACAACCGGACAATAAATGTTTAATAATACTCAATTACGTTTTGGCAAAAAAATTGCATGTGATTGAAGGACTATCAGATTTTGTAGAGAATAAAAGATGTTACCAAAAAACAAGATTAAGATTGGGGATGGTATGATTGGGGTATTGCAGTAAGGAACATCATAACTTATCAGAAAATGGTCTTTATGATCGTAACATGGAACATGAAGCATGCGGACTTGGTTTTCTGGCAAATATTAATGGTGAAAAAAGCCATTCAATAATTAATAGCGGTATTATAATACTGGAAAAATTACTACATCGCGGAGCTACCAGTGCTGATCAGACCAATGGTGACGGAGCTGGGCTACAATTTCAAATACCGGACTGTTTTTTTCAAAAACTTGGTAAAAATAATAACTGGAAACTACCTGCCTGTGGACATTATGGGGTAGGTATGTTTTTTTTACCAATCGATAAAAAGCAGCGGAAAAGTTGTTTAGACCTGGTTTCCCTTGTTGTAGAAAAAGAAGGTCTCAAAGTTATTGGTTGGCGCGATGTGCCTGTTCGCAGTGAAATATTAAGCGGAACTTCACTTGAAACCATGCCTTATATCTCTCAATGCATAATCGATGGCAGTGGCTATGCTGATGACGATCTTGAAAGAAAGTTATACATTATCAGAAAACAGATAGAATTTGCTGCAGGAGAAAACGGCATTAACAGAGACATCTTTTACATTTCCAGCCTGTCCTGCCGGACCATAGTATACAAGGGGTTGCTTATGCCTGATCAGGTTATGAAGTTTTACACTGATCTTAATGATGAACTGGTCGAAAGTGCTTTTGTGGTGGTCCATCAGCGCTACAGCACAAATACGTTTCCGTCCTGGCCTCTTGCTCACCCCTTCCGATACCTGTGCCATAACGGTGAAATTAATACAATTAAGGGCAACCGAAACTGGATGGCATCGCGAGAGCGAGATATGAAATCTCCACTATTTGGAGAGGATATTGAAAAAATAGTACCTGTCCTGGAAAACGATGTCAGTGATTCGGCCAACCTGGATAATGCCCTGGAGCTGCTGGTCAACGGGGGGCGTTCTATTGAACACGCCATGGCCATGCTGATACCCCAGGCCTGGGGCGACAAATATCCGATCGGCCCCGACCTGCGAGGATTTTATGAATATCATGCGGGCATTATGGAGCCATGGGATGGTCCGGCAGCAGTTGTTTATACCGACGGCAGATCACTGGGCGCTATTTTGGATCGTAACGGATTACGTCCTGCCCGCTATACCATAAGTAAATCGGGATTAATGGTTTTTGCTTCTGAGGCGGGGGTATGTGACATTCCAGCTGAAGACGTCCGGCTAAAAGGGGCTCTGCGACCTGGAGAAATGCTGCTTGTTGATTTCGATGAAAAAAGGTTAATCGAGAATACAGAATTAAAAATGCGTCTTGCAAGAAGAAAACCTTATCGGCGGTGGACCCAGGAGAACCAGATCACTATACATGGTTTTTTCAACGCCATGGCTCCCCTGGATGTAGATCATCAAAGCCTTCTGGAGAAGCAAGTGCTTTATGGCTACAGCCGTGAAGATGTTGATATTATTTTAAAAACAATGGCCCTCGAAGGTAACGAGCCGGTTGGATCTATGGGAGCTGATCAACCCCTGGCCATATTCTCGGAGAAAGAACAGTTGTTGTTTTGGTACTTCAAGCAAAGTTTTGCCCAGGTAACAAATCCGGCTATTGATCCCCATCGTGAAGAGCTGGTTATGTCATTAATGACTTTTATAGGTTGTGCTGATAACCTGCTTATGGAATCACCCGGGCACGCTCACTTAATTAAACTAAGCCACCCCATTCTTTCCAATGACGATTTGAGCAGGCTGTGCAGTCTTGAAGAGAGGGGATTTAGAAGCATCCGCCTGAAAATACAATTTCCTGCCGGCGGCAGCGGGGAAGATCTCAAGGCAGCTTTAGAAAATCTGTGCAAACAGGCTGAACAGGCGGTAAATGAAGGATACGGGCTAATCATACTAAGCGATCGAAATCTTGATCCGAATATGTATCCCATTCCTTCCCTGCTGGCAGTAGCAGCTGTAAACAGGCACCTGGTTGATAAACGCCTGCGGACAAGTATAGGAATTTTGGTTGAAACCGCGGAAGCCAGGGAAGTAATGCATATGGCCCTGCTCTTCGGGTATGGGGCCTCTGCCGTAAATCCTTACCTTGCTTTCGAAACAATAGCTTATATGGCTAATAACGCAAAACTTGACCGCCAGTTGTCTTCCCAAATTGCCATGGAAAACTATGTAAAGGCACTCTGCAGGGGAATTTTAAAAATAATGTCTAAAATAGGTATTTCCACATTACGCAGTTATCGCAACGGGCAGGTTTTTGAAGCCGTGGGGCTGAATGACGAACTGGTAAACCGTTATTTTTCCGGGACCAGCTCGCGCATTGGGGGGTTGGGACTTAATGAGCTGGCGAGGGAAACTAACCAGCGTTGCGATAAATATAATGAGTATAAGAGGGGCAGCTTCCGGAACAACCTGTTGCCTTCTGGCGGTCAGTACCGCTTTCGCAAAGATGGTGAAAGACATATCTGGTCACCCCGGGCAATAAGTCTGCTGCAGAATGCCGTCAGAACAGGAGACTATGAACTTTATAAGCAGTATGCTGAATTGATTAACGAACAGGGTAAATCCCAGTTTACCCTGAGAAGTTTGCTTGGTTTTAGAAAAGAAAAGCCTCTGGCCCTGCAAGATGTGGAATCGGCCGAAAATATTGTCAGGCGTTTTGTTACAGGAGCCATGTCATTTGGCTCTCTCAGCCCTGAAGCTCATATGACCCTGGCTGCTGCTATGAACAGCATCGGTGGCAAGAGTAATTCAGGTGAAGGGGGAGAAGATCCGGACCGATATAAAGTGGATCCTTCAGGAGCTAACTATTGCAGCGCTGTTAAGCAGGTTGCAAGTGGCAGGTTCGGTGTTACTGCCGAATACCTGGCCAGCGCAGCGGAAATACAAATTAAAATAGCCCAGGGAGCAAAACCGGGAGAGGGAGGGCAGCTTCCCGGCCATAAGGTTAACCAGATGATTGCCAGGGTCAGGCATTCAACTCCCGGGGTAACCCTAATTTCACCTCCACCTCATCATGATATCTATTCAATTGAAGATATTGCCCAGCTTATATATGATTTAAAAAATATCAACCCGGCAAGCGCTGTTTCGGTTAAGCTTGTGTCAGAAGCCGGCGTTGGAACCGTAGCTGCAGGTGTGGCCAAGGGAAAAGCCGATACAATCCTTATCAGCGGGTACGATGGTGGTACCGGGGCCGCACCACTTTCATCTATTAAGCATACTGGTGTGCCCTGGGAGCTCGGGCTTGCTGAAGCTCAGCAAACCCTGGTATTAAACCGGCTTCGCAGGCATATTCGGCTACAGGTTGACGGAGGCTTAAAAACCGGGCGGGATGTTGCAGTAGCCGCTCTGCTTGGGGCTGAAGAATATAGTTTTGCATCTGCAGCGCTGATCAGCCTGGGCTGTGTCATGATGAGAGACTGCCACACTAACCGCTGCCCTGTTGGTGTGGCTACACAGGAAGTAGACCTGAGAAAGAGGTTTAAAGGAAAACCTGAACATATCCGCAACCTGGTTTATTTTATTGCAGAAGAACTGCGTGAAATTATGGCCGAACTTGGTCTGTCAACCGTTGATCAAATGATTGGCCGTTCAGATCTGTTGCAGCAGAACCGGGATATATCTTTCTGGAAAGCTAAAACCGTAGACCTGGGCAGACTTCTGGCAGGTCGGGTTGATGATCCCGAAGAGAGACGTTTTTCATCCCCTCATTTGTCAATGATCAGGGAGGCGCTTGATTACCAGATTATGCCTCGATTGGAAGAATCAATTGAAACAGGTGCGCCCGTAACAGTCAAATGGCCGATTAACAACAGTAACCGGACCGCCGGCACGATTATCTCTAATCGAATCGTAAAAAAATATGGGGGTAGTGGTCTTCCGGACAGCACAATTACTATAAATTTTGAGGGTTCGGCCGGTCAGAGCTTTGGCGCGTTTGCAGCCAGGGGGCTTACTCTTAACCTGACCGGAGAAGCAAATGACTATGTTGGAAAAGGTCTTTCAGGGGGTATAATCACTGTTAAGCCTTTTCACGGAGTCTCAATTGATCCCTCCGGCAATACCATATGCGGTAATGTAATTTTATACGGGGGTACTGCCGGCGAGTTTTATGCAAACGGATTAGTTGGTGAAAGATTTGCTATCCGTAACAGTGGGGCAGGCGCAGTAGTTGAAGGCATAGGCGATCACGGCTGTGAGTACATGACCGGTGGACGGGTGGTAATTCTGGGCTCCACAGGGGTAAATTTTGGTGCCGGTATGAGCGGAGGTATAGCATATATTTATGATCAGGAAGGTTTACAGGACACTAAGTGTAATCTCGACACTATTGACCTGGAACCACTTAGCGAAAAAGAAGATATAGCTGAGCTCAGAGCTATGTTGGAGAAACATGTTGAATATACAGGTAGCCCGAAGGCAACTTACATTTTGGAAAACTGGCGTAAATGCCTGCCCTTTTTCATTAAGGTCTTTCCCATGGAATACAGGCGGGTGCTGGGTAAAATGAGCAGGGAAGATGTGGCGGTTAAAAGAGCTCTTCCCCAGGATAATTAAGAAGGAGGGGAATTTCAATGAGATCAAAGGCAAATCAAATCCATGAAAGAAGAGAACCCGGCTACCGAACAGTCGGCGAACGGATAAATGATTTTAATGAAGTTGAAAGACGTTTGTCTGAAAAGGAGATTATAGAGCAGGCTTCACGGTGTCTCAACTGCGGCACACCATTCTGTCATGGCTTTGCCTGTCCCCTTGCTAATGTAATACCGGAAACCAACCAGTTGGTAAGCGAAGGACGTTTCAGAGAAGCCCTGGAAATACTTTTATCAACCCATCAGTTTCCTGAATTTACGGCACGAATATGCCCGGCCCTTTGTGAAGGTTCTTGTGTGCTTGGCATAGATGAACAGCCGGTTACCATAAGGCAGATAGAAAAAGAAATAGTGGAAAAAGGATTTGAAAATAACTGGATTCAGCCTGAACCTTCCCAAATCAAACTAGAAAAAAGTGTTGCTGTTATCGGATCCGGACCGGCTGGCCTTGCGGCTGCAGATTTATTAAATAAACTTGGCTATCTTGTTACTGTTTATGACAAAGAAATGGCTCCGGGTGGACTGCTGATGTATGGAATCCCTAATTTTAAACTGGATAAAAAAGTGATTAACCGCAGGATTGAGCTGATGAAGTATGAAGGAGTGGTTTTTGAAAATAATATTCTTGCCGGGCAGGATATATCTTACCGTTATATTAAAAACCACGCCGCTGCGCTTGTTTTGAGTGGTGGAACTCAGCAGCCCCGTGATCTGAATATTCCCGGACGCAACCTGAAAGGGACATATTTTGCTACTGATTACCTGCGGGAGCAAAACCGGTTAATTATCGGGGAACTTACGAATGAAGAAACTGTAATGAGTGCATCGGGAAAAAAAGTTGTTATTATCGGTGGGGGCGACACAGGTTCGGACTGTTTAGGCACAGCCATCAGACAAGGGGCGCAGAGTGTAACCCAGTTAGAAATTATGCCAAGGGCGCCGGAATCAAGGGCTGATAACAATCCATGGCCAATCTGGCCCCGTATTGACCGTGTCTCCAGCAGCCACCTTGAGGGTGGAAAGCGATTATGGCAGGTTCGACCGGTTTCGATTAAGGGAGATAGCACCAGTAACACCGTATCACAACTACAATGTGTAAAAGTGGAATGGGTTAGTAAGGACGGTGATTTAACTCCCCGGGATCTGCCGGGTACTGAATTTTATCTTGATGCTGATTTAATATTGCTGGCCATGGGTTTTGTCGGACCCGGAGAAAACCCTTTGGCTGACCTGCTTGAACTGGAACGTGACGCCCGCAGTAACCTTAAAGTTGATGATGATAATATGACCAGTATGGAAGGGGTTTTTGCAGCAGGAGATATGGCTACCGGGCAGTCTCTGGTTGTAAGAGCAATGGCTGACGGAAAAAAAGCTGCTGAATCTGTTCATCGCTATCTATCCGGAGGTAAGAGTCTTTAAAAAGAACCATGAAAAAGCAAAACATATATTAATATCCGCTGCCAGTTCATCCGGAAGATTTTTCGATCCTGTTTGCAGGTGATAGCAATGAACGTTATACTTAATATTGGTTTATTATACTTTTTTTTTGCCTTGCTACACTTTATAATAGATTTAGCAGGTCGAAGATACCCTGCTTAATAAAAAACAGGGAAAATGATAAAAATTGAAAAAAAGCCAACAGTTTAACTACTGGACCAGGGCAGCCATGATTGGCGCAGTTTATGCCCTGCTGACAATTGTACTGGCCCCGATTAGTTACGGGATGATCCAGGTCAGGGTAGCAGAAGCATTGATGATACTGCCGTATTTTACCCCTGCGGCAACTCCCGGTTTATTTGTCGGCTGCCTGATTGCAAATATTATCGGTGGATACGGTATTCTTGATGTAGTTTTTGGCAGTATGGCCACGCTGATATCCGCCCTTATTGTGCAGAAAACGGCAAACAGGTACCTGGTGCCGCTGCCTCCGGTTTTAATCAATGCCCTGATTGTTGGAGCGGTACTTCACCTGGTCCTGGAGCTGCCATTTTACCTGACTGCAGCCTGGGTTGGTCTTGGCCAGCTGGTTGCCTGTTATGGATTGGGGCTGCCGCTACTATTTTTGCTAAGGAAACATGAGCATATATTTAAATAAACCAGACAAAGTTAAGGAGGGATGCCCATGGCCGGACACTCAAAATGGGCTAATACCAAGCATCGAAAAGCCAGGGTTGATGCACAGAAAGGAAAAATATTTACAAAAATAGCGAGAGAGATAACTGTAGCAGCCCGTGAAGGCGGGGAAGACCTGGATGCCAATTTTCGTCTCAGGCTGGCTGTTCAAAAAGCGCGTGAAAACAATATGCCTAATGATAATATTCAGCGCGCGATCCAAAAAGGAGTTGGCGGTCAGGAAGGTTCCAGTTATGAACAGACCAACTACGAAGGTTATGCCGCTGGGGGAGTTGCTGTGTTGCTCGAAGCAATGACCGACAATAAGAACCGAACTGTTGCCGAAATACGGCATATCTTTTCCCGCCACGGAGGCAGCATGGGTGAGTCGGGCTGTGTTTCATGGATGTTCAGCCGCAAGGGTATGATTACTGTCGGTAAAGAGGGGCTTGATATGGATGAAGATGATTTTATGCTGCTTGCCCTAGAAGCCGGTGCAGAAGATGTCAAAACTGATGATGACGGCAAATACACTATTATAGCCAGTATTGAAGAGTTTGAAAAAGTTAGAAAAGAACTTCATGATCAAAATGTTCCCATTGATTCTTTTGATATAACCATGGTACCCAGCACTTCTATCGATATTGACAATCAGGATGTAGCATCGAAGATTATCAGGCTCATGGAAGCGCTCGATGACCATGATGATGTGCAAAATGTTTATGCAAATTTTGACATGCCCGAAGAGCTGATGGATTAGGTTTGCTTATAGCGGAAAGGTCTGGTGCAGTAATGAGAATTCTGGGTATTGATCCAGGGGTTGCCATAACAGGATACAGTATTGTTGAAGAATACAACAATCAGTTTACTTGTGTGGGGTCAGGCTGCATCAGGACAAAAAGTGATCTTGACCCGGCTCTCAGGTTGGAAATTATCTACGATGAGGTAACCGGACTGATCAAAAAATATGCTCCCGCCGCACTTTCGATAGAAAAAATATTTTTCAGTAAAAATGTACGCACGGCATTTCAGGTTGGAGAGGCCCGCGGGGTGGTAATCCTGGCCGCCACGCAGAGTAATCTTATCATATACCAGTATACCCCGCTGCAGATTAAGCAAGCCGTGGCCGGGTATGGCAAGGCGGAAAAAGTCCAGGTGCAGAATATGGTTAAAATGCTTCTTCAGCTTACCGAAATACCGCCTGTGGATGACGAAGCTGATGCCATGGCCGTTGCCCTTTGCCACTTGCAAGCCCGTCGTTTTAACGATGCGGTAAAAGGGGGCTGATCAAAGTTGATTGATTTCGTCAGGGGTAAACTGGTTACTGCTGTTGTCGGCAAAGTGGTTATTGAGGTTAACGGTGTCGGCATCGGTATAGTGACTCCCCCATCTGAAAACATGGTATTCATGCAGCCGGGCGAAGAAATAACCTTGTATACAAGGCTGCTGATCAGGGAAGATGAAATATACCTTTATGGTTTTAAAACTGCCGAAGAGAGAACACTGTTTAACCTTACCCTGGGGGTAAGTGGATTTGGTCCCAGGTTGGCCCTGTCGCTGCTGGGGCTTTTCAGTGTGTCGCAGTTGTACATGGCAATTCTTGAGGAGAACATACCGCAACTTTGCCGGGCTCACGGGATAGGGAAAAAAGCTGCCCAGAGATTAATCCTCGAACTGAAGGAAAAACTGCCCGGGGTAATATCTCCTCAAGAACTGGCTGTCGGTACGGTAAGTAAAAGCGGTTCTTCCGTAATGGATGAAATAACAGAAGCTTTATGCTCACTCGGTTATTCACCGGCGGAAGCGATCAAGGCTGCCGGCAAAGCCTATGAAGATAACAAGGAAGCAACCCGTGAAGAGCTTCTGAAAGTGGCCCTGAAAAGTATGGCCGGTAATTAGTAAGCAACAAAGCCGGGTGAAAGGAGGCCAATGATGCAGGAGAGAATTGTATCAGCACAGAAACAGTCTGAAGACGATCCACAAATTGAATACGGACTAAGGCCGCGATCTCTCCGGGAGTATGTTGGCCAGGAAAAGATCAAAGAAAAGCTGAATATATACATCAAGGCCGCTCTCGATCGTGGAGAAGCGCTTGATCACGTTTTACTTTACGGGCCGCCCGGCCTGGGAAAAACCACCCTGGCCCATATTATCGCCTGGGAACTTGGAGTAAACATCCGGGTAACGGCAGGCCCTGCTATTGAACGCCCGGGAGATCTTGCCGCAATTCTCACCAACCTGGGGCAGGGTGATGTTCTTTTTGTAGATGAAATTCACAGGCTCAACCGCACCGTTGAAGAAATACTTTATCCGGCAATGGAGGATAATGCGCTCGATATAATCATTGGCAAAGGTCCTGGTGCGCGTTCACTGCGTCTCGACCTGCCGCCCTTTACCCTGATCGGAGCAACAGTTCGTGCAGGTATGCTGACCTCACCGCTTCGCGATCGTTTTGGTGTGGTCGACAGGCTGGAGTTTTATTCACCCTCTGAACTCGAACAAATTATAACCAGGTCGGCCGGTATTTTGGATGTAAAGATAGATGTTGACGGGGCAGCCTTAATTGCTGCCGCTTCCCGCGGAACGCCGCGTGTAGCAAACCGTCTCCTGAAAAGGGTCAGGGACTACGCCCAGGTTAAAGCTGACAATATAATTACCAGGCCTGTTGCCGGAGAAGCGCTCGAAATGCTCCAGCTGGACAACCTCGGCCTTGACGAGATAGACAGGCGCCTGCTGCTGGCCCTGATTGAAAAGTACGAAGGCGGTCCTGTCGGGCTTGACACTCTGGCTACCTGCATCAGTGAAGAACCTGAAACGCTGGAAGATGTATATGAACCTTACCTGATGCAGCTTGGCTTTCTGAAAAGAACATCACGCGGTCGAATGGTGACAGGTGAAGCGTATAAATATTTAAACCTGAAACCGAAAGAAGAGGGCCAGCAAAATCTTTTTTAAGAGTACTGTGACGAGGTTAAACCATGCTCAACCTTGAATCACTGGGAAAAATGTTATTATTTGGTGGGGCTGCAATTGCTGCAGCCGGATTGCTGCTGCTCCTGCTCAACCGCCTGGGTCTCGGGCGGCTGCCTGGAGATATAATAATCCAGAAAGAAAATGTTACCATTTATTTTCCGCTGGCCACGATGTTGCTGCTCAGTATAATTCTGACTATAGTAATAAACCTGTTCAGAAGGTAAAGTGTCGTTAGAGTCGGCAATTAAGATTATAAAAAGAAAGCAGAGCAAGATGACCCATTACAACTTAAGTGAGTATGATTACCACCTACCCCCGGAACTAATTGCCCAGGAGCCGTTGAAACAGAGAGACGCTTCAAAAATGATGGTTCTTCACAGGGCGGAAAAAATCATTGAAAGTAAAAAATTTGAAATGTTTACTTCATACCTGAAAGAAGGGGATCTCCTGGTGTTGAATGATACCAGGGTTATCCCGGCCAGGCTGATCGGCACGGTGGAAGGTAAAAATAAAGAAGCCGAATTGTTACTGCTGAGAAAGCTGCAGGATCAACAATGGGTATGTATGGTTAAACCGGGTCGCCACCTTAAACCAGGTAGCGCGGTTCTCTTGAACGAGGGAGTACGGGCGATTATAACCGGTTACGCAGAAGAGGGATTGAGGATTGCTAAGTTTAATGTTAACGAGCCTCTTGAATACATGCTATCCCGTTTGGGGCAGGTACCACTTCCTCCGTATATAAAAAAAGAGGTGGAAAATCCTGATCAGTATCAGACAGTATACGCTCGCAAAAGCGGCTCGGCGGCAGCCCCGACAGCCGGTTTTCATTTCACTGATCACACCTTTAACCGTCTTGATGAAATTGGAGTAGAAAAAACCTTTATAACTTTACATATCGGCCCCGGGACCTTTCAGCCGGTTAAGGTGGAGGATATTCGGGATCATGTTATGCACAGGGAATATTTTTCTGTAAATGATGAAGCTGAAAATGCAATAAACAGGGTCAGGCTGGCGGGCGGCAGGATAATTGCAGTAGGAACTACTGTATGCCGTGTTCTTGAAACAATAGCTGATCAGCGTGGATTAGTGCGCGGAGTAGATACATCAACAGATCTATATGTTTATCCCGGTTATAAGTTCAAAGCGGTCGATGCAATGTTGACCAACTTTCACCTGCCACGCTCTTCATTGCTGATGCTGGTTAGCGCCCTGGCCGGTCACGATTTAATAATGAAAGCTTACAGACAGGCAGTTATGGAAGAATATCGTTTTTTCAGTTTCGGTGATTGCATGTTAATACTTTAAGCAGATAGTTTAGCCTTAAAGTTTAATTGACAGTAAGGTCTCCTTGATATAAGCTATAGTTTGGATGAAAAGCTTACCGGTATTATACAAACTAAACAAAGAGTGCCCTAAAACATCGGCCAGGCTTGGTGTCCTGCAGACAGGACACGGGTTAATTGAAACACCGGCTTTTATGCCTGTTGGTACCCAGGGAACGGTAAAATCAGTATCAATTGACGAACTATCCGGTATGGGCATCGGTTTAATACTTGCCAATTGTTACCACCTGTTTTTACGTCCGGGGGTTGAAATAATTGCCCGCCACGGCGGGCTACATGGTTTCATGAACTGGAGCGGTGCTATCTTAACCGATAGCGGTGGATTTCAGATTTTCAGCCTGGGGGGTAAGCGCAGGGTAGATGACAGTGGGGTTACCTTTACATCGCACCTTGACGGGACGACACATTTTCTCAGTCCCGAGAGGGTAACCCGCTTACAGAACGTGATCAATTCCGATATTGCCATGGTTCTTGATCAATGTCCGCCCTATCCTGCCGATAAAAGTCTGGTTGCCGATGCAGTCAGACGCACAACCAAATGGGCGTTGCGCTGCAGGGAAGCCCATATAAATGAACGGCAGGCTCTTTTTGCAATAATTCAAGGTGGTATATACAGTGATCTGCGGCGGCAGTCGGCGGCTGAACTGGTTGAGATGGATTTTCCCGGCTATGCCGTTGGCGGTTTAAGTGTTGGTGAACCAAAAGATTTAATGTATGAAACTCTGGCAACAACTGTACCTGAGCTTCCGGCAGAAAAAGTACGTTACCTGATGGGCGTTGGCTCACCGGATGCCCTGCTGGAGGGAGTAAGATATGGAATTGATATATTTGATTGTGTATTACCGACCCGTATAGCCAGGAATGGCCGGGTTATGACATCTGAAGGATACCTGCAGATTAGAAACAGTGTTTACGGTAACGATCTTTCTCCGCTTGACGAAGCCTGTGGATGCCCTGTCTGCCAAAATTACAGCCGGGCTTATATCAGGCACCTGATTAAAGCCGGGGAGATTCTGGGTCTCAGACTGACAACATACCACAATCTCTATTATCTTGAAAACTTGATGCAGGAAATCAGGAAAGCTCTGGCAGAAGATCGTTTTGAACAATATTACCGTGAAAAAGGTCACAAACTAAGAAAACAGTATGGAGGTGTAACATGAATTTTGAGTCATTGGGTCCATTTATCCCCCTGATTTTGCTTTTTGTTATTTTCTATTTTTTGCTGATCAGACCCCAGCAAAAACAACAAAAGAAGCGCCAGGAGATGCTTAAGAACCTGAAAAAAGGCGATCGCATCGTAACTATCGGAGGCATTTACGGTATTATCAAGGAAATTGACGACACAGTTATGTCTCTCAGGGTTGCCGATAACCTGAACCTTAAATTTGCCCGTGCCGCAGTCGATAGGATTGTTGAAGAAGAAAGCGAGTAATTATTTAAAGCCAGTAATGGCAGACCCGGCGAAATAAAAAAGCACTCCTTGAAGCACCGTCCGGTGTCGAATGGGAGTGTTTTTTAACTACCAGCAGGGGAGATGCTTATAGTGGATTTGATCTCAATGGGTTTGGAGAAAAAAATCAGGGAAGAAGGTCCGCTTGCCCAGAGAATGCGTCCTAAAGACCTTGATCATTTCCTCGGACAGGAAAAAATACTGGCCGCCGGAAAACCCCTGCGTACCATGATAGAAAATGACCGTCTTTCTTCACTCTTGTTTTACGGCCCACCGGGTACAGGGAAAACCAGCCTGGCCATGATTATTGCTTCCGGGACAAGTGCTGATTTTAATCAGCTTAACGCGGTTACTTCAGGTGTAAAAGATGTTCGCCGGATAATTGAACAGGCGCGGGAAAACTGGTCCCTGCATAACCGCCGCACCATCCTGTTTATCGATGAGATTCATCGCTTTAATAAAGCCCAGCAGGATGTACTTCTCTCCGCGGTTGAGGAGGGGACGTTGATTTTTATCGGCGCCACAACAGAAAACCCTTACTTTTACCTTAATCCACCGCTGTTATCCAGGACAGCGCTATTTAATTTTGATACGCTAGACCAGGGTGCAGTAATAAAAATACTGCAAAAAGCCCTAAAAGACAGTGATAAGGGACTAGGACGCCTGAGACCCCTTGTTTCTGAAGAAGCTCTTAAATACCTGGCCGATAAAGCAAATGGAGATGTACGGGCTGCTCTTAATGCCCTGGAAACAGCAGTAGCTATCGCACCTGTAAAAGATAATACACCTTTTGTAGATTGGGATACGGCGGCTGAAGCCATGCAAAAACGCCTCTTAAAATATGATCGCGACGGCGATAACCATTATGATATGGCCTCAGCATTGATCAAATCTATCCGCGGTTCGGACCCCGACGCCGCTCTCTACTGGATGGCCAGGATGCTAAAGGGCGGCGAAGACCCATTATTTATTGCCCGCCGCTTAATTATCAGTGCTGCGGAGGATGTGGGTAACGCCAATCCCCATGCCTTGCCCCTGGCAGTGGCAGCAGCCCAGGCTGTGCAGATGATTGGCCTGCCCGAGGGAAGAATACCCCTGGCCCAGGCAATCACTTACCTTGCTGCTTCGCCTAAAAGCAATGCCTCTTACCTGGCTATTAACAAGGCGGCCAGGCTGGTGGAGGAAGAAGATAATCACCCTGTACCGGATCACCTGAAGAGTACCGCTTATAAGGGAGCTGCCCGTATGGGCCACGGTAAGGGCTATAAATATCCGCATGATTTCCCCGGGCATTATATTGAACAGGAATACCTGCCTCCTGCCCTGAAGAATAAAAAATTGTATGAACCGACTGAAGAAGGAACGGAAATAAAAATCAAGAAAAGTCTTGAACAGCTAAGAAAGAGAAATGAAAATAAACTATGAGTGAAGAAATATTCTATCTTGCACCGGCAAATAAAAAAAGAACTCACTTCACAGTTCAGGGTTCCAGGTTCATCGCGTCACTGTATCCTGCCCTGTCAGAAAAAAAAGCGGAGCAGTTTATTGATGCAGCTTGTTCCGAATTTCCTGATGCCACCCATCATGCTTATGCATACCGCATCGGAGGCGGAAACCGCCGGGTTGAAAGATATTCTGATGCCCGTGAACCGGCCGGAACCGCCGGGTTACCCATGCTTCAGCTATTACAGGGTAAAAATATTTCCGATGTGGTAGTTGTTGCCACCCGGTATTATGGCGGTACCAAGCTGGGTATAGGAGGTTTGACCCGAGCTTACCGCGACTGTGCCCGTATCAGCACTGAACAAGCTGAATTGATTCGCCGAGAACCGCTGAGCACCTGCAAACTTGAACTGTCCTACAAGGATTATGGCTCTGTGAACAGGTTGATCGAATCTGTCGGTGGAAAGGTGGATGCAGTTAAATATCTTGAGTCGGTTACTGTTACTGCAACCCTGCCTGCCCGTGAAAAAAAACGGTTTAGCGAAGCATATGAAACTGCCTGCAGGGGAAATGGAAAGATTGACTGGATTTAAAGGTATAATAAGCCCTTTCTTCACCTTATCCCTTCGTTGACATGCCTTTGTAAAAACAGATATAATTGCCATAACTTAAAATGGAGGATGAAGGATGCAATCCAGTAAAATTAGAGAATTATTTTTAGATTATTTCAGCTCAAAAGAGCATTTGGTTATGCCCAGTTTTTCACTGATTCCACAGAACGATCCGACCCTGCTCTTAATCGGCGCCGGTATGGCTCCTTTAAAACCTTACTTTACCGGTGAAAAAACGCCGCCCAATCCCAGGGTGGCAACCTGCCAAAAATGTGTCCGTACACCGGATATTGAAAGAGTTGGTTATACAGGAAGGCATGCGACTTTTTTTGAAATGCTCGGTAACTTTTCTTTTGGCGATTACTTTAAAGAAGAGGCAATCACCTGGGCCTGGGACCTTGTGCTCAACGGTTACCGCCTCCCGGTTGAACGCCTGTGGGTTAGTATTTATGAGGAAGACGAAGAAGCTTTTAAAATCTGGAACGAAAAAATCGGTGTTCCTTCTGATCGAATTGTTCGCCTGGGCAAAGAAGATAATTTCTGGGAAATAGGTCTCGGTCCCTGCGGCCCCTGTTCTGAGATCTATATAGATCTCGGCGAGGAGGCTGGTTGCGGCCGCCCCGACTGTGCTGTCGGCTGTGATTGCGACCGTTACCTGGAAATATGGAACCTGGTATTTACCCAGTTCAGCCGTGAGCCGTCAGGAGACCTGGTTGAACTGGAACAGAAGAATATTGATACCGGCGCCGGCCTGGAAAGAATGGCTATGGCCATGCAGGGGGTCAGCACACTCTATGATACAGACCTGGTAAAGCCTTTATATAGCCATTTTAAAAGCCTGGCCCATGCAGGCAGGAGAGACCAGGAAGTACCGCTGCGTATAGTTACTGAACACAGCAGGGGAACAACATTTTTAATTGCCGACGGGGTGCTCCCTTCCAACGAAGGAAGGGGATATGTGTTGCGCCGCCTTTTAAGAAGGGCCATTCGCTATGGAAAAATATTAGGTATTGAAGATAATTTCATGACCGATGCCGCTAACATGGTGATTGACCAGATGGGTAGTGATTATCCCGAGTTAAAAGAACGCCAGGCTTATATATCCCAGATTGTCGGCCTCGAGGAGAAAAAATTCAGGGAAACCCTGTCACAGGGTATGGATATACTCGATAGCTATATTGAAGATTTGGTCGGCAGCGGCAGGAAGTTACTGCCTGGTGAACAGGCTTTTAAATTATATGATACATACGGTTTTCCGCTGGACTTAACCGCGGAAATACTACAGGAGAAAGGGTTGTCAGTTGATCGCGATTCATTCGACAGCAACCTGAAGATGCAGCAGGAAAGGGCCCGGGCTGCTGCAAGGGATAACAGCGGACCTGCTTCTGGTGATCATTATAAAGAAGCAGAAAAAATGTCATCTTCCTTTACCGGTTATAATACACTTGTCGAACAAGCAGAAGTTTTGCTGGTCCTGGCCGAAAACGGACCCCAAAAAGAGGCTAAAAAGGGTGCTAAAATTGAAGTAGTGTTGGATAAAACACCTTTTTACGCCGAAGCCGGCGGGCAGGTGGGCGATACAGGATACTTAAAAAATGATGCTGTCAAAATCAGGGTCACTAATACCTTCTTTTCACCCGGCGGGCAGATCATTCACCAGGGAATACTGGAAGAAGGTCACGTTACTGTTGGTGACAGCATAACCGCCCAGGTTGATGGTGGCCGCCGCGCAGGAATATGCCGCAGCCATACTTCTACGCACCTGCTGCACCGGGCCCTGCGCAACCGTTTGGGTGATCATGTTAACCAGGCCGGGTCGCTGGTGGCTTCAGATCGTCTTCGTTTTGACTTTAACCATTTTACGGCTCTATCGGAAGATGATTTACGGGAAATCGAGCAGGAGGTCAATAAAAAAATCCTTGACAATTTTTCCGTAAATATTGAGATAAACACCCTCGATGAAGCTAAAGAGAAGGGAGCAACAGCCCTTTTTACCGATAAGTATGAAGATAATGTCAGGGTAGTTTCGGCAGGTGAATATACCTGCGAACTCTGCGGGGGCACTCATGTTCCGGCAACGGGCAGTATCGGGCTATTTAAAATTCTCTCCGAAGAGGGCATAGGTTCAGGTCTGCGCCGTATTGAAGCAGTAACCGGTTTAACCGCTTACCGTCAGTCAGTGGAGCGAGAGCTGTTATTGAAAAATATTGCCGAAAAATTGCATACCTCGGAGAATAGGATTGAAGAGAAAGTTTATGAATATGTAAACGGATACAAGCAATTACAGAAACAAAACCAGGAGCTTAAACAGAAGATGGCCGGTAATGAGGTCGATTCACTTCTGGCAAATGCAAAAGATATAGAGGGGGTCAAATTATTGTCTGCCGTTATTGACACAGACAGCGTGGAATCGCTGCGCCTGGTTATGGATGAAGTTAAAAATAAACTGGGACCAGCCTTGATTGTTCTCGGATCTGTTAACGACGGAAAGGTCTTTCTGGTCGGCTCCGCCAGTCCGGAAGTTGTTGAAAAAGGCATCCAGGCCAATAAAGTTATTAAGCAGGTGGCCGGCCTTGTCGGCGGTGGTGGTGGGGGTAAGCCCGAACTGGCCCAGGCTGGAGGTAAAAATCCTGCGGCCCTTCCGGAAGCCATTGCATCGGTTGAAAACCTGGTGAAAAGGATGCTTTAAATACAGAGATCTAGAGATCTTATTTATAAAGGGACCGGGAGGTGCTGTGATGAGTGAAAACAATGAAGAAACCGTATTATTCAGGGTTGATGCCGAAGAGGTTGACAACAAGGCGAGGACAATTCTACTCTCTGTTTACCAGGCCCTGAAAGAAAAGGGTTATAATCCTTTAAATCAGCTGGTTGGTTACCTTCTTTCCGGTGATCCCGCTTATGTTACCAGCCATAAAAATGCTCGCAGCCTGATCAGGCAGGTAGAGCGTGATGAACTGCTCGAAGAGATTGTTGGAATATACCTGGAACTTGCTGAAAAGAAACAGCTATAATGGAGTGTCTTGAAAATTGAGAATACTGGGTATTGATCCGGGTGAAAAAAGGATCGGCCTGGCGGTGAGCGATCCCCTGGGAATTACTGCCAGTGGCTTGGAAACTATTCACTATGCCGAATTGGGAATTGCCCTGGAAAGAATAACCGCCGTATGTGAAGAATATGAAATATCAAAAATTGTGGTCGGTAACCCGATTAATATGAATGGGTCGCGTGGGCCTGCTTCAGAAAAAGCAGAAGCTTTTGCCGCCCTCCTAAGAGAAAAGACGGGGTTGCCTGTTTATCTGCACGATGAACGACTGACCAGCGGCAGGGCAGAAAAATTGCTGATCGAAGGCGGTTTAAGAAGGGAAAAAAGGCGTCGGATAAAAGATAAAATAGCGGCAGCATTAATTCTGGAATCCTATATGGTTTCAGACACGAACAATGAGAACGGGGTGTAAATTAAAATGAGTACGAATGGGGAAGAAAGAACAGATATTGTAATCCTGGTCGATGAAGAGGGTAATGAACACAACTTTGCCCTTGTCGATAAGTTTCAGGTAGACACAAAGGATTATGCTGTATTGGTCCCGATTATTTATTTGGAAGATGATGAAGAAGGCGATGAAATTGATTTTGAAGATGAGGCCTACATCTTTCGCATCGATCTTGATCAGGGAGAAGAAACCCTGGTTGAAGTTGAAGATGAAAGCGAATGGAATGAAGTAGCTTCGGTTTGGGAAGATAGACTACAGGTTCTTGAGTACGAGGATGAAGAGGAACCTATTTAAGCAGGTGAATACTGCAGATGAAAGCGGTTAAATGGTTTATAGTAATTATTCTGATTGCTGTAGTGGCGGCGGTGCTGCTTAACAGCACCTATAAAACTATGCTTGAGCCGGTTGACAGTTCGGCAACTGACAGCCAGGTTATTGTAGATATTCCTGTTGGATCCGGGACAGAAACAATAGCTGAAATTCTTTTTGATAATGGGTTAATAAAAAATACGCTTGCTTTCAGGATTATGGCCAGGAAGAATGGTTATGATCATCGTTTTAAGGCTGGCAGATATATACTGAGCCGGGCTATGAGCACGGAAGAACAGGCGGAGATTATCGCCAGCGGAGAAGTTTATAGCGAAACAGTATGGTTTACTATTCCCGAAGGTTTTACCGTGGAAGAAATCGCCCTGCGTCTTGAGGAAAACGGACTGGTTAACAATAACCGTTTTCTCAGTCTGGTAAAAGATCCACCTCCCGGTATAATGGAAAAGTACCCTTTGTTAGCTGAAGCTGCTTCGCCGGATATCGAATACCTGCTGGAAGGCTACCTCTTCCCCGACACCTATGAAGTTTATCGCGAAGCAGGCGAAGAAGATATTATCAGGTTGATGGTAGAAAGGCTCTTCCAGGTTATAGGGGAGGAAGGTCTCAACAGGGCTGCCGAAATGAACAGGTCGATCCACGAAATATTGACAATTGCTTCTATCGTCGAAAGAGAAGCCAGGGTCGATCATGAGCGGCCCCTGATTGCCGGAGTATTCTACAACCGCCTGCAGATTGGGCAGCGATTGGAATCATGCGCGACTATCCAGTACATACTCGGCGAATATAAAGAGTTTTTGTCTTACCATGATCTAGAAACCCCTTCACCTTACAATACATATCAGAATGCGGGTTTGCCGCCCGGACCAATAGCGGCAGCAGGAGCAAGTTCAATAAATGCTGCCCTGAATCCGGAACAATCCAATTATTATTATTTTAATTATAAATATGATGAAAGCGGAGAACACTATTTTTCCAGGACCCTGCAGGAACACAATCAGAATGTAGCTCGTGCCGAAGCGAATCTTCAATAGTATCCAGCTCCTGTTAATTGAAACAGGAGTTTTTTTAATATTTGTTATATAATTATTATATATATGCATATTTCTTAAAAATAATAAGATATAAAGGAAGGAAATGTCTTATTTCAGTAGAATTAAAAAGCATAATTAGAAATAAATAGATAAATGCAGGGGCTGTTACACTGAATATGGAAATAAGTGCTGTAAAACAGCAGATAAAAATTCACACCCTCGGTAAATTCTTTATTCGCAGGGGTGATTTTGTCCTTTCTGAAAACAGCAGCCGCTCACGCCGCATGTGGGAGGTATTTAAGTACCTGCTCTCCAATCGCGAGAAATCATTTTTCCCCGAAGAAATCCTTGATAACATTTGGCCGGATAAAGATTACAGCGATCCCAACACAGTTATGAGGGCACAAATGTTTCGCTTGCGCCAGGCCCTAAATAATGATAATGAAGATGTAAGCCTGGCCACAAATATAGTTTTCTCCCGCGGGTGCTACAAGTGGGAAAATAATGTAGATTGTTGGGTTGATGTCGATGATTTTTCCAGCCTGGCTGCGAAAGCGACAAAAGAAAACACGGCCAACCCGGAACAGGCCATAGAATACTATAATAATGCTTTGAGTCTTTATAAAGGGGAGTATCTGCCTGAATCGGCTTTCAGCGAATGGGTAATTCCAGTCAGGGCTTATTATCACGATATCTTTTTAAAGTCTGTTTTCGAACTTACCGATCTTTACCGGGCCAGGCAGGAAAACAATGAAATAATCAGGGTATGCGAACAGGCGGCTGCTATAGACTATTTTGAAGAAAAAATCCATATCCGCCTGATTGAGGCCCTGCTGGCAGAGGGACTGACAACAAGGGCCAGGGCTCACTATAATGAGGTTACCTCCGCCTATTACCGCGAGATGGGTGTCAAGCCATCCGATACCATGAAAAGTATTTACCGCCTCATCGGTCTTGAATCGGGCAGTTTTGAGCTTGATCTCGGTGCCATCCAGGAAGGGTTAAAAGGTAAAGAAGTAGTAAACGGTGCTTATTTTTGCGATGCTGAACTATTTCGCTACTTTTATAAGCTTGAGCGGGTGCGTGGTGAAAGAAGCGGCAAGTCAATCCTGCTTTGCCTGATGACCCTCACAAACCCTGATTACAGTATGCCTGCAGCCGAAAAACTAAAAAAAGTAATGAACAATTTCCAGAACGTTATTCTCGATTCACTACGCAAGGGTGATATTGTAACCCGCTGGAACGATGCCCAGTTTTTAATGTTGCTGCCTGGTCTTAACCGGGAACAGGCGATGAGTGTAATGGATAGAATTGAGAACAGCTACCGCAAGGAATACAAATTTGAAGATCTTTACCTCCATAAAAAAGTGGAAACAGTTCTTCCCCTCGAAGGCGATGCTCACTTTTTCTAACCTGTTGTGATCTCATTATTAATCATTATCTTCACACCTGCTTACTCAGGATCAACTTGCTACCCTCATTCATACGTCAATATAATTTAACCCAGGCTGTTTTATAACAAACTTGTAACGCTGTCTTTATATAATCAATGTAGAGTCATTTATTTGTGTTTTCATTTTCTATAAATCTGGGTAACTCAGATAGAAATTTACCAGTTAATATCTTATTATACCTATTTGTAACAAGTTTATAACGGAAACTCAGTATAATGAAATAAGTTAAATAATTATTGCGGAGATTACAAATGAATATAACTGATAAAAGATGCAAACAACCTAAAGGAAGCGGTTCAGAATTTATAGTCAGGATTAGCGGTGGAGAAGGCATTTCTGTTAAAGGTAAAATAGAGCATATCCATTCCGGCCAGGTCCACTATTTCAATGATTTTCTTGAATTAATCCTGTTAATGCAGAACAAGCTTGATCAAAATAACTATCCCCAGTGTGACACGGAAATCAGAACTTTTTGCGAATAAGGTATTGTTTAGGAGGAACCAATGAAACAAGATTCAACCGTTGACAATAAAAAAGAACGAGACCTTGTATTTTACATAAAAGTTCAATTTAGATGCAATTCAACCATGCAGGGCACCCTGCAGTGGATGGACGGTAAAAAAACGGCAGCCTTCCGTAGTGTCCTCGAGTTGGGCAGTTTAATCAAAGATGCTAAGCAGTTATCTACAGGTATTATTAATCAGACCGAATTTTATGAGAAGTGGGAAGACAGGGAAAGCGTATCATAACAAACTGGAAGTTCAGTTTGATGAGGTGATAAGATGGATAAAACAGCCAAAAAGCCAAATAAGACTATAGGATTGCTTGTAAAAATTACAGCCCTGGTAATTGCCATGTTTGCACTTATAGCTTATTCCGGGAGAATGCCGGAAACCGGGTCGTATTTTACATACAGCATTACCGGGTCCGTCACAGCAGATGACCATTAAATATTTGCTTAAACAGGCAGGATATTGAGGAGATTGACGATGAAAAGAAGCGAGCGAAGTAAGTCATTAAAAATACTCAAAAAGAATATTATTGCCGGCCTGGTCCTGATAGGACTTGTTTCATTGTCCCTGACCGGAGCTACTTTTGCCTGGTTTACTGCTGAGGCTGAAACACCGTTAAATTACTTTACTGCGGGAACAGTTAACCTAAGCCAGCCTGCAGGTATTGTTACACCTATATCAAATATTACCAAAGCAATTGAAGATGACGATACTGATCAGGCTAAAATCAGCCCGGCTGAATTCGTTTACGGCGAAGAGGGGTTAATTACAGAGCAAACCGAAAACCGCAGTTCTTCGGACTACACTTACGGTGGAGATGAATTGATTGTTGGTAATCCGGGAGAAATCAGTCCGGTTTCAGATGTATACGGTGACGGTAAGGACGATACCATTTCTCTGAAAACAGTAGCTCCTACCTGTAAGAAAGTTACCTGGTCATTTAACAACACCGGAAGCAAGGATGCCTATGTCAGGGTGCGTCCACGTGTTGATTCAACCCAGGTAATATACATTGCAGTCCACCTGGAATTTAAAAAGGAAACTGCTTTTGTTGGAGTGGATAATAATAAACTTGACTTACCGGGACATAATTTTGGTCAATACCTGGCTTATCCACTCGGTACTTATACAGAAAGCCAGCCATTGGAACTTGGCATATGGGCGGGAAATAATCTTATGAATTTCGGAAGCGCTAAAATCTGGGACGATGGCACAGAACTATTTCTAGAGCTTCAAACAAGTCAGAGCCGTAAGATCAAAGACGTACACGTCTACGCTGGATTGGAAAAACCTGAACACATTGGTGGTTTTGGAAATATGGGCTATAAAATTCCCTCCGAGGATTACCCGTTTTCACCTTCAACTATTTTTAATTTTAGGACAAGTTCTATCTTCTCAACATTCCCTCCACAGGATCAAGCTTTACCCGATGTATTACTTAACAGTTTGTACGGGGGGTTGGTGAATGCCGATATCAGTATTTGTCCGGAATCTGAGGAATACTGGCAGGAAAAAGACGGTTGGTGGTATTACGGTTCTGCTTCCGCTCCAACCAATGTAATTAAAAACGGTGGAGAGGTAACAGTTTGTTTCCGCTATTGTTACCTGCATTCATCCGAAGAATTAACTTTCCATCTTGAAGCACAGGCGGTGCAAAGTTCTCACGGGGCCTACACGGTTATCTGGAAAGATGTTCATCCATGGTAAACAGTAATTATACTTGAGCTACTATAAATATCCTGAGAAATCCTGTAAGGGAAGTGATAATCGCTAATAGTTTATGCAGAAAGAATTGTATGGAACTTGTATCGATGTCAGTATGTGGCTGACGAAAAAAGTCAGGGCATAAAACGATAAAGGCAAACCTGTCGAAAGGCAGGGACGCAAAGCCAAGGACCTTCATTTAAGGCAGCCTGGCCGCCGGAACAATAAAAAAATGGAGGAAGACGGTTATGAATAAAAAGATTATCTTAAGTGTTTTCATTATTGTTATGGTTATTGCTGCATCACTTGGCGCAACATACGCCTGGTTCACCGACCAGAGCGCCCCGGTTGAGAATGTTTTTACCGCCGGAACAGTTATCATTGATGCTGATGAACAGTGGGAATACGGTGAAGAAGGCCTTAAAAACTGGAACCCGGGCGACTGCACTCCCAAGTTAATTAAGCTCATCTACCAGGGCTCCAAGAAAGCCTTTATCAGGATGCAGATTACTGAAACCTGGGTAGATGCTGAAGGTGAGCCGATGGAAGACAGCCCCTGGTTTGATCGCGAAGTACCGAACATTGAATGGAAAATCAACACGGGAACTGAACAAGATCCGGTCTGGGAAGACTGGAATGTTGACGGCAAATGGTTCTATTACGACGATGACCCCGGTGACGATGAAGGTGGCTGGTGGTACTTCATAGGTGATGACGAAACTTATGATACAGTGGTTGGTGGAACGACGATCTACTCAATTTCCGGGGTGGAAGATCCGGAAGATGCTGAAGAAATTATTATTGTAGCCCAGGTTTGTCTTGACGGTCCCGGAACAGATAATGATTACCAGGGCGCAACCTATACCCTGAATGTTCTCTTCCAGGCAATCCAGGCTTCACATAACGATGTATGGGACTGGGATGAAATTGACTTTGAAACCGGGCTTGTCAACGAAGAATAAGAGCTGCTAAGACAGTTCGGGCATTAATTGTAATTAGCGAAACTGGTTGGCAACAGGCATCAAGGGGCAGGAAACCCCTGCCCCAGGAAGGCCTGGTCTCCAGAAAATAAAGATAGGGGATAATATTATGCCAAGAATAAAGATGTTTTTAAGTCTGATGATAATCGTTCTGGCCGTTGCCCTGGTCGGTGGAGCCACCCTGGCCTGGTTTACCGATGCGGCTCAAACGCCTACCAATAGCTTTGAAGCCGGAACGGTTGAAATTGAAGCGGGCTGGCAGGAAGACGTAGGTAAAATTATTACTGAAAACTGGAACCCGGGTGACTGCACTGATTTTGAAGTTTGCGTCGAAAATATCGGCAGCAAAAAGATCAGGTTGCGGGCCCAGTTTGAAGGACGCTGGGTTCCCGGTGATCAGCGCATGCTGGTTATTTACACCGGTCAGAAAATTCAGCTGCTGGCCCTGGATTGGAATTCATTCTGCAAGGGCTGTACCGGAAAAGATGGTTACATAGCTAAAGGTGTTCTTAATCTTGATCAATGGAGCACTTCATACTTTAAAGGCGTGTTTAAAAGTTTTGAGTTTATTAAAGATCCGGATTGGTTATTGCTTAATACTCCATACTCACTCTGGTGCGTGGATACGCTGACTACAATAGGTTATGGCGATCACGATCCGGTATATGTTTACGATCCATACTGCAACCCGGACTGGTATACTGAAGAGTCTACCCAGGCCAGGTGGGCCAGTATTCCCTGGTACAAACTTGATTACATCATTAATAATTACTTTGTTGGTACAGATGGAGTTACCAAGGATGACATTCAGGAGGCCATCTGGAGCTTTACCAACCCGGGCAATTCTCCTTACCAGTATAATGACGGAAGCCAGCAAACAATTACCGAGAAAGCGAAAGAAATTGTTGACGATGTTAATGCCAATGCTGACCTTGAACTGGGCAATGTCAATTTCTCGCTCGGTGATGACTGGGAAGATGGCGGTGACGGCTGGTGGTATTACATCGGTGAAATTGAAGGTACTTATTCTAACGATGGCGTTCCCGTGAAGATCTGCTTTCCCTTCACACTTTGCCTGGACGGAGCGACAACCGGTAACGATTACCAGGCAGCATCATACCATCTCTATACAGTGTTTGAAGCTATCCAGGCTTCAAACGAAGCCTCGGATGACCAGTGGCTGATGTCTTTTGACGGGACAAACTGGACACCTGTAGTACCTGAAGCAACTCAGTAAGAACGATAGGTTAAATATTACTGACATTAACAGGGGCGGGAGGCCATCCCGCCCCCAATTTCAAAGAGTGGTGTATATAATAATGACAAAACACAACAAGATAATGATATTGATCGGAGCTTTCATGCTGCTGGCCGGGCTGATGTGGACAGCTGAGCCCTACTATACCTGGGCCCAGGAAATGAATAACCGCCCCTGCCGGGTTTCGGTGATCCCTGAAACACCGCTTTTTGAAATTGAGAATATGAACCCCGGTGATGTATACGAGAACAGTGTTGTGGTTACCAAGGAAGGAACTATTCCGGCAAACCTTTACTTCACCTGGAAAATGGTAGAAGGCGATATAGAATTATATGAACAGTTACACATGGTAATCTGGATCAACGATGATCCACCAATTTTCGAAGGTAAAATGAGCGAGTGGGTTTACGACGGCAATGAAAATGCTGCTCACAGCGCCTACTTTGTCAAGTATATTGAAGTTGGTGAAAGTGTCGAATTCCATTTCAAGATCACTTTGCCGGGTCCGGAGACGGGAAATGAATACCAGGGTACCACCGTAACCACAGAACTGGTATTTTATACACAGTGCCCCGGCGGTGGTGACGGCGATGGAGACGGTGACGGTGACGGCGATGGAGACGGTGATGGTGATGGAGACGGTGACGGTGATGGTGACGGTGATGGTGACGGTGATGGTGACGGTGATGGTGATGGAGACGGCGACGGCGATGGAGACAGTGAAGATGAGTTTGATTTAGAAGACCCGGGAGTGCAGCCGGATCCCGAGGAAGAAGATGATGCCTCCAGCATCATAATCGAACCGGAAGATCCTCAAACCGGACCTCCACTGCCCCGGACTGACGGAGTTTCAATTACCCTGTTTGTAGCCGGTCTGTTATTAATTCTGATTGGAGGCAGTATCAGGAAAAATATCACAGAAAGTGAGAGCAGCCGGAAGAGTTAATCTGCAGGCAGGTAATCATTTTCTTCAAAAACATTGACTATTTTAAGCGCTGCCATAACGTTGTGCTGAACGTTATCGCAGCGTATTTCATTATCATAAACGGTGGTTCTTATTCCCCCTTCAACATAGCTGCGCATGGCCGGAGAAATATAAAACATATCTACTTCATCGGCAAATTGAAGCTGCATAACGCTGCGCAGGCCCCTGATTATTGCCTGCCGGTAGTTTTCGGCCCCGGTGCTGTCGCCCATTTCAATTGCCAGTGAATAAGCGTCAATTAAACCTTCAAGATATACCCCTGTCGAGGAGGAATGGGGAGGGCCGAAAGGGCGCCCGGGATCGTAAAAGCGACCGCTTGTGTCCCGGTAAAGTGGTGTTTCGGACCATTCCTGAACCGGAAGCAGCCAATCATTCATCTCCAAAATAAAATCGGCCAGTTCCGGGTTGCCTGTTTGCTGCCAGATTAAATAATAAGCCTGGGTATGCCAGGGTATAAATGCCGGGTTGCGGTTCTGCGGGTTTAGGTGCCACTGCCGGTAATATTTAAATGATTTCATGAAGCGGTCCAGCAGTTTGGGGTCGGGCTCGCGTTCATAAAGAAAAGCCCAGTAGAGCAGGGCTTCTCCTGGATAAAAATTCTGAAAGCGCATATCCCCTGCTGGCAGGTAAAAGCTGGTTAGCGAACCATCCTCATTCCACAGGTGTTCGATTGTTCTTTGCAGGGCTTCCTCTTCTTTTTGCCACCTTTCCCTTTCCGGGTGTTCAAGTATGGCCAGGGCAGCCAGGGCAACTGCACCAAGTTTAACCTGGTTGCCGTATTCAATCAGGCCAAAACCATTTTCTTCGCGGTAAAAATTATCAAGGTTATATTGAATATTCTTTTCGGCCAGGTGCAGTATTTCGGGGTTCATTTCTGCCCTGCCGAAGCGGATGAGCGCCGTGGTGGCCATCCACTGCCTGATCATGTTGTTCGCCGTCGATTCCGAAGCAGATGCAGGCCAGTACTTATAGGTCATACGTCCGTCATCATGGATATTGTTAGCCAGCCATTTTCCGCTTAGATCTAAAAATTGTTTCAGGTTGTGGGGGGTTACCGCTTCAGGGGGAATATAGCGGTTGCCCCTTTCCATTAAAATCGCCCGGGGGCGATCTTCAAGAAATACCAGGACCTGCTCGGCCTGGAAAGAAAAAAGTTGAGCGTTTCGATTGAAAACCTTTTCACTGAGCTGGTATTTTTCACGAAACAGTTCAACCAGGCGAACGAAGCTCCTGTTGCTGGCCACCAGGTACGTAGGGGCATACCTTTCAACAACTTTATTGCGATAGATAATTTCCATTCCCCGCACACCGCGATGAATATTGGATAATAGTACGCTGCGAGAAGCTGGGTCGTCCAGGTGGTGATGAACAAAGGTATGGCAGAGTGATAATTCCAGCAGATCAACAGAGGCCAGCTGTTCGCTGCTTAAAGCATTAGTTGCCTGGGCAACCAGTGAAGCGAGGGCCTCGGCAGTAGTCCCTTCCACAGACCAGAATTCTGCCAGCCGCCTACCTTCACTGCGTACCGAAAGGTAGAGGGCCTGGGCAGGTAAGGCGAGCCGTTGTTCGATTTCCGGCGGTAAAGGCAGTTCAAGATCCCGTCCTGACCAGAGAGAGTCGACATAGTGGGCAAAAAGCTCCATATCATTATCCTCGAGCAGGTATGGCGGGGTTATATTAACCTCATTAGAGCGCGGCATGATACTGCTGGTTTCAAGCCCTTTCAGGGGGGCCAGCCAGAGCAGTCCGAAAGGATCAATAATGGTAATAAATAAAAATAAAGGCAGGGAAATTACCATTACGTATATAAGTATTCTTTTAATCATAATAAACAAGCCGATCCATCATTTTTGTTGATTATAACACAGCCGGGTATTCACCATGCAGTAAAAAATGGAATTAAATTTTGATTAGAGTTACCAATAGTGGAATTTTATGAATAATTTCTGTTATAATGGGTAAAAGCATGCTGCTTTAAGGGGGTATTTTTATGTATCTTCTGCTGGTAGATCAGGAATTTATAACTTCAGATGATCTCAAGAGCATGATTGAAAAGTCGCCGGCAGGCACAGACATTGTCAACTGTTTTTCTACGGACACACTTCTAAAAATTGCTGAAAAAGTAAATCCCGATATTGTTATAGTTGATTTTGACCTGGTCGGTGATGACACTGATGACCTGTTTAAATCAATTCGCGAAAAAAGCAGCCGGGCTCACCTGATAGCGTTAATTGATCCCGGCGACTACCAGCGCCTGAATGATGTTATTGAATCGGGCGGTATTGACGACTACATTGCCAAACCGATCCAGAAAGATGATTTTATGGCCAGGGTGCATATAGCCGGCAGGCGAATCAGCGGATTAAAAGATCAATCATCCAGCGAGGCAGAAGATAGTGTTCAGCAGGAAGCAATACCCCTCGGGCCACCGGCAGATGAATTTCCTGCAACCAAAGAAGAACCGCAAGAATCGCTTTCAGAGGACAGTGAAGAAGATCAGTTTCTGTTTGAAGAAGAAGCGGATGATGATTTTCAGTTCGAAAGTGATGAATCCGAAAGCGTAGCTTCAGCAGATGATGAAATAACATCAGGTCTGGCTGATTTAAGTTTTGACGGGGATACTGAACAGGCAGCTGAAGACAGTTTATTTGAAGAGCAGGAGGTTTTTGAACCCGGGCCGGTATTTGAAGAAGAACAAGATGAAAAAAAAATAGAGCCCGGATCAGATTTTTTTGACCGTGATCAACCGGACGAATCAGAGCTTGTTGCTGAAGAACAGGAACTGAAGGAAAGCAACGCCCTGGAAGAAGATATCGAGTTATTTGATGATCTGCAGGATATTGAAGAAGAACCGGAGTTTGATCAGGAAGAAAAAACAGAAGAGTTGGGCAAGATATCAGCAGTCGAAGATATAGCAGGGGCTGACGATACCCCGGTTGACCAGCAGCCTGAACCTGATTTTAATGGGCTGTTCGACAACAAGAATGATCTGCTTTCCGGGTCAGTCCCTGAAACTAAAACTAAATTTGATAAACTTTTCGATGATGAACCGGCAGGCAAGTCGGGACAGCAGGAGGAATATGAGTCAGCTCTCTTCGAAGTGAGTGGCGAGAGTACAGAGGCAGTTCCAACGCCCCTGGAGCAGGAACCGGTTGAAACCTGGGATTTCCCCGAAGACGACCTGCTCAAAGAGCAGCAGAAGGCAGAGCCGCCCGCTGACTTGTTTGAGGAAGCAGAAGATGATCTGTCATTTGAGCAACCAGCTGACGGGGTTGAAACCGATGATGAATTTTTCAACAATCTCTTCGATGACGATCTTTCAGATAGAAAAACAGTAGGATCTTCTGAAGAAAGAACAGTTAAAAGAAAATCACCTTTACCCGGGCAATCTGCAGATGAATTCCTGTTTGGTGATTCAGAAGAAAGTGATTACGAGCAGGTTCCGGAAACGGTAAAACGTTATGTGGTTGACAGGCAGGATGTTGAAAAAAAAAGAACTGATGACTTTTTCCTGGATGATTTAGAGTTTGATGATCAGGTTGAGGAAGTTAGCCCGCAAATTAAAAAGCGGACGGAAAATAGTAAGGATAAAAAGAGCGGGCTGGGGAGAATCTTCAACATTTTCGGCAATGTGGTTTTTGTATTGCTATTGCTGATGATGGCTGTGCTCTCTTTCTTCTTAATCCAGAGCAAAATTTCAGGCGGGGTTCCCACCGTGGCCGGCTACCAGATGTATATTGTTTTAAGTGGTAGCATGAGCCCGGAATTCGATACCGGAAGCCTTGCCTTTGTCAGGGAAACCAGGCCCGAGGAAATTGTAGTCGGGGATATAATTACCTTTCGTACCCAGGCCGGTTCCGATTCTCTGACTACCCATCGCGTTGTTGAAGTGTTGCGTGAAGGCGAGCTTGGTTTCGTAACCAGGGGGGATGCCAACAATGTAAATGATCCGAACCCGGTTCTTGCCGATAATGTTGTCGGCAGGGTGACCGGATCAATCCCTTATCTTGGTTACCTTCTTAATTATGTCCAGACCCGCCAGGGTTTAATCCTTTTAATATTTGTGCCCGGTGTTCTGATAATTTTATTTGAGCTGGGTAAAATTATGAAATACTTAACCTCCGGTGAAGGAAGCAGTAAGAAAAAAAATAAGGAAAAATATTCCAGGGCGGCAGAAGATTTCGAATGATATTTGCCAGAGAAAGTACACAATTTGCACAAATAAAGCTTCAGGCTGTTATAGTGATAAAAGTTTTTGCAGGTGTTAAAAAGCCCGGCATTGCCGGGCTTTTATTATTACCAAAGCTGGAGGTTAAAATTGATGAGCCATCCTTTTTATATTGTTGATGTTTTTGCTGAAAAAAAATATGGTGGCAACCAGCTGGCGGTTATTATTAACGACGGCGTTTTGGATGCGCAGGATATGCAGCAAATAGCCCTGGAAATGAACTATTCGGAAACAACATTTATACAGGATGCCCATCAGCATAACGGAGGTTATAATGTAAGGATATTTTCCCTGGATGAAGAACTGCCCTTTGCCGGCCACCCTACCCTGGGCACTGCATTTATTATCCAACAGGTAATTGTTGGTGCAGAAGTGCCGGAGATACGTTTAAACCTGCCGGTCGGGCAAATTCCGGTCAGCATCAGTTACAGCAGCGGCCAACCCGATCTTTTAACAATGAAGCAGGTGGAGCCGCTGTTTGGTCAAAAATTATCTGCAGGGGAAGCGGCGGCAGCCATTGGCTTAAATCCGAAGCTGGTTGACCGGAGCTTTCCCGTAGAAGAAGTTTCAACTGGTCTGCCTTTTATCATTATACCCCTGATCAACCTCGAAGCTGTAAGGCAGAGTAAAGTTGATATCCACGCCTATCAGGCCTTAATCGAAAAAACCGAAGCAAAATCACTGCTCATTTTCAGTCCTGAAACCTACCTGAAGGAAAACCAGGTTAATTGCCGCATGTTTGACCATTACCACGGTATTCCTGAAGATCCGGCTACCGGAAGCGCCAACGGCTGCCTTGCTGCTTACCTGGTCAGGCACCAATACTTCGGCAGCAATGAAATCAGGATCCGGGTTGAACAGGGCTATGAAATAAACCGCCCCTCGCTGCTTTTGCTCGAGGCGAAAGAAGAGAGAGGCGAATTTTCAATTTATGTGGGTGGGCGTTGTGTGCAGACTGCCCGGGGCGAACTGCTTTAAAGAGCGCCGGCAACCATGTCGCCAACCTCAGCCGTGCTGTAACCCATCTGCCCGGCTCCAAGCGACTTTATCTTATTTTTACAGATATCGGCCACGGTTTGCTCGATAGCCCGGGCGGCTTCATTTTCCCCGAGATGTTCAAGCATCATAGCCCCGGCGCAGATTGAGGCCAGTGGATTGATTATTCCCTTTCCGGTGTACTTGGGGGCTGAACCGCCAATCGGTTCGAACATGGATACTTTACCGGGATGGATATTACCGCCGGCGGCTATACCCATACCGCCCTGGATCATCGCTCCCAGGTCGGTAATGATATCTCCAAACAGGTTGTCGGTAACAATAACATCAAACCATTCCGGGTTTTTAACCATCCACATGCTGATTGCATCAACATGGGCATAATCGCGTGCTACCTCCGGGTATTCAGGCCCTATTTCATGAAAGGTCCGTTCCCAGAGGTCAAAAGCATAAGTCAGGACATTTGTTTTGCCGCACAGGGTCAGTTTTTTAGTTTTTCTTTTATCGCGGCAGTATTCAAAAGCATAGCGCAGGCAGCGTTCTACCCCAAAGCGGGTATTGATCGATTCCTGCACAGCTACTTCCTGTGGTGTGCCCTGGCGCAGAAACCCGCCGGCACCTGCATATAGGCCCTCGGTATTCTCTCTGACTACAACGAAATCAATATCTTCAGGCTTTTTATCTTTTAGTGGGGTATCAACGCCGGGGAAAAGCTTTACCGGACGCAGGTTTATATAAAGGTCAAGGTCAAAGCGCATTTTTAAAAGCAGCCCTTTTTCAAGAATGCCCGGCTTAACCTCGGGATGGCCGATGGCCCCGAGAAAAATTGCATCAAACTGCTTCAGCTCATCCAGAACACTTTCGGGCAGAATTTCACCGCTGCGTTTATATCTTTCACCACCGAGATCGTATGTAGTGGTATCAATTGTAAAACCGAATTTGTCCTGGGCTGCTTTCAATACTTTCAGCCCTTCGTTAACCATTTCGGGACCGGTGCCGTCGCCCGGAATCACAGCAATTTTGTACATTTTAATAATCCTCCGTTAGTATGATCTATTCCCGTCGAACGCGCCAACCGGAAATATAATAATAAACCGGATGTTCCCGGTTTACAGACGTGATGTTCGATAAACGTTTTTTACCCTGTCAACACCACTTAGCTTATAATACCCTAAAATAAAGTCTTATGGGAAGCAAAAATACAGCAAGGCAATGAAATAAGTTGTAATGTTGTAATAATACAGCTTGATGTGATAGAGTTAATAAGAAGAAATACTGTAATTTTAGCGACGATACAGCGGGAGGATTTAGATTGAAAAGCCTTTTGGTGCCTGATCAAAATTTAAAAGACATCTTTGAAATCGATACCGAAAAGCTGAAAGCGATGGGGATAAGAGGTATTATAACCGATATGGATAATACCCTTGTCCCGTGGAGCGATCGCACGGTATATCCAAAACTGGCCCTCTGGTTTGCCAGGCTCAAGGATGAAGGGTTCAAACTCTATATAGTATCCAACAACAGCCGTGAACATGTAACCCTGCTGGCTGAAGAGCTGGAAATACCTGCAATATGGTATGCCGTGAAACCACGGCGTAAAGCTTTTCGCAGGGCTATTAATGAAATGCAGCTTTCACCGGAGCAGGTGGCTGTAGTGGGAGACCAGGTTTTGACCGATGTGCTCGGTGGTAATCGTCTGGGACTATATACAATCCTGGTTAACCCTATCTCTGAAAAAGAATTCTTCTGGACTAAACTGAACCGGTTGCTGGAAAGGCTGGTTGGTGGCAGACCGTAGTTAAATGATTCTTAGTATTGAGTATATATGCAATATTTGTAAAACTAATTGACATAAAATCATTTAAATTGTACAATTAAGTTAAATAAAATACCCTGAACGCAAGAGGCTAACCTGTCGAAAGACCGGGGCGCAAAGCTATGGATCTAAGGTTGATGATATCAACTATGAACGCCAGGCTGCCGTAATCGGGAAAGTGGTCACGGTCTCTCTGTTCAGAGGGACTTTGTTTGTCTTTATTGGTATTTACAGTTGTAATCATGTGAGGTTAAAGCTACCGGGGATGTGAAAAAGATGAAACTTATGAATTGCGAAAAAGGAGCCGCTCTGCCGCTGGCCCTGATCATTATGCTGGTTCTTGGTTTACTGGGAGCAACATTAATGGCTTACAGTGTTGCCGAGACAAAACAGGTCAGTATGGATGAAAATAAACTCGCTGCCCATTACCTGGCCCGTTCCGGGGCTCATGCAGTGGCCAGTTACCTGGTTAATAACCCCGATAACGCTGCAGATTACCTTTACCGTGACAGCGCCGGGCCCGTTTACCCTACCGGATATGAAGAAGACGGCAGCTTTGAAGTTAGTATATATGGAGATCTGAACAATATTTATGTTGAATCAACGGGAGAATATCGTGGTTCAACCCAGCAGGTTATTCTGACCGTTCAAAAAGCCGGAATATTTGATTTTGCCCTCTTCGGCCAAATCCTGGGAGTTGGCAATATTAATTCAATCACTGGCGATGTTATTTACAGCGATTATGCCAATATTCATGACAATCTTGACCTGGAAAATGATCCTATTTATGATCCCGACCGGTCTTATCCTGATCTGCCCTTCCCATCCTGTGATCACATTATGGCCGGCATCGATTTATCTGGAAAGGAAGAATTCTTGATTGATTATATTTCTATCTTCGGGAACTCTAACCCGGGTAAGGTGATCTGTACCAGCACAATAGATTTGAACAACAAGCATAATGTTCTGTCAGTTAACCTTGGCCAGTCGGCGTCAGAACCACTTGATGTTGTGGTGCGAACTGGTGAAATTAACAACAGCGGCGGGACAATAGTGTTAAATGGTTACGGTCGTTTCATTGTTTACGTGGAAGATGTTTTCGATTTGGCCGGCAATTATGTGTCAACCGAGCCGGGCAATGCCTTTACTGTAATTGTCCTTTCCCCTGACGTTGAGTTTAAACAGACCGGGGCTTCAAACTTTGAAGGTATCCTTTACGGGCCATCGGTAGATGCGGTTTTTGGGGGCGGGACCAGCCTGACCGGTTCGGTTATCGCCAAAACAATTGACGCGTCAGGAAACTCAACCTTTACTTATAAAGAATTTGACACCAATTACCTGCCATTCCAGCTTTACACGCTGGGAACCTGGCGTTACGATTTCTAATCAGAGGGAATCGATAACAAGGTATTGCGAAATTTCCGGGAGGCAATTAAAGCTATGCTAAAGATAGTCAATGAAAAAGGATTCAGCCTGGTAGAGGTTATAGTGGCCATGGCGATATTAATGATCATTATCACAGCTTTTACGGCCCTTTTTACCGGCAGTTTTTCCGGTATCTTTACTGCAGGCAGGAAAAGCGAAGCTCTCTACAGGGCCCAGTCTGACATGGATGCAGTAATCAACAGTGCCGGAACAGCAGATTATGATGAAGACATAATATCGGTAACGGAAAAAGCTGTCACTATACCCTTTACCGGTGCCGATAGCATTAACTATGGTGAATCTGACGGACTGCTGGTTGTTGTTGAATACCCCTATGAAGATCGAACCGGAGAGATAATCTATTACCTTCCGGTTAAATAAACTGCGCTAAACAGAACGAACAGAAAAGGTTAAAAGATAAATGGCCATAAAAATTTTCAGCAGAAACTTTTCTAACGATAACCGGGGATTATCCCTGGTCGAGCTGCTTATTGCCCTGTTTTTGCTGGGCATTGTCTTGGCGCTCGGCTATAATTATTTCTTTTTTGGAATGAATACTTTTAACCGGGGTGAGCAGCAGGCCGATATTCAGCAGAATGCCAGGCTGGCGGCTGACTTCATTACCAGGTCTACCCGTATAGCTGAACGGCTGGTGATCCTGGAAGAAGGGTATAACCTGGATACTGTCATGGACGAACTTAACCTTGAATCTGAAGATTATTATGTATATCACATTTTTGAAGATAACGGTTCACTGTGGCACAGCAGGATCAAAGAGGGTGAAAGCGAAAGTGAGCTTTTCGAGGCAATTTCAGGGCAAATTGATTTCGAGCTCGATTTCGATCTCGGTAGCAGCACGCCCAACACCCTTGCCCTGCAGATAACAGCAAATGATCAGCGGAGCGACAGCAACTTTGTCCTTGATACTGAAATACTAATTCTTAACCTGGCCTCGATCGAAAAACGCTCCGACAGTAGTGGAAGGGCAATTCTTTACCAGGTGCCGGCACCTCCCGGGCCGACAATCATGGGCATGAAGGTTTCCCCGCACTATTATGTCCGGGACGAGCTTAATACCGGGCCAGACAACCTGCAATTTACCATCTATACATACGGTTTGGCAGGAGAAAATGTCCAATTTGATGTACAGCTCATCGATCTCGAAGATAACAGTTTCATCTCCAGCCAGCAGGCTGCTGTTGAAGTGCCTTTTGCTGAACAGTTGGAATTAACCTTTTTCAACAGCAGTATCCTGGATCTGCAGATCGGCAGCTACTTAATAGATGTTCATGTGGTAGTAGCTGATGAGTTAAATATCCCCAACTCCCGCCTGACCTGGGTTTATGAAGTAGCCGAAGAGATAGAAGAATAAATAGTTTCAGCTCTATGATTATGAAAAAGAGCCATTGTATAACTGGCTAATTATATACCTGCCGACAGATCAAACAATCAACTAAAGTGATTTAAGTAAATATACCAGCTAAGTGATTTTTCTGGCAGCTTATTGCAAGCAATTAGCCCTAATTTTCACATATATTAGAAAAAAGTGCTTGTAAACGCTACATAATGTGGTAAAATATATAATTAAAAGAAGTTAATTATAGTTTGATAACAATTTTGTTAATAAAATATATATAGAGAGAAAATATTTACATACCTGCGTTAATGATCGCGAGGTGTATATATGACAGGGGAGAAAAAAGAAAGCAGCCCGTTGTTTACGGCTATTCGTGGATTCTTCAAAAACAGGCTATACACTATTTTGGCTATTGCTGTGCTGGTTGTTGCCCTGGCAGGGGGCGTATACAGTATCTATCTGCTCAGGGATCAAACAGCAGAAGAAAACCTCAGTTCTGCTGATGGTTTTTTGATCGGCACAGAAGAAACCGACAATATTGTTGAAGTAGTGGAAGTTCTTCCCCAGCAAAAAAGAAACCTTGAAAATGATTCAGAAAGCAGTTCCTGGAATGCTTTCGAACCGGTTATTGATCCGTTTGCCGGGCCGATGAAGCTTACAGGAATTCTGCTCGGTGGTTTCAATGATTCCATGGCGATTATTGAATCGAGCGGAATGGCTTATATTGTATCTGTGGGTGATTATATCGACGATGTCTGGGCAGTTCGCGAGATCGGCCGGGAAATGGTTATTCTGCGTGCCCATAATCTCGAGGTAAGCTTATTCCTGGACCAGCCCCCGTCAACAAGAACCCTTGATGGAGATCTCGATCCAGGCCAGGAAGAAGATGACCCGGAGGAGGGTGCATAAGTGCGATCAAAAAAAAGGCAGGATAATAGTATTTTTTCCGACCGGCGAATATTGTATGCCGCACTGGGTCTGTTATTACTATTTTTATTCACAGCAAACTGCGGCTTGGAAAAGGTCGGGCTGTTTAATAACAGTACAGCCGGAGGCGACTCAACAGAAGCACTTTCGGGTTACATAGAACCTGAAGAAAATGCCCAGTCGGATAATCAAGACCAGCCCCTCTCTGATCAATCATTTAATATTTCCGATGAATTATGGGCCGATGCTATCGAAGGCGGTTCTTCCGGGAGTCCTGTAACTCCTTCTTCTACCGGCACCATTTCAATTGATGTCCGCGATGCCAATATTATTGACGTTCTTTCAATGCTTGCTTACCGTATGGATGTGAACATATTATTCCTCGGTGAGCCCGATACAATTACTTTTAAATCCGAAAACCTGTCACCTCTGACCACCTTTCAACTGGTTCTGCAGAGCTATGTACCCACCCCCCAGGTTCAGAGTATGCAACACGATCTCGATTACCTGGTACTCGGTCGTAACTATATAGTAGGTAATAGAGAGAGGCTGCACCAGGACTTTTTCAACCGGATGATGCTGACCCGTTTTGGCCTGTTTTACGTCTCGGCTGAAGCGATGCAAAGTTATATTGAAGATCTGGAAATACCGATTCAAAGCCTGACGGTAGATGCCAACCAGCAGGCACTGTGGATGCAGGGCACGCCAGCCACGCTTGGTAAGGCAAGGGAAGTGATCAATGCCCTTGACGTTATGGAAAATGCTGCATTTGCCGAAGGCGGATCACGTAAGATCAGGATGCCGGTGGCTACTGCAACCGGTCCCAGGGCGGAAGAAGAACTGGAAGCGCTGATCGATCTTTTAAGTATACTGCTTGACGGTTTCAGAGATGGTCGCACCGAAATGGGCTGGGTAACCTGGGATCACCCCGACCCTGTTCCTTACATAATCATGGATTGGGATAAACCGATCATTAAGCCATACGATATCAAGATGAAAATAACCCGCGATTTTGCCGGAGATTACAGTAACCAGATCCGCTACCTCATTGCCGAGGGAACGGCAGCTAATATTGACCTGGTTAACCAGATGATTCAGGCAATTGCCGGTACCCCCAATTCGCCGCTCTCGTTTGAACAGTATGAAAGCGCTGATGAAGATGATAACAATGGAGGTACCGTTCAATATGTGCCTGAAACAAGGCAGCAGGCGGTTACTTACAGTAATTCCTACACAGTTACTTTAAAGGCAGTGCCGCCAGAAGGAGGAACCTTGAACGGGGGCGGAACTTACAGCGAAGGATCAACTGTCACAATTAACGCGGTACCTCATGATGGATATGAATTTGTGCGCTGGATTGACGGCGGTTCACAACTTTCTACGTCAAAATCAACTACTTTTTATATTTATAGCAGCCGCACGATTGAAGCGGTATTTATCAGCACTTCTGAAAATGTTTCTGAAACTGAGATTGATGTAGAAGATGGTGAGGAAGAGTTGGAATAATCCTGCCAGAAAGGTTTAATACATGAGCCCTGGTGAAAAATATCCGCTGACCATGAATCAACTTCTGACCATGGCGGTAAAAGAAGGCAGCTCCGATGTTCATATAGTTCCCATGGAGCCGCCGATATTCCGTATTAACCGCGATATGGTCAAACTCGACTACCCGAAACTTACGCCGGAGAATGTCAGGGATCTGCTAGTGCAGATTATTAAGCCTCACCAGGTCGACATGCTTAAAAAGGATTTGGAGCTTGATTTCTCACATGCCATTCCTTCAGTTGCCAGGTTTCGCGGTAACGTAATGTTTCAGAGGGGAACTCCGGCCCTGGCCATGCGTATTGTGCCCTTTGAAATACCCGACCTGGAAAAACTTGGAGTAGCACCGGGAGTGCGTGATCTTTGTTTTCTGCCCCGTGGTTTGGTTTTGGTTACAGGCCCGACCGGAAGTGGTAAATCAACCACCCTGGCAGCAATGATTGATATCATCAACAGCGAACGTTCATTAAATATTGTTACCGTGGAAGACCCGATCGAATTTTTACATGCGCACAAAAAATCTTCTATCAAGCAGCGCGAAGTGGGCATTGATACCCGTTCATTTGCTAATGCCCTGCGTCACGTGCTGCGGCACGACCCCGATGTGATATTAATTGGTGAGATGCGCGACCTGGAAAGTATCGGCATTGCTCTTACTGCTGCTGAAACAGGGCACCTGGTGTTTTCCACGCTGCACACACAGACAGCGCCATTAACTATCAACCGTATTGTAGACGCTTTTGCCGAACACCAGCGTGACCAGATCAGGCAGCAGTTAACCGGTTCACTGCAGGCGGTAATGTCACAGCAGTTAATTCCCAATGTTAAGGGAGATGGCCGGGTCCTGGCCATGGAATTCCTGATTGCCACCACTGCAGTGCGCACCTTAATCCGAGAAGGGAAAGAACACCAGCTCTATTCGGTTATGCAGGCCAGTCACGCAGTTGGAATGAAGACAATGGATCAAACCCTTGCTGAGCTGTGTGCAGCAGGTAAAATATCCAAAAACGAAGCACTTGAAAAATGCATAGATAAAACCGAGATGCAGCGGCTGCTGCAGAGGCAGCCCGGTGGTTATTAAAATTTGGATATTTTGCAGAGGAAAGGATAGCTGATGGGTTCATTCCAGTATGAAGCAATAAATAAAGCGGGAGAAACTGTTACCGGCAGGCTCGAGGCCGATGGGCAGGCTAATGTTGCCGAGCGTTTACGCGGCATGGGTTTAATGGCAACCGAGGTAAAAGAGATAAAAGAGTCTGCCTTTGGTCAGCTTAATATTGGGTCAAAGGTCAAGCTGGGAGACCTCAGCCTGTTCAGCCGCCAGCTTGCAGCGATGCTCAATTCCGGAATTCCGCTGACCAGGGCGCTCTTTACCCTGGGGCGCCAGTCTACCAATAAGAACCTTGGCACAGCCCTGAACGAGATTGCCCGCAACGTGGAGGGCGGAGTCAGCTTCAGTGAAGCATTAAAAGGTTATCCAGGTATATTTGATGATTTATATGTAAATATGATTGATGCCGGTGAAACAGGCGGCAACCTGGAAGCAACCCTGACCAGGCTCTCCAATCAGCTGCAGAAAGACAAGGAACTACGTGACGCGATTAAATCGGCTTCATTTTACCCAACAGCAGTTTTTGCCTTTGCTATAGTGATACTTTTGGCTATGATGTTTTTTCTGGTGCCGATATTTGTCGGTTTTTTCCCGGCCAATGCCGAGTTGCCAGGAGCAACCCGGTTAATTATCAATATGTCAGACCTGTTTCGCGGTTACTGGTACATTATTTTCCCATTGATACTTGTTGTCGTGCTGCTACTCAGGGCTTACTTGCGCAGTGATGGCGGCAAAAGGGCTTTTGATCGCTTCAAGTTCAAGCTGCCCATGTTTGGGCCCTTAATCCAGAAAACAGCAGTGGCCAGTTTTGCCCGCACTTTTTCCACCATGATGGGTACCGGCATACCGGTTGTTCAGGCTCTTGAAGCTTCAGGTAAAGCAACCGGTAATACACTGGTTATTGAGGCGACTACCCGGGCCGGAGAACAAATTCAGGAGGGCAGCAGCGTGGCCGGGCCCCTGGAGGAAAGCGGTGTTTTCCCGCCCATGGTAACCCACATGATTGCCGTGGGAGAGGAAACTGGTGATATACCCGACATGATGGACAAGGTTGCTTCATTTTTTGAAGAAGAGGTTAATACCATCACCAAGGGTCTTACTGCTTTAATAGAACCACTAATGCTGGTTGTAATCGGCGTGCTGGTCGGGGGTATGTTAATTGCCCTGTATCTGCCGATTTTTACAGTGATAACACAAATTTAAATATTTGCTTGGAGGTTGTTACGAATGTCTCCGGCCCAGGGAAGAAAATCAGTCGGTTTGGAAATAGATACAGGAATAATCCGGGCAGTAGAACTTGCCGGCAGCCCTGCAGCGCCAAAAATGACCGGTATGGAATCTATCTTTTTACCGCCTGGAGCTGTTGAAGAAGGTATGGTTGTCAACCCCGCTGATGTTACTGCAGCCCTTGAAGAGCTCTGGAAGAAGGGCACAATCAAACATCGCAGGGTCCTGCTCGGTGTTTCAAACCAGGGAGTGTTGGTTCGCTATACCACAATCCCGAAAGTAACTAAGGATAAAATGGATAATGTTATCCGCTTCCATGCCCAGGAGCTTTTGCCAATTCCCCTGGAGAGTGTGGTCATGGATTATATGATCATCGGTGAGCGGGAAGAAGAGGGACAAGCCAGGCTGGAAGTTTTGCTGGTTGCTGCCCGGTTAGATATGCTGAACAGCTTTATGGCTGCTCTTGAAAAAGCCAGGCTGGAACCAATTGACGTCGATGTTTCAACCCTGGCCCTGATGCGTATTCTGCCTGAAACAACAGCCAATCGCACAGTTGCCGTGGTTAACGTGGCAAACGGGTTAAGCAACATCCTTCTTTCTGAGAAAAAAATCCCTATGCTAGCCCGCCTGGTTGCCGTAAAAATCAGGGATCTGGCCGAACAGACGGGAACAACCCTTGAAAAAGTGCTGCAGGAGGCGGTCAGCCATAATTATTACAAATCCTGGCTGCGTAATTTAGTCAGCGAAATAAGATCATCACTGACTTATTACCAGAACCAGAGCAGTTCATCTAATATTGAAGCAATAATTCTGAACGGACGTGGCGCCAGGCTGCCAGGTATTGCCGCCGCGCTGGAGGGTTCGCTTGATCTGCCTGTAAAGATTATCAATCCCCTGGCGGGTTTGCTCAATACTGAACGTTTCACAGGGGGCGGGGGCATTGAAGCGGTTGATTATGCTATCTGTGCCGGACTTGCCCGGAGAGGACTGGAGGGATCATAACATGGAATATGTCAGCTTACTGCCCCCCCGTGTCAAAGAGAAGAGGCAGAACGAACGCAGGCAGGCTATCCTGGTCAGGGTTATGATCGCTTTTTTTATCCTGGTTTTGATTATCTATGCTTTTCTTCTGGTCAGCTCCATGCTGACCCGCAGCAATATTAATACCCTGCGCACCGAACGGGAAGTACTGGAAACGCAGGCAGCAATGCTTCAGCCCTATGCCGACCTGTTTGATCGGGTGAATGCAGCCGAGAGCAGGCTTAACCTGGCCATGGGCAGCGCCCCGTCCTGGAACGATCTGCTCCTTGATCTTGCTAATACCCTGACCCCCGGGACCTGGTTATCTGATCTAACTATGAATTACAGCGGGGACGAGGGAGTTTTTAACCTGCGGGGCTGGGCTTTCAGCCACGCTAATATCAGTGAAATGATTGATCACCTGCAGGCCATGGAGCAGCTGAGCGATATCCGCCTTCAGATGTCATCAGAAATAGAACTGGAAGGCTCGAAAGTGATCCAGTTTGCCGTGGAAGCGCTGCTGTTACCCGGTGATACATACCTTCAGACCGATGAAAGCGAAGCTGCTGAAGTTGAAAATGAAAGTGAAGAAGACCCTGAAACAGAAGAGGGGGCAAGCTGATATGGCAAAAGGCGATTCTCCCATTCGTAAAAACCTGGTCTATATCCTGGCCGTAGCAGTTTTTATACTCAGTGTTGTCCTCATCTATCTGCAGTTTACCACGCTCCGCGATTTGAAGGCCGAGGAAGATCTGGAAGAGCAGGCTCTTCAGGAAGCACGCCTTGAGCTGGCCCGTAATATAAGGCATCGTGAAAATGCTGCTGAATACGAAATAAGGTTGGCTTATGCCGAGAGTATGATTCCTGCTGCTGCAGGCGAAGATCAGCTGCTAAACTATATTCACCGCACTGCAGGTGAATATAATCTTCATACAGTAGAAGTAAGGTTCGATCCGAGAAACGAGGAAGAACAGTATACCTCGATGCCTGTAAGTATCATTCTTGAAGGCGGCTTCCAGGAATCGAGACAATTCCTGAGACACCTTTTCAGCGGTGAAAGGGCGATCCGGGTAGATGATATTCGCATTAACCGCCTTGATGAAGGGCCTCACATAACACGAATCACCCTCACTGTTTCCGCTTTTTACAGGGACACTAATTGATGATAAAATATTCTATAAGCAATTATAGTTCCACTGAACAACATCAATTATTAGCTTTGCCAAGAGGTGCGACAGATGTCGGATGAGGAGAATGTTGGCCTGTATTCAAAAAGGAACAGTATCGGCGAACTGCTGGTGCAAAACGGGGCAATTACCCGTGAGCAGCTTAATAAGGCCCTGCAGGCGCACAAGGATATAATTCAGAAAGGTGGCCGGGGTTTGCTGGGACAGACCCTGGTTGAACTGGGTTACACCACGGAAGAAACAGTTACCAAAACCCTCGCTCACCAGGCTGATGTCGAATATGTTACCCTCGAAAACTATGATATAGATCCTGCCGCTGCTGCTTTGCTTGATCCAGAATCTGCCCGGCGCTACAAATCACTGCCGATCAGTTTTGAAAGCGGCAAACTGGTTGTGGCCATGATGCCTCCGAATGACATTGTTGCCATTGACGATCTGCGCATGATAACCGGTTACGAAATTAAACCGGTTTGTGTTTCCGACAGTGAGCTTAAAATTGCCATTGAACAGTATACCAGGGCCAGTACCGACCTGGTTCACGAAGAGGAAGATATTGCCCAGCCTGAACAGGAAGAAGCCCAGAGCAGTGTGGCGGATAAGCCGGCCGTTCAGCTGGCCAACTTGATTTTCAACCAGGCGATCCGTAATGGCGCCAGTGATGTGCATATTGAACCCCAGGAAAAAAGCCTCAGGGTACGCTTCAGAATAGACGGGGTTCTACACGAAGTAATGCAGCCCCCGGTACGCCTTCACCCATCGCTGGTGTCAAGAATTAAAGTATTGGCCGGTATGGATATTGCCAACCGGCGTAGCCCCCAGGATGGTCGTACCACCCTGAAAATGGATGGAAGAGTAATTGACTTCAGGGTTGCGACCCTGCCTTCTGCTTACGGCGAAAAACTGACTTTGAGGCTTTTGGATCGCAGCGCCCGCCTGATTACCCTGCCCGAACTTGGCTTTCCCGAAACCCAGTTAAAACGTTTTCGGCAGTCAATCGGCAAACCTTATGGCTGCGTTTTAGTTACAGGACCAACCGGAAGCGGTAAATCAACCACTCTTTATGCCGCTCTCAGTGAATTGAACAGTATCGAAAAGAATATAATAACCGTGGAAGATCCGATTGAGTACCGTATGAACGGCATCAACCAGGTCCAGGTAAACCCGCGGGCAGGGTTGACCTTCGCTACGGGGCTGCGTTCCATTCTGCGAAACGACCCGGATATTATTATGATTGGTGAAATTCGCGATCGTGAAACCGCCCGAATCGCCATTGAATCAGCTTTAACCGGCCACCTTGTATTATCTACCCTGCACACAAATGATTCTGCCGGGGCAATTACCCGCCTGGGAGATATGGAAATAGAACCTTATTTAAGTGCTTCCTCGGTAATTGCCGTCCTGGCCCAGCGGTTGGTACGCCTGCTTTGCAATCAGTGCAAGAAGCCCTACAAAGTCAGCCGGGAAGAAATCCGCTCAAATATTCCTGATTTTCCCCTGCGTAAAGATGAACAGGAAGTTACCCTCCATGAGGCGGTAGGTTGCCTACGCTGCAGCAATACCGGTTACAGGGGAAGGGTCGGCGTTTACGAACTGCTGCTGGTTACCGACACAATCAGGCATCTAACCTTGCAACATCGCTCTGCCTCTGAAATAACTACGGCAGCTGTCAAGGAGGGAATGATTACCCTGCGCCGGGATGGATTTCTAAAAGTGCGTGAAGGTTTAACCACCCTGGAAGAATCACTGCGTGTGCTTGCTTAGCAATATTTAATTATAACAAGTATGAATTTGGAGAATAATAAAAATATATTTGACGATACTGCCATTTTGTGACATAATTAAACTGTCATTTTACTGTATGCGGCAAAACCACTGAAAAGTGGCGGCGCAAAGCTAGAGGGGCTAAGGTTGAAAAACTAATGCCAGCCAGCTGCCGGTTTAACGGATTTATTTCTAAACCCACCCGGATCAGCGGGTGGGTTTATTTTAAACTAAATAAACAGAAATATGTGTAAATTTTGCTAACCAGGATTGCATACATACCGGGAGGATAACATGGAAAGAACTCCTTCAACCAAAAATGAAGCCCTGGAGATTGCCGCCCTTTGCTACACCCGCTCGAAATCTGCAGAGGATAAAACGGCGGTTGTTACAGCAGGTGAAACGCTGGTTAATTACTATGCTGTGCTTTACAGTCCCGGAAAAATTGACGAAGATTTAAGGCAGGCTGGTTACGAGGGTCTGCTTAAGGCGCTGAAACGGTTTAACCCTGATAAGGGAGTAGCTTTTTCCACCTATGCCTCACACTGCATTATAGGCGAGATTCGGCATGAGCTGCGCGACCGGGGCAGTTTCAGAATACCTGAATGGATGAAAGGGCTGCAGGCGAAAATTATCTCGGCCACCGAAGAACTGGCCCAGAAGAATGGTTCCATGCCTACCCTGCGTGAAATAGCCCACAGGGTTAACGTAACCGAAGATGGAATTGTAGAGGCGATGCAGGCCGGCTGCGTGTCACTGGATGAAATTGATCTCTCCAAGCTGCGCCATATTCGCTATGAAAGCTTCAAACTGCCGATTGAGGATAAAATTTCCGTCCAGATGTCGATTGAAAAAATGGATCAACTGCAGCAGCAGGTTATTAAACTGATTTACTATGAAGGGTTAACCCAGGAAGAAACTGCCCGGCGCCTCGGCCTGAACCAGCGCAAGGTTTCCCGCCTCTTAAAAAACGGCCTTTCCGACATGCGCGCCTACGTAACCGCATAACTGCCTGCTCCACTCCGGATTAATTTTTGCATCCTTGTTCTTGTATAACATTATGTACCCCTGCAGGGGTGCAAAGTACTGCACCCGCAATAAAAATTATTTTTAAATAGGTGTCTAAAAAAAAAATAACCCGGTATAACTATATACAGAGGAGCAAATTAAAAAGCTCCTGACAGGTGCTGAATAAACCTGACGATAATGGCAAACCTTCCGAAAGGAAGCGACGCAAAGCTATGGGTCTAAACCTTACACGGTACGACTGCCAGGCTGCCGAACCGGGATTTATTATTTTTCAAGCATTATCGTCCAATTTAAAAGACGGAGGTGGCACGGAAAGAAAGCACCGTCCAGCGTAAAACAGCAGGGCCGGTTCTCAATTGAGCCGGAAAAATAAACTAAAGTGGAGGTACTAAAATGCAAAAGTTAATGAAAAAGTTTCATAAGAACGAAAAAGGTTTCACCCTGGTTGAATTGATGGTTGTTGTAGTAATTATTGGTGTTTTGGTGGCGATTGCGATACCGATTTATGGTGCAGTGACAGACCGGGCAGAAGAGGGCGCATGTCAGGCAAACAGAAGAATGATAGACGGAGCAAAAATGATGTATCAGGCTGCAGATGAAGAAGGTGCATGGCCTGATGACTATATTGATGGTGGAATGCCGAGCTGCCCTTCTGGAGGAACATATTCAAATGATGGTGGAACTGATTCTGGTCAAACAGCATGTAGTGAACATACAGATCCGTATTAAAGGTTAATCGTGATTTTCACAAAAGTATCTTTAGAAGGAGTAGCCTCCTGCTATGCTGAAAAGTTTGGCAGGAGGTAATTCCTGTAAATACAAAATATAGTGATAAGTTGTAATGATATATTATAATAATTAAAAATCCTATAAAAAGTGAAGACTAAAAATAATAAATTATTACGATTCAATGTAATTCAGCTGTAGGAAATTATACCAATACAATTTGTTTAAGAAAATGTGTTTAGTGTTTAAACTTCGAATTAATTTATAATACATTATATGAAATATATAAAAGTATAAAACAATTAAGAAAGAATTGGTAAACAATGAAAAACAGAAAATATTTTTACACAATTATTTGTGTATGTATTATAATGTTCATTATTGTCATTGCCTACTGGACAATACTACCCCGAACAGCTACCCTTGACATTCCCGGTGAAGGTATCTACACTGGCCAGCTTCGGGGTACAATTTTTCACGGCTATGGTAAATATGAAAGTTATGCTGTAGGCGGCACTTCTTACGAGGGAGAATGGCAAGACGGCGTCTTCCACGGTCAGGGTACATTAACCTTTGCCAATGGATCTAAACTGGTAGGGAATTTCGTAGATGGAAGCATTCAAGGCATAGGTCAAAGTATCTGCCCTGATGGTCATATTACTGAAATTGACCTTGGTGAAGGCACTGTTATTGATAATCATCAAGGTTGCGATCACGATAATTAAAGACTTCACAGACACAAAATTCAGGCATAAAGTGTTCTTAACAGGGTCACACTATGCCTTAAGATCAAGATTAGGCGATCGATGTTTTTGCCGATCACAGCGTGGTTTTGAAGATAATTATTAGTGAATTAATCATATATATGCTATAATAAATTTGAAAATATAAAAAATAGCTTTCTTCAGCTATTAAGCGCTATCAGCGCAATTACGGAGGCAATTAAAAATGGTTGTCAGCTTCAATACAAAAGCGCCAAACGTTGCCTATATGAGAGAGCTCTACTCTTCCGGGCCCGGCACCGGGCAGGGGCAGGTTAATGAAGCGGCCCGGCAACCGCCCGATTCTGCCGGTAACCGCGATTCCCTTTTTATTTCAGCCGAAGCCAGGCGTATGTACCATGTGAACCAGGCCCTTAATGTAAACGAAAACATCCTCGACCAGCAGGGCGATATCTACCGCCCCGGGCAGGAGCAAACGGTGATGCGATCTGATTTTAGCCTTAAAGTGGATCGAAATGAGAGGCAGGCCCCTGAAGCAGCACCTCCGCCCGAAAGAACAGAATCAATAGAGCCTGAAGTAATGGAAATCAACCGCAACCAGAGCGCAGGCAGGGTTGAGAATAACAGCCCGGCTGCGGAGAGAGACAATAACCGCCGGGTTGAGCAGGTGCAAACCGATAATCAGAGTGTAAACACACCTGCTGGCATTACCAATACGGTCAACCGGTCCGACCTGCTCCAGGCTTATTCTGCTGCGGCTAATGTTAACCAGGCCAGCTATATTGTCAACTACAAGGTGTAGGCAGCTGCCTGCTTCCAGAAGAGACATGTTTTATGATTTTGAAAAGATTGACAAAATTTTCACAATAATTTATAATGATATGCGAAAATGAGTATAGATACAGGAACCCGTACGATAAAAGCAAACCTGCCGAAAGGCGGGGACGCAAAGCCAAGGGTCTAAGGTTCGCCAGAGCGGGCTAAGATTGCCGGGCTGCCGAAAAGGGTTGTTTTTATATTAACCTTAAGGAAGGGTTTGAACTCATGTTTAAGGTTATCCCTGGGAAGTTTAGATGCAGAAATGATGGTTTTACCCTGGTGGAGATCCTGGTATCTATGGTGGTTATCCTGATCCTGGTTGCTGCAATTACCCCATTACTGGTTTTTAATGCCCAGAGCAGCCAGTATAACCGGGCCAAGGCAACATCCAAGAATTTAGCCAATGAAAGAATTGAAGATATCAGGGCCCTGGATTTTGCTGCTATCGGGGTTGTCGGCGGGAATCCTTCCGGCTCGATACCGGCAAGCGAAAATGTATCACTAGATGGTAAGGGCTATACGGTAAACACTTATGTGAATTGGGAAGACCAGGGCGGCTGTATGAGCGCAGCCAATGCCGAGTGGGACGTTAAACTGGTGAGGGTAGAGGTGGTCAGCAGCGGCTACTACAGGGGGCAGAATACTGAAATCAGGGAAACTATCGAAACCCTGGTATCAAGGGATTCAGAACAGCCACTTTTGACCGGGGCCAATATCAGGGTCTGTGTTTTTCGGGGCTGGGATTACGAAATTTCCAGCATTGACAGCAACGGTCAGCCTGTCGATCAGGTTGACCGCACTTATACCCCGGCCAGTTCGGTTTTGGTTGAGATAACAGGTCCGCAGACTGCCAGTGTTTATACAACTTCCAAGGGCGCTGCCCTTTTTATAGATCTCAACGAAGGGATTTATGAAGTTGATTTAAGTAAAACCGGCATGGTTGTCATGCCTGATACATATCCCCGCCAGGTTACGGCTGTTGATAATTCAACGGCCCAGGAGTTTGCTTTTGTCGAGTACCCCGGGACGCTCTCTTTTGTATTAAAGGACAACCAGGACAATCCACTGGTTATAAACGACAGCGGTTTCAGCGGATCAATTAAACTTACCAGGCCTTACGGTAGTCCCCTGAACGGTTCTTTTTTACGGACCGATTTTAACGGACATGTTGTTCCCCAGGTGTTATTTGGGGATTTGTGGCCCCACCCGGAGGAAAGTGCCAGTTACTATACGATTGATGAAGTTAATATTCCCGGTTTTCTACTTCTGCTTAACGGAGTTTGGGATATCGGTAACAATGAAACCTGGAGAGGTTATTTTGACCAGGCTGGTCAGGCTAAAACTTTGATTCTTTACCTCTGGCCAATTCCGGATATTGATGATCCGGCTGCCAATGCCGATAGTTGGACGCTGGCTGCCAGCGGTAACATTGATCATACACTTACTTTTGAACAGCGAATAGCCCGGGAAGAATATTTACTGAAAAGCGGTATTTTTAACCGGGATAAAAATAACAATAATATTGCCCTCGCTGCCAATGAAAGTTTGAATTTTATCGGTACCAAAATAGCCTGCATGGGTGAAGAACTTAATATCGGCAATCATGCCTCCCTGGAGCTTAATGCTAATTACCTCTACTTTGAAAATAAAATTATTTTAAGCCCCACGGCTGATATAACCTTAAATGTACTAAAAACGGGATCTTTTGATGAAGATTACGACCTGTTGCTTTACCCGAACGAAGAAGAGTGCCTGATCGAAGATAACCAGGTGCTGATAGAAAAAGGAACTATACCATTGCTGTTCGATGGAAGTGAAATCGAAAATTCCGGTACTTTTGAAGGTTTTCCAACAGGTTCACCCTGGAGGAGTGTTGCTTACGGGACAATATATTTTGAAAATGATGTTATTATCGACAGACCGGGGCACAATGATGACCTGATTATCTCAAGCGGTGTTTATTATTATCCCGATGGTTTCAGCTTTGCCTCTGATTGGGGTTTACTGCCCCAGGATGGCGGCCTGATACACTTTGCCGAGTAAAAAAGCCGGGCAGCGAGAGGTTATTGCGATGAAAAGTAATATAAATTTAAAGCATAACAAAACCTGGATCAGGAGTGAATTTGGTTTTTCCCTGGTAGAACTTGTTATTGTATTATCTTTACTCGGTCTTGTCCTGGCGGGAATTTATAATTTTTTCTTTTTCGGCGAAAGAGGATCATCCCGGGCTCGTGCTGAAGCTGAAGCCCTGCAGGATTCGCGATTGGTTTTGATGCAGATGGAAAGGGAAATACGCCAGGCAAACAGGCCGATCAGGCTGTCAAACCTGCCCGAAGGAATGGAACTGCCGTCAACGGTAAAAACAGCCAGGGCAGTGGTAATAAACAGCGATGGTAACGAAATGGCCGTTTATTCATATGTTGCTGATCATCCCAAGCGAATATCCTACCGAATAATTGCATCAGGTAGTTATTCTGTAATGGAGCGATCTGTTGATGACCCGGATGTTCTTGATCCTGCAGGTTGGCAGGTTGTCATACCCCATGTGGTAACCGGAACAGGTAAGGGATATTTTTCCGCCTCCGGCAGTGAAATTAATATTAATTTTTTGATGAACGATGAAAGAGAAATGATGACCAGCGCCCTTGAAGTAAGTGCTGCATACACGGTCAGGGGAAAGGACGCAATGAGATGAGCATTTTGGTAAAACTGAAAAAAGAAGAAGGAATTGCTTT
>CAYMIW010000015.1:0-61003 GCA_964390725.1 uncultured Syntrophomonadaceae bacterium | reverse complement strand
GCAAAGTTTACCTGGTTTACTACCACTTATGTTTTATTGTACAAAGGTGATGACGGTTGTCTAAATTAAATAAAAACCGCAGAAGAAAACGCTGGGTTATAGTAATTACCATCTGGACATTTTTTATTGCTCTTATTGTTGGCTTTTTTGCCCATTATTCTTTAAATGAAATTAATTCGTTGTTTTTATCTTTTTTGATTCTTTTTATTGTGGTTTTTCTCGGAATAATCTTTGACCTGGTTGGAACTGCTGCCGCAGCAGCCGATATAGCGCCTTTAAATGCCAAGGCTGCCCGCAGGGTTGTGGGAGCCAGGAAAGGGGTGCAACTGGCAAAGAATGCTGAGAAGGTGTCAAATTTTTGTAATGATGTCGCCGGAGATATCAGCGGTATAGTCTCCGGAACCCTAGCTGCGATTATTGTTTACAAGTTGATTGTTTCAATTCCCCACAGCCAGGCGGATTTTTACATGAACATACTGCTAACAGCCCTTGTTGCCGCTGTAACTGTCGGAGGAAAGGCCTGGGGTAAGGTAGTTGCAATAAATTATTCCACAGAAGTATTATTAATGGTCGGTTACATTCTGACCAGGATTGAGAAACCTTTTGACTGGTTTAGAAAAGATAGTAATTCCCCGGGGTGATGTCAGTGAGTGATTTTGTCGAACAGTTGAACCTGCCTTATGATTTAAAAAAAATGAGCAAAGATGATTTAAAACTTCTTGCATCGGAAATACGTGAATACATGATCCAAACGGTTGCCGACAATGGAGGGCACCTTTCTGCCAGCCTGGGCGTGGTTGAACTGGCTATAGCGCTGCACTGCAATTACAACAGCCCGCACGATAAAATAATATGGGATGTAGGGCATCAAAGCTATCCACACAAACTTTTAACCGGCCGCTGGAAGGAATTCTTAACACTCAGACGCAGAGAGGGTTTATGCGGTTTCCCCAAGCCCTCGGAAAGTATTCATGATCCATTTGCAACCGGACACAGCAGTACTTCTATTTCTGCTGCACTTGGTTTTGCCACTGCCCGCGATCAGCTTGGCCAGGATTACAGGGTGGTTGCCGTTATAGGTGATGGTGCCCTGACCGGTGGGATGTCTTTTGAAGCGCTGAATCATGCCGGTCATATCAAGGCAAACCTGACCGTTATCTTGAATGATAATAAAATGTCGATTGGATCAAATGTAGGCAGCATGTCGGCCTACCTGAGTCGGATTAGGTCAGATCCCAAGTATTCAAGGATAAAAAAAGATTACGAGTATTACGTAAATAAAATTCCGTTAATTGGTAAAAAATTAATCAGTTCTACTGAGAAAATAAAAGGCGGATTAAAATATCTAATTGTCCCGGGAATGATATTTGAAGAACTTGGGTTTACTTATCTCGGACCTGTCGACGGGCATAACATTTCTGCGGTGAAAAATATATTAAAACAGGCTGACAAATTGTCCGGTCCTGTTCTCGTTCACGTGGTTACGGAAAAGGGTAAGGGATACCGTTATGCAGAAAAATCACCCGAGATTTTCCATGGAGTTGGACCTTTTGACTTGAATAATGGTTTGCCTCTGAAGAAGAAAAAAAGTCCTACCTATACCGATGTTTTCGGTAACACTTTGCTTGATATAGCCCGCAACAATAATAAAGTAGTGGCAATTACTGCAGCAATGGCTGCCGGAACAGGGCTAAAAAAATTCAGCAGGGAATTCCCAGGTCGTTTTTATGATGTAGGTATTGCCGAACAACACGGTGTTACTATGGCTGCCGCCCTTGCTGCCGGTGGTATGCAGCCGGTTTTTGCCGTTTACAGCACTTTTCTGCAACGAGCTTATGATCAACTGCTTCACGATACCTGCATGCAGAAACTGCCGGTTATTTTTGCCGTAGATAGAGCGGGCATAGTTGGCGAAGATGGAGAAACACACCAAGGTTTATTTGATTTGACTTTCCTGCGCAGTATTCCCAACATGACTGTTATGGCTCCGGCTGATGAAGATGAATTACAACATATGCTTTCTTTTGCCTTTAATAAAATAGAGGGTCCGATCGCCATTCGTTACCCACGGGATAAAATTAAAGGTGTTAAACCGCGGGAAGAGAATAAGATTAACCTCGGTAAAGGAGAACTGGTTAAAGAAGGTGAAGATTTACTGATTATTGCTGTTGGCACAGCAGTAGGGTCTGCCCTTGAAGCAGCCGAAAAACTTTTCTGGCAGGGTATTAAGGCCTCTGTAATAAATGCCCGTTTTGTTAAACCCCTGGATGAAGAGCTAATCACGGCAGCTGCACGAAAGTGTGGACAGGTGATAACAGTAGAGGAAAACGTTTTGGCAGGAGGCTTTGGCAGTGCTGTGCTCGAATTATTTGAAAAGAAAGGTATGTCTGTGCCTGTTAAACGGTTGGGTGTAAATGATTGTTTTGTCGGTCATGGCACAAGGGCCCAGATGCTGGCCTGTTGCGGCCTGGACGTTGAAGGAATTTATAAGTCGGCAATTGCTTTTACCAGGAGAATTGCCGGGAAGGAAAATTTTTGAGTGGAAAAAGAAAAATAAGAATTGATCACTTACTTGGTGACAAATATCCTCATTTAAGCCGCAGCCGGATTCAGGCTGAAATAATGGCTGGCCGTGTTTATGTTGAGGGTGTAAGGGTTGACAAAGCCGGCACCCTGGTAAATCCGGATGTAAACGCAGAAATTCAGCATCCGGAAAACCCTTATGTCAGCCGGGGAGGTTTAAAGCTTGAAGGAGCTCTTGAGCAATTTAATGTTGGGGTGGAAGATAAAATAATCCTTGATGTTGGCTCTTCGACCGGAGGGTTTACCGATTGCCTGTTGAAGCGGGGGGCAGCTCATGTGATTGCTCTTGATGTCGGTTACGGTCAACTGGCTTTGAATCTTCGCCAGGACGACCGGGTAACGGTTATGGAGCGTTTTAATGTTCGCAGGCTTACCAGAAATGATCTATATCGGCAGCCTGATCTTGCCGTAATTGATGTATCTTTTATATCCCTGGAACTGGTCTTGCCGGTTTTGGCAGAAATAGGTTTAAGGGATGTCATTGCCCTGGTCAAACCCCAATTTGAAACAGGTCGTGTTCAGGTTGATCGGGGCGCTGGTGTAATACGCGATCCGCTTCTTCATGCGAATGCTATTGATAAAGTTATCCGTTGTGCTTTAAAGAATGATTACTTTCTTTCTGGAATAACTTATTCCAGCAAGCCGGGCCCTAAGGGCAATATTGAATACTTTATTTATTTAACTGCTGATTCTTCAGGAAAGCAGGATAACGAAGCTAATTATACCGGTCTGATTGAAGAAACAGTTAAAGAGGCTCATCAAAGGTTCAATAGCGAAAAAGGTTAAATAAAAATATATCCGTAACATGGTCGGCTTGTTGGATAAAATAGTTTTAACCTTATTGAGGAGGCTGAAATTGAAAGAAATCGGGATTATTCCTAACTGGCACAAGAGAAATGCACCGCTGGTTGTGGAAAAAATAGCAGGTTTTTTTAAGCCCCGTAAAATCAGCTCCAGAATTGCCGATAAAAATCAGGCTGATTTTTACAGTGAGGAATCCCTTGAGCTCCAACTCTCGTCATGGGAAGACAAGCTAAAATTGATTGTAGTTGTTGGCGGTGACGGAACTATTCTGCGTGTAGCCCGTGATCTTGCCTGCTGGAATGTGCCTATTTTAGGTATTAATCTCGGCCATAAGGGTTTTTTGGCAGAGATTGAAGTAGAGCAGATGGAAAGGTTTTTGCAGTATATAGCTACCGATCAGTATGATTTTCAGGAAAGAATGATGCTTGAAGCAATTCTGATGCGTGGAGACGAAGAGCTGGGTAATTACCTGGCTTTAAACGACCTTGTTGTTTCCAGGGGACCATTTTCCCGCATTATAAAAGTTGAAGCACGAATTAATGAAGATTATATGGAAAGTTATTCCGGTGACGGAATAATTATTGCCACTCCAACAGGGTCTACCGGTTACTCTCTTTCAGCTGGAGGGCCGATTGCCAATCCTACCATGGAACTATTTGTTGTTACACCAATCTGCCCTCACAGTCTCTATAACCGGTCTGTTATTGTCAATGGAAATGACACAATCAGCTTGAGAATTGACTCCAGGCAGGTCCAGGTTGTGCTCACCGTGGATGGCCAGGTCAGGTTTGCTCTTGAAGATGAAGACCAGGTTATCGTCCGCCGCTCGCAGCAAAAAGTTAAATTGGTATGTTTCCACGATTACTCATTTTACAGGATGCTTCACCAGAAACTCAAGGCTTAGTTTAATGCCCAGGCTTCTTACAGAAAGGTGACAGATGTTTTTAAGGAGGTTGAGAAATGCTGCTGGAGCTCAGAATTAATAATTACGCTCTAATTGATCAAGTCAATCTCACTTTCAGTCCCGGTTTGAATATTTTGAGCGGGGAAACCGGTGCCGGTAAATCGATAATTATTGGCTCGATTAATCTTCTTTTAGGTGAAAGAGCTTCAACTGAACATATTCGCCAGGGTTGTAAATCTGCTTTAATCGAAGGAATTTATAATTGCGGGGGCACAACTAACAGCGAAGTCAACTCTTTGCTTGCCAGCGCCGGTATTGAACAGGACGATGAACTGATACTGGCCCGTGAAATATATGATAACGGAAGAAGCACCGCCAGGGTGAATGGACGAACGGTGCCGGTTTCTTTTTTAAAAGAGCTGGGTAAATATTTAGTGGATCTTCACGGCCAGCACCAGCATCAGTCTTTGTTGAGGACCGAAAATCACATAGATCTGCTTGATTCATTCGGGGGGGAAGAAATATCCTCAATTAAACCGGTGCTGCAAGATTTGCATCAAAAAAAACGCGAACTTATAAAAAAGCTTAAGGAGCTTGGCGAGAACCGCAATGAACGCGAAAGACGCATTGATATATGTTCTTTTCAACTCAGGGAGATAGAAAGCATTAATCCGAAAATAGGTGAAGATGAACAGCTGTCTGAAAGGGAAAAAATACTTGGCAACATTGAAAAACTATGCTCCCTGACAGAAAGAGCTTACAACGATCTATACAGTGGGAATGAAGAGGGGGGAACAGCGGAAGCTATTGTTGATCGCTTACGGCGGTCTATTGGCATACTGGATGAGGCAGCCCAGATTGACAGCACCCTGGCACCCCTGTGTGAAATACTTTATTCAGCAGTTGAGCAAATAGATGAAGTTTCTCACGATTTGCGAAATTATCAGCTTAAACTGGAATATGAACCGGGAGAATTGGCCGGGCTACAGGAAAGATTAAGCCAGATCAGCAGTTTGAAAAAAAAGTATGGCACTTCGATCGAGTCAGTTTTGGATTTTACAGAAGAACTGAAACAAGAAATAGAACGACTGGTTAACAGTGAAGCTTTGGCTGAAAAGTTCGAGCAAGAAATATCTGAGCTTGATAAAGTTATTGCCAGGGTATCTTCAGAATTGCATCAGCTGCGCGAAAAAGCAGGTTTATTTCTGGAGGGTAAGATTAAAGAAAGCTTTAAAGATCTAGCTCTTCAGGAAGCTGATTTTATAGTGAAATTATCTAAAAAAGATTCTTTTACACCATCAGGAAGAGATGAAGTTGAATTTTTGTTTTCTGCCAACAAGGGTGAAGAAGTAAAACCGCTTGCGAAAATAATATCAGGTGGTGAAGTGTCCCGGGTGATGCTGGCCTTAAAAACGGTTTTAGCCCGGCAGGATCTTGTTCCCACCCTGATTTTTGATGAAGTGGATTCAGGTGTGGGCGGAATAACTATTCAGGCCGTGGCGGAAAAACTGGCCGGGTTATCTATAAATCACCAGGTTATGTGTGTAACCCACAGCCCCCAGATTGCTTCCATGGCGAATTGCCACTTTTATCTCTACAAAGAACCCTCTGCTGGTAGAACTGTTACCAGGGCAGAGCTTCTTGATTCAAAAAACAGGCGAAAAGAGCTGGCCAGGATGTTGGATGGTGCCGGAATAAATAAAGTAAGCCTGCAGCATGTTGACAACCTTTTGGAACGGGCAGAAAGGTTTAAAAGCAGCCTGGCAGGTCATTAAAAGATTATAAGCCTGGAGGTGTTGACCATCTCGGACGATATACTATATGAGAAGCAGTTGTCGACCAGTTACCTTTACCGGGGTAGAATAATTAATGTAAGGCAGGATCGTGTTGAGGTAAACAGCGGAAATACAGCTTTTCGAGAGATAGTTGAACACCCCGGAGCTGTAGCCATCCTGGCCCTTGATGATGAAAACAGGGTTGTGATGGTTAAACAATACCGTCAGCCTGCGGGAAAAGTGTTGCTTGAAATACCCGCCGGAAAACTGGAGCCGGCAGAATCACCTCTTCATTGTGCCCAGCGGGAGTTTGCAGAAGAAACAGCCCTGGCAGCTGAACAGTGGAAACAGATAACCTGTTTTTATCCTTCACCCGGTTTTTGTGATGAAAAGATCTATCTGTTTCAGGCAATTGGTATCAGGGAAGCTGTCTGCCCGGGAACTGACCCTGATGAAAATATTGAATTGATTTATGTACCACTTGATCAAGCTTTAGCCATGATAAAAAGCGGGCAAATAATTGACGGTAAAACTATAATAGCCGTTCAGTATGCCCTGTTGTGAGCTGTCTTTAGGCAGGGGTTAACTTAATTTGAACAAAACCGGGCTGAGGCAGGTTATTGACCTCATTTCGTTGAACTAATAAATACTTATAACCAGCGAGGGAAATATATAGTATGCAGAGACAGTTACAAAACTATAATAATTACCTGGCAGTAGAGAAAGGTTTATCTAAAAATACCCTTGAATCATACCAGCGTGATCTGAATAAATTTTTAAATTACATGAAGAAGAAAAAGATTATAAAGCCTGATGAAGTCGATCGTCTGGAACTTAATTCTTTTATTGCCGATCTAAAAAATAATGGGCTTGCTACTTCAACTGTATCCCGCTGTATAGCCTCGATAAGGTCATTTTTTAACTATCTTCTCCAGGAAGGAATTATTGAAAACAACCCGGCAAATGACCTTGAATCGCCGCGAATTGAAAAAAGATTGCCGAAGGTATTGACAACTGGTGAAATTGACCTGCTTTTAGATCAGCCCAATCCGGTTAATAACGGTGGCCTCAGAGACAAGGCAATGCTGGAATTGCTTTATGCATCAGGTATTCGTGTTTCTGAACTAGTTTCGCTCAATGTTACCGATTTTGATCCGAGGGTGGGTTACCTGCGCTGCCGGGGTAAAGGTATGAAAGAGAGAATTGTGCCTATTGGTTCCGTGGCGATAGAAAATGTAAGTGAATATTTACGCAGGTCAAGAATTAGGATGATCAGAAATAATGAGGAGACGGCGCTTTTCCTTAATCACCATGGAAGCAGAATGACCAGGCAGGGTTTCTGGAAAATTCTCAAGAAATATGTTCGACAGGCAAATATCCAGGGTGATATTACTCCACACACATTACGTCATTCTTTTGCTACTCACCTGCTGGAAAATGGTGCCGATCTTCGTTCAGTGCAGGAAATGCTTGGACACTCAGATATTTCTACTACTCAAATTTATACACAGGTAACTCGAAAGAAGATCAAGGAGATTTATGACAAAGCACACCCGCGAGCGTAATCAAGAAAAACACAGGGTAATAGTAGTTGTACTGGATGGGGCCGGGGCCGGGGCACTACCCGATGCCGATAAATACGGCGACAGTGGCTCAAGTACGCTTTATAATGTAATTAAAAAACATGCACCGCTTCAGCTGGAAAACCTTGCCTCACTTGGCCTGGGAGAAATAATCGGTTTTGATTTGAGTCGTTCCCGGACTCCTGAAAGAAATGCCTGCTTTGGACGCATGGCCCCACTGTCGCCGGGCAAAGATACAACCAGCGGGCACTGGGAATTAGCCGGTTTGGTACTGGAAGAAGCATTTCCTCTGTTTCCAGATGGTTTTCCCCCTCCATTAATCAGTGCTTTTGAAACGTCCATCGGTCGAGGTTCACTGGGCAACTTCGCCGCTTCAGGAACTGAAATTATTGAGCAACTGGGTCCGAAACACCTTGAAACCGGTTATCCTATTGTATATACTTCTGCTGATTCTGTATTTCAGATTGCCGCACATGAAGATATTGTCCCCAGGGATTTGTTATACGACTGGTGTAAGAAAGCCAGGGTGCTATTAACCGGCAAGTATGCCGTGGGGAGGGTAATAGCCAGGCCTTTTATCGGTAAACCGGGCTCATTTACCAGAACAACCGGCCGGCATGATTATTCATTGGAACCTCCGGGCAAAACCTTGTTGGACGGTGTTTATGAAGCCTCTTTAAATGTGTCTGTAATAGGCAAAGTAAAAGATATTTTTGCCGGACGCGGAATAACAGAGCATCTTCCCGGAGGAGACAACACAGAAATTGCAGAGAGCCTGCTCCAGGCGATTAAGAAGGGCAATAACGGATTGTTATGGGCTACTTTTATCGATTTTGACATGATTTATGGACACCGCAATGACAGTGAGGGGTTTGCCCGTGCTTTAGAACGATTTGACAGGAACCTGGCTGAAATTTTGAATGATATGGGCGATACTGACCTGCTCTTTATAACGGCAGACCATGGATGTGATCCCACATTTCATACTACTGATCATACCAGGGAATACGTTCCAATAATTGCCTGGAACAAGAATTTCAGAAAACCGATCAAGCTTGGAAACCGCGACAGTTATGCCGATATGGCGGCTACGGCAGCAGAATGGTTGAAGATCTCCTTTATCTCCCCTGGCACTTCTTTTATCCCGGATTAGGTCAGTAAATTGAAAGAATAAAGACAGGAGCAGAAACCAGTTATGAATTTGATTTTAACTCATGAAAATGGTGACTTTGATGCTCTTGCCTCAGTTGTTGCCGCTTCCCGGCTGTACCCTGACAGTGCGGTGCTTATGCCCGAGCTGCTGCAGCCAAACGTACGGGCATTTATAAATCTTTATCGTGATTTACTACCTCTTGTTGATCCTAGAGATGTTGAAGCTGACCTGGAAAAAGTTATTGTGATTGATACCAACCGTCGTGAAAGACTGGGAAGGTGGGGTTACCTGCTAGATGGAGCTCATGCAGTTATAGTATTTGACCATCACCCCGGAGAATTGGATTTTAAAGCGGACAATGTAACTTTAGAAGAAGTTGGAGCTACAACAACACTCATGCTTGAAGAATTAAGAAGCAGCGGAATCAGGTTAACCGATTTTGAAGCAACCCTATTTGCAATCGGTATATATGAAGATACTGGCTGCCTGACATACGATATATCAACCAGCAGGGATGCAAACGCTATAGCTTACCTTTGGGAACATAACATTAATACCCGGTTAATCCAGGATTACCTGCGCTCCCCCTTAAACGAAATACAAAAAATACTTTTTGAAAAAATGATCCGTTACAGCGAACTGTATGAGATAAATAACCGCAGGGTTCTGATCAGTGCCACTGAATTGGAAGAGTATGTAATCGGAGCCTCAGTACTACTTCACCTGCTGGATGAAATTGAAGATGCCGGAATAACTATAGTAATTATTAAAATGTCTGATAACACCTACCTGGCGGCAAGATCAAGGGATGACGACATTAACTTACTGGAACTTCTTTCACCTTTTGATACAAGGGGCTATCCGGGAGCAGTGTCGGCACATATCAAAAACCGTGATGCCGAACAGTTAAAACTGGAAATTATTGAACACCTGGAAAACAATATGCCTCCTGCATTAACGGCTGAAACTGCAGCCTCAAAACCAGTTTTCAATATTAACAGTAATGTAAGCATAACCGAAGCGGATGATCTGCTTAACGAGCATAATATTAAAGGCTGTCCGGTGGTTGATAACGGTGAGCTGGTCGGTATAATTTCAAGAAGGGATTTACGGAAAGCCTTGCGCAGCGATCTGGGGCATGCTCCGGTAAAAGGTTTCATGACCCGCAGGTTAATTACTGCTTCGCCAGATCATTCCCTTGCTGACCTGCGACGCACGATGGTGGAGAATAACATCGGTAGAATCCCAATAGTTGATGAAAACAATAATCTTAAAGGCATTGTCACTCGTTCAGACATCCTCCGCTACCTGAGCTATCTTGATCGAAGCGGACAATCAATTAAAAAGAAAAAAGCAGGCGAAAGAACAATAACTTTTGCGGTCGATGATTTTTATTACAGCCGGGGCGGAACAATAAATATTCTGCCGCTGCTGGAAAAAGAACTGAGCACAGAAGCAAAGTCAATACTTACAGAAGCAGGCTGTCTTGCCGATAGAGAAAAGGTTAAAGTTTACCTTGTAGGAGGCATTATCAGGGATCTTTTACTCAAGTACCCACCTGAAAAAGATTTGGATTTTGTTGTGATTGGCGATGCGGTTTCCTTTGCTTTTAAACTTCAGAAGATACTGGGTGGAACGGTCAGGCATTTTGAACGATTTAAAACAGCATCCCTGATCATGGATAATGGAACCAGGCTTGACCTGGCAACAGCGAGAAAAGAATATTATCTGACTCCCGCAGCACTGCCCCGGGTGGAAAGTTCGGGCTTGAAGGATGATCTTTTCAGGCGCGATTTTACCATAAATGCCATGGCCTGTTCGCTTGCGAGTGATAATTACGGCAGGCTTTATGATTTTTATAACGGCCGCCAGGACTTGCAAATGAAACAGGTCAGGGTTCTTAACGAGCAGAGTTTTATTGATGACCCGCTGCGTCTTTTGAGGGCAGTTCGATTTGAACAGCGTTACAACTTTACAATAGAAACTAATACGATGGAGCTTGTTCAGCAGGCAGTACAGGATAATATGCTGGAAAAAGTCGGCAGACAAAGACTGAATCATGAGCTGCGGCTAGTCTACAGGGAACTATCACCTGTGAAAGTATTGAAAAGGTTTGACCAGTTGCAAATGCTGGAACGGCTATATCCCGGCATCGCTGCAGAAAAATCAACCTGGCAGCTCTTATCAAGAATAGAAGATATCTTAAACTGGTTTTCCGGATTAAGATGGAATAAAACTCCAGACCGCGAGCTGGTTTACCTTGGTGGTTTACTCTATCGTTTGGATTCTGAAGAAAGGTCTGCTATAATAAAAAAGTTGTATCTTTCCAGGGAAAAGAGTGCAATTCTGGTGAGAGCGCTTGAAGAAATATCAGCCGTTCAGAAAAAGTTGAATTGGCAGGATCTTAATGCCAGTCAAATTGTATCATTTCTTGATCACTTACCACCGGAGATTCTGCTACTTACCTATGCGGTAACAGATGAAAAGCCGATCAGAGAACACTTGGAAAGATTTATAATTAAACTGCGTGATATCAGGCCTCAACTTGATGGAAGTGACCTGAAAAAGATGGGAGTAAATCCGGGTCCTCTTTACCGGAAAGTAATTGAAAGATTAAAGCAGGCTGTCCTTGACGGAGAGGTTAAAACACTCCAGGAAGAGAAGGCCTATGTTAAAAAATACATGGAAGATTTCCGCAATAAGGAGGATGGGTAAAATTGTTCAATCTCGATCCTGTAGTAATTGCTTTGCGCATTCCGGCACTTTTAATAGCCATTACCATACACGAGTTTGCCCATGCCCGCATGGCTTACCAGTTTGGCGATCAAACCGCAAAAAATCAGGGGAGAATGAATTTAAATCCAATTAATCACCTTGATCCAATTGGAACAATAATGATTCTGCTTGTAGGGTTTGGCTGGGCTAAACCAGTTCCCATTAACCCTTATAATTTTAATCAGTATCGTCGTGGTCTGCGATGGGTTTCTTTTGCCGGACCCCTGGCAAACTTTATTCTTGGTTTTATAAGCTTGTTGTTCCTTAACATCTTGCTAAAGGCAGGCATTATTGAAGGGCTTTTTCTGCAGTTTATTGTAGTTTTGATGCAATTAAATATTTTACTGGCAATATTTAACCTGATCCCTGTGCCCCCACTTGATGGGTCAAAAATATTGATGTCATTTTTATCAGACTCCTACCTTGGTTTGTATCGCAAGGTGGAACAATATGCACCTATAATTCTGCTCATATTAATATTTACCGGTGCATTCAGATATATTATCAACCCTTTATACAGCCTGGTTATTAGCTTTTACAGTCTGCTGATAGGGTTTCTACCCGGTTTTTAAAGACGTACTCGCCTTCAATCAGAGATTTCTTTGCAGAAAGATTAAATGTTGTTAAAGGGGGTAAAATTTATGTCAAAAAAAATAATATTTTCAGGCATACAGGCTACAGGAAGTTTACATCTGGGTAATTACCTTGGAGCTATCAGCAACTGGGTCAAAATGCAGGATGAGTATGATAATTATTTCTGTGTTGTTGATTTACATACCATTACAGTACCCCAGGATCCGGAAGTTCTGAAAGCAAAGGTTAAAGAGGTGGCCGGCTTATTGTTTGCCGCCGGTCTCGATGAAGAAAAATCTGTTGTTTTCATTCAATCTTATGTGAAAGCCCATTCAGAACTGGCTTGGATATTTAATTGTGTTACTCCAATGGGCTGGCTATACAGGATGACTCAGTTTAAAGATAAATCAGAAACACAAAAAGATGAGGTTAGTGTAGGCCTTTTTGATTATCCTGTGCTACAGGCTGCCGATATACTGCTTTACGATGCCGACCTGGTACCGGTGGGTGAAGACCAGAAACAGCATATCGAGTTATGCCGCGATATTGCCCAGCGGTTTAATTATCGCTTTGGTAAAACATTTGTAATGCCTGATGCTTTCATCCCCAGGGTTGGGGGGCGGGTAATGGGCTTGGCCAATCCTGAGAAGAAAATGAGCAAGAGTGAAGAAAATATAAATGATGCTATCTACCTGCTCGATTCTGCTGATGTTATTAAGAATAAAGTTAAACGAGCAACAACAGATTCAGAGCGAAGCATTGTGTTTGATGATAACAGACCCGGGGTTACAAACCTGCTTACTATATATCAGCTGCTGACCGGCAGTGATAAAAGTGATATTGAAGCTCACTTTGAAGGCAAAAACTATAAAAGCTTGAAAGATGAGCTTACCGAAGCTATTGTTGAATCCTTACGACCGTTGCAGGAACGATATAAAAAGTTAGCCGGTGACGAGGGCTTCCTTGATCAAATACTTGCGCAGGGTGCTGAAAAAGCAGGCCAACGGGCTTCAGAAAAAATGGACCTGGTCCATAAAAATATGGGTTTAAGATAATAAAAGCGGGAATGAAGAAAAACTATGAACCATCCTGAGTATAAGATTATTCTTCCCACCTTCGAGGGTCCATTTGACCTTCTATTTCACCTGATCAGGAAAGCGGAAGTTGATATATGGTCTATATCAATTGCTGACATTACGGAGCAATATTTGGCTTATCTTCAATCAATGAAGGATTTGAATCTCGATATTGCCAGTGAATTTCTGGTTATGGCTGCAACCTTACTCAGGTTAAAATCAAAATTGTTATTACCCCGTCCATCGACTGACGCAGAACAGGATGACGAGGAACTGTTCGAAATTAACACGGCGGAAGAACTGTTTTTGCGTTTGGAAGAATACCGTGTTTTCAAGGAGCTGGCATCATACCTGGCAGCGAAGGAAGAAGAACAGCAAAAGATTTTTCTTCGTTCTACCGGGGGGCAAAAAGTTATGGTGCTTACCGGTCAGGAGTCTGTATATACCATTTGGGAAGGGGCAGATCATCTTAGCGATATCATGATTCGGTTTGCCCAGGCTACAAAAACAGATGCTTATAACCCTGCTTTTAATGCTGTTGAGGACTATATCGTCGTTGATAAAATTGATTACATAATGTCCGTTTTGAATCGTTACAAGAAACCGCTGCGCATGGATTTCTTTATGTCAGAAAACAGTTTATGGGAAATGATTGTTACTTTCATTTCCTTGCTGGAAATGACCAGGCAGGGGAAAATTCAATTGCTTCAGGAGAAACTTTTCAGTCCCATATTCGTCATGTTGAGGAAAGAGAAAGATGCTGAGGAGGTGCGGGGTGGTTAGTAGTCATCTGCATAAACAAATAGCTGAAGCTCTTTTGTTTTTAAGCGAGGAGCCTCTTAGAGCCGAAAAAGTAGCTTCTGTATTGTCTCTCTCGGCCCAAGAAACAGAAACTCTGTTGCTTGAATTAAAGCAGGAGATGGATACAAATGACCGCGGATTGCAGATTATCGAAGTAGCCGGGGGCTTTCAAATAGGAACGAAACCCGAGCTTGCTCCTTACATAGAAAAAGCTTTCAGTGAAGATGTTTCCAGTAATCTTTCCAATGCAGCCCTGGAAGCGCTGGCAATTATTGCTTATAAACAACCGGTGACCAGGATTGAGATCGAATCAATTCGTGGAGTACGCAGTGAACATGTCCTGGAAAATTTGTTAAAAAGAAAACTGGTCAGGATCAGTGGCAGAAAAGAAGGACCTGGAAGACCCCTTCTTTACAGTACAACCCCTGATTTTCTTAAATACTTCGGCTTAAAAAGCCTGGGTGATTTGCCGGAATTGGATATACAGGCGGGAGAAGCAAATTCCGAAAAGCCGCCTGCCAGCGATGCTAATGATTACGTGGTCAATGCAAAGGATAACAACGACCAACCTGAAATAATTGATCAATAGGCAATTAACTAGAAGAAGTGATTATGATGCGATTAGCTAAATATCTAGCCCATGCCGGAGTGGCATCACGCCGCGGGGCCGAAAAAATAATTGCTGAAGGCAGGGTTATCGTTAATGATAAGCTTGTCACCATACCCCAGACTGATGTTGCTGTCGGAGACATGGTTAAAGTGGACGGCAGAGTGGTCAAGGGGGAGGAAAAGAAGGAATACTACCTTTTAAATAAGCCGGCCGGTTATATATCTACTGTAGTCGATACTCACAATCGGCCAAAAGTTACGGACCTGATTGGTGACCAAAAAACAAGAATATTTCCTGTTGGCCGTCTTGATGCCGATACCAGCGGAATTCTTCTGCTTACAAATGATGGATTGCTGGCTCACCGGCTCACTCACCCAAGCTACATGATCAAAAAAGTATATCATGCCACAGTAAAAGGAAAAATCGGAATAAAGGCCTTGAATAGTTTAAAAAGCGGTCCTCTGGTTGACGGGAAAAAAACTGTTCCGGTTGCAGTAAAAATAATGAATGAAAAACAGTATTCAGATAGGACAAAACTGGAGATTGTTTTAACAGAAGGCCGGAAACGGCAGGTCAAAAAAATGTGTAGCGCAGTCGGACATCCCGTTATTAATTTACACCGCTATAGTTTTGCCGGTTTAACTGCCGGTGATTTACCAATTGGCTCACATCGTTACCTGACTGATTGGGAAGTTGATCTTCTGTACCGGCTAGTTGGCCTGAAACCGGGTTAAAGCTTGCAAATTAAGTGATTTAATGAGAGAATAGGAATGCTTTAAAAGCCTTTTATATATTGCTTTAAATATTTAGAAACAGGTGAGGCATGGCAGAGGACGTGAGACGTTTACGAATAGCGATTGATGGACCAGCAGGAGCGGGAAAAAGTACCGTTGCCCGGGCGCTAGCCGGAAGGCTTGCCCTGAAGTACCTTGATACAGGTGCAATGTACAGGGCAATAACCCTGAAAGTTTACCGCAACAATGTTGACCTTGAAGATACAACCTCAATGCAGGCACTCCTCGATACAACTTCCATAACAATTAATAATGGTAAGGATATTATCCTTGACGGAGAAGATGTCAGTGAAGAGATTCGCATGGCTCATGTAAACCGTTTGGTATCACCAGTTTCCTGTTTATCAATGGTTCGCCGGAGGCTTGTTGGTTTACAACAGGAAATAGCTTCCTCCACACCACGGATAGTCATGGAAGGGCGGGATATTGCCTCGAGGGTAATGCCTGATGCTGAATACAAATTTTATCTTGATGCATCGCTGGAAGAAAGGGCAAAGCGTCGATTTAAAGAACAGCTTGAAAAAGGAATAAGCATAGCCCTGGAAGAAGTGGTTAAAGATATCGCCGGCAGAGATGTTATAGACTCCAACAGGGAGGATTCCCCGTTAACCCGGGTAGAAGACGCTATTGTAATTGATACTACCGGTTTAAGCATTGAGCAGGTTATAGAAAGCCTGGTTGAAAGGGTAGACGAAAAACTGCGCTAATTGAAAGCAGGGTGACCTTTTTGCTATATAATTTCGGGCGTTTTATTTTTGCCATATATATAAATGTTTTTTTTCGTTTCAGGGTATCCGGATCTGAAAATTTGCCGGTCAGAAAACCTTTTATTATTTGCGCAAATCATATCAGCTGGATAGATCCAATTACAGTAGGTGTTGCCATTCCGTCCCGCTATAAAATATATTATATGGCCAAGATTGAGTTATTTAAAAATCCGTTCGTAGGATTCTTATTGCGAAAAGTGGGTGCATTTCCCATCAAACGTTATGAGGGAGACTATGTGGCACTTAAAAAATCGTTTCAAATATTGAAAGAAGGCAAGATACTCGGATTATTTCCGGAAGGATCGCGCAGTCAGGATGGTCGGCTGCAGAAAGCCCATAATGGTGCTGCCCTGATTGCTGTACGCAGTGGGGTACCTATTTTACCTGTAGCTATTGAAGGACCCTATCGTTTTTTTAAGCCGTTACGCTTACACATCGGAAAACCTTTTGTTTTACCGCCTCTTGTTTATAACAACAAAGAGGAAAAATTAAATCAACTGGAAGATTTAAGCAGGCAGATAATGCACAATATTGGCAGGTTATTGCCGGCGGATGGAGATAAAGGATAGTTATGAGCAAAGTTATACTTGCCGAAAAAGCAGGTTTTTGTACCGGCGTTGCAAGAGCAATGAAACTTTTACTGAAAGAAGGAGAGATTAAAGGTTCCGGTTCAACCCTTGGCCCACTTGTACACAATGAAGAAGTAATGGAATATTTGCGAAATCATTCTATAAACGAGGTATGCGAACCGGAAAATGCTGAAGGCAAATTCTTAGCTATACGTACACATGGTGTAACTCCTGAACTTTTAGATCGCCTGAATAATCTTGATAACATCGACCTGATCGATCTAACCTGCATGAGGGTCAAACATGTTCAGAGAATTGCCGTTGATCTAAAAGATAAAGGTTTTAACATATATATATTCGGTAACAAAAAGCACCCTGAAGTTATAGGCATACTAGGTTGGGCCGGAGATAAAGCAGTTGTATTTTCCGATCCGGATGAAATTGATAACATGGTAATCAAAGAACCGGCCGCTTTGATTGCCCAGACTACCGCTGATGGAATTGCCTATAAAAGAGCATCGGAATTGTTAAAGGAAAAAGTTCCCGGGGCAGTAATATTTCAGACCCTCTGCCCGGAAACTAAACTAAGACGTGAAGCGGCTGCAGAATTGGCTGAAAGGGTTGATGCGCTAGTGGTTATCGGTAGCAAAACAAGCGCAAATACACAAGCCCTTTATAATAGTTGCCGGCAAATGAAACCGACCTGCCGGATTAATAGTATCAGGGAGTTGGACCGGTCTTTTCTTGAGCAGTTCAAGGTTGTCGGTGTAACAGCCGGTGCATCAACTCCCCCCTGGACGATAAAGGAGGCAGTGGAAAGTATGGAAAACGAAAAAATGGAAACACAGGAAGAACAGCAAGAAGAAGCAAAGATTGAAGAGATTGAAGAGATTGAAAGCAGTGAACCACAGCAGGAGGAAGAAACCCAGGTTGAAGAAACATCAGTTGAAGAACAATTCAAATACGATGCTGATGTTAGAATAGCCCAGGTTGGCGAGCAGGTTATCGGCAAAGTAGCCAGGGTAACTGACGACGAAGTATATGTTGATATCGGTGCCAAGAGTGAAGCAATCCTTCCGACTGGCGAAGTACATCTACCGGAAGATAAAACGCTTGCCGATCTTTTTACACCTGAAGATGATATCGAGGTTACGGTATTCGATATAAATGAACAGGATGGAAAAGTCTTAGTTTCTCACAAGCGTTTGGCCCGTGAAAAACGTATGAAAGAACTCGAGGAAGCCTTGGAACAGGATCAGGTTATGCAAGCAACGGTAAAACAAGTAGTTGGGGCCGGAATGGTGATAGATCTGGGTAATGGAATTGAAGGTTTTATGCCCGGCTCCCTCGTTGACACAAGATATATTCCTGATTTTAATGAATTTAAGGGTAATGATATAAACTTCAAAATTATAGAACTGGATCGCGACAAGGGTAAATTAATCCTTTCCAGGAAAAAAATAATTGAAGAAGAGACAGAAAAAGCTAAAGAAGAAACCCTGAACGCTATTGAAGTTGGTTCCACAATTAAGGGAACAGTAAAAAGACTGACTGATTTTGGTGCTTTTGTTGATATCGGTGGTATCGACGGTCTTGTTCATATCTCTGAACTCTCATGGGAAAGAGTTAATCACCCATCAGAAGTAATTAAGGTTGGCGATGAAATTGAGGTTAAGGTTTTAGAGGTTATTCCGGAGAAAGAACGAATCAGCCTCAGTATAAGGAAAACCCAACCAGATCCATGGACAAAAGCAGTTGAAGAACTCGAGAGCGGGGAAGTTTTAACGGGTAAGGTTACCCGCCTGGTCAGTTTCGGCGCTTTTGTTGAAATTAAACCCGGGGTGGAGGGTTTGGCTCATATATCCCAGCTGGCAGATTTTCATGTCAATCATCCTTCTGAAGTACTTGCGGAGGGTGAAGAGGTAGAAGTAAAAGTGATTGAAATTAAGGCAAAATCAAAAAGAATCAGCCTCAGTGTGAAAGAGGCAGGCGGAGTATCTGTTTCGCAATCTGTGAATGTTGCCGGAAGTGCGGGAAGCAGCGAAAATGGCAACGTTACTCTCGGTGATGTTTTTGGCGATCTTTTTGATAAGGAAGAATATCAGGCTGACAATGATCAGTCTGCAGAAGACGATCAGTCTGAAGTTACAGCCGAAGAAGGACAGGAATAATGTCCAGCCTGAACCGGAAAAATGACCATATTCATGGTATCCTGAAAGAAAAGCCGGGAAGGGCTGATTTTTCGGACATTCATTTATTGCATAACTGTCTGCCTGATTGCGACCTGACCGATATAAGTATGGAGACAGAGTATTTGGGGCGAACTTTCCGTTCGCCCTTTTTCATTAATGCTATAACAGGTGGTACAGCTCTGGCCTTCCGCATTAATGCTGCCCTGGCCAGGGTGGCTGCGATTTTAGAAGTACCGATGGCTGTTGGTTCGCAGAGAATAGCTATTGACAACAGAAGTTGTAAGACTGAGCGAAGCTTCAGGATTGTCCGTAAAATTAACCCTGAAGGTGTTATATGGGCTAACCTGGGTTCTTATGCTGATCCTGACGCAGCTGACCGGGCGATTAGAATGATTGATGCCGATGCAATACAAATACATTTAAATGCTCCCCAGGAACTATCCATGCCTGAAGGAGAACACTGTTTTTCCGGCATGCTCAACAGGATCTCGAGCATAGCTAAAAGTAGCAAGGTTCCCCTGATTGTCAAGGAAGTAGGTTTTGGAGTCGCGGCAGAAGAGGCCGTTCTATTGGCAAATGCTGGTGTTGCAGCAATCGATATCAGTGGTAAAGGTGGAACAAATTTTATTAAACTGGAAAACAAGCGGCACAAGTATGAGAAAAAAGGTAAATTTGATCAATGGGGATTACCATCTGCAATCAGCCTGGTTGAAACATATGTTGCAGCTGGCGACAGGGTTGATATATTAGCTTCAGGAGGTCTTCATCACCCCCTGGAAGCTGCCAAGGCTATTGCTATTGGGGCCCGAGCCGTTGGCCTGGCTGCAATGCCTTTATACCTGTTGTTGAAGAAAAATGAAGCAGCGGTGATTAGAATGTTTAAAAGAACAGAACTGGAACTAAAAAAAATCATGCTGCTAAGCGGCTCCAGAAATTTTCAGGAACTCAGGCAAAGACCTTTGGTGATAACCGGAAGAACAGCTGAATGGCTTGAAAGAAGGGGCATAAATCCAAACCAGTTTTCAAATTTCAGATCAGGCAGGTTTTAACAATGAGACATTCAGTTATTGAGCCACAAGGTCATTTAATTGAAGCAGTCGTTAACGGTTCTCCTGCTTCCAGGGCGGGAATTAAACCTGGATGGAAGTTACTGAGAATTGACAATCAGAACATAGCAGATGTTTTGGATTACCGAATCATGACAGCAGATGAGCGGTTATTAATGTTATTTGAAACGGAGCAGGGTTATTTAAGAAGAGTTAAGCTTACGCTACCCGGGGGTGCATCACCGGGTTTGGTTTTTACTTCGCCGGCCCTGGCACCGCTGCAGAGATGTACAAACCGCTGCTTATTTTGTTTTGTTGATCAGAACCCTGCGGGAATGAGAGAATCACTGTATGTGAAAGATGAAGATTACCGCTTATCATTTTTACACGGAAATTTTATTACTTTAAACAGGTTAACCGAGGCTGAATTAAAGCGGATTATCAGGTTGCAATTAAGTCCCCTTTATATATCTGTTCACACTACAAACCCAAAACTGCGCAGAGTACTATTCAGGAACAGGCATGCCGAAAGGGGTATAATCAACCTTAAGAAACTTGTTAAAAACGGTATTAAAGTGCATACCCAGGTTGTACTTTGTCCCGGTTTAAATACTGGAAAAGAACTTGAAAAAACCCTTGAAGACCTCAACAACATGGGTAAGAATATTTTAACTGTGGCCCTCGTACCTGTTGGTTTAACGGAACACCGGGACAATTTAACCAAACTAAAAAAATTCAATTCGCCTGAGGCCAAAGAAATTGTAGAAACGATAGAAGCAAAGCAAAGGATTTATCTAAAAGAAAGAAAAAGCCGTTTTGTTTTTCTGGCCGATGAATTTTATAATTTAGCTGGTTTACCCTATCCTCAGGAAATATCGTATGAGGGTTACCCACAGCTGGAAAATGGTGTTGGCCTGGCCAGGTTATTCCTTGATGAAATGGATCGGTCTGTCGATAATATCCCTTCCGTATTAAGACAACCCCTGAAGATTACTATAATTACCGGGATATCTGCATTTCCACTTTTGAAAGAATTTGCAGGGAAACTGCAGAACACTAAAGGTTTGAATATTAACCTGATTGCTGCAGAAAACCATCATTTCGGGAGCACAGTTACAGTTTCAGGTTTGTTAACCGGTGGAGATATTCTTACTTCTTTACAAGGAAAAGATGCGGGTGATGTGGTATTTATACCTAAGGCAATGCTCAAAGATAATAGCGAACTCTTTTTAGATAACTTGTCGGTTTGTGAACTGGAAGAAAGCTTGAATGCCAGGATAATAGCAGTATCCGGCCCTGCAGAATTGATATCAGAAATTGTTAATTGGGCGCGGGACCATGAACCGGAAGAGGAGTAGAAATAATGGATAACACTATTGCTATAGTCGGCCGTCCCAATGTGGGGAAATCGACTCTTTTTAACCGGTTAATTTCGGCAAGAACAGCAATTGAAGAAAAAGTACCCGGAGTAACCAGGGATCGGCTCTATGGGACGGCTCAATGGAGAGATAGAAGTTTTGTAATTGTTGATACTGGCGGATTAACTTTTGGCAGGGACGATCGGTTAACCACATTGGTAAGAAGCCAGGTTCAACTTGCCGTTGAAGAAGCCCAGGCTATTATATTTCTGTTGGATGGCAGGGAAGGTCTGACCGCCCTGGATGAAGAGATTGGAGTTATGCTGCGCCGAAGTGGTAAAACTGTGATACCGGTAATAAATAAAGTTGACCATCACGAAATGGATTCTGCCAAGTATGGTTTCTATAGTCTTGGTTTTGGTGATCCTGTTACTGTTTCAGCTGCTCACGGAAGGGGCATTGGTGATTTACTCGATCTTGTCTATGATTTGCTTCCATCGGTGCAGGAAGAGAAAGACGGGTACAACGCAGACGCGGTAAAAGTAGCTGTCATCGGCCGACCAAATGTGGGAAAATCTTCACTGATTAATGCGGTCCTGGGAGAAGAAAGGGTTATTGTAAGCGATCTTCCGGGAACCACGCGCGATGCTATCGATACAGTATTTGAATACGGCGCCCAGCCGTATGTTATGATCGATACAGCCGGAATGCGTAAAAAAGGCAAAGTCAAAGATTCGGTTGAGTATTACAGTGTTCTTCGCTCTCTGAAAGCCGTCCAAAGAGCTGACATCGCCTTACTGGTTCTTGACGGTGAAAGTGGTATAACTGAACAGGATCAACGTTTGGCTGGTTTTGTGGATCAGGCTGGCAGGGGTTTGCTGCTGGTAATAAATAAATGGGATTTGGTTAAAAACCGTGATCACGCCAGGGAGAATTATCTTGATCAACTGGATCGTATGCTCAGTTTTGTTCCTTATGCCCACGTGATCTTTATTTCCGCTTTAACCGGCTGGAAACTTGATAAATTATTTCCCCTGATTATTGAAACATGGCAGGAACAGCATAAACGAATTCCAACATCCCTGCTAAATGAATTGTTGGAAGATGCCCAGGCTGTTAATCCTCCTCCCGGTGTGAAGGGCAAAAGAGTGCGGTTTTATTATGCAACTCAACCGGAGGTTAAACCTCCAACATTTGTTTTTTTTGCCAATGAGCCTGAACTGGTTCACTTTTCTTACCGTCGTTATTTAGAAAACAGACTTCGTGAGGCTTTTTACTTTAAAGGGACACCTTTGGTTATAAAAATTAAGAAAAGGGAACGAAGAGGAGGTTGAAATGACTGTTCTTATTTTAGTGGTTGCTTACCTGCTTGGTTCGCTGCCTTTTGGATACTTAATGTCAAAACTGTTCCTGAAAACAGATATCAGAAAACATGGCAGTGGAAATATCGGGGCAACAAATGTTTTGAGGGTTGGTGGATGGAAAGCGGCCTTACCGGTATTTTTGCTTGATGCCCTTAAGGGGTTTACAGCTGTTTATTTGGCGAAATATGTCAGTGATCTACCTGTAATTTTTCTTGCAGCAGGGTTTCTGGCTATGCTCGGACATAGTTTTCCTGTGTTTCTCAGGTTCAGGGGCGGAAAGGCTGCAGCTACAGGGGTTGGAGTACTTGCTGCTGTCTCGGGATGGGCGCTTTTAATTCTTGCCGTAGTAACGGTTATTTTGATAGCCGTAACCAGATATGTTTCACTTGGCTCTATTGTTGGTTCTATCATGGTACCGTTAATATTTTTAATACTGGGATACGACCTGCCTTACATTGTTTTCGGGATCGGGGTAGCCTTACTGGTAGTTTTAAGACACCGTCAAAATATAGAAAGGCTTTTTAAAGGGACCGAATCCAGACTTGGCAGAAAAAGCTAGTTGGCTTGATTATATTTTGTATATACCCTGTCTGCCCGGCAGACCTTTACTGAAAACTATAGATAACAACTATAAAAGGGAGTGAAGGTAATGATCAGAAAAGAACTGCTGGAGCTGCTTTATGAAGCAGCCAGTATCCAGCGCTGGAATGATCATATCCGCCCCGACTATTTCAGCGAACTCGATAAACAGGCTCATAAAATGGTCTATGCTTATGTTTTGGCCAAAATTGAAGAGGCAGATCACGGATTATCAGTAAATTGGCCGGATTTGATTGAAGGTGGGCTATTCGAATTTTTACACCGTATAGTTCTGACCGATATTAAACCACCGGTATTCTACAAGCTGATGGCAGAAAAAGGAGAACAACTTAATCGCTGGGTTCTTGACCGGCTCAAAGATAGAATTATAGATTTCGAAGGAAACATATTTGATAAGATGGAGAATTATTATTTTTCTACTGACAGGATATCTCTGGAAAAGCGAATCCTAAAAGCAGCTCATTACCTGGCCACAAACTGGGAATTTAAAATAATATATCGTTTGAATGAAGGACTTTACGGGCTTGAAGAAACACGTAATGCTATAGCCAACCAGATAGAGGAACATTACGACCTGGCCGGAGTGCAGAAACTTACTCTTGGAAAAAAAACCAGTAACTTTCTTGACCTGGTTGGCCAGCTGAGATTTCAGCAACGCTGGGCGCAATCGCCGCGTGTACCAAAAACGTCTGTTATGGGACATATGTTGATTGTTGCCATGGTAAGCTATCTCTGTTCGGTCGAATTAAAAGCCTGTCCGGTGAGGATATACAATAATTACTTTTCAGCGCTTTTTCACGACCTGCCCGAAGTGCTGACCAGGGATATCGTATCACCTGTTAAAAGATCTGTCGCCGGGCTCGAAGATATTATCAAGGATATTGAACACAGGCAGCTGGAGGAACGTATATTCCCACTTTTGCCTGCAGCCTGGCATGAAGAGATTAAATATTTTACAGAAAACGAATTCGCCAGTAAAATCAAGGATAATGGAATAATAAAGAAAGTTAGTTCTGTGGAGATAAACAATAATTATAATAGCGATCAATTTTCACCGCTCGATGGTGAAATAATTAAGGGGTGCGATCAACTGGCCGCATACATTGAAACTTTTTTGTCGATATCACACGGAATCAAGTCGCACCACCTTGAAGACGGGAACCGCCAGCTTTATCAGAACAATGCCAATAAAATTATCGCCGGTATCAATTTTGGGCAAATGTTTAGCTACTTTAAGATCTAAACTGGTGTTTTCGTATCTTATTGACTTTTAAAGACGATTGCTTTAAAATGGGTAAAGACTTTACATAAAAATAGCTTTATTGTGCATGTCGGGGCGTGGCGCAGCTTGGTAGCGCGCTTGACTGGGGGTCAAGAGGTCGCTGGTTCAAATCCAGTCGCTCCGACCATTTTATTCATTATATCCAGGGAGGAGGTGCGTTACTATTAGAGATAAAGAATTAAATAAAATCAAAAATAATCAGTCTTTGTTCACAAAAAGTAAGCTATGTATCACTGTTACGGTTACCTTGCTGGTTTTGGTTTTGTTATCTCTGCCTGCTTTCGCTGCGATGTACCGTTATACCGGTACATATTTTAAGTACATCGGCGATGCATTTCACCAGAAAGTTGTTGATTTTGACGGTGGACAGGCTGGCTTTCAGGTCAGTGGAGAGGGAACCATATCAGGAAGCCATGAGGTAACCACTGTAAAATATGAAGGAAGCCCGGCCGATTCTGTCTATGATATATCGGCAGCCAACCTTTCGCTTTACCTCTACGGAACTACTGCCCCGAATGCACCTGATAACAACAAGGTTAAAATGATCAGCGGTTTATCAGTCGATATTGCTGCAAAAACCGATGTTGTTATAGGTGTGGAAATGGATCAGGGTGAAAGCGGTTATATCAGGCAGACCGTCTCAACCAGCAGCACCAGTGACGGGGATTACCTGAACATTAACAACAGTTTCGGCAATACAGGTGGAACCACCAAGAGAAACATGGAAGTAGATGGCTTCATAAGCGATACCATGCATGTTGAAGGTTACGCTGAAGTCTGGGAAACCACAACTGTCAGGGATGGCAGTGCCAGATCCGGCTGGTGGAAAACACTACCATAATTTATGCAAATAGCAATCGACAAGGGTTCGGGAATTGAAATTCCTGAACCCTTTTTTTGACATTAGGTAGCCTAACAATTATACTATATATATAAAATTAATAATAAATGCTGTTATGGAGGTAAAGATAACGTATGAAAGACGAGCAACCGCATAATAATAAAAGAGATAAGGCAATTGAACGTGCTGCTATCCTGAAAGGAAGAATTGAAGATTACAGGGAAGCGCTGAAAGATATTCAGACAGGTTTTAATCAGTGGGAACGTATCCTTGAGAATCAGAAAAGAATAAAGAACTTTTTTAAAGCAAGTGATGAAGAATGGGAGAACTGGCACTGGCAATTGAAAAACAGGGTAACGAACAGTGCTGTTTTAAAAGAGCTCTTACCAATATCAAGGCAGGAAATTGAGGAAATAGATAAAACCGGATCAAGGTATCGCTGGGCTGTCTCACCATATTATCTAAGCCTGGTTGATCCCGATAATCTGAATGATCCGGTTAAACTGCAGTCTATTCCCCAGATCCAGGAGTATGTAGACCACGGTGGTTACGATGATCCGATGGGAGAAGAGTTTACCTCGCCTACACCGGCAGTTACCAGGCGCTATGCCGACCGTTTAATTATAAAAGTAACCAACCAGTGCGCTATGTACTGCCGCCACTGCCAGAGACGCAGGGCTATCGGTGAAAAAGATTTGGCCACCACAAAAGAAGAACTTCAGGCAGCAATTGATTATGTCCGTGAAAATGAGGAAATACGCGATGTATTACTGACAGGCGGAGACGGTTTTATGCTGGATAATCAAACGATTGACTGGCTGCTTACCGAACTCGATCAGATTCCTCACGTGGAAATTAAACGTTTTGGCACCAGGACGCTGGTTACAATGCCCCAGAGGGTTGACGACGAGCTCTGCCGCATTCTTTCAGATCACATGCCTGTTTATGTCAATACGCATTTCAACCATCCCCTGGAAGTTACCCCGCGTTCAAGGGAAGCATGTTTTAAACTGGCCAGGGCAGGGGTAAGCCTGGGTAACCAGGCCGTGTTATTAAAAGGTGTTAACAACGATCCTTTCGTTATGCGTAAGCTTAACCAGGATCTTCTGCAGATGATGGTCAGACCATATTATATTTTCCATGCCAAGGCTGTAAAAGGTACTGCTCATTTCCGGACTAAGGTGGAAGAAGGAATCGAGATTATGGAAAAACTGCGGGGATATACTTCAGGGCTGGCAATTCCCACCTACGTGGTTAATGCCCCGCTGGGGCAGGGTAAAACACCCATGCTTCCCGAGTACCTGGTCAGCAGTGGTAAGGACTATATAATGATTAGAACCTGGGAAAACAAGGTATTGCGCTACGATAATTAACGGAACTGAGGATAAAAAAAAAGGAGTCGTGATGACTCCTTTTTTTTGTCCCTGTTTAGCAGCTTACTTTTTAATCTGCTTCAATATTTTTTTCATATCTACATATTTATCCATGGTTGTCTCAACCAGATCTATGGCAACCTTATTTTGCGGGTGTATACTGCGGTAAACACTATGCAGATTTTCAAGGGTGGTAAAGGTATCTTCGTAAACCAGTATGACTGGTACGCCTTTTTCTTCAGCTCTTGATAAAACCTGGACATCAGGGTAGAAACCACCAGTGAGAATAATAACCGATGTACTCGTTTCAAGAGCGGTTAAGGCCATATTTGTCCTGTCACCACCGGTTACAACTGCTTTGTTTGGAGCTTTGCGCATATATGAGAGCGCACTGTCAATAGTCATTGTACCGACAACTACCTCTTCGACGATACGATCCATATGCTCTGCGCCTGCCAGGATTTCACCATTTAATACGTCGAAAAACTCTTCAACCGAGGGTGAAGATATTTCCAGCTGACGCGGGATGATACCGAGAACCGGGTAACCTTTTTCTTCAACCAGAGGTTTGTATATGCTGCTGGTTTTATTTACCTGCAGGGGAGACACATTGTTGAAAATTGCTCCTATCCCGGGTAACTTTTTCTCTGCCCACAGGTCCAGGTAAAGAAGATTCTGATCAAGATCAAAATCGTCATCAGCCCTTATTATCGGCAGTATTGATGCCCCGAATATTTCCGCCAGGGAAAAATCATCAAGACCTTGGTTGCGGCCAACATATGGTTCTATACTACCATCAACCAAAACAACATCATAACCTTCGGAACACTTTTTAAATGATTCCTTGATCTTGCCCAGCAGGTTCTGGTCTTCTTTAACGAAACGGGCAGTAAGGTAGTTAGCGTTAATCGTAAAGGGAGATATTACTTCGCCGGGAAACGGTAGTTCCAGGGCTTTACGCATCAAAAAAACATCGTCGTCATCTTTTTTGACGATACCTTTGCGGAAGCCAAGCGGTTTAAAGTAAGATACCTTTAACCCTTCATTACGTAGTTTTATCGCTAATCCGAGTGCCGTCGCGGTTTTTCCACCGCCTGCTTTTCCAGTTAAATAAATCGCTTTCATCTTACATTCACCTCTCAGAATCGGTTTAATTTATTTTACTTTCTTTTCAATTGTTATTTTAATGTCAAGAGCGGTCGCGCCCCTGGTATGAACCCTGACCGGGTTAATATCCATTTCAGTAATCTCGCAGAAATCGGTTACCAGGCGGGCTGTTCTCAGAATTGCATCGACAAGAGCGTCCATATCGGCAGGTTTTTTGCCGCGATAGCCTTTCAGCATCTTGTAAGCCTTAGTTTCTGTTATCATTTTTTTAGCTTCCTGAACATTGTTCAGGGACGAAGCAAGCCTGAAAGTGACATCTTCCATCAGGTTGACGTAAATACCTCCCAGGCCGAAAACCACCAGGGGTCCAAATTGTATATCCTTAGACATTCCGATGATTACTTCAACACCCTCATCTATCATGTTTTGTACTTCAATCCCGTGGATGGGCGCATCGGGCATGAAGTGGGTGACCCTTTCCATGATACGGCGGTAAGCTTTTCGAGCTTCACTTTCAGTATGTATGCCGAGCTTAACCCCACCTACATCAGTTTTGTGAGCTATTCGTGGTGATGATATCTTCATGGCTACCGGGTAGCCAACCTCACTGGCAAATTCAGCTGCTTCATCTTCTGAAGTGGCCAGCAGGCTGCGGCTGGCGGGTATTCCATATGCAGCCATAACCTCGGCTGCTTCATGACCGAGCAGCACTACTCTTTTCTCGGCAAATACTTTGTCAAGAATCTTGCGTACTTTATCCTTGTCTATACCGTCAAGGGTAAGTTTTTCAGCCTGCGGTTTAGGTTCAGTATACTTTGAATAACGGACCATTCCCTTAATTGCCCTGACTGATGATTCGGGGAAGGTGAAATCCGGTATGCCGTTATCGGTCAGGTATTTTTTCCCCTCAGCCAGTGTTTTGCCGCCCATGTAAACGGACATGATCGGTTTATTACTGTACTTTTTGCTTAATTCGACAATTGTTTTAGCTGTTTTTTCCGGTTCGGTTAAAGCTGCGGGACAGAGGAGAACAAGGACGCTGTCTACATTATCATCCTGCAATACTGTTTCAAGCGCAAACTCGTAGCGGTCATTCCTTGCATCACCAATAATATCGACAGGATTATAAATGCTCGCTTCGACAGGAAGGTTTTCACGTAGTTTATTGGTTGTTTCTTTTTCAAAACGGGCCATTCTCAGTTTGCGTTTTTCAACGGCATCAGTGGTAAGAATAGCAGGTCCACCGGAGTTGGTAACAATAGCCACTCTTGAATCACGGGGCAGCGGCTGAGTTGAGAAGGCGCGGGCCAGGTCGAATAATTCATTCATGGTGGTAGCGCGTAAAACGCCACTTTGCCGGAATGCTGCCTCGTAGGCACGATCACTGCCGGCCAGAGCCCCGGTATGGGAAGATGCGGCTTGTGCCCCGGCGTTACTGGTGCCTGACTTCAACACGATAATTGGCTTCTTCTTACTTGCTTCTGAGCATACGTCAATGAAGCGTTTACCATCCGTTACATCTTCGATGTAGCATAGGATAACAGCAGTTTCAGGGTCATTGGCACAGCTTTCAATAAAATCAATTTCATCAAGATCAGCCTTGTTTCCCAGGCTGATGAAACTGGAGAAACCAACCCCCATTTCATAACTCCAATCGACAATTGAAACCAGCATGGCGCCGCTCTGAGAAATAAAGGCTACCTTGCCCTGCCCGGGGTGCCCCTTGGCGAAGGAAGCATTAATCGGTGTGTGGGTATTGAGAATACCGACACAGTTGGGGCCGACCATACGCATGTTATACTTGCGGCAGATCTTGACCAATTCCTTTTCCTTCTTCAGGCCTTCCTTACCGATTTCCTTAAAACCTGCTGTAATGACAATCAGGCCCTTTACACCGAGTTCTCCGCATTCTTCGGCAACAGAAAGCACATGGGCGGAGGGTACGCATATCACTGCAAGATCTATAGGCTTACCGATATCCTTAACAGAACTGTAACTTTTAAGGCCGGAAATTTCGTCTTCCCTGGGGTTAACCGGGAAAATTTCTCCCTTGTAACCGCTCTTGATTACATTTTCCAGGATAGCGTGGCCGATTTTTTGCGGCGATCGCGATGCTCCGACTACGGCAACATGTGCCGGTTTGATTAGATAGTTTAAATCATTCATTGCAACAATCCCTTTCTTGAATTAAGGCATTTGAAAATGAAATAAGCATTTCATTGTTTTACCAAAGTATATTGTATATAACTTCGTCCCAATAAGCAAATAGATTTTGATATTATTTTCACATATACTAAGAAAAGCTTAAGAAACCTTTTATTAGCTGCTCAAAAGCATGTGTTAATTGACTTTTAAATTAGTTTTGTTACAATGAATTTTGATATAAATAATAATATTTTACAGATAAATTATTAAAAGGGAGGTTATTATGAAGGAACGTGAAAAGACGTTTTTAATGGTTAAACCTGACGGCGTACAAAGGGGAATGGTAGGCACCCTGATCAAGCGTATCGAAAGCAGGGGACTTAAAATTGTTGCCATGAAAATGATGATCATTAGTAAAGATTTGGCAGCCAAACACTATGGAGAGCATAAAGATAAACCATTTTACGGTGAGTTAATTGAATTTATCACATCAGCGCCTGTAGTTGCCATGATCTGTGAAGGTGATAATGCCGTAGAAATGGTAAGAACAATGATGGGGGCAACTGATCCACTTAAAGCAGCGCCCGGCACAATGCGGGGTGATTTTGCCGTTTATATGGGTAAAAATATTGTCCATGGGTCTGATTCAACGGAAAGCGCCGCCAGGGAAATTAACCTTTTCTTTAAACCCGAAGAGATATGCTCTTATAATTTACCTCATGAAAATTGGTTATATGATTAGGATACAAAGCACGAATTAATGTAATAAGAATAAATAAAACGGCAGAAATGCCGTTTTTTATTGCATTGGAAAAATAAATCGTGTATAATTATAACTAACTAAGTTAGTAATGTAAGGAGATGGCGAAATGATCGGAACAAAATGTCCCGGACAGGATATGCGTTATTGGACTGCTGATGATGCCTGTGAAGTAAACTGCCCAAACTGCGGCGAGGAAATTGAATTTTTCAAAACTGATATCCGTCTGCGCTGTCCAAAATGCAAGACAAAGGTAGCCAATCCACGTTTCAATCTTGGCTGCGCTGAATGGTGTGCTTACGCTGAGCAATGCCTGGGACCCGGGGCAAAGGGACTAAAAGCCCAGTCCCTGAAAAAAAGCATGGAAGAATATTTAAAAATAAAAACTGGTAATGATTCTGCTGAAGAAGAGAGATTAAACAAACTGATAGAAAAAGCAGAATCTATTTGCCAGGCACAAAAAATTGAAATGCTTCCCGTTCTGGCTGCTTTAATTTCTATTTCATTGCGGAAGCAAGGTATTATTAATGATGAACAGGAATTCCTGGATGCTTTAAACGATGACAATAGCTGGCCGCCGACGGCCGTAAAGGATACTCAAAAGATTATAAAAAATATTTTAAATGAAGAGTTAAAGGACAGGGAGGATCAGCTTGTTGCTGAGTTGCTTAGAGTTTACCAGACGGATATTTAGCTGAAAGAGGTGTTTATGCAGATGAGCAAGGTTATGAGAAAGATTATAGAGATTGACGAAGAAAAATGCGATGGTTGTGGAATATGTATTCCATCTTGTGCGGAAGGAGCACTACAGGTAGTCGATGGAAAAGCAAAATTGGTTAAAGATATATACTGTGACGGACTTGGTAATTGCCTTGGTGAATGTCCCCGGGATGCAATAACAATTATAGAAAGAGAAGCGGACCCGTTTGATGAAAAGGCTGTGGAAGAACATCTTAAAAATATTGTAAATAAAGAAATTGTAAGTGAAAAACCGGAATTGAAAGTAAGCTGTGGTTCTACTTTAATCGATCAGTTAAAAACAGGTAGTAGTCAGGAAAACACTAATACAGATCAAGTCGAAGCAGAACTCAGCCACTGGCCTGTTCAGCTTCACCTGGTTTCACCCCAGTCAAGCTTTTTAAAAAATGCCGACCTGCTGATAGCTGCTGATTGTGTTCCGTTTGCTTATGCAGATTTTCACCGCAAATTTTTAGTCGGTCGTTCACTTTTAATCGGCTGCCCAAAGCTTGATGATGTTAATGTATACCACCAAAAGCTTGTTGAGATATTTAAAATTAATAAGCCTAACAGTATAACAGTTCTTATTATGGAAGTAGGTTGTTGTTTCGGAATGTCAAGACTGGTTAAATCGGCTATCAAAGAAGCGCAAATCAGGGTGCCTTACATGGAAGTAGTAATTAATGTGGACGGTAGTATTAAGGAAGAATAAACTTATATTTTTACATTGCCGTTAGAAAACGATTGGGACAGTTCTTTTATTGTCACATCGTCAAGAACAGCCAGCATACTGCTCTGGGCTCTGTCCCAAATCCCCCGCAGGGAGCAGTGTTTCTGGTCGCGACAAGGTTTTTCATTAAAAAGACAGCGGGTAATGCCAATTTTTCCATCAACCGTTTCGATAACTTCCCTGAGCGTTATTTTGTCTGGATCTGCAATAAGTGTAATACCACCGGCGGGACCGCGTGAGCCGATTGCCCAGCCGGCTTCTTTTAGAATAGAGGTTAGCTGAACAACCAGGTTGACAGGAATTGATTGTTTTTTTGCAATTGCCTTACTGGTTATCACAGACCCTTCCGGGTGTGAAGCTAATTCTGAAAGTATAATAATGGCGTACTCAGCTTTTTTGGTAATCATTTTTTAGTCTCCTATATATAACCTATATGGTTATATTATAATTATAATTACTCGTCCGGTCAAGATTGGTAGATTAAGTAGTCCAGCAAATAACAGCCTGTTTATCAGGTGGGCAATTTATATTATAATAGTTACAGGGTTAAACGAGGTGTCATTGAGATGGTATTAAACAGGATAAGCAGGAAAGGATTGTGCAGAACAGCTGTTGTTATATCTATACTTCTGATCCTGGTATTAACGTTTTTATTTTATTCTGCCGAAGCTGCACCGGTAAAAACAGTGTACCTAGTTGAGCTAAATGGTACTATAACGGCGGGTCAGAACAGTTTTTTGCAACGACAAATTGAAGAGGCCCTCGAGCAGGACGCTCAGCTTGTAGTTATATTAATGGATACTCCCGGTGGACTGGTTGATGCAACCCTTGAAATAAACCAGCTTTTTTTGAATAGCCCTGTTCCCATTGCTGTTTTGGTTGCACCATCAGGGGCAATTGCCGGATCAGCTGGTGCTTTTATCTTAATTTCCTCTGATATAGCGGCAATGGCCCCCGGAACAACAGTTGGTGCAGCTCAGCCCATATCACTTTCACCTGAAGGATCAGAACCGGCAAATGAGAAAACGGTTATATTCTATGCCAGTCACCTGCGCAGCATGGCCAGGGAAAAAGGTCGCCCTGAAGATATTGCAGAAAAATTCGTTACTGAAAATCTCACTCTTGATGCATATGAAGCCCTTGAAGAGGGTTTAATTGAATATATGGCAGGCAGCGTAGAAGACCTGCTTCAGCAACTGGATAACCTTGCAATTATCAAGCAGGGTGAAATATACCATCTATCTACAGCAAATGCTCCTGTTGTCAGCGGAGAAATGAACCTCAGGGAAAAATTGCAAAATTGGCTAAGTGATCCGCAAGTATCATTTTTAATCTTGATGTTTGGACTCCTTGCTGTTTACCTGGGGTTGAACGCTCCGGGTACTATAGTTCCGGAAGTGGGAGGGGCAATAATGATTATTCTGGGCATCTATGGTATTGGACTTTTCGACACAAACACAACGGGTATAATATTGATTATAGTTGGACTGGGGCTTATAGTTGCCGAGATATTTACCTCCGGTTTCGGCATACTGGGTATCGGGGGAGCTATATCTCTGGTTGCCGGAGCCATTCTTCTGCCGATGGAACCTTTTATGGCCCGTGATTGGTATGCCAGCTTCATTGTCACTGTTAGCGGCATAACGATCGGTTTGGTTATAGTATTCATTTTTATTGCCCAGAGGGTTATCCAGAGCCGGAAGCGCTGGCGAAACGGAAGTGATTTCTTTAATCCTCCGCAGAGAGGCGTGGCGGTATCAGACCTTAATCCTGAAGGTATGATCAAGGCCAGGGGGGAAATCTGGAAAGCAAAAAGCGCAGACGGAAATTTAATTCCCAAAAATGCTGAAGTTGAGGTCGTTAATTCTGAGTCACTTACCCTTTATGTAAAAAGTGTCAAGGTGAGCGAAGATGAACAAGCTTAATATTTGCAAATGAGTTTATTAGGTCAATGAAAGGTGCTAATCATTATAAATAGTGGGGAGGATGAAAAAATGTTTCAACTGCTCAGTGATTTAAGTTTGTATGTGCCTATCTTAATTATATTGATTCTATTTGTAACCTCAGCAGTAAAAATTGTCCGGGAATATGAAAGGCTGGTTGTTTTTCGCTTAGGCCGCCTGATTGGTGAGAAGGGGCCGGGAATTGTATTTATCATCCCAATTGTTGATCGAACTGTGAGGATATCCTTGCGGATAATTACCCTTGATGTTCCAACCCAGGAAGTAATAACCCGCGATAACGTTACAACCAGCGTTAATGCTGTTGTGTACTACCGCGTTGTCGATCCCAACCGGGCAGTCAATAACGTTGAAGAATACCGGATGGCAACAGCGCAGCTGGCCCAAACTACTTTACGCAGCGTAGCCGGGCAGGCTGAACTTGATGAACTGCTCGCGGAGCGCGATAAGTTAAACCAGAAGATCCAGTCAATTCTTGATGATGCCACCGATCCCTGGGGTATTAAAGTTACCGCGGTGGAAATTAAAGATGTTGTAATCCCTGAATCCCTGCAAAAAGCCATTTCACGTCAGGCAACGGCAGAACGTGAGCGCAGAGCGGTTATTGTCCAGGCTGAAGGAGAAAAAGCGGCAGCGGGGAAAATTGCTGAAGCAGCAGAAATTTTAAATTCCCAGGAAGGGGGCTTTTATGTCCGCCTGCTGAGGACTTTGCCGGAGATAGCAAGTCAGCAGGGTTCGATAATCGCTTTTCCACTACCGATAGAACTGAAGCATCTCTTGCCGCTTGCAGTTGAAAGCAACAGTGAAAAAGATGAAAAGAAATAATATAAACTAATTTTCACTATTGATTCCTACCTGCGAAGTGGTTATAATATCATGGTAGGAATCAGACAGGCGAGCGTGGCGGAATGGCAGACGCGCTAGGTTCAGGACCTAGTGGGCTTAACGCCCGTGGAGGTTCAAGTCCTCTCGCTCGCACCACAAACAAATGCAGGAAGGATGGGGTATTTATACTCCGTCCTTCTTTGTTTATACAATCCAAAAACCCATTTGTTTGATTTTATTAATAATATAGTTATAGACATATACCCATAATAACGTTATAATTAAATTGTTGAGTTAAATAACAGTATCTAAAGGAGGAATTGAGAATGCCTGGATTTAATGGAACCGGCCCCAGTGGTAATGGTCCAATGACTGGAAAAAGAATGGGACGCTGTGCTGCTAAGATGCAGAATTCCGTTAATAACAATTCTGTTCGGAACATTATACCTGGTAATAGCGTCAACAGACAGGGAGCTGGCACCGGATTTGGAATTGGCCGGTGTGGATCGGGAATGTATGGTATAGGTCGCAGAAGAAGATTGTGGAGTTAGATAAAGAATGGTAGACCTGATCAATTTAATAAAACAAGAAATAAAAGAAGATGCCGCGGTAAGGGAGGTCCGAATTGGTCCATTTTGGACAGCTGTCTGGAGCCGCAGGTGCGGTTTATCCTCAACCCTTTTTGAACATGAACATACGGCAGGTCCTCCGGTTACCGATGCGGGGAAATTAAATGGTAAAAGTGCTCTTGAGCTGGTCGAACTGGCACAGAGCAGCAGCACCCTGGAAAGAAGTATCGGATTGGCTGCAGTTAATTCACTGCTGGAAGTAGATGAAAAAAAACTCAAACAAATTAATGCTGCAGAGCTGCTTATAGAATACGGAACAGGTAAAACTGTTTGCCTGGTAGGACACTTTCCATTTATCCCCAAAATTGAAAAGGTAGCTAAACGTTTGTTTGTACTGGAGAGAAGGCCCCGTTTAAATGATTTGCCGGCTGATCAGGCTAATAAAGTAATACCTGAAGCCGCCCTTGTGGCTATTACTGGAACCGCACTTTTAAATGGAACCATGGAACAGCTTTTAAAACTATGTAAACCTGATGCAACAGTAATGGTCCTTGGACCTACCACTCCATTATCAGTAACCTGGTTCAACCAGGGAGTTGATTTAGTATCCGGAACGGTAGTTACCGATCCGGCATTAGTTTTGAATATGGTTTCGCAGGGGGTTATTTTTAGCCAGTTTAAGGGGCAGGGCGTTAAACTGCTTTCTATGACGAGGTAGTATGAAGAAACTGAAGACAGCGGAAACCTCTGGGTCCACAGTCTTCAGTTTTTTGTAATTTTAGAGATCTTTATGAATAATTTCCCACTGCCAATCTTCTTTTTTCTGCAATGCCAGTTCTAGGTGATTAGAGGCAATTAATTCCGGGTCATACTCGGTGCCTTCTGCAATTGGCCTTGTTATAGTTACAGTAGCGGCATGGATGTTTGCCGGGGCCAGCTCCTGGAAAAGGCTGTATACCCAGTTGCGCAGGGCTGCTTTTCCAACAGAATGGGTGGTTTTTTCAACTGCAGGTTCTATGGCAAATCCACCTCCTGTAAAAAGCAGGGTTCCCGAGCCTCGCTCACGCATTGCCGGAAGCGCAGCTGCAGTTGTATGCAGAGCACCGAAGAAATTAAGCGGCAATGTTTTAAGCATAGCTTCTTCAGTTAATTCACTTGGTTTTTCTTTGGTCATCGTGGCAATGTTGTATATAACAACATCAGGCACTTTTGCTGTGGCAATAATTTGCTCAAAGGCTTCGATCAATGTTATACGTTCTGTTACATCAGCCTGGAGAAGCCAGGCTTTTTGACCGATACTTTCCACCTGTTTACGGTAGGGCTCCATATTTTCAGGGTTACGGGAAATCATGGCCAGGTTAAACCCGGCACGGGCAAAAACACGGGCGATAGCCTGCCCCATACCTTTGCCTACTCCAACAATGACACATAGTTTGTCGGACATGCAAGCTCCTCCTTAAAATACAATTGTTATTCCATATTATATACTATGACAGCCGAATTAATTTCTTACAGCTCGACTTTAGCTGCGGAAAATAATTACTATTACCCAGTTAGCTCCCCCGAAACGGTATATAAAAATCATATTATCCTCCCTGTCATAACTGAATTCCATACTTTAAAGAACAATAAATTATGGTCGGTTCTTTTATACATAATGTATATGTATATGTGCTTTTTTTTGTATCTTCTGACACCGTCATTTTGCTGTAAAATGAAGGTAATGATTTACTGCTGGAGAATACTTTTATTGTTGCAGCAATTAAGTATTATAGGTTTTTAGTATATATTAAACTGGGAGGTGGTTTGGTTGGAAAACTATAATAAAATGCTCAAAGAAAGAAATGTTACCTACAAACCTGCAGGTGACGGAAAAATTTACACGGATCCTGATGCAGATCGGGCACGGGAATACTTCCGTGATAAAAAACCACGAAAAATGGTTGAAAAGTTAACTACAATTGATAAAGCTGTTAGCGAAATGATCAATGACGGTGATTATATCGGTGTAGGCGGATTTGGCGCAAACCGGATTCCGACGGCAGTTTTGCACGAAATGATTCGTCAGAAAAAAAGGAACCTGGGAATGGCCGGCCACACAGCAACACATGATTTTCAGTTACTGGTTGCCGGAGGATGCATTAACCGGTGCGACATTGCATATATTATTGGTCTTGAAGCCCGTGGTCTTTCCAAGGTAGCCAGAAAAGCAGTCGAAAGCGGGGCTATTGATATAACTGAATGGACAAATGCAGCTTTAACCTGGCGGTATAAAGCTGCGGCGATGGGTCTCTCATTTATGCCGGTACGCTGTATGCTGGGAACCGATACAGAAAAATACAGCGCATCTATGGAAATGGAATGTCCATTTACCGGGGCAAAATACCTGGCAGTTCCCGCTCTTTTTCCGGATGTAGGCATTATTCATGTCCACAGGTCTGATGTTTATGGTAATTGCCAGATAGACGGTATCATGATTGCCGATTATGACCTGGCCCGGGCATCTAAGCGTTTAATTATCACCACCGAACGCCTGATTCCCAACGAGGTGATCCGACGCGATCCGGATAAAACAGTAATTCCTTATTACCTGGTAGATGCCGTTGTTGAAGTTCCTTACGGTAGTTATCCCGGGAATATGGCTTATGAATATTTCAGTGATGAAGATCACCTTAAAGAATGGTTGAGAGTAGAAAATGATCCGGACGAGCTGGCAGAATTCATGGATAAGCATATCTATAGCGCCAGGAATTTCAACGATTACCTGGATAAAATTGGCGGAATGGCCAGGTTGCAGGAACTGCGGTTCCAGGAAAACCTGATAGAAAAATAAACAATTGCCCACCAAAGGAGGTTTAATAATATGGAATACAACGATATGGAGCTAATGATTTCCCTTGCATCCCGCTATCTTGAGGATGACAGTATTGTTGTGGTAGGCACCGGGGCTCCGTGTGCCGCCGCCATGCTGGCCCAGAAGATCTATTCTCCAAGACTGATGATTATGTTTGAAGCAGGTGGTATTGGGCCCCTGCTCCCATCAATGCCTATCTCAGTAGGTGATTCAAGAACTTTCTATAGAGCTCTTTCCGCCAGCAGCATGCCGGAAATCATGGAAACCTGTCAGCGCGGCCTGGTTGATTATACTTTTCTAGGTGGAGCCCAAATAGATCAATACGGCAACATTAATTCCACTATGATTGGAACAGACCATAAGGCACCAAAGGTGCGCTTTCCCGGCAGTGGCGGGGCTAATGATTTAGGTTCGCTCTGCTGGAAAACTATGATGATTACACCCCAGGATAAAAGGCGTTTCACAGAAAAAATCGACTTTGTTACCACTCCCGGATACCTGACCGGGCCGGGGGCACGTGAAAAAGCCGGCTTGCCAGCCAACAGCGGCCCTTACAAGGTTATCACTAACTTATGTGTAATCGGTTTTGATGAACAGAGCAAACGAATGAAAGTAGAAAGTTTGCACCCGGGAGTAACCAAAGAGGTTGTCATGGAAAATACCGGCTTTGAATTGCTCTGGGATGATAACCTGAAAGAAAGTGAACCACCCAAAAAAGAAGAACTTAAAACCCTCAGGAACGAAGTAGATCCGTACCGTTATATCATCGGAAGGGCCTAGTTATTAGTTTGGTTATGAATACAAGGGAGGTTAACAAGGTGCGAGAAGTAGTTGTTGTAAGTGCTGTCAGAACTGCAGTAGGTACATTTGGAGGTGTGTTGAAAGACATTAGCGCAGTTGATTTAGGCGCTGTCGCAATAAAAAGCGCCCTTGAAAAAGCAAAAGTAAAACCTGAAACTGTGGATGAAGTGTTAATGGGCTGCGTCCTGCAGGCCGGGTTGGGACAAAACCTGGCCCGTCAATCTGCAGTAAAAGCTGGTATACCGGTAGAAATACCCAGTACAACAGTTAATAAAGTTTGTGGATCCGGATTAAAAACAATTACTCTTGGTGCAACGGCAATTGCATCCGGAGAAGCAGATGTTATTGTGGCGGGTGGAGCAGAAAACATGAGCGCTGCGCCGTATGCATTAGCCTCAGCTCGCTGGGGGTTACGCATGGGCGACAGTAAAATGACCGACATTATGATAAAAGATGGGTTATGGTGCGCTTTTAATGAATACCATATGGGAATAACGGCAGAAAATATTGCCGAAAAGTATAATATAAGCCGAGAAGAACAGGACCAGCTGGCTCTTGAAAGCCAAACCCGGGCCCATGCTGCTATAGAAAAAGGACGTTTTAAGGACGAGATTGTTCCGGTAGAAATACCCCAGCGCAAAGGTGAGCCCATAGTGTTTGACACTGACGAGCATCCGCGCATGACCAGCGCAGAAGTTCTGGCCAAACTGCGCCCGGCTTTTAAAAAGGATGGGACAGTAACTGCCGGTAATGCTTCGGGTATTAATGACTGTGGCGCTGCCGTGGTTCTAATGAGCAGAGAACAAGCTGACAAACTGGGTCTTAAACCGCTGGCTGTTATTCGCGGATTTGCTTCTGCAGGAGTTGACCCGGCCATCATGGGGACAGGACCAATCCCGGCTACCCGTAAAGCTCTTAAAAAAACTGGCTGGGAAGTAGCCGATCTCGATTTAATTGAGGCAAATGAAGCCTTCGCTGTTCAGGCTCTAAGTGTTGTTAAGGAGCTCGATTTTGATTTATCAATTGTAAACGTTAACGGTGGGGCGATTGCTTTAGGGCACCCGATCGGAGCCAGCGGTACCCGTATCTTCATTACCCTTATTCACGAAATGATAAAAAGAGATGCCAAGCGCGGCCTGGCTACACTTTGTATCGGCGGAGGCCAGGGGATTGCCTGCACTGTTGAAAGAGAATAGTATTGAAGATATAATATAAGACAGGTTATGTACCGATCCGATCACGCTCCTTTGAGTTATCGTTGCCGGTATAATAAATAGCCTGTTAATTTATCAGATACTATTACAGGAGGATATGCAGATGGCTGTCGACATGAAAGGAAAAGACCTGATTTCAATTCATGATTTAAGCAGGGAAGAGGTAGATCAGATCCTGGACACCAGTCATATTTTGAAAATGAAAAATAAGCTGGGAGAGATTTACCATCCACTGAAAGGTAAAACGCTGGGAATGATATTTCAGAAATCCTCTACCAGAACCAGGGTTTCCTTTGAAGTCGGCATCTGGCAGCTCGGTGGTTATGGCCTTTTTCTAAGTGCCAACGATCTTCAGCTTAACCGCGGAGAAACCATCGCCGACACTGCCAGGAACTTAAGCCGGTATCTTGATGGGATAATGATCCGCACCTACGATCACCAGGATGTTGTTGATCTGGCAGAATATGGCTCGATTCCCGTTATTAACGGGCTTACCGATCTGCTGCATCCCTGCCAGGTACTGGCTGATCTCTTTTCGATCAGGGAAAAGAAGCAGAACCTGGAAGGTTTAAAACTGGCCTATATAGGGGACGGCAATAACATGGCCCATTCCCTGATGTTTGGGGGCGCGAAAATGGGTATGAATGTTGTTATTTGTTCTCCATCCGGTTTTGAACCGGATCCGGAAGTGACCCGTTTATCCAGGCTGGATGCTTCAAAAACAGGGGCTTCGATAAACATCCAGGATGACCCCGTTGAAGCGGTCAAAACAGCAGATGTAATTTACACAGATGTTTGGACCAGCATGGGTCAGGAAGAAGAATATGAAAAACGCCTGAACAGTTTCAAGCGCTACCAGGTTAACAGTGCCCTGCTTGAGAATGCCAAGGAAGATGTACTGGTTATGCACTGTCTGCCTGCACACCGGGGCGAAGAGATAACCGATGATGTTATAGACGGTCCGCGTTCAATTGTTTTTGACCAGGCGGAAAACCGCTTACATGTTCAGAAAGCAATCATGGCCCTGGTAATGTAAAAACACCCGCTTAGATCGATTCAAGCCTCAAAGCAGGCAGGTAACTCTGCCTGCTTTATTTTGTCCATTTCAGGCAGTTTTTACAGAGATCACTTTTTCTATATCAACCCTGATTAAACCCTGGCTAACACTGCTGACTAAGATGGAGGGGGGATATTGCTCGAAGCGCAGCGGTACTCCGCGAATAGCTTCCCGCCCTGATGCAGTCACTAGCATAAATGAAAGCTCCAGGCCGTCTGCAAGAGCCTGTTCCAGGAGCTGTTGACATTCTTCGAGCTGCTGCTCATCGTGATTCGGTATAAGAAAGTTTTCTTTCCGTTCCAGCTCGACTGAATGTTCCCGCAGAACAGAACAGTGTTCCGGCAACATCATTCTGCTGCAATGAAACTGGTGGTTAATTTTTTTACTCATGCGTCATGCCCTCCAATTTTTCCCGCTCTCTGGAAAAGCTGGGCCCCGGGGTTAAGTGATGAGGCCCGAAACAAGCTGGTTTTTCCATATTTTTCTCTAACCAGATCCATTGTTTCGATCAGTTTTTCCTCTTTTTCGTAACGTCCTGAAAAGGAAATTTGCAACTGGTGGTAGGGCGTTAACCCGCTCAGGCTGATGCCGACGGCGCGCAAGGGCCGATGATCCCAGTGCTGATGGAAAAGCTGCAGAACGGTTGGATATACCTCCAGTGCCCGGGAAGTAGTTGCAGGGAGTTTTTTCTGACGGGAGAACCCGGTCGGAAAGTCAAAATCGGCGCCCCTGCAGTACAGGTGCACGGTAGAGCCGACCTTGCCCCGGCACCTGGCCCTGTAGCAGACTTCCTCAGTCATTTCCAGCAGAACCAGCTCGATTTCTTTCCGGTTGCGGTAATCGCGGGGCAGGGTAGCAGTATGGCCGACGCCTTTCTGTTCTGCATCAGGCGCGGGTTCAACGGTGGAATAGTCAATGCCATGGGCGTTCAACCAGAGCAGTTCACCGTTAATACCCCAGCGCCGGCGCATTGTTTCGCGGGGCAGGGCAGCCAGGTGGCCGATCTTGCGCACACCGATACGTGCTAAATTACGGGCCATGCGGTGGCCAACCCCAAAAAGGGAGCTGACCGGCAGGGGCCAGGTTAAGTTACTGTAATTGCTGCTGTCCAGCGCGAAAAAACAAGCGGGATTTTTCTTCGCAAAACAGTCACAGGCCATTTTCGCCTGCAGCATATTTTCGCCCATGCCGATCCGGCAGCGGATCCCGGTTTCTTCCCAGACCTGCCTGATAGCCAGGGATGCTGTCTCCCGCGGTGTGCCGAATAATTTCTGTGATCCGGTCAGATCAATGAACTGTTCGTCTATTGAGTAAGGTAAAACCCGATCGCTGAAGCGCTCAAAGATGGTGGTAATCCGGAGCGAATAATCGATATATGTTTGCATGTGCGGATGAACAAAAACCACCCAGGGACACATGCGCCGGGCTTCCCAGGCCGGCTGCCCGGTTTTGATACCCAGTGCTTTTGCTTCTTTACTGGCAGCAAGAATAATACCGTGACGCAAGGCCGGATCACCGCATACCACTACCGGTTTGCCCCGCAAGGAAGGTTTGCAGGCGGTTTCCACGCTGGCATAAAATGATTCCATATCAGCTAAGAAAATAATTTTTTTGCTCATGACGATCACCCTGAATGCGAACATGTGTTTGCTTTTTCATAGTATACACCCCTGCGATAAAAAATAAAAGGGGTGAAAAAATAGTTAGCTTCCTGAAAATGTACAAGAAGGATAAAGTGTTATTCGTGTAGAATCATTTCCGGCAAACAAAGGAGGAAGATTATCTATGCAGAAACCGCTGTCAGGATTAAAAGTTGTTGATCTCAGCCGCTTCATTGCCGGTCCCTATTGTACAATGAAGCTAGGTGACATGGGTGCAGAGGTTATCAAGGTAGAGTCACCCGGAAAGGGCGATGATTCCCGCGCTCTCGGGCCGCCATTTCTCGAGGGCGAAGCCGCCTATTATCTTTCTTTCAACCGGAACAAGAAAAGCATTACTCTTAACCTGCGTGAAGAAAAGGCACGCCGGATCCTGCATAAGCTAATAGCTGAAGCCGATATTTTTGTTGAAAACTTTCGGGTTGGTATTACTGAAAAAATGGGCCTGACCTATGAAGATCTGAAGAAGATCAATGAAGAAATAATTTACTGCTCTATAACGGGCTATGGACATAATAGTCCCTACCGGGAAAAACCGAGCTTTGATGTAATGATCCAGGGAGAAGCCGGATTGATGAGTATTACCGGTTTTCCTGACGGTCCGCCGCAGCGACTCGGGGTAGCCATAGCCGATGTTCTTGGAGGTTTTCATGCCGTCGAGGGAATTCTTTTAGCCCTGATTAATCGCATGAAAACAGGTAAGGGTCAGTTTATTGACGTATCCCTGATGGATTCTATAATAGCCATTTTAACCTACCAGGCTGGTAACTACCTGGCCACGAATGAGGCTCCGGGTCGGGTGGGCAACAGGCACCCGATGATCACCCCGTATGAAAGCTTCGAAACCAAGGATGGTTATGTAATATTTGCTGTTGGCAACCAGCGTCTCTGGGAAAATTTTGTTAAGGTAATTAACAGGGAAGATTTAAACAAAGACCCGCGTTTTGCCGATATGAAAAGCCGTAACCGGTACCCCGGGGAGCTAAAAAGCATTCTTGAAACAATCACCCGGGAAAAAACGACTGAAAACTGGGTCCAGATAATGGAGGAAGCCGGGGTGCCCTGTGGTCGCATTCGTACTATCGACCAGGTTTTAACTGACCCGCATGTTGATGTCCGGGAAATGGTAGTTGAAGTCGAACATCCGAAAGCAGGGCCGATTAAACTGATTGGGGTCCCGACCAAGCTGTCACTGACTCCCGGAGATATTACCCTGCCACCACCAACGCTCGGCCAGCATACCGTGGAAATACTTAACAACCTCGGCTATAACGAGGAGGATATTAAATCGATGCAGGCAGAAGGAGTAATCTGATAGCAGGAGCAATAATGAAAGACAACAACACGGATAACGTTATCGCTGTTAATACCCTGTGGGCGGCCGAAGATCTGCGGTATTTCAAGGGTAGTCCAGAGCTTTTTTTGTACTCTGTTCACGATCATTATATAAATTTTACTGTAAAAAACCATGATCGCCTCTTGATGATTGCAGATCCGCAGGTAATACCAGGTCCATCTACAATTGCAGTTGATGAAAGAACTTTTAATCTGCTGGTAAAAACCGCCAACTCATATAAAAACGGTTTTCTTGAAGACGATCAGGTTATTTTAGAGTTTGATCAGGTGATTATCATAATCAGCCGGCGTTCAGGAAATTATAAATCCTTCGCGTCGGTTTGCTTTACTAAAATATATTTTGACGTTATCAAATTAACAGCAGGATATTACCGGTCTTATATAGAAAAAAGGGTGAACGAATTTCAAGTTTCTCCTGCCATGGTTCTCCTTGATCTACCAGGGGGAGAAGCATATTTCAGAGAAGCAATAGCCAGGTATTACCCCAAACTGATCAAAGCTTTACTAGAGAATAATGATAGAGCTTTTATCTCAGCTGCATCCGAACTGGTCGGGCTTGGCAGGGGGTTTTCACCTTCCGGTGACGATCTGATCTACAGTTCCCTGTTAGCCCATAATTGTTTTAGCAGAGATTTAGACATAATTAATTTGATTAAAAATAACCTTGGGCTCCTGCTGAAGCAAACAAATGCCATGGGACGTCACATGATTGTAAGTGGGACCATGGGTTTGGCAGGTGAAAATGTCAGGGGTTACATTTATTCCTTTGAGGAAGGACCTGCTACAGATGATCTGATTGAAAAGGTATTGTTGATAGGTTCTACAAGCGGCCTGGAAATAGCCATCGGAATTATCTATTATGTTAACATATTATCTGAATTATACTAAATTCTTGGATAATCAAAACAAAGATAATGCATGAAAATTATTAAAATATAATAAAGGGTTTTTTAGCAGAGCATTGAAATAACATAATAGAATATTTTAATAATAAAACTTTTCGCATAGTTTAATTCCGAACCATATGAAAAGGGAGGTGTAAAACAGTCCAGCCGTTTTAATTATTTATTAAAAGGAGGAGTTTTAAAGCATGATCGACGGATCAAAAATGATTTACACGTTGGATGACGTACCCAAGCCTTTTGGTAAGGCACTTGGCCTCGGTATCCAGCACGTTCTGACCATGTTTGGCGCAACTGTTGCGGTGCCGCTGATCCTTTCGCCCGCCCTGGGCATGGATGCACAGCAAACTGCCATCCTGGTTGCTTCAGTAATGCTCTCCTCCGGAGTTGCCACATTTCTACAGGTTAACTTCGGGACACGTTTACCGATTATTCAGGGTGTGTCATTCTCATTTTTAGGACCATTTTTCGCTATTATAGCCATGACGGTAGCTGCCGGGCCCGCTGTTTCAATGCAGTATATAGCCGGTGCCATTATGCTCGGTGCTATTGTCGAAATGATTATCGGTTTTACAGGATTAATCGGTTTAGTTCAAAGATTTGTCAGTCCTGTGGTTATTGGCCCTGTTATTGCATTAATCGGACTGGCTCTCTACCAGATTGGAGCGCCGAGCGCTGCAGAAAACTGGTGGCTTTCGGGAACAGTTATAGTACTGGCCTTTGTATTTTCACTTATTGTAGGCCCTAAGAAGCCTTTCTTTTCCCTGTTCCCAATTCTCCTAGCCGTTATTTGCGCTTACATCCTCGGTCTGATTCTTGGCGTTGTTGATTTTGAAGCCGTCAGGGTTGCACCCTGGATCCGTTTGCCTTGGGGAGAGGGAGGATGGTTCTTCCCCTGGGGTCTGCCTAAATTTGAAATCGGGTTCCTGGTTGTGGTACTGGCCGGTTATCTCGCTTCAATGATTGAATCATACGGCGACTACCATGCAATTAACGCAGCTGCCCAGGCTCCTCCCCTGACCGATAAACAAATCAGTCGCGGAATCGGTTTTGAGGGCGTTGGTTGTTTCTGCACCGCACTTTTCGGTGGATTTGCCAGCACCAGTTATACCGAAAACATCGGCCTAGTCGGCCTGACCAAGGTGGCCAGTCGCTATGTAGTTAATGTTGGTGTAGTTGTTCTCCTGGTAATGGGTATTGTTGGTAAAATCGGCGGTATTGTTGCTACTATTCCGGGGGCAATTGTCGGTGGTCTTTATTGCACCCTGTTTGGTATGATTGCCTCAATCGGAATCAGCAACTCGGCTAAAGCCGATCTTTCCTCAATGCGTAACCAGATGATTATGGGTTTCATTCTCTTCATGGGTCTGAGTGTTCCTTATTATTTCCAGGTTGCCAGCGTAGCCTTTGAACCGGCATGGCTATCCGATATTGTAGTATCCATCGGTTCAACAGGAATGGCTGTAGCTGCCATTCTCGGCTTGATCCTGGATAACATTATCCCCGGAACTCCCGAGGAACGCGGTCTGCATCAGTTTGGAGAAAAGAAATAAATAGTTTTTAAAATATCTAGTTAAACGGGGAGGCATCAGCCTCCCCGTTTAATTATGTTTTGCAATTGAAGGGAATTAGTGCTGGATAGTATTATTTCTAAACAGCTTGAGGATATTAATTGCTATTTCAAAATTTAAAGCGTTTTCAGGATTATCAAAGCTGGTACCAGTCAGTTCTTCTATTTTCTTGATACGGTAGAGAACAGTATTATAGTGCGTGTATAGCTTGCTGGAAGTTAGTTTTAAATTACGGTTTGTTTCAAAATATGTTTCGAGAGTTTTAACCAGGTCGCCTTTCTTCTTACGATCGTAATCGATAACCGGTTTTAGAAGTTCGTCCACAAACCGTTCCAGGTCGGTGCGGTTTTTTTCACTTAAAATCTTGTAAAACCCAAGGTTGTCAAAAAAGACTATGTTTGTTTTTTCAGAAAGCTGGGCAATTTTAAGCGCTTCGCGGGCTTCTTCAAAACTGCGGTTAATCCTGCGGACATCTGAATAAGCCTTGCCGACCCCAATTCTAATTTCTGCTGACGGATGAGAAGCCTGTTCAAGGTACCCTACAAGAGCGTTAACAGTTTCTTTAAGCGACCCTGCAGGATTCGCTTGATCCACGCAGGTAACAACAACTATGTTATTACCCTTGATGCCGGCGATTAAATTGCTGTCTTTTCTAGCTTTTAAAAATCGGTTAATCTCTTTTAACAGGCTTTCCTTGGAACGGGAACCATTGATATCTATATAATTATTGATATTTTCAATTTCGTTAAAGCTATTGTCATTTATTATAATAACAGCGGCAGGTTGCTCAAGGTTAATATTAAACACCTTTCCCCTGTTAACTATTTCATCGACATTTTCAAAATCACAGGAGAGCAATATTTCCAAAAAGTCACTGTAATAACTTTTTTCGGTTTCGTATATTGCTTTGCGCTTAGTGAACTCCAGTGCGGCAATTGTTGCTGCTCTTTCCAGGGTAAGAATATCAGGTTCATAAATAGCATTATTGATAATCGCAACTATATTACCAAATTCATATTTATCTGCAATAATTGGGATACGAATAGCCTTGATGGTAATCGGATTTTCCATGTCAGAAGTGTATTCGAGAGAATATTTAACTTCCTTGATGTTACCGAACCTAAGTTTTTCTTTTTTAATTTCAATACTGCCGTCTGAGAAAAACAGGTCAAATTTATATTTATCAGGACATTCATCATTAACAATTAAGTAGCCATCGCGGTCAACAATTGCAACTGGATTCGATATCAATTTACCGGTTTCCTTGCATAATTCTTCCAGGGGGCTGCCGTTAAGAGCCAGATCGACAAGTTTTTTATGGGCCTGTTCAAGCTTTTGAAGAATTTTATTTTGCTTGTTAAAAACAACCCCGAGAACAGGGGCAATTATTTCTGAAAAAGAGATATCATATGGTACTTCAAGCAGGGGAATCTGGTATTCGTCGGCGCTGCGAATAAGTTCTTCAGGTATTTCACTCAAATAACGCTTGGTTTTGATTGCCAGTGCAGCACTTTTTGCTTCACTCATGCGTGGAATAAGGGTTTTCATCAACTCCGGGTATTCGCGGAATGAATAGCCGGTAGTTAAAAGGAATTCTCCCTCGATAAGCCAATCCATAATATCAGGAACTTCAATCACATTAACCAGCTTGATAACCCGATCCAGACCTTCTTCACCGCCTGCAACTTTTAACCGGTTGACCAGGTCAAGAGAAAGCGCTTCTCTTACAGAGATGCCATACTGCTTTTGAATGATCATCAACCCCTCATTGAGTGGTAATTTATGGTACACTAAGATCGAGGGCCACTTATATTGTAACATACTAACAAAGATATTCAATCGATTTATTGGACATTCCTAAAGGATATTTGGCTTAAGTGTATAATTTTTAGAAATGTCAAGGCAAATCCAAATTGATCGACCATAATACTCATAAATCAAATAGATTAAAACTGGAGGCGAATGGGATGGTTTTGAAATATCACATCTCCAACAATACTTTTCGCGATTCTGTTTACTTGATGCGTTTATCAAGTACCGTGCGCAGTTTTGAAGGTGTTGTGGAGGCAGAGGTTATCATTGGAACAGACCACAACAAGAAATTTTTACAGGCAGCCGGGTTATGGAGTGATCAGATGGATCATGATGCCGGTGCCAATGATTTGATTATTGCAATAAAAGCTGAAGACGATGAAAAAGCTGAAAAAGCTATTCAAAGCACTATTGAAGAACTCAATAAGAGCGTGGAGCGGGAAAACCTGCTCGGAGAATTTGTGCCTAGAACCTTTGAAACAGCACTAAAAAACCTTCCCGGAGCCAATCTGGCCTTAATATCTATACCCGGAAGACATGTTCATCGTGAAGTTGACCAGATTCTTGATGCCGGATTAAATGTGATGATCTTCAGTGATAATGTTACACTTGATGAAGAGATAGCTTTGAAGAAAAAAGCGCTGGGAAAAAACCTCCTTGTCATGGGTCCTGATTGCGGTACAGCAATTATAAATGGGGTTCCCCTGGCATTTGCCAACGAGGTCAAGCAAGGGCGAATTGGCATTGTAGCTGCAGCAGGAACCGGTCTGCAGGAAGTATCATCACTGATCAGCAATATGGGGGAAGGAATCAGCCACGGTATCGGAACCGGCGGCAGGGATGTAAAAGCCTCTGTCGGTGGGATCACGATGATCCAGGCTTTAAAAGCATTGTATGCCGATGCTGGTACTGAAGTTATCGTTGTAGTATCCAAACCACCGGACCGTGAAGTAACTGAGAAGGTGCTAGAACTTGTCAGTGAGGCAACAAAACCGGTTGTAATTAACTTTTTAGGCGGTAATCCGAATGATATTGAAAAAGCCGGGGCAGTTCCTGCTGCAACCTTAAAAGAAGCGGCAGAGAAAGCAGTTAACCTGGCCAGGGGTGGGAAAGCAGAAATTGAAGTAGAACATTCACCTGATAAACAGCTAAATGTTCAAAATATAAAAGACAATTTTAACGAAAGTCAAAAATACCTGAGAGCTTTATATTCAGGAGGAACCCTTGCTTACGAAACAATCATCCTGCTGCACAACTCGCTGGGTGATCTTTATACCAACCTCAGCTATGATCAGGTCAAGAAAATTGAAGACGTATATAAAAGCGTTAAGCATACCGTTATCGATTTCGGGGAAGATGAGTTTACACAGGGCCGACTTCATCCGATGATTGACCCTGCCCTGCGCAACAGCAGAATTATTGAAGAAGCCGGCGACCCTGAAACGGCTGTTATTATGCTTGATCTGGTTCTCGGATATAATGCTCACCCTGATCCGGCCGGATCTGCCCTGGAAGCTATTAAAGAAGCAAAAGAGATTGCCGGTAAGAAAGGACGTAATATCTGCTTTGTTACAAGTGTGCTCGGAACGGATGAAGACATGCAGAAACGCAGTGAGCAGGTAAAGAAATTACTCGATGAAGAGGTTCTTGTATTTCCGAGCAACGCGGATGCAGCAGTATTTGTCAGGAAACTGCTGGCTGAATAATTGCCATCAACAGTTTAAGGAGGTTAACAAAAGTGGAAGACCTTTTTAAAAAAGAGCTGAAAATTATTAATATGGGTCTGGAAGGTTTTGCCGAGACCTTAAAGGAAAGGGGAACTACGGTATTACATGTCCGCTGGCAACCGCCGGCAATGGGCGATGATAGCTTGCTTAGTTTGCTGGATAAATTAAAATAACCCGGGAGGTGTAGTTTGTTGTGAGTAAGATCGATCAGGCTAACCAGGAAGCTGTAAAAAGAATGATGTTATCAAGACCGGTTTGGGTTGATGTGGGAAAAGCAAAAGATGTTATACCGGGCATGAAGGACAATCTATTCCTTCATGCAGGACCGCCTATTACCTGGGACAGGATGAGCGGACCTCTTAAAGGAGCAATAATTGGCGGTATCATTTATGAAGGAAAGGCCAAGAATGCTGAAGAAGCTGAGAAAATAGCCGCTTCAGGAGAAATAGAATTTGCCCCTTGCCACCACTTTAACACTGTCGGCCCGATGGCTGGAGTTACGACCCCATCGCAGATGGTTTTTATTCTCGAAGATAAAGAATGGGGTGGTTTCACTTATTCCAACATGAACGAAGGTTATGGAAAAGTGCTGCGTTATGGCGCATTTGATGAAGAAGTTTTAAACCGCCTCAAGTGGCTTGATAATGTTTATGCCCCGGTAATTAAAGAGGCTGTTAGTCTTGCCGGAGGAGTTGATATTAAATCAATAATTGCCCAGGCTTTGCATATGGGTGATGATGGTCACAACCGGAACAGGGCTACCACATCGCTCTTTATCAGGACTATTGCCCCCTTTGTTGCTGAAACAGAATGGGGCAAAAAGAAAGATTATGATGCTCCACGCCTTGACCTTTCCAATGTTTCCGAGTATTTTAAAAGTGGTAAGGCTTCGGTGGCAGCAGAAGTGCTGGCGTTTATGCATAGCAATGATTTAACATCCCTGAATGCCATCATGGCAGCCTGTAAGAGCATGGCCCTGGCCGCCCACGGAGTAGAAAACTCAACAATTGTAACCACCATGTCCCGCAACGGAACTGACTTTGGTATCAGGGTCAGCAGTACCGGTGATAAATGGTTTACCGCACCGGCTAATGTTCCTGACGGCCTTTATTTCTCAGGATACACAGCAGCGGATGCAAATGCCGATATTGGCGACAGTGTTATTACTGAAACTGTAGGCATAGGCGGCTTTGCTATGGCAGCTGCTCCGGCTATCGTCAACTTCATCGGCGGTTCGCCAGCCGATGCTTTTGAAGCAACAAATGAAATGTACGAAATTACTGTTGCTGAGAACAATAATTTCAACATTCCTGCCATGGATTTCAAGGGAACTCCAACCGGCATTGATGTTAGAAAAGTTGTTGAAAAGGGTATAGTACCGCGTATTAATACCGGTATCGCCCATAAAGAGCCCGGTATTGGCCAGGTCGGAGCAGGCATTGTGAAACCACCAATGGAAATCTTTATAGATGCCATAAAGGAATTGGCTAAATAGAATTCTTTGAATCAATTGTTAACAAATATTATTCACGGAGGTGAAAAAACAGATGCTTGCTTACGAATATATTAAGTGCAGTAACCTGCAGGAGGCCCTGGAATTGCTCGAAAGTAATGAGTTGGTTTATCCTCTTGCCGGAGGCACTGATTTATTTGTCGGAATGCGCGGCGGCAAGTTTGCACCAAAAAAATTACTCGACATTAAAAATCTCAACGATTTAAAAGTGTTGGCCGAAGACGAGCAGGGAATAACCCTCGGTGCTGCCGTCACCTTAAATGACATCGCCGAATTCGCCCCGGTTAAGAAATACATACCGATTCTTGCCTCTGGATGTCGCAGTGTTGGTAGTTACATGATTCGCAACCGGGCCACCCTGGCAGGTAATATCTGCAACGCTTCACCGGCAGCAGATACCTCTGCACCTCTTTATTGTCTTAACGCAGTAGTTAACCTTGTCGGACCGGGTGGAGATAGGACCATTCCTGTAAATGAATTCTTTACCGGCCCAGGTAAGAACGCATTGAAAAAGGGAGAACTGGTCCGTTCTGTAACTATTCCCAAACCTTATCCGTCTGGAAATGGTGTCTATTTTAAAGCATCACGAACCGGTTCAGTTGATCTGGCCACTGTAGGAGTTGCCGTTCAAAGCTGGGGTGACCAGGTCAAAATTGCAATTGGTGCAGTTGCCCCCACCCCGGTAAGGGCTATTTCTGTCGAAAAAGAAATTAACGAGAACGGTGAAAAAGATTGGGCCAAAGCGGCCGCCCTGGTTAAAAACGACATTTCTCCGATAACCGATCTCAGGGGCTCCCGTGAATACCGCTACCACATTGTTGAAGTGCTGGTACGGCGAGGCCTGGAACAAACGATGGGGGTGTGAGCATGGCAGAATGTGTAAAAATATCTTTTACTGTTAACGGTGAACAAGAAACCCGAGATGCTGCAGTTGGCCAAACCCTGCTTAGTTTTATCAGGGATGAACTACATCTGACCGGCACAAAAAGCGGTTGTGAAATTGGGGAATGCGGTGCATGTACAGTACTGTTGAATGGCAAGCCGGTTAATTCCTGCCTGGTGCTTGCAGTAGAACTGGACGGTAAAGATCTGGTTACAATCGAGGCCATTGCTAAAGATGGAAAACTGGATAAGATTCAACAGTCATTTATCGATCATGCAGCTTTCCAGTGCGGTTATTGTACACCAGGTATGATTATTTCTACCAAGGCGTTGCTTGAACGCAAAGAAAATCCGACAGATGATGATATAAACGAGGCTCTCAGCGGAAATCTCTGCCGCTGCGGCGCTTACCAGGAAATCAGGGCGGCTGTAAAAGATGCCGCTAAAAAATGAAGAGGAAAGGAGGATTAATAAATGACTGAACTTAAATGTGTCGGTACAACTGTTGCCCGTAAGGATGCAATTGAAAAAGTAACCGGCGCCGCTGAATATATTGAAGATCGCTTCCTGGGACCCCTGCTCTATCTGAAAATGAAGAAGAGTACGGTAGCCCACGGTAAAATTAAAAAACTTGATATTTCACGCGCTCTTGAATATCCAGGAGTCAAGACAGTTCTTACCGGGAAGGATTATAAAAGTAAAATCGGACTTTACCTTGTGGACAGAGACTTTATTGCCATAGACAAAGTTCGCTATTGGGGCGAACCTGTAGCCCTGGTTGTTGCTGTTTCAGAAAAGATTGCTGCAGAAGCAGTTGAGCTGATCGATGTCGAATATGAAGAACTTCCCGGAGTTTTTGATCCTTTCGAAGCTTTAAAGCCTGATGCGCCGATAATTCATGAAAACCTCGGCAGCTATGAAGTAGTGCCCATCTTTTATCCCCAGGAAGGCACTAATATAGCCAATCATTTCAAGCTGAGGAAAGGTGACACAGATCAGGGGTTTGCCGAGGCAGACCTGATTATTGAGAAAGAATATTATGTGCCACAGATGCAGCATGTTCCGATAGAAACCCACAAGGCAGCTGCCCATTGGAGCCCTGATGGCAAATTGACTGTATGGAGCACGGCTCAGTCACCAAACGTAGTCCGCCAGCTGCTGGCTAAGTCTTTTGAACTGCCCATGCATAAAATCAGGGTTATTTCCAGCTTTATCGGGGGTGGGTTCGGCGGTAAAGCCGGGGCCGGCCTGGAAGGCCTGGTAGTGCCTGTGGCTCAGAAGTTCCCCGGTTATGTAGCCAGGATTGTTCTCAACCGAGAAGAAGACATGCAGGGAACATTTACCCGCCAGGCAATGTATGCAACCCTGAAAACCGGAGTTAAAATAAATGGTAAAATAACCGCCCTTGAGTATAAAATGATCTGGGATGGTGGAGCCTACACAGAATATGGTGTGAACATTGTTCGCTCCGCCGGGTATAGTTCAACAGGTGCTTATGAAATACCAAACGTAAAAACCGACTCTTACTGTGTCTACACAAATAATTCAATCGGCGGGCCGGTACGCGGTTTTGGCATGTGTGAAATGCAGTGGGGTATTGAACGGCACATGGAATACATAGCTAAAGAGCTTAAAATGGATCCTCTCGAAATCCGCCTGATCAACGGGATGAAGAATGGTTCCACCACGGCAGCAGGCCAGGTGGTGGAAGATGTTGACTTCAAAAAGTGTATCGAGACTGTTGCTGATCAGATTAAGTGGGGCAAAAAGGAACCAGGCTCAAACGGTAAATTAAGAGGTAAAGGTATTTCCGGCCTGGTTAAATGCCCGGCCCAACCCAGCAATGCCTCATCTTCAGCTATTATTCGTATTAACGAAGATGGCACCGCTCATATAATGGTTGGTGCAACGGAAATGGGCCAGGGAATGCTGACAGCTATGAGTCAGATCGCTTCAGAAATTCTTCACATTCCTGTGGAAAAAATCGACATTAAGGTGCCGGATACTGATTTTACTCCCTATGAGTGGCAAAGTGTAGGAAGCAGGATTACCTACACCTGCGGCACATCGGTTAAACGTGCTGCTGAAGATGCTCTGGGGCAGATTTACAGGGCTGCATCCGATCTGCTTCAGGTGCCGCAGGAAGAGCTTACTTTTGACGGCAAGATGATTTATTCAACCAAAGATGCAAATAAAAAAGCGACCATTGCTGAAGTTGCCGACAGCTGTAAGAAATGCACCGGGGAAGGTATTGCCGGGCCTATTATTGGAAGAGGATCTTTTATTCCAAGTAATATGACCAACCTAGATCCAGAAACCGGCCAGGGCAACCCCGGGATGTTTTATTGCTTTGGGGCTACCGGTGCAGAGGTTGAAGTCGATCCTGAGACAGGCGTGGTGACCGTTCTGCAGCTGGCCAGTTCAATTGATGCCGGTAAAGCTGTAAATCCTCAACTCTGTAAATGTCAGCTTCATGGTGGTACCATAATGGGGCTGTCAACTGCCTTATATGAAGAGGTAAAATTTGACAAAGGAGTAATGCTGAACAGAAACTTCACCGATTACAAGATATCCAGTATAGACAATACTCCGCACATCGATAGTTTTATCATTGAAACACCTGAAACTAAAGGCCCGTTCGGGGTAAGAGGGATAGGCGAACAGCCTATGATTGGAGTCGCGCCGGCTATAGCCAATGCTGTATCTGATGCACTTGGAGTAGAATTCAACACTTTTCCGTTAACCCCAGAAAGGGTATGGAAAACGCTGCACGAAAAAAAATAGTATAATTTAATCACGGATACCTGTTGGGGCGCGTTTATCCGCGCCCTTTTTTATCGGGAGGTTGACACATGTTACCAAATCTGATAGTGATCAGGGGAGCGGGAGACCTGGCCAGCGGGGTAGCACACCGTTTGCACCGGTCAGGATTTGATCTTGTTATGCTCGAACTGCCTAAACCCATGGTCGTAAGAACTACCGTCTCTTATGCGACAGCCGTATTTAAAAACAACATCACTGTAGAAGGGGTTAATGCAACCCTATGCCACAATGTAAACGAAACAAATGAACTGCTTGCGGAAAATATAATACCGGTTTTTATAGATCCGGATGCAGAAATTAACAATTTTTTTAAACCTTGCGTTGTAATAGATGCGATCATGGCTAAAGATAATCGTTTAACTTTGATTGATGATGCTGAGCTGGTAATCGGTTTAGGACCGGGATTTACTGCAGGAAAAGATGTAGATGCCGTCATTGAAACCAAAAGAGGACATAACCTGGGAAAAGTAATCTACAGTGGTTCTGCAGCTGAAAACACCACTATTCCCGGAAACATAAACGGATACGGTCCTGAAAGGCTGCTCCGGGCACCTGCTGGCGGTATCTTTACACCGGTTAAAAAAATAGGTGACCTGGTTGAACGGGGAGAAACCGTTGCTACTGTATCCGGGAAAGTAGTAAGAGCTGAAACAAACGGTTTAGTTAGAGGTTTACTGTTTGAGGGGCTTGAAGTAACTAAAGGAGTTAAAGTTGGGGATATAGATCCCAGGGGTCGGAAAGTTGACTATATGACCATATCAGATAAAGCGCGCGCGGTGGGCGGAGGAGTTCTTGAGGCTATAATGAACCGCTATAATTGCCGCCGCAGTTAAGCCCTGAATTTGTAATGTTGCTGAAATGGGAGTTGCTGAAATGAATAACGACATCAAGGACGACAATGTAATAGAATATTATTTCTGTAATAGCTGCCTGACAATGCTGGACAAAAATGAAATACTACCCGGAAAAGATCATACTTTAGCATGTAGTCGCTGCGGCAGCAGTGACATCGGAGAACCGGCCTGGGTAAACTGCCCATACCTGAAAATGACAGCAGTTAAATGCCCCAGGGGAGGAAAGGGAATCACCAGGAATAATCAGGGGGTTGAGTGTTCAGATCGCTGTTTTTTTCGCCAGCACCATTCCTGAACTTCAGAGCAACTATAACGGAGTTATTACTAAATGAACAAACTATCTTTATCGCGTTGTCTAAGTATTAACAAACCTTCCGTAACAGCTTTCTACGGAGGTGGAGGTAAAACTTCGTTGATTTATACCCTGGCCGGTGAACTAAGCAGTCAGGGTAAAAAAGTATTGATTACCACCACTACTAAAATCTTTCCCTATACCGACCTGAAAACTGTATTTATTGAAGATAACCGTGTAGATGAAAAGAATATAGATCTGCATTTTAAAGAAGGAAAACCCATTGTAACAGGTCAGCGCCTTTTAAATGACGGTAAAATCGAAGGGTTTAATATAAAAACAATCGCTAATTTAAAAGCATCCAATAATTATTATATTTTGGTTGAAGCTGATGGAGCAAAGGGAAAATCAATGAAAGGACATGCAGAGTATGAGCCGGTTCTGCCTGATTGCGCCGATTTAATCATCCCTGTAGTTGGAGCAGACATAATAGGCGCTTCAATTGCTGAAAAGAACCTTCACAGGGTTAATATCTTCAGAAAAACAATCTGCCGTGGATATGGCACAGAGTTTGTAGACGAGCAGCTAACAGCCTGTGCTTATGCATATATGATTAAGCTTGGCTCTGTAATGGCTCCCAGAGCTCGAATCAAAGCTGTTCTCAACAAAAGTGATTTATTACCAACTCCCTTAACAGCGGCAAATATTGCCACTTTCATGTTCAATGAACATAAAATTCCGGAGCTCCTTGTCACTGCAGCCAGAGATAATTATCCTGTTCATTTATATTTTAAAAAAAACAGCTTGAACAGATTAGTAAAAATTTCTGCAGTAATTCTTGCTGCTGGTAAATCTGAAAGAATGGGCAGAGACAAACTTTTAATGCCCTACTGTAATCATACAATACTTGGAGAAACTGTAAAACAGCTTCTTGCAACAGATATTGATGAGATAATCCTGGTTACCAAACCTGGTGAACAATGGAGGAGTTTTGCAGATTCAAACCGGATCAAAATTGCTGTCAACCATCGCTATCAACTGGGACAGGCAAGTTCCCTGATCACCGGGTTGAACGCAGTTGATTATTGTTCCCAGGGAGTATTGTTTGTTCTGGGTGACCAGCCGGCGATAACCACCCCCGTGTACAACCTGCTTCTTAATACATATATTAAAAATTTTAATAAAGTTACAATGCCAGTCTATAATGGCAAAAGGGGTAACCCGGTTTTATTTGATCGTTCTCTGTGGCCGGAGCTGATCAAACTTGAAGGAGATTATGGAGGCAGAAATGTAATAAAAGGGTTATCAACAGAAAACCTTGATTTTGTCGAATGTAAAGATCAGGCAGTTATTCTGGATATAGATACTCCGGAAGATTACGATAATTTAACCAATAAAGCAATAAATAATAAGGGAACGTACTCATCCCATTAATTACCATTATTAATGTAATTATCTAAAATAGTTTATAATAGTGTTGACTTTAGTATTTTTGTAATGTATTTTTAATATAAGTTTAATTATGCTTTATAATAATTATTGAAGGATGATTTAGCAGCCTGGCTAATCGAAACGGGTGATGTAATTATACCTGTTCAGCTTGTCAGCAGACTGAAAAAAAATTGTTGAAGGAGCTGAGTAGAAATTGTATGGAGAACTAGTTGGTGTCGATATTGGTTATGGATTTGTTAAAAGCTACGATGGTGAACACGAAATAGTATTTCCCAGTGTTGTAGGTATCGGCAGGGATATCTCATACCGGTCCCAACTTAGCACTTATAAATCTCCACTTGATACCCTTGCCCTTAAATATAACGGCAAAAATTATTTTATCGGTAATTATGCAATCCGCCAGAGTTCAATTCCCAGCAGGTCGCTTGATATTAAAAAACCTGAAGATTTAAATACTCTGTTGTTATTCCTCACTTCTATCGGTCTCTATAGCAGGGAACCACAGCAGCAGTTTAGTGTGGTAACCGGATTGCCAACAAATTACATTTTGAGTTACCAGGATCAGCTGGCTAATCTTCTTTCCGGAGAACACCAGATTGTGCTGGGCATTGATGGGAAAAATGAGGAAAAGCGAATCATTGTTGACGAGATAAGAATTGTACCCCAACCATTCGGTACCCTCTTTAACCTTGTTCTTGACAACAGTGGTAATGTTGCCGATCAGGATATGAGCAACAAAATTGTTGGCATTGCCGATATTGGCTTTAAAACCGCTGATTTTGTAGTTTCAGACTCTCTGGAATTTGTTGACAGGTTAAGCTCCTCTTCAAATAGCGGTATGGTCAGTGCTTACGAAATTATTGCTGCGATGATTCGCAGTAAATATAAAATTGACAAAAAGGATTTTGAGCTTGATCAGATCGTCAAGAGTAAAACTATTAAGATTGCCGGAATAAACTACGATATCAGTGATATTATCTCTGAAGCATATTTTAACCTGGCAGCTAAAATTAAAACCGAACTTGACTCTTTATGGGACTACCGGGAACTGGATGCAATCATTCTAACCGGAGGTGGGGGAGAAGCGCTATCAGAATACCTGATTCCCAAGTTTAACAACATGATGCTGGTTCAGGATGCCCAGTTTGCTAATGTTAAAGGATTCTGGAAACTGGCTAAGAATAAAGCCAGCAGCTAGTTTAAAGCATAAAAATAAAAAAGCCCGTTTCCTAAAAGAGAAGCGGGCTTTTTTTATTCTTGCTGTTTTCCAGTGCCAATAAAATAATAAGGCAGAGTTTATAACTCCGCCTTACATTTTTGGTGAGCCATCCAGGATTCGAACCTGGGACACCCTGATTAAAAGGCAGGGGGGTTGTCCCCCAGGTCGGTAAGATATATTCACTTGATTTGCCATGCTTGCCTTGAACAGGCAAAAGTAGAAGGTAGGATTTACACCAACCCCGCAGATGCAGCAAAACTACCTGCAGAAAAGAAGAAGGATATGCTGTTTTTTGATACTGAACAGGTCAAGCTATTCTTGACTGAAGCAAAGAAAACAAAGCACTTTGCAGCATATTTTCTTGCACTGAATACAGGCTTAAGGCGTGGGGAGTTGTTAGGGTTACGGTGGCAGGATGTAGACCTGAAGAATGGCAATATATCTGTAAAGCAAAGCCTGTTAAGGGTTGACGGTAAACTTGTTTTTCAAGAACCTAAGACAAAGCTTTCTAAGCGGTCAATAGGTATATCCAAAGATGTCATAGAAGAACTGAAGAAGCATAGAAAGAAGCAATCAGATGAACAGGGTGAAGCAGATACATCCTACAGCAAAGAGCATAACCTTGTATTCTGTAATGAAGTAGGTGAGCCATACTGCCCCCGAGGATTTACCCGGCACTTTGCACGGTTGATAGACAGGCATAATAACAGGGTGATTGCCGATGCAGAGGAAGAAGGGCTGAAGGTGGCAGAGTATAACCTGATACCGAAAATAAACTTTCACGGTCTAAGACATACCTTTGCCACTCTATGCCTACAGCAAGGAACAGACCCCCGCACCATACAAGAAGCATTAGGTCATCATAAGGTAGCATTTACACTTGATGTCTACAGTGGGGTTACTAACAAAATGAAACAGGAAGCAACAGACAAGATTGGCAGCTTGCTTGCTTCCTGCATCCAGTAATACTTATTTAGCTTATTTAGCTTATTTAGCATACCGGGTTCTATGTGACCCGGTTTCTTTTATGGTAATTTTAGTTAATTAGCTTATTTAGCTTATTTCGCAGGGTGGTAGATAAAAACATACTTATTTAGCTTAATCCGCTTATTTCGCATGGTAACCGGTCACAGGATGTCAAACCCTGCATTGACTTATTTAGCTTAATCCGCTTATTTCGCAGCCCCTTTCAAGGTAGATGAAAGGTAGTAATTCTGCTATAGGTAGTAAATAGGTAGTAAATCGGGGGTTTTTGGTGTAATTTTTGTTAATGCCTAAAACCCTGAAACCCCCGTTATTATTGATGGTGAGCCATCCAGGATTCGAACCTGGGACACCCTGATTAAAAGTCAGGTGCT
>CAYMIW010000014.1:0-68969 GCA_964390725.1 uncultured Syntrophomonadaceae bacterium | reverse complement strand
AGCTGTATGAGCTGAAGGTGAGGTTTCTTTTTCCTACAAGTGCTTGACGCGATCGATGATTAAACTATTCTTGACATAAGATCTTAAAAGGACTACAATTAAGAAAGGATTGTATGTTATCGATAGATGTTCAGTTCATAACTGATAAGAGAAAGCCTGGTGCTTTTATAGGCACTGTGGATAGATTATAAAATATATAGTTATTTGGTAAAGGGATAAGTGTAACCTTTTCCTGAACTTTCTCTTTTGAGCTGTGTCCTGGACACAGCTCTTACTTGTTTAAGAACTGAATATTAAATGCAGTTTATTCTATAAAATGGAGGTGACAATAATGCTGGAAAATTTACTGATGATTATAGCCTCGCTGGTAGTCGGTTTTGGTGGAGGCTATTTTATTCGTAAAATGATTGCAGAAGCTAAAATATCATCCGCTGAAAGTGCTGCTAAAAAAATAATTGAAGAAGCGGAACATGAAGCAAATGCTTTAAAGAGGGAAAAACAACTGGAAGCAAAGGAAGAGGTTCACAAGCTAAGAACAGAGCTTGAGCGTGAAAGTAAGGATAGACGATCTGAACTGCAGCGCATGGAAAGACGCCTGATGCAGAAGGAAGAAAGTCTGGATCGTAAGATAAGTAATGTAGAAAAGAAAGAAGAAGATTTAAGAATTAAGGAAGAAAAAAACCGGGAATATAAAGAAAAACTGGAAGAGCTGCACCGAGAGCAGCTGACCGAGCTGGAAAGAGTTTCCGGTATGAGTTCTGAAGAAGCAAAAGAGTTGCTTCTCCAGAGGGTGAGAGAAGAGATTGAACATGATATGCTGGTTATGGTTAAAGATATTGAAACTCAAGCCAAAAATGAAGGGGAAAAGAAAGCCAGGGAAATAGTTACCCTGGCAATCCAGAGGTGTGCAGCAGATCATGTTTCTGAAACAACGGTGTCGGTTGTTAACCTGCCGAATGATGAAATGAAGGGGAGAATAATCGGACGTGAAGGCCGCAATATCAGGGCTTTGGAAACCTTAACCGGAATTGATTTAATCATAGATGATACTCCTGAGGCGGTAATTATATCTGGTTTCGACCCAATTAGGCGGGAAATTGCCCGAACTGCACTGGAAAAACTTGTTAGTGATGGCAGGATTCATCCGGCCCGCATCGAGGAAATCGTTGAAAAAACCCGTAAAGAAATTGAGGCGCAAATTAAAGAGGAAGGCGAGCGAGCCTCATTTGAAGCCAGGGTGCACGGGTTACATCCGGAATTAATTACATTACTTGGCAAATTGAAGTTTAGAACAAGTTATGGCCAGAATGTACTTCAGCATTCAATTGAAGTGGCTCACCTTGCCGGTATTATGGCAGCCGAGTTGGGATTAGATGTTAACTTTGCCAAGAGGGCAGGCCTGCTGCACGATATAGGAAAAGCTATTGATCACGAAACAGAAGGTTCACACGTGGTTATTGGCGCTGACCTGGCCAAAAAGTATAAAGAATCACCGGAAATAGTTAATGCTATTGCTGCGCATCACGGTGATATTGATTATAATACCCTGGAAGCGGTTCTAATTCAGTCGGCAGATGCTATTTCGGCTGTAAGACCCGGGGCCAGGAGAGAAACTCTTGAAGCATATATAAAAAGGTTGGAGAACCTTGAGAATATAGCCGACTCTATTGAAGGTGTAGATAAAGCTTATGCAATTCATGCCGGCCGTGAAATCAGGATAATGGTTAAACCTGACCGTATTGACGATTATGCCTCGATCAAAGTGGCCAGGGATATTGTTAAAAAGATTGAAAGTGAGTTAGAATATCCTGGCCAGATCAAGGTGACTGTAATCCGCGAAACCAGGGCTGTAGATTATGCCAAGTAACAGCTAATCTGAAGTCCTGCAAAAGATCAAATAAAAGAAAGTGTCCCAACGGGGCACTTTCTTAGTAATATAATATATTAAGAGGCGAGCGCTGATGAACATCATTGTAATTGGTGATATCGTTGGAAAACCAGGACGGGAATCTCTCCGCAACACTTTACCCACCCTGAGGGAGCGCTATGATCCCGGACTGGTAATTGCCAATGGTGAGAATGCTGCCGGGGGAGCTGGAATAAATGAAAAAACATACTGGGAAATCAGGGACTGTGGGGTAGATGTTGTTACAGCGGGAAATCATACCTGGGACAGGAAAGAGATATTCCAGTTCATCGACACAGAGTATAACCTGATCAGGCCGGCAAATTATCCTGAAAAAACCACTCCCGGCAGGGGTGTTACTGTTTTCTGGGTGGAGAAAGAGCAATGTAATGTGGCAATTATAAATTTACTGGGCAGGGTTTTCATGACCCCTGTTGATTGTCCTTTCATGGCTGCAGACAGGGAGCTGGAAAGGCTTACTGGAAAAGCGCATGTCGTGGTAGTTGATTTTCATGCCGAAGCTACCTCTGAGAAAGAGGCAATGGGTTGGTACCTTGATGGAAGGGTTGGCGCTGTAATTGGTACTCACAGTCATGTCCAGACAGCGGATGAGAGAATACTACCCCAGGGAACTGCATATATAACCGATGCGGGAATGACTGGATTGTACGATTCAATTCTTGGTGTTGATCCCGCTGGACCACTGAAACGATTTATTACCAAGCTACCCTGCCAACTGAAAATATCCAGTGGCAGAACCATGTTTAATGCGGTGATTATTCATATCGATCGGAAAAGTGGTAAAGCTGATTCTATAGAGAGGATTTTTCACATTTATTAATAGTCCTATCGAATTATTCATATAATTCTGGCAGGAAATTTGCGGATTAAGCCGAATTAGTTAATTAAATCCGCAAAGGAGGCATCTATTAATGGATGTATTAAAGGTCTCAGCAAAATCGAACCCCAATTCTGTAGCCGGCGCCCTGGCAGGGGTGCTCAGGGAAAAAGGTGGAGCAGAAATACAGACAATCGGAGCGGGAGCTTTGAACCAGGCGATTAAAGCAGTTGCGATTGCGAGGGGATTTGTTGCACCGGGAGGAATCGACCTAATTTGTATACCGGCATTTACAGATATTGAAATTGATGGGGAAGAGAGAACGGCAATTAAGTTGATAATAGAGCCTCGTTAAACAAGGCAGCAGACTGATTACAGTTAATAAAGCTGGGCAAGCCCTCAGGAAATATTCCGCGAGGGTCTTTTTTATGTATTCCATTAACATGTAATTAGTAAAACTGGTATAATTGTGGAGGTGTGTCTATAACTATTTATAAGGACAATTAGATATGCAAAGTAACCTGGTTGATCTTCATATGCACAGCAATTGCTCTGACGGTAAGCTTACCCCTTCTGCGCTGGCTGAAATGGTTTCCAGGGCCGGGATCAGAGCTTTTGCATTAACAGATCATGATACCCTGCAGGGATTGCAGGAAGCAGAAGCAGCGGCACAAAGTCTGAAAATTGAGTTTGTTCCAGGAGTAGAAGTAAGTGCAAGCCTTGCTGACAGGGAAATTCACATCCTTGGTTACTATCCGAAAAATCTGAAACTGCTCAGCCAGGTGTTGGATAGAATCAGGCGTAATCGCTATACCCGTATGAAGAAGATGATCGATCTGTTAATCCAAGAAGGTTTTAAAATAAAAATGGAAGATATTTTACAGGAAGCCGGATCCGCTGCACCGGGAAGGTTGCACCTGGCCAGGGTGCTGGTAAATAAAAGGTATGTTGTTAATATTGATCAGGCTTTTTCACTATACCTGGGTAAAGGCAAAGCGGGTTATGCAAAAAGAACGCTTCTAACAGCCGAAGCTATAATAAAACATTTAAGGGAAAGCGGTGCTGTTACGGTTCTAGCTCACCCGAAGAAAGAGGGCCGGGAGGATCCTGAATTGCTGATAAACTATGGTCTGCAGGGGATAGAGGTGTATCATCCTGATCATTCTGAGCAGCAGGTTCTTTACTACAGAAAACTGGCTAAAAAGTATAACCTGGTTATCACCGGGGGGTCAGATTATCACGGTGATACCAACGGTAGCAAAGGAAGCCTGAAAAAGCAGGCAATTGATTATATTTATCTTGATATCCTGAAAAATGCTGCAGGAGCAGGAAGGTGAAAATGCAGATGCATGTCATTTCTGCATAGGGCTTATAATAAGCATTAAAACCGCTTTTGCCCCTTCTCACAGCAGTGATTAAATGCTAAAATCAATAATATGTGATAGATTCCACAAGGAGTGAAGCGCTGAATGAATGAATTTGAATTTGCCCTCCAGGTGCTGGTTATCGGTTTCGTTGTAGTATTGGTTACACTTGCACTTTTATATTTATTACTTCAGTTATTCGGGTTAATATTTTACCGGAAGGATACCAGGCCTGGTACGGGAACCGCGATTCCGGCGAAAAAAAGTTCTGCAATGCCGGTTGATGATGATAAAAAAGTCATGGCGGTTATTATGGGTGCTGTTTATCAATATTTACAGGCAGAAGGTGCACCGGCCACTGGTGCCGGTTTGGTTTTTACTGTTACACCGGATGAAGCTGCTCCGGGTAACAGCTGGAAAATGTACGGCAGAAAAGCTTTGCTTAATCAAAGAGTAGAGTTAGAAACAATTAGGAGGAAGAAAAAGCGTGAAAACTTTTAAAGTTACAGTAGACGGCCAATCTTATACAGTTACCGTTGAAGAAGTTAATGAGGAAGCAAAGGGAGCTACATTGAGCAGCGTTAAGCCACCTGCAGAAAAACCAGCTCCGGTTCCGGCAGTAGATGAAAAACCGAAAAAAGCAGTGGAAATTAAAGAAGAAAAAGAAACTGCTTCCGAAAGTTTGAATGCCGAGGGTGTTACAGTCAATGCTCCAATGCCCGGCTCGGTTTTAGACGTTAAAGTAGCAGTTGGGGACAGTGTAGGTGAAGGAGAAGTTTTGCTGGTATTAGAAGCAATGAAGATGGAGAACGAGCTTACAGCGCCCCAGGCTGGAAAGATTGGTCAGGTGCTGGTTAAAAAAGGTGATGCCGTGAACAGCGGTGACCCCCTGGTAGTTTTAAACTAAATCTAAATCCGGCTGAGTTTACGAAAGGGGTTGATCCGTTGTGATTGAACTTTTAATAGAGTTCTTAGAAGGTACGGGTTTTGTTAATATGCAGCTAAACCAGGTAATTATGGTTGTAATTGCCCTGGTTCTCTTATATCTGGGAATTGCCAAAAAATATGAACCCCTGCTTTTAGTGCCGATTGCTTTTGGAATTCTTCTGGTCAACCTGCCCCTGGGTGGCTTGATGCAACCGGAATCAGGCAAAGAAATCGGAGGGCTGTTTTACTACCTTTCACGAGGCCTGGAACTGGGCATATATCCACCCCTGATATTTCTCGGTGTGGGAGCAATGACTGATTTTGGTCCCCTGATTGCCAACCCGGTGACTCTTTTGCTGGGGGCAGCAGCCCAATTCGGAATATTCCTTACCTTTCTCGGTGCATTTCTGCTTGGTTTTTCTACGCAGCAGGCCGGGGCAATTGGTATTATTGGCGGAGCAGATGGGCCGACGGCAATATTCCTGGCGAATCAGCTTGCACCAGAGCTGCTCGGCTCTATTGCGATAGCAGCATATTCATATATGGCGCTTGTGCCGATTATTCAACCACCAATTATGCGTATGTTAACCAGTAAAAAAGAGCGCAGGGTTGTTATGCAGCAGATGAGGCCGGTATCGAAGAAAGAAAAGATTATCTTCCCCATTGCTGTAATCATCCTGACCGGGCTCCTTCTACCTGCAGCACTTCCACTATTAGGTATGCTGATGTTCGGTAACCTGATCCGGGAGAGCGGGGTTACAGAGCGTCTCAGCAAAGGCGCACAGAATGAACTGAACAACATTGTGGTTATATTTTTAGGACTAACTGTCGGCGCAAAGGCAACGGCCGAGTATTTTTTAACGCCTGATACCATCAAAATAATAATTCTGGGCTTGATTGCTTTTGCCTTTGGTACAGCAGCTGGTGTGCTAATGGGTAAACTGTTATACGTTTTGTCAAAAGGAAAAATTAATCCCCTGATTGGTTCGGCCGGTGTTTCAGCGGTTCCAATGGCTGCCAGGGTTTCACAAACAGTAGGGAAAGAAGAGAACCCGAACAACTACCTGCTCATGCACGCCATGGGCCCGAATGTTGCCGGAGTAATTGGGTCGGCTGTGGCAGCGGGGATATTATTATCAATACTCAACTAAGTGACGGGGTGTTATTGTGTCAGATGTAAGGGTAAGGTTTGCTCCCAGTCCAACGGGAGAATTGCACATAGGTGGTGCAAGAACCGCGCTTTTTAATTATTTATTTGCTCGCAGGGTAGGCGGAACATTTGTCCTGCGAATCGATGATACAGATTTAGAGCGCTCCAGGGAAGATTTTATCGATAAGCTTATGTCAGCCATGAAATGGCTGGGGCTGGACTGGGATGAAGGACCTTACTACCAGTCCCAGAGGCTTGATTTATACCGCAGTGAGGCAGAGAAGCTCATTGAAGAGGGGAAAGCTTATCGCTGTTACTGCAGTATCGAAGAGCTGCGGGCCGGAAGGGAGCAAGCCCGTAAAGAAAACAGGGCTTATCTCTATCCGGGTAACTGCAGGAACCTGGATGCCGGGCAGGAACAAGCCTTTCAGGCTGAAGGTCGTAAGCCGGTAGTTAGAATACGTATTCCCGATCAGGGACAAACAGTGGTCACAGATCTAGTGCGTGGTAAGGTCAGTTTTGAAAACAGCGACCTTGATGATTTCATTATTGTTAAATCCAATGGAATCCCTACCTATAACTTTGCCTCTGTAGTAGACGATCTACAGCTGAAGATAACTCATATAATCAGGGCTGAAGAACATTTATCCAACACACCCCGCCAGATTATCTGTGCTGAAGCCCTGGGCCTGGAAATGCCTGTATTTGCCCATGTACCGATGATTCTTGCTCCGGATCGCAGCAAATTAAGTAAACGCCACGGCGCTACCTCGGTTGAAGAATTTCGTGATAAAGGTTATTTGCCCGAAGCCCTGGTTAACTATATGACCCTTTTAGGTTGGTCCCCCGGGGGAGACAGGGAGCTGTTCAGCCTGGAAGAGTCTATTAAATCTTTTGAACTTGAAAAAGTGAATAAAACTGCGGCCATTTACGATACTACTAAACTAACCTGGATGAACAGCCACTACATCAGGGATGCTGGTATTAAGCGGCTTACCAATTTTGCCCGACCCTTTTTTGAAAAAGAAAACTTGATTGGCAGTAGTTTAAGTGAAAATGACGAAGCTTATCTACGGGAGGTATTGGAAGCTGTTCGGGAACGGGCCCGCACTTTACCGGAACTGGCTGATGCTGCTGCTTATTTTTATCTTGAAGATTTTGCGTATGACGAAAAAGGGATAAAAAAAGCCTTTTTAAAAGAAAATGTGCAGGAAACCCTGAAGCGGCTTTCAGATGAACTAAAATGTCTTGAACCATTTTCAGCAGAAACAGCCGAAAAATTATTTCAAGATTTGAGCGAAGAAATGCAGCTTTCAGCCGGGAAGCTGATCCAACCGGCACGCCTTGCTTTAACCGGACGCCTGGGAGGTCCCGGATTATTTGTAATTATTGAATTGCTGGGACGTGATAAAACAGTGGAGAGGCTGGAGAGGGCAAGATTATTTATTAAAAACCACACTTCAACAGAATAACTGATATATTTAAAAAGTATAGGAAGAAGGGCACTTGTTACTCTTGCCTGAAGATGACTCTTTTTGTATAATGAAATAGCAGTGCGGGATGGTGTAGCGGTAGCACGGATGACTCTGGATCATCAAGCCAAGGTTCGATCCCTTGTCCCGCAGCCATAGAATGAAAGCCCTCTGAACCCAATCAGGGGGCTTCACAGTATTGACAAAGGAGTGAGGGAAGTGCAGCAGCTCATTGTTGGCCTGGTTTTAATAGCAGTATTTTTTGTTTTGTTGTTCTTTTTAAAGAGCGGTTACGATCATAAAAAGAAGAAGGATCAGTGATCCTTAATTTCTATTATCTCTCCTTGTTCCGACTGGAGTTAATTGTTATACCTCTGATAACTAACTTATGATTGCTTATTTCAAATAGTTTTTCTGAATAGGGCTTGCGCCTGCGAGGTGCACAAATGTTATTATCAATTAATTCTCTGTAAACTGAAAGCATGTTTTTTGCACATTGAGCTGAAGATATAGACTTAACGTTTTCAAGGGCTTTTTTACTCATGCGCTCGAACTGCGCTTGATCATCAAGTAGTTCCAAAATTGCATTGGTGAAAGAAGGCAGAGAAGGGTCGGTCAGCAGGCCGTCTTCGCCATGGAGTACATTTTCAGCCGGCCCAAAAGCTCGTATGGCAACAACAGGTAGGCCGGTTGCCTTGGCTTCGCCGATAACCAAACCCTGCGTATCGGTGACTGAGGGGAAAACGAATATATCGGCACTGGCATAACAGTGAACAATTGAGCTGCGCGGTAAAACCCCGGTAAAGATAACCCTGTTTTCTATACCCATATCCAGGGCCATTTTACGTAAATTACGTTCCTGTGGCCCATTTCCGACCAGGACAAGGATCGTCCCGGGATGTCGGTTCAAAACAATTTCAAAAGATTTTAAAAGAAAGGCTACATTTTTCTCTTTACCGAGACGGCCGACAAAAAGCAGAACCTTGTCGGTTTTGCTTACCCCATAATTATCCCTGAGCCAGTTACTGTCAAGTTTATTAAATTCTTCCAGATCAATACCGGTTGGAATATTGGTTAAAGGTGCTTCCACGCCAATGCGCTTCAGGTAATTAACTACCAGTTGCGACGGTGCTACAACTGTATTGCAGCGGTTACAAAAATCGCGGGCAATATTCTGAACCACCTGGCGTGATGTTTTTTCACCAAAGGGAATATAGTGAACATACTGGTCGTAAAGGGTGTGGAAGGTAAAAACAAGTGGCAGATTTTGGCGCCTTGCCGCTCGTGCCCCGAGACTACCCAGTAAAAAAGGAGAATGAACATGAATGATATCCAGACCCACCTTCTTAATCAGTGGACCGAACTGGAGCGATATCGGGATGGGCAAAGAAAATTCGGGTATTGTAGGTGCAGGCACTGAGAAAAAGCGAAAAACACCTTCTTCCGGAGGAGGGTTCAGCAGGGGATAGTCGGGACCGAAAATGTAGACATCATGACCCCTGTTCTTGAATTCGCGTGAGAAAAGCTCAATTGATCTGACAACTCCGCTGGTGTAGGGTCGGTAACTGTCGGTAAAAATACCAATTTTCACAGCATTTTACCTCCTGAAAGAACATTAATCAAGATAGGCTTCCCTGAACAGACGATCTGAAATCTGCAGTGCTTTTTCCTTGCCTTCCAGGTGATTATAAGCTTCAACTGCTTCAATATTACGTTGGTGCCAGCTTTTCAAATCTTCAATTTTACTTTCGCTTAAATTATAACGTTCAGGAGAATTGGAAATAACCTCGGAGAGAGGGAGGATGCGGTGACGTTGTTCGCGATGGATCCAGGTTATTTCGTAATCGGTGTTGCTGATCCAGGTTCGGCCGGTTTCCATGTCCTTTGAAAGTTCAAGGTCGAGCAGCAGGTGATATTCCACCAGAGGTGAAATGTTGGCCGGGTAATGCTGGTTGGAAAGAAAGGTGCCCTGGGAATAAACTGCAAAGGTGGCTCTCTCGTTGCCATTTTCATCTTCATTAAAAAACCATTCAATCGGTTGGACAAACTTCGGATGACCACCAATGATCAGGTCAGCCCCGGCTGCAGCCAGTTCTTCGGCGACCTGACGGTAATACTGTGGTTGAGGTTCCTGGGCATATTCGTTTTCACCCCAGTGGGGAAAGACGGCAATTATGTCAGCACCATTTTCTCTAGCCCGATTCATATCTTTGATTACAGGCTCGATATTTTCGAAACCCGGGACATAATTCAGGCAGTATTCATGTTCTTCGGGAATAGGTATACCATTGGTGCTGAATGTATAACCGATAAAAGCAATGCTGATGCCATTGCGTTCAACAATCAATGGCGTATCTCTTTCCTCCTGGTTTTTATAAGCGCCGAAAGTTTTTATGCCCAGGCCGCGGATATAGTCCAGGCTGGCCAGCAATCCTTCGAAGCCACGGTCAAGAGCATGGTTGTTGCCAAGGGTGAGCAGATCAACTCCGGCTTCGTACAGGGCATCAGAGAGCTCCTGTGGTGAGTTGAAAAGAGGATAACCGGTATATCCATTATAGCCCCAAAAGGTTATATCAGGTCCGGCCTGGGATGTCTCAAGGTCGGCTACAGCCAGATCGGCTTCCTGGATCAGGGGAGCAATAGCGGTAAAAGTTGGTGAAAAATCATATTTCCCTTCGCCAATATGAGCCTGTTCAATATTGGGGACATGGGGAAAGATATTGCCGAGAGCTACCAGGTTAACTGTTCTAAGATCAGGCTCATAAGGGTCTTCAAATTCTTCTTCATCCTGCTGGTCTTCAGGTGATAAATTCTCAGCATCATTGGTAGAAGGGTTATTTCCGTCAGAAATCAGGTTACCCAGGGTTTCCGGGGGGAAGAATGCTCCTGCTCCGAACCCGATGAAAAAGAAAAGGGCTACAAAAACAACCAGAACTATGATGAAAGTAAAACGACGCATAAAAAAAACCACCATCCCTGATAATGGATTATAATCTAATCTATATTATACCATAACCAGTGGTTAATCTACCAACTGCAGAACCAGAGAATCGATTGGTGAAGCCAGGGCCAGAATGCTCCTTCCCCACCATTAAGGTTGAAATCGGGGGATGAGCTGCTGTAACCGCCCAGTTCGGGGTGCGGCCCGAAAAGAAGATATTTTCCCAATCCATAAGAACCGGCTATTACGGCAGGTTGTTTGTTTACTTCATAACTGGCTAAAACAATAACAGAATCAGGCTCGTCTGGTGAGAAATAGGGACCGTCAAAATAATACATCGTAACGTTAGAGTTGAAGTCTGAATTAAAATCCAGGTCTTTGTTAAGGGTTAACGCCGTGATTTCACCCCAGCCAACAAGGCCGGAAAGAGGGCCGATTGATTTACCTTTAAAAAGACCAAGCGGATACTCGTATTCATCTCCGAACCAGCTCATTATATCGGCAGCATAATAAGCACCGGCACAGGTACCGGCCAGCATACCGCCGTTTTCTACAAAAGAACGAATTACCGAATGATCTTTAATGTTATACTTGTAATCTGCTGAGCCGCCGCCAGGAAACCAGAGCAAGTCAAAGTTACTTAAAAAATCTGGAGAGAGTGCATCATGCTGGTCAAATTCAGTCCACTCGTATTCATAGAAATCGAAAAAATGCCCGAATGCTTCAACATTGGTGTCCCAGCTCCCCGCACCACTATAAATACCAATATATGGGAGCTTTGGTACAGGTTCAGGTTCATTCTGGCCATTGCTGTTTTCGGCATGGTCCGAATCATCAGCAGGATAGCCCGCTTGGTCATTTTCCTGCTGCAGCGAATTATCAGGATCGGGTTTTGTCAAATAAGGATCTGAATTTGAGCTGTCAGGACCGGGATTAATCTGGTCGGCAGTGCAGGCAGCCGCAAACATCAGCAGCGCAGCCATGGCTACAGCAGATACTATGAATAGCAATATATTATGATATGATAAGATTTCTTTTTTGGAAGTCATTTAATTGCTCCGTTAAAATGATTAAGTTTATATATATAAAATATGAATAAAATCATTATAACAGAGAAGAAGGATAAAACATATGCAGAAGAACAGGAATAGCCAGGTTGGGATAGCAGTTAAGCTTTTTAGATCAGTTAGTTTACATAAGATGTATTATCGGAAGTTAAATCTGGGTTACCCAGGCTACAATTTTTCCTGTTTGCCTCTCCCCTCATACAATTTTTCCCCAGTGTCGCAAGGTTTCCACCAATGGCGTTCCACATTGCGGGCAATCAGCCTGGTAATGAATTATAAAATTACATCGGCAGCATTTAATGGCAGGAATACGTTTTTTCTCTTTCTGGAGGTATTCTTCAGGCATTACTGTTATCTCCGGTTTTTTAAACTGTTCCTGGCCGGCAGCACTGACCTTTTCTGTTTTACTTGATCCTGTTGCTGCAGCATTATTTTTCTGTATGGTATTAACCTGTTTATCCTGATGGTTATTGTTTTCCGGCTTAGTCTGGCTAGCCGAGATCTTTTCACTTGCTTCTCTTACTACTTCTGTTTGTTTTTCCTGGCTATTAAAAATAAAGCTTTCCTGGTTTTCCCTGATTAACGGCGTTCCACTGCGTGTAGCTGCTCCGGTTGAATCTTCATCCGGCTGGTTACTGTTTTCAAAAAGCAGCCGGGTATAAAGCTGCGTTGCTGATAGTTCTCTATGGCCAAGAGCTTCCTGTAAGAGTTTAATATCTTTCATTTCATTGATAAAATCAACGGCAAAAGTATAACGAAGCAGGTGTGGATATACATCTTTCGTGATTCCGGACTTTTTGGCCAGCCTCTTAACCATTTCCCTTATATAGCGGTCTTTTAACCTGGTTCCTTCAAGGGTGGTAAAAAAAAACTTACCACTGTCGGGCCTGAGGTCACTCCAACTCTTTAAAAGCAATAAATCAGCCTGATCAAGGAATAAAGTCCTGCTACGTGCTGCGCCGCTTTCTGCAATGTATATACGACCCAGCTCAAAATCGATATCTTTTTCTTTTAAGTTGATGATTTCGTTAACGCGCATACCTGTTTTTAACATTATGTTGATAATGCAGAGGTTTCTGAGCCCGGTCGGAGCCCTGGGGTTTGGTTGTTTTAGCAGAGCTAACTGCTCATGGCGGCTTAGCGGTTTTGGAACACGATTGCGTTCATGCATCCGAATCACCCTGTACAGTTCCGTTTTTAATATATACGGAACTAATAATATGTTTAAGTATTATATATATTCTGAACTAAAACCCTATAGATGTCAAGATATTTCCGGTATTTTATTTAGTTCCGAAAAAAATAGCTTGACAAAATGCGCTTTATTGAGTAATCTATCAGTCAAGTTAATAGAACAAAGGCAATGAGCGGAAACAGTAACAGGAGAATCCCTTAAAGAGAGCTGCGGTCGGTGAAAAGCAGCAGCGGTATATCCTGAGAACTCCTCCGTGAGCCGCCAACTGAAATCAATTTTGATAATAATTGAGATTAGGCCTGGCCGGAGACTTCCGTTATTACAAAGAGTGGGTGGTAGAAGTAATGCCGCCAAGAAGAGTGGTACCACGGAAATAACTTTCGTCTCTTGTACGAAAGTTTTTTTTATGCCTCTCCCCCACTTTAAAATTTAAGTTGGAGGTATTTAAAATGACAAAGGATGAAACAACTAAATTTACAACGGTAAATGGAGAAAAGATCTTTTTATTTGACAGCACACTACGAGACGGTGAACAGACTCCGGGGGCACGCTTAAATTATGAAGAAAAAATTGAAGTAGCCCGCCAGCTGGCTCGTTTAAACGTGGACATAATTGAAGCCGGGTTTCCTGTTTCTTCTCCCGGGGAAAAGAAAGCGGTGGCTGCCATAGCGCGCCAGGTTAAAGGACCGGTTATATGTGGTCTGGCCCGTGCCGTGCAGGGAGATATTGATCAAGCCTGGGAAGCAGTAAGGGAAGCTGAAAGACCGCGCATTCACGTATTCCTGGGAGCCTCCGATATTCACATGGAGCATAAGCTTAAAAAAGATCCGGCCCTCCTGCTTGAACAGGGAGTAGAAGCAGTGAAATATGCAAAAAAATACTGTAACGATATTGAATACTCCCCGGAAGATGCTACCAGGGCCAGGGAAGATTACCTTTACGAACTGCTTGAAGAGGTGATTAAGGCCGGTGCTACGGTAATCAATATTCCTGATACTGTAGGTTATGCCGTACCAGAAGAATTTGGCGGCCTGATCAGACGCCTGCGCGAAAATGTAGCGGGGATGGACAAGGTAATATTAAGTGTCCACTGCCATAATGATCTTGGCCTCGCAGTTGCCAACTCTTTAGAAGCGGTTAAAAACGGTGCCAGGCAAATTGAATGTAATATTAACGGCATCGGAGAACGTGCCGGCAATGCAGCGCTTGAAGAAATTGCTGTAGCGCTGCGCATCAGGGGTAATTACTTCCCTTATTATACAGATCTTAATATTTCAGAAATATACCGCACCAGCAGACTGGTCAGCAAGCTGACCCGAATATCCATACCTTCGAACAAGGCTGTGGTCGGCTTAAATGCTTTTGCCCATTCATCGGGTATTCACCAGGACGGCATTTTAAAGAACAAAGAAACTTATGAGATAATTGATGCTGAACTTATTGGCGGCAAGGCAGCCCAGCTTTGTCTGACTGCCCGCTCCGGACGGCATGCTGTGCTAGACCAGTTAAATAAACTTGGTTTTTCACTCGACAGTGAACAATTGGAAAAAATATATGAGCACTTTGTCAACCTGGCTGATAAGAAAAAGGAAGTATTCCCGGAAGACCTGGAGGCGCTTGTCCTGGATCACCTTTCATTTACCGAGCCGCGTTATCGCCTTGATTACATGCAGACCATCAGTGGTAGTAAAAGTATACCGGCAGCTGTAATCAGGCTTAGAAAAGATGATGATACAACTGTAGAAGAGGTGGCGATTGGCAGCGGCCCGATTGATGCTGCTTATAATGCTATCAATAAAATTACCGGATTAAGTATTGGTCTCGAAAATTACCGGATTAATGCGGTTACCCAGGGTCGCGATGCCCTTGGTGAAGTCCAGGTGCAGATGTCATACCAGGACAGAACTATAAAAGGCCGTGGAACCAGTACAGATATTATTGAGGCATCAGTAAAAGCTTATCTGAACGGGCTTAACAAGCTCCTCAAGCTTAATGGCAACCAGTGAAATGAGTAAAAAGGCAAACAAAGGTTTGTTAAGAAATAATTAATATGTTATAATATTTTTAAATATGCCACGAAAAGAAGGTGATTCTGTTGGAGCGGCTGACGGAGAAACAGAAAAGGGTCCTTCATTTTATCGAACAGCAGGTGGCTGGCTGTAACTACCCCCCCTCTGTACGTGAAATAGGCAAAGCACTGGGGATTAGTTCTACCGCTACCGTTCATTCTTATCTTGATATACTTCAGGAAAAAGGATATATAGACAGAGTGCCCACCAAACCCCGGGCGATAAAACTTCTTCGAAATCAGGATGGTTTTCCGGAAATGAAATGTTCCTTTGCACCCCTGATTGGCAGAATTACTGCAGGTGCCCCTATCCTCGCAGAAGAAAACCTGGAAGGTTATTTTCCTGTTCCCAATAACCTGGCTGTGGATGAAGATTGTTTTGTGCTGCAGGTTAAAGGAAACAGCATGATTAATGCCGGCATCAGTGATGGAGATTTTGTTTTTATCCGTCAGCAGAACAGTGCAGACAATGGGGAAATAGTTGCTGTTCTAATAGAAGACGAAGCCACAGTAAAGAGAATTTATTTTGAGAAAGATGGTTACCGGTTGCAACCGGAAAATGATGCATATGAACCGCTTTATGTCAGTAACGCAGAAGTCCTGGGCAAGGTGGTAGGTTTGTTCAGGCGTATTTAGTTTTATAAATGCCTTGGTTTAAAGATTACTACATCAACTGCGGTTATTATCGCAGTTTTATTTTGTACGGTATTTCTCCAATTTACCGGAAAGCTCCGGTTTAACCATTGCTTTTATCTCAAAATAGTTATCCTGGTAAACGATCGACTCAATATCGCCCTCTTCCTGCATCAATGACAGTAACTTTCCTTCACTATATGGTAGGTTTAGCTGAATAAATATTTTATTCTCATTTATACGGTTAGATATTTTATTTTTTAACTGCTCTAACCCTCTATTATCACGGGCTGAAATGAAAACAGCATCAGGGTATTCGCGGTTAATAAAAGATCTGTCATGGCTTTCCGGGAGAAGGTCAACCTTGTTGAAAACCAGGATTTCCCGCTGGTGATAATCCTGGTCGATTTTATTCAGATGTTCACGAACAACCTTGATTCTTCCAAGATAATCGGGGTGGTTAAGATCTACAACATGAAGCAAAATATCAGCAGCAGCAATCTCCTCCAGGGTAGCCTGGAACGCTGTAACCAGTTGTGCGGGGAGCTTTTCAATAAACCCCACTGTATCGGTGTAGAGCACATCCTGGCTGCCATTTAGCTGTCCTTTTCTTACAGCAGGATCAAGCGTGGCAAAGAGTTTATCCTCGGTGTAAAGGTCTGAACCGGTAAGTGTGTTTAACAGGGTTGATTTGCCGGCATTGGTATAACCGACAAGACTGATTACCCAGCAGCGATTACGTTTGCGACGCTGCCGGTGAATACTGCGTTGCTTGCGCAGGTTAAGAATCTGCTGCTTTAAATCGCTGATCTTTTTTCTGATCACCCGGCGATCAGCTTCGAGGCGGGTTTCTCCGGGGCCCCTGGTTCCTATTCCCCCTCCAAGCCTGGATAGTTGTTGACCAAGACCGATCAGGCGCGGAAGCATATAATGAAGCTGGGCCAGTTCAACCTGCAGTTTACCTTCCCTGGAAAGAGCTCTCCTGGCAAAAATATCAAGGATTAGTGCGGTTCGGTCAATGACCTTGATCCCAAGAATACGGTCTATATTGCGAATTTGTGATGGGGTAAGCTCATCATCAAAAATTACGAGGTCTGCCCCGTAATATTCGATCAGGTTTTTTAGTTCCTCAAGTTTTCCTTTACCGATGTAGAAAGAATGATCAGGGGCATCTTTTTTCTGAATAAGTTTGTTAACCACCTCGGCACCTGCTGTATCGGCCAGAAGGGTTAGCTCCTCCATGGAATATTCCAGGGTGTCGTTTGAGTCACCCCTGTCCAGGCCTACCAGGATGGCTTTTTCTGTTGTAGAGCGTGAAATAATTTCTTTCATATCAATAGACACCTTCAATCATAATTGAAAAAAAAGACACTTTTATAAAGTGCCTTTTTTTCTACTTCAACAAAAACAATTTAGACTGATTCTTCAGTACCCTCAGTATCGTCAGAATCATCGTTATCAGCTGTCCTGAGGTTAATGTTACGCATGGGTATAATAGTTGAAACAGCATGTTTGTAAACCAGCTGTTGTTTACCTTCTACCTCGAGCAGCAGGGTGAAGTTGTCAAAGCTACGCACTACACCCTTGATTTGATAACCGTTAACCAAAAAAACTGTGGTTAGCATATTTTCTTTGCGAGCCTGGTTAAGAAAAGTATCCTGTAAATTAATCATGCCTTTCATCTATCGGGCTCCCTTCATTTCTGTTGCTTAAGTTGTATTATTCGATTGTCAAGGCCTTAGTTCCTTCACTTCATTGTAAATTATTTCGGCAATTCTCTCTAAATCGTCTTTATTACCGTCAGTTTTGATCCACCTGGCCTCTTTTATCCTCCTGAACCAGGTTAACTGCCTTTTCGCCAGGTTCCGGGTTTGCTTTTTTATCTCAGCTATTGTATCCTCCCAACTCATCTCGTTTTTCAGAAAACTAATCATCTGCCTGTAGCCAAGTATTTGCATTGCGGGAGAATCCAGGTCGAACCCTTCCCTGTAAAGTGATTGCACCTCATTCAAGAGGCCTTGTTCCAACATTACTTCAACCCTGGTTTCGATACGCTGGTACAGCATGCTACGTTCCATGTCCAGGACATATATCATCGTGTTGTAGGGCGCTTCCTTTTGCCTGGTAAGCTCTTCCTGCCTGGATATTGGCACTCCTTCCATGTGGTAAACTTCAAGAGCCCTGATAATCCTTCTTTTGTCGTTGTAGTGAATTTTTGAAGCAGCAGCGCTATCTACTTCCTCTAGTTTTTTATAAAGCTCATTCAACCCATTTTCAGTCTCGGCCTGTTTTAACAAAGAGCTTCTTAATTCGTGGGAAGCCGACTTATTACCAAATGAATAACTGTCTGTTACAGCCTGAATATAAAGTCCTGTTCCGCCAGCCATGAAAGGTAGTTTTTTTATATTCCACAAAGAGTTAATTAACCGGTTAGCTTCCCTTTGAAAATCAGCGACGCTAAAATTTTGATCCGGTTCAACCAGATCAAGCAGGTGATGCTGTATTTCTTTCTGTTCAGCTTCTGTCGGCTTTGCTGTTCCGATATTCAAACGTCGGTAAAGCTGGGCGGAATCAGCGCTTATGATATCGGTGTTTAATTTTTTAGCCAGGTGCATGGCTAAAGCCGATTTTCCTACAGCGGTTGGGCCGGCCAAGACGAGCAGGGGTATCTTTTTTTCGCCAGTCAGGAGGATTCACCTCCACGGTGAAAGCTTTTTTCCAGCCGGTCCCGCTTAAAAACGATAGTAGTTGGCCTGCCGTGAGGACAAAAAAAAGCGCGGGGAGCTTTCTGCCAATCTTCGAGCAGTTGCTCCATTTCAGAGTACGATAATTTTTGCCTGGCCTTGACCGAGCGATGACAGGCAATTGTTTTATAAACTATATCCCTGGTAAAGTCCATTTGCTCAACTGCTGATTCTGTTTCAATATCAGTAATTTTCTCCAGCATGTCGAATAGTTCTTCATTATCTGCATTATCTTTCAGCATAAAAGGAACGGCCCTGATTGCGTAACTGTCTTCGCCGAACGGTTCAATATCAAAGCCCAGCTTTTTAAGGAACGGTAAAGCGGGTTCAATCTTATGCTGCCATTTGGCCGGTATTTTTAAGGTTAAAGGAATGGTCAGCTGGGAACTATTGGTGGTAAGCTTGCCAGTATTGTCTTCCATAAGTCGGTTGTAGATAATTCTTTCGTGAGCGGCATGCTGGTCGATCAGGATCAGGTCGTTATTATTCTGAACTACCAGGTAACTGTTTAGATACTGACCGATTAGCCTGCATTCGCTGGCACTTGTTTGTTCTATACTGGCTGCAGGCAAGGTTGTTTCCCTGGCAATAGGGATATTCTGAGGAGGGTTGTTAACAGCGTTATATTTTTCATAATTAAAGGCAGCAGCGCTAAACAAGTCATTTTGGTTTTCTTCTTCAGGACGTCCTGTTAATGTAACATGGTCCTGTTTAGAGTATTTCTGGATATTTTCTGGCCATGACGCCGCCCTGGCGGACGACTGCAGAGCGTTTCTAATTGCCCTGAAAACCAAGTTTTTTGATTGTTCGGGCTGCTGAAAACGTATTTCAGTTTTTGCAGGATGAACATTAACATCTATAGATTCCGGGGGAACGGTTAAAAAAATTACTGCAAGGGGGTGTCTCTTGGAAGGCAGGTAGTCGCCGTAGGCTCTTTCCAGGGCATTAACCAGGGTGGCGTTTTTAATCAACCGGCCATTGACGATAAAAGTTATCCATTTTCTGGATGACCTGGTCAAGTGAGGAGCAGATATGAAACCGTGCAAAGCATAACCGCCCTGTTTATCAGCTAGATTGGCAGGAATCATTGATTCAACTGTATCACTGCCGTAAAGCGAGTTAATGGCATTTAAAAGGTTTCCATCTCCCGGAGACCGAAAGAGTACCCTTCCACTGCTTTTTAGCTCAATAGCTACAGCAGGGTTGGCCAGGGCAGTTTCTGTAAGCAGGTTGCTGATGCGTGAAGTCTCGTAACTTGCCGCTCTTAAAAATTTTAAACGTCCCGGAGTATTATAAAAAAGGTCTTTTACTTCAACCATGGTACCGAAGGGTGCCCCGGTTTCTCCTTCTTCAATTACTTTACCCCCGGCCAGGGTAATAAATGCTCCGGACAAGTTGTTTTCAGGCCTGCTGGTCATCGTGACCCGGGAAACTGCTGATATACTGGGCAGAGCTTCACCCCTGAATCCAAGGCTCTTTAAGCGGCTCAGATCCTCGAAACTGGTCAGTTTGCTGGTGGCAAAACGGGTAAAAGCAAGAGGTAGATCAGAGCGGTGCAAACCCTTTCCGTTGTCGGTCACAGAAATAAAATTTTTTCCACCCTCGCTGATGTTTATATATATGCTTGTTGATCCGGCATCAAGGGAGTTTTCTACCAGTTCTTTTACTACTGAAGCCGGGTTTTCAATTACCTCGCCGGCAGCAATCTGTTCAGCAGTATCTTTGTCGAGAACTATAATACCCATAGGGATTCTATTCCTCCTCCCTTTCCTGTTCCTGAGCAGTTAATTGAGGATCGTCAATATCCAGGAGCCGGCCCTGGATATCAAAGAGCTTTTGCAGTGCTTCAAGGGGGGTAAGCCGGTTTAGATCAAGCTCTTTTACAATATCGATAATTTCCAGTTCGCGGCAGTGCTCGGAAACCGGTTCTGCTACCATTGGAATCAGGCTTAATTGCTGTTCTGCAGCAGAGGATGCTGATAGCTCGAGCTCTGTCAGGATTGTTTCAGCCCGAAATAGAACTTCAGGCGGTATGCCGGCCAGCCTGGCAACATTAATACCGTAACTTTTATCGGCTTTACCGGGAATTACCTGGCGGAGGAACAGAACCTCTTTTCCCTTTTCTCTGACAGCCATGGTGTAATTCTTAATTCCCGGCAACTCCCCTTCCAGCCTGGTTAATTCATGATAGTGAGTCGAAAAAAGAGTTTTTGCTTTTGTTTTTTTAACCAGGTATTCTAATACTCCCCTGGCTATACTCATACCGTCATAGGTGCTGGTGCCTCTGCCGATTTCATCAAGAATGATCAGACTAGCAGCGGTTGCTTCCTTTAGAATTATAGAAGTTTCTTCCATTTCAACCATAAAAGTACTATGGCCACGGCTTAAATCATCACTGGCTCCAACCCTGGCAAAAACCCTATCCAGCAGGGGTACAGAGGCTTCTTTTGCCGGAACGAATGATCCAACCTGGGCCATAATAGCAATCAGGGCAGCACTGCGTATATAGGTGCTTTTACCGGCCATATTTGGTCCGGTAATTAACAGCAGGTAATGTTTATCATCCATATTAAGGTCATTGGGCACGAATCTTTCAAATGCGAGTTGTTCAACCACCGGGTGGCGGCCCTGTTTAAATATAAATTTACCTTTATCCATGATTACCGGTCGGCAGTAGTCATAAATATCTGCAGCCTCTGCCAGGCCCTGGAGACAATCAAGCCTGGCCAGCAGCTCTGAAACAATCAGAAGGTCGTCTGTTGAGGACGAAACCCGCTCTCTTAATGCTTCAAAAAGCTCGTATTCCAGCTGGGCTAATTTTTCACGCGCCCCGGTTATCTGTTCTTCCATGCGGTTTAATTCTTCCGTAGTAAATCTTTCTGCATTAACCAGGGTCTGCTTACGGTGGTAATCATCGGGAATTGCCTTGAGGTTAGCCCTTGTGACTTCAATGTAATAGCCAAAGTTGCGATTATAGCCTACTTTCAAAGTTTTAATGCCGGTTCTTTGACGTTCATTCTGTTCGTAAGCCAGAAGTGTCTCGCTGCTGTTTACTGAAACTTCTTTTAAGTGATCCAATTGTTCGTGATAACCCTTTTTAAACAATCCTCCTTCTCTCAGGGTAAGAGGTGGATCATTAACCAGAGCATGATCAATAGTATCAAATAGTTCTTTAGTTGAAGGCATGTTTTTGTTAATATACTTGAGAGCGCTTGATTGCGTTTTTTCAAGGCTTTCCCTGAGTGGTTCCAGCAGGCCCAGGCTGTTTTTCAGGGCAACCAGGTCCCTGGCATTAACCCTCTGGTAGCTCAGCCTGCTGCAGAATCTTTCCAGGTCAAATACTGCCTTCAGCTTTTTTTGAACTTCTGCCCGCAGGATCTGCTTATTTAAAAGCTCTTCTATTGCATCCAGTCTTTCTTCAATCAATTGCCGATCCAGCAGCGGCTGTTCGAGCCATCGTTTCAACAGCCTGCGGCCCATCCCGGTCATGCAGTGATCGAGCAGTCCGAGCAGGCTGCCTGCTTTTCCACCTTCCCGCAATGATTGGGTCAGCTCGAGGTTTTTTACGGTAATACTGTCTAAAACCATATTACGGCTGCTGAAGTACAGTTCCAGGTTATGAAAATGGTTGCCGGAAAGCGGCAGTTGTTGCAGTGTTTCAAGGTAAACCAGGGCAGCAGCAGCTGCGGTAGCCGCCAGGGGATAACTGTTTAACTCGAGATTGTTCCAGATATCCTGATTCCAGCGTTCAATAATCATACTTTTAATTTCATCTGCTTCGGGAATTCTGGAAATAGTTTCGATAAGGAGCTCTTTGTTTACATTTAGGGAGGTTTTTACCAACCCGGCTAATTTAACCGAACTGCAAAGAATTTCGGCAGGTTCCAACCTGCGCAGCTCATCAAGGATTATTTCAGCTGCTGCCTCTCCTTCCTGTTCCGTTATCCTGAAGTCACCGGTGGATATGTCAACTGTGGCCAGACCGATACTTCTTCTTGTCCCGGTGATTATGGCAAGGTAATTATTTTTTCCCTCATCCAGCATTTCTGGATTGGTAATTGTACCCGGAGTAAGAATCCTGGTTATTTCCCTCCTGACCAGACCCCTGGCCTGGGCTGAGCTTTCAACCTGGTCACAAATAACCACCTTATAGCCTTTTGACAATAGTTTATTCAGGTATGTCTCTGCTGAATGAATCGGTACACCGGCCAGGGGAATAGGGTTATCACTGCCGGCATCTCTTGATGTAAGGGCAATTTCCATTTCCCGGGCTGCTGTTTCTGCGTCGCCATAGAATAACTCATAGAAGTCACCGACCTGAAACATGAGCAGTTTATCCGGGTGCAGTTCTTTGATTTTTTTGTACTGTTCCATCATCGGGCTGTTGCGATTCAACTGTTTTCCCCTTCCAATTTTCCGGTAAGGTGCCAGGTTCTGGCGTCGGTTATTTTTACTGTCACCAGGCTTCTGGTCAGGGACGCCGGGCCGGGAAAATGAACCAGCTTATTTGTCCTGGTGCGGCCGGTTTGCATTTCTTCATTGTTCTTGCTAGGTCCTTCAGCTAAAACCTCGAGTATCTGATTTTTCAAATCCTGGTTGATTTCCATACTGATAGTATGCTGAATTTCGTTCAATCGTTCCAGGCGTTCTTCTTTTTCAGTGTGACTCAGCTGATCATTAAAGGTTTCTGCTTTTGTATTAGCGCGTGGTGAATAAAGAAATGAGAAGGCATTATCAAAACGGGCTGTTTTGAGCAGATCCAGCGTATCGAGAAATTCTGCCTCTGTTTCTCCTGGAAAACCGACAATTATATCGGATGTTATGGATACACCGGGTATATTCTCTCTTATTTCGCTTATAAGTTTTAGATAGTGCTCCCTGGTATAGCGGCGGTTCATCCTGCTCAGGATAGTATTGCTTCCTGATTGGACCGGAAGATGAAAATGTTCACAAACCTGCGCTCCCTCTTTTACGGCCTGGATTAATTCTTTTGAAAGATCTTTTGGGTGGGACGTCATAAAGCGAATCCTTTTGATACCCTTAATCTGATTTATACCGTTAAGAAGATCGGCAAATTGGTGGTTTCCGGGTAAATCGTTACCATACGAGTTAACGTTTTGCCCGAGCAGGGTAACTTCCAGATAACCATTTTCGGCCAACCAGGCAGCTTCCCGGATAACTGATTCATAGTCCCTGCTCCTTTCGCGACCCCTGACAAAAGGAACTATGCAGTATGAACAATAATTATTACAACCGTAAATTACCGGCAGCCAGGCTTTAAAATTACTGCTGTGGGATACAGGCAATCCTTCACGATCGGCATAATCTTCAGCCAGGTCAACAATTGTTTGATTTGATTCTTCTGCTTTTGCAAGCAGTTGTGGTAGCCGGGGCAGTGCATGGGTACCGAAAATCAAATTGACATGATGAAACCTTTTTTTGATGTATGCAGCAGCAGTTTCCTGCTGGGTCATACATCCTCCGACCGCTATGATCAGTTCCGGTTTATCATCCTTAAGCAGCTTATATTTTCCCAGCAGGGATGCCACCTTGTCTTCCGGTTTTTTTCTGACCGCACAGGTGTTAATCATGATCAAATCGGCTTCTTCTGCATTCTGAACTGCCCTGTAACCAAGATTTTCAAGCATAGCGCAGATTATTTCTGAATCGTGTTCATTCATCTGGCACCCGAGGTTAACCAGGTAATAATTTTTAACTTTATCTGCTGCGATAAACATTGTTGAGTTGTCGCTTTCCATTATGTAACACTCCTGCTTATTCCGCTGAAGAAATGAGAACACGGTTACGTCCTTCATGCTTTGCCCTGTAGAGAGCGTCATCAGCTTGTTTAATCAATATGTCAATACTTTGTTCATTCTTTAGTTCTGCAATACCAAATCTGGCCGTTGCTTGAATATTTTCAGCGCCAATACTTGTCTCTTCAAGACAACTGCGAATTCTTTCAGCCTGGATCAAAGCCTGATTAGCACCGGTATGAACCAGGAGAATGGCAAATTCTTCTCCACCATACCGGGCAGGCAGATCTTCTTTCCTGCAGTTGTTTTCCAGGATGCGGGCAAATTCTTTTAAGACATCGTCGCCGGCCTGGTGCCCATACCGGTCATTTATAGCTTTAAAAAAATCAAGATCTGCCATAACCAGGGATAAAGGCACTTTATTCCTGATAGCATTGGCGTGCATTTTAATAAAATAATCAAGGAAATATCTTCTGTTTGCAATACCGGTTAAAGAGTCGGTTTTCAGCAGTTCATTAATTCTATCATTAGCTCTTTGCAGTGCTATGTTCTTTTTATTAAGCTCCCGGGTTATATTGGCTAATTCATTGTTTAATATGGATATTTCTTCGACCACTTTATCATCGGTAATTGATATTTTTTCGCATATAAAGAGATAACCTTTTTCTGTTTTGACTGCAAAACCTTTCATGCCGTAACGTTCAGACCTGCTTCCCTGCATTGTAAAACTTACCGGTTTAAGTTTATCTGCATCCTTAATGTTACTGATCAAATGTTCATCTTCGGCAGCTAATAATGTCCTGATGTCAATGCCAACCGGCTCATGCTCAAAACCGCTGACTATTGTAAAGGAACTATTGCAATCCCTGATAATGTATTCAGAGTCAATCAGGAAAATTATAGTATTCTGGTTTCTGTTGAGATAGGCAGTTAAGTGAGAATAATGATCATTAAAGAAATGTTGCTTAAGCATTGCTCCACCACTCGGAAGCCAGCCGGACAGCATCACGCGCCGTTAAACCGATACCATCAACTCCGGCGGGACACTGAAGCTGGGGATTGGAACTGATACTCAGGCCGCCCAGAATAATCTTCATATTTTCAAACTGATTATTTGCCCTGATCAATGAAACCAGTTCAATAGTTTTTTCCAGGTTAAACGGCATCCCTACAGAAATTGCTGTCAAAAAAGGTTTTTTCTCTTTCAGAAATTCAATCAGTTCTTCTGCCGGAAGATTTGCGCCTGTATAATCTACATCCCAGCCGTCTGCTTCAAGCAGGTCGGCAACCATACGGGCCCCAATTTCATGAAATTCATTGGGTGCTGCTGTAACAACAGCCTTGCCTTTTGATTGCTCTAAAACAATAAACCTGGGATAAAGTGCAGCCATTACCCTGGTTACTACAGCTGAAGCAAGATGCTCCCGGGCGACAGATATTTCTCCCATTTCCCATTCTATGCCGATCTGGTAAAGTGATGGCTGAATTACATTAAGGTAAAATTCTCCAAGGTCAGAAGCTGTTTTGACGGAGTCGTTTGAGAGCTTGACAGCTTCCTGGTGGTTGCCCGCTAGCAGGGCGTTATAAAAAGCAAATTGAATTTTAGACCATTTTGCATCGGGAGCTGCTTCTTTTACTGTTTGTTGTTCAGAAGCCTCTTTGAAAAGATGGTGTTTTTCAATGATCCACCTGTAGACTGATACGATATGAGAAGCACTGGAAGGTTCAAGCTCTTTTTCTATTACTTTTATCCAGGTATTAAGGGTTGCGGGAAAATAATCAATGGAAAAACCGCGAGCCACGTATGAACGGTAAACCCAGGTAATGATCTTCATTATCAGCTGGTAATCATTGAGTAAAAATACATTACTCATAAAGTTGGCATGGTTAGCATGATTATCATACATAACCGCGAGAGGGTTTAACCCGATTAGTTCTTTAACTGAAGGGCCAGCAGTCATAATCCGGTTTACTTCATCGGTTAACAGCTCTTTATTGACATTATAATCACGGGCTGCAGACGGAGGAACAACTTCTATTTCTTCAGCCATTTGCATTAAGTCTGGCATACCTGAACACCCTCCTCCAGGATTGTAATTATTCAATACCGTTATTCTCTTCTTTTTCTATCTGAATGGCAAAATCAGGACAGAGGTATTCACAAAGCTTACAACCTGTGCATTCTTCCGGGTTAATAAATACCGGGCTGCCATCAGGCCCCGGTTCAAGGTTCTTCTTAGGGCAAAACTCGAAGCAGATACCGCAGTCCTTACATCTTTCGTTATAAACTTTTAGTTTAAAGCGGGTTTTTCCCATTTTATTTCTTCATCCTCTGCATCCGGTGTTTGTTTAACCGACTAAATTCAGTATTTCTATTTTCACCATTCAGTTCCTGCCAGTAAAACGTTGCAACCGGTTTATTATATTTTGAAATATACCTGTCGAATCATTTTTCTTTTTTTTATAAAAGTATAGAAACAAAAAAGCAACAAGTATAGCCAGAGGAATTAGTAAAAGCCAGGGTGATAAACTAGCCAGTTGTTTCAGCAGTTTAATCGTAAAGCCCATGGTTCCTGTTAACGCAATACTAGCGCCAATAGCTATCAGGCTGAATATAGCCCCGCCCAGGAATGTATAGATGATAAAAATATAAAAATTCATGTGCATTGCCCCAGCCGGAAAGGATACAAAAGTGCGGGTAACTCCCCATAGCTGGGCCATGAATATGGAAAAATTGCCGTACTTTTCCCATAAAATGATCAGACGGGAGCCGGATCCTTCATTCTTTTTAACCGGAGCATTCCTGCATACTGCTTGCCCGAACATGTTGGTTTTAACTTTAGAACCGACAACACTGCCGAGCAGCCCAAGCAGGTAACTAAAAATGCTGCCAAGAGTAATGCCCAGTGTGGATGAGATGAATATTGCCCAAAAAGAAACCGTGCCGCGCAGAATCATCGTACCGGATGTAAGCAGCACAATAGCTGATGCAAAAGGTACACCGGCACTTTCAGCGAACATAGCCGCACCAATACCGATAGGGCCATACCTGGCTATTAATAGCTCTGTTATTTCATATATAGTCTCAAATGGCTCGACAGTTTCCAATGTTATCCCACCGCTTTGCCTGTCAAGAAGGCATACATGCCCCAGATTCCCGCTTCCGGTTCCAGTGCAGCCTCCACGACGGAAACTGATGCTATCTCAACCGACGGCCTGATTGCATTCTTAAAGATATAACTCTTAATTCGATCAAGGTAATCTGGCCTGCCCCCTGTTACACCCCCTCCGACAACGATACAGGAAGGATTAAGCAAGTTGATCAGATTGGCCAGGCCGATTCCTGTTTTCATGGCGGCGTCCTCAATTACAGCGGCAGCCAGATCATTGCCCCGGTCTGCATCTTCAAAAACATTTTTTGTGTTTAATGATTCTATTTCATTATCGCAGCCCTCGATCAGCTCCCGGGCAGAAAATGCTATAGCGCTTCCTGAAGCCCATATTTCAAGGCAGTTTTCTCCACCGCATTTACAGCTGCGTCCTTTTCCAAAAGGCTTGATGTGACCAATTTCACCGGCGAAGCCGAAACTGCCCCGGTATAGTTTTCCGTTAAGAAATAAACCTCCGCCTATTCCGGTGCTGATAGTTATATAAATGGCGTTATCGTGCCCTTTTGCCGCGCCGTAGTATACTTCACCAATAATTGCGGCATTGGTATCATTTTCAATTAAAACCGGAGTCGAAAAGCTTTGTTCTATCATCTGTTTTAGCGGCACCGGCTCATTCCATTCTAGATTTGGCGCCTGGTGAACAACACCGTTGGCTGTTTCGGTAAAGCCGGCTATACATAACCCTATCCCTTCAGGGAGGTAGTTGTGAGGCAGACCAAGTTCCCCAACAGCTTCCTTCAGCATTTCATTGACTGACTGAATCACTGAAATCGGTAAAGATGGCTTGGGTGTGACGGTTTTTTTCCTGTAAACTACAGTGCCATCTTCATCAATAAAAAGCATCAGTATTTTTGTTCCGCCTATATCCAGGCAGCAGTAATATTTTTTGCTCATTGTTTTTCACTTTCTGTTGTTTACTTATTTTTAGTCACTATTTATTCTTCATCTTATTATAAGGCATGTAAGAAAAAGATAAAAGATAACCCGTTTCAGAATAAAACGGGTTCCCGGGTAGATAATTTATTTAACCCTTGAATCAACATCAGGAGTGGGAGTCATTTTTTTCTCATAGAGGTAATCTTCATAAATATAGATTAACTCTTTATCAAACAGGGTTCTTTTCATATCTACAGTTACACTCCTGACTGCAGTGAGCAGATCTGCTGCTTCTTCATCTGAAAGATCAATGCCATATTCTACAAATTTCATTTTAATTGCTTTAGATCCAGAATGTTTGCCGATAACAATTTGACGCTCCAGTCCAACATCCTCGGGGCTGAATACTTCATAAGTCGATGGGTTCTTTAAAACTCCATCGGCATGTATCCCCGATTCGTGGGCAAATGTATTGGTTCCCACAATTGGTTTGCCCGGGTAGAGCTGGCGTCCTGACGCCCGGGCTACATACTCGCACAGGTTTCTGAAATCACGGGTATTTACCCCGATGTTAACCCCGAATAAATGTTTGAGAGCCATGGCTATCTCTTCCAGGGCAGCATTTCCGGCTCTTTCTCCAAGCCCGTTTACAGTAACGCCAATAAATTTTGCTCCTGCTTTTAAACCGGCAAGGGCATTGGCAGTAGCCATTCCAAAATCGTTATGGGTATGCATTTCTACATCCATCCCGGTCTTATCAATTAGCCGGCTGATTACTTCATAAGTTTTAAAAGGCTCAAGGACGCCGATTGTATCGCAAAAGCGCAGCCTGTCTGCTCCAGCTTCCTGGGCCATTTTCGCAAATTGGATCAAAAAATCAAGGTCGCTTCGCGATGCATCCTCAGCATTAACTGAAATGTAAAGGTCTTGCGACTTGGCAAACTCCGTAGCTTTGGTCATATTTTCCAGGACCCAGTCACGTGATGTTTTCAACTTGTGTGCTATATGAATGTCTGATGTGGAAATCGATATTGCGACAGAATCAACTCCACAATCTAAAGAATGGCGGATATCTTCAATGTTTGCCCTGTTCCAGGCCATAATACTGGCTTTCAGTTTATAGGATACAATTTCGCGAATAACTTCTTTTTCGTCTCCGCCCATAACAGGGATTCCAGCTTCTATCTGGTGAACACCGAGGTTGTCCAGCATTTTGGCTATACGCAGTTTTTCCCTGTTAGCAAAAACAACTCCTGCGGTCTGCTCACCATCGCGCAATGTAGTGTCAACCAGCAGGGGTAGATCCCTGTTTAAAGCATCATTAAATCTTTCCATATTCAAACCCCCTATAAAATATTAGGAATCAGCCGAGTCTCAATTCCTCGGAACGTCTGGTTGCTTCCCTTACAGCTTTGATCAGGCAGCTTCTGAAGCCTGATTCTTCTAAAACCAGGAGGGCAGCGCTGGTTGTTCCGGCCGGGGAAGTAACGATGTTACGCAGTTCAGCAGGATGTTGAGTATTTTGTTCAAGCATTTTTGCTGCGCCTATAACATTTTGTACGACCATTTTGGCAGCTGTATCTCTTCTGATCCCAACAGAAACACCGGCATCGATCATAGTTTCAATAAAGAGATAGACATATGCAGGGCCGGTACCGCTTAAGCCAGTTACTGCATCCATAAGTTTCTCAGGAACTCTGATTGTCAATCCCAATGGCTTTAGCATGTCCTCGATTTCCCGTTTTTCTTTGTCAGTTATTGCGTCACCCGTGCTAACGGCGATAGTTCCTTCTCCAACCAGGCAGGGAGTATTCGGCATTAAACGAACTACCTTGGTACCGGATGACAGGCAACTTTCAATAAAACTGATTGTAATACCGGCGGCAATCGACACGTAAATTTGATCGGGCTGGACCAGCGGTTTGATGGCATAAAGAAGTCCTTCTGTATCCTGTGGTTTTACGGCAATATAAATATGCTTACAGAGGGGGATAAAATCTTTTAATTTGTCGACCGGGACAGCTTCAAGCTCACCCGCCAGCTGGTTCATCCTGTCTTTATCAAGATCGTATAAAAAAAGTGATGAAGGTTCAATGCCGCCTGCTTTTACCATGCCTTTGGCCAGGGCAGATCCCATAGCCCCGCATCCGATTATTGCTATTCGCTCATTGTTCATATACAATTCTCCCTTGAAATTAAGTCTTGGCAAATATTCTATCTAAATTTGATTTATTTCGCAAGGGATAGGGAATTAATGGATAGCTCGGGAGGTTAGTTAAGATCAGCTTAATGCTTCAGTTTCCGAATCGTATATATTACGATTACAACGGAAACAGTGTTGGGCTTCTTCCGGAATGCATGGTTTACCGGCGGCGATCATGGAGCTTATATTTTTACCGACACCAGGGCCGAGCATCAAACCCTGGCCGCACATTCCAACGGCGAGAATAACTTTATCCAGACCCTTTGCATAATCAATTATCGGTATTCCGTCCGGGGTCATTGGATAGCAACCTCTCCAGGTACGCCTGATTAAAAGGTTTTTTAATTTTGGAATAAGGTCAATCATACGGCTGGCTAAAACCGGTAGAAACTCGGATAATGACTCTCTGTTAGTTCCCGGAAAAAGCTCCCTGGGTGTATAACAAAAGATAATCTGTCCTTCTTTGTTCTGGCCAAAATAAAAGTTTGTTGTTTTGCCTTCCGGCCCGGGACGCAGGTCAACAATCAGAGGGGCCAAAAAAGGTTTAACCGGGGCGGAAATGCCGGCTTCATGGGAATCGGGGAAAACAGGTATGTCTATACCCAGCAGGGGTCCGTGCTCTCCGGCATCTGCTCCTGTTGCAATTACAACCCATTCAGAGCTGTAGCTGTTTTTTGCTGTTTTTACTCCGGTAATACAATCACCGCTGCGGAGGTAGCCGGTTACTGCTTCATTAAAAAGGTATACTGCGCCATTCTTTTCCGCTTCACGCTGAAAGGCAATCGGAGCAAGGATTGAAGAAACCTGTCCATCTTCCGGTGAATAGGTGCCGCCGAGTAATCCCTCAGGATTGATTCCCGGAATGATTTCTTTAATTTCTTCCGGTCCGACCCAGTTGATATTTAAACCGTATTCTTGTTGCGCTGAAAGCAGGTTTTTTAAAGTTGATTCGACGGTATGATCATAAACTGGAAAACAGTAACCACCACTCTTCCAACCAATGTCGAAACCATATTGTCCTTCCCAGCTGGAAAATATTTTTATGCTTTCCAGACACGTGCTGATTTTTCCCGGATCTGAATGGGTCGCCCTAACCCCGCCAATTGCTGCCTTATTATCACCCTGTCCGGAAGAAGATCTTTTATCGATTACCAGCACTTTCAGACCTGCTTTTGCCAGGTGATAAGCGGTAGGGTTGCCGACACTACCGGAACCAACCACGATTACATCGTATGTTTTAGCTACCGTCACGATTCGGATCCTCCTTTTTACTACCAAGGAAACAATCAAGGTGTACTTCTGCTACCAGGGGTCTGTGTGTCGGTAGGGTTACTTCTGAAACTGGTATCCCTTCTTCTTTGTAAAGACGAAGAATTAAATCTGTGCAGGTTTTTCCATTACAACCACCCAGGCCGGTTCTCAGCAAGGCTTTCAGCTGGTTCATATCCCTGACTCCGTCACGGATGGCCCTTACTATTTCACTTCTGCGCACTCTTTCGCAGCGGCAGACAATAGGATCATCCTCAGGAACGGGATGAAGATCAACCGGCTCCCCGGCATCGATATCCCTGACCCTGTAGCCTGCTACAAGATGACGCTGTTCATAGGGAACCTCCAGCATGAGTAGTCTTCTGCTGTTCTGGCCCCCGCCTTCCTTTAAAGCAATGATTTTTCCCGTGCCGACCGGGTTCCCAGTCATATCGGTTGTGGTGATTTCGCTGCCGATGGAAATCAGATCATTATTAAATTCAAAAGGCATCATCAATAAGGCTTTTTCCTGATCAGGATCATAATCTTCAATAACCAGGTTAATGGCCAGGCCGGGGCAGGCCAGGACGCATTTACCGCAACCTATGCATCCACCGGAATAATCCGGAAGAGACAGAATCGAATCTTTCATGCTGATTAAATTCTTGGGGCAGGCTTCAGTGCAGGGGTTGCAGGGTATTTCCTGCACGCAGCGGATTAATGGATATACGCTATTCCCCTTGTCGTCCGGGGGGGTAAAAGGTTTACTGTCAGGGGAATGCTGCTTCAGTATATTTCCAAACTCTTCCCATTCCGATGGAATTGGCAAATCCACTCCCAGGGACTGGGCAATGCGGCGACCGATGATTTTACCGGAAAAAATGGCGGCCGATGCTTCGGCAATTTCGTTGGCGTCTCCAGCAGCATATACATCCATGCCGTATTCAGTAGCTTTTTGGTGCAGTTCGTTAACCGGGCTCAAGCCGACTGCAATCAATACAGTATCAACGTTAAAAGCTCTTTCAGTCCCGGGAACAGGTTTAAAATTATCATCAATTGCAGCAATGATTACTCTTTCAACTTTTTCTTTGCCTTCGATGCGCAAAACGGTATGCGCAGTCCAGATTGGCACTCCAAAGCGCTTTATTTTATCCTCATGGACTTTATAACCTCCACAACGGGGAAGAGCTTCAACCAGGCCAACTACATCTATTCCGGCCTGCAGGGCATGGTAAGCTCCAATCAGACCAACATTGCCTCCGCCGACGATAAAAAGGCGTTCAGCACAGCGAATCAGGTCACGGTTAACCAGGGTTTGAAAAGCACCGGCACCGTATACACCGGGAAGATCCGCCCCGGGTATAGCCAGGCTTTTCTCTCTTGCCCCGGTAGTAAAGAGTATTTTTTTAGCTTTAACCAGTTTATATGTGCCATTACTGGAAATACCGATTTTACCATCGGTGAAAACACCGATTGCCGTTGAATTTAGCATTTGTTTAACAGCCGGAAGCTTATTAAGGTCTGCGAGCAGTATATCCCCGATTTGCATTCCGCGGGTACCGGCAAAGCAATCATCAACCGAACCGAAAAAATTATGGGTTTGCAGACTAAGTTTGCCTCCCAGCTGCTGTTTGTCGTCTACAAGAAGTGTATTAATTCCTACCCGGCCCAGTTCGATGGCGGCAGAAATACCTGCAGGTCCCCCACCTATAATAAGGACATCAGTTTCAACCAGGGGAGGTTCCGTTAGAAGCGGTTTTGAGGTTTGTGCATCGGACAGCCCTGGTACCCCCTCAACACTTTCAACAACCATTCCCTCTGTCACAGGAGTCATACAACCTTTTACCGGCCGGCCATTGGCAATAACCATGCACTGTGAGCACTGACCGTTAACGCAGTAAATGCCCTGGGCGCTGTCGTCGCTTTTGTGATGTCCAAAGACATGAATACCCGAGGCATAAAGGGCCGAAGTGACTACCTCGTTGTTCCGTGCTTTTAAGGGCCGGCCGTTGAAACTAAAATCTACAACGGCTTGATCAGGGGCCGGCAGAATGGGATGTTTGGTTATCCTGAAGCTGTCAGTTTGTTCATGATCTCTGCTGCCGGTTTCAATACACCCTTCTTCATATATACAGATAGTTTTCAAAGGCGAGCTTTGCCAGGTGCCGGAACGGAACATTAAGCATAACTGCAGGTATTCAGCAGGACTGACACAAAGCTTATCTCCCTTTGTGTTTTTGAGTAAATCAAGCAGTTCTTTTTTTTCTATACGGCTGAGAGAAAACCTGAAATCTTTACCCTTGTCTCTCCCGGCCAATTGATCCAGGCTAACCGGGTGAAAACCATTTTCCTGCAGCACTTCAGAAGGCGGAAACAGGGTGAGGATACGGCTGTTATTCAATTCTGCAAGCTGCTGCTTACTAATAACAGGCTTGGCCTTAATTCCCAGCCTGTTCAGGAATTGCAGCGCTGATTTTATGATAGCCAAAACATAATCTTCCCCGGTGCACAACTTAACTAAAAGGTGTAATTCAGGTAAATAGCCAAGATATAGTAATTCTTCTTTGTCATAATCAAGCTGCTGTTTAAGGAGGCTGGCAACATCAACCGGAAGATTAATCGAAGCAGTGGGCCTGTTTTTAAGCTCTTCTATAAGAAGAAGTGCTGAATCTAAGGATAGCTCATTTACAATTACCCGGTTGCTTTTAGCAAAGCATCCAGCCTGATCAAGCTTAGCAGTATACTCTTCCCAGGCCTGCCGTGGAGCACTGGGCCCGGCACCAGGTTTCAGAAGGGTAACCCTTTTTTTTTGCAGGCCTAGATAATCAAGCAGTTCGCTGATTGTATTAACCATTTTTTCAGCTAAATCACAACCCGCGCCAAAAGGACAGGTTTGTTTTTCACGGCATATCAGGGACACACTTCTGGCACCGGCAGCAATAAAATTAAGCACTGTTGTAAGCTGAACCGCCCCAATACAGCTGACCCTGATCAGGTTTTCTTTTAGTTCTGATTTTGGTATTCGCGAACAACCAAAAATGATATCTTTTCCGGCAGTTAATTTGTCTGGTAGCAGCCGGTCGGGTGAACTCTGCTCCTCTGTAACTTTTTGGCTGATAGCGCCTGAAGGACAGGAACCGGCGCAAATACCACATCCCCGGCACGTGTCCGAAGAAATATAAGCCAGGGCTTCCTCTCCGATTTTAATCAGTGAGCGCGGAACTGAAAATGGGCAAACTTCTTCACATAATCCACAGCCGCGGCATAGTGAAGGATCAACTGAGCATACCGGAACCTGAAATTCACGACCCCAAATAGTTAGGATGCCTTCTTTTTGTTCCAGGGTAATGGCAGAAGTCGGACAAATTGAGGCACATGTGCGGCACCCTGTGCACAGTTCTGCCGGGTTATCAGGACCGGGACCGATATACTTGGTAATACCTCTCTCCTGGGTTGCAATCGCTCCGGGACCGTAATCCTGGCATACCCTGGTACATAAACCGCATAATATGCAGCTTTTGCTGTTTTCGTTAATAGCAAATGATGAATGTTCGATTCCCTCGAGACGAGCCATGGCTTTTATTTCTTCGGAATCGGGGAATTCAGCAAGATAAAGTTCAAATAGGGCTCTTCGTGTTTTTAATACTTCACTGCTTCGTGTTTTTACAATTAACCCTTGCTCAACCGGGTAGAGGCAGGAGGTAACAAGCTTATTCACACCGGGCCATTTTTCTGAACCCACTTCAACAATACATAGGCGGCAGGACCCACTCGGTGCCAGGGCCGGATGGTTGCAGAGGGTGGGAATATAGATACCCATACCCCGCAATACATCAAGCAGCATAGCTCCTTCTTCTGCTCTGACTGCCTGATTGTCTACGGTTATCTCAATCATATTACTCATGGTGACTCCTTCATCAGCCTGATTCAGTTTTCTACAATTATTGCATCAAAATTACAGGTTTGCAGACAGAGGCCGCAACGACTGCATAGTTCCTGGTCAATGTGATGCTGTTCATTTTTATTGCCACTTATAGCCCCGGCAGGACAGGTCCTGGCACAACGCCTGCAGCCTGTACAATCTGTTGTAATCCTGTAAGAAATTAAGTCCCTGCATACCTTTGCAGGACATTTTTTGTCAATTATATGGGCCAGGTATTCTTCCCTGAAATGTTTAAGAGTGCTGCGAACAGGGTTTGACGCTGATTTTCCTAAACCACAGAGGGAACTTTCATCAAGCAGGTCAAGCAGAGTAATAATTCTATCCAGGTCTTCCGGTTCACCATTTCCACTGCAGATTCTGGACAGAATATCGTGTAATTTGTTTAAACCGAGCCTGCAAGGAGCGCACTTGCCACAGGATTCACTGGCGAGAAAACTGATGAAATACCTGGCTACATCAACCATACAAGTATCTTCATCCATTACGATCATACCGCCGGAACCCATCATAGACCCTTCGCGGGACAAACTGTCAAAATCAACGGGCAAGTCAAGCTTATTCTCGGGGAGGCAACCCCCGGAAGGGCCGCCGGTTTGCACAGCCTTAAAAGCCTTATTGTTTAACATACCTCCGCAAACATCAAAAATAATCTGACGCAGGGTTATGCCCATGGCAACTTCAACGAGACCGGTGTTTTTAACTTTCCCGACAACAGAAAATACTTTAGTTCCCGGGCTTGATTCTGTTCCGGTTGATAAAAACCAGGAAGCGCCATTATTAATGATAACAGGAATATTAGTAAAGGTTTCAACGTTATTCAGAACGGTCGGCTTGTTGTAGAGACCCCGCTGGGATGAGCGTGTATATTTTGCCCTTGGTTCTCCTGCTTTCCCTTCGATCGACTGCATTAAAGCTGTCGATTCACCACAAACAAATGCTCCTGTTCCACGATTAATCTTTATATCAAATGAAAAGTTTTTTCCACATATATCAGGGCCGAGAAAACCGGCTAATCTGCACTGTTCAATAGCCATATTCAAATGATTAAGAGCCCGGGGGTATTCTTCACGAACATAAATGTAACCATGCTCAGCTCCAACTGCATAGGCGCAAATGATCATGCCTTCTATAACCGAGTAGGGATCACCTTCCATGATGCTGCGATCCATGAAAGCTCCGGGATCTCCTTCATCGCCGTTACAGATAACATAACGGATTGCCGAAGGGACTTCAGCGCTGGATCGCCATTTTTTACCGGTTGGGAATCCCCCACCGCCCCTGCCGCGCAGACCGGATTTTTCTACTTCAGCTATTACCTCTTCCGGCTTCATATTGTTAAGGGTCTTAATAAGTGCGGCAAAGCCGCCTTTGGCGATGTAATCATATAAGCTGAGAGGATCCACGATGCCGAGGTTTCGCAGGGCGATACGCTGCTGACCCTTAAAAAATGGTATTTTATTGTAATATTTGATACTGCCAGAAGAATCGGGGTCATGATATAAAAGATGATCGATAGTTCTTTTATTAATTACTGTTTCACTGATTATTTCCGAAGCATCATCGGGCTGGACATTACAGTAAAATATGTTATCAGGTTGTAGGACAACCAGTGGACCTTTTTCACAAAAACCCTGGCAGCCGACATTTTTTAAAAGAAGATTTACAGGCAAATGTTTATTTTGTAGTTCCAGTTGCTTTTTTAAAGCTTCAGCAACCATGTAACTACCCTTGGCGAGGCAACCGGTCCCTGCACAAACCAGTAATTCAGGTTCTTCATTAATCATGGTTTTAATCAGTCTTTTTCGCAAGGTATCGAATTGTTCAGAGGATGTGATTTTTTCACCGATGAACTCGGCAGGTGTTTCTTCGTCATGCTTAAGAACTGCTCTACCTTCACCGGAACTATAACTTCTTAATAGCTTGTTTAACCCGGAAGAAGTTACATTGCCATGGTAATCACCGTCAATAACCAGTACGGGGGCCATGGCACAGGCTCCAACGCAGTGGACTGAGTTAAGGGTGAAATTTTGATCAGCTGTAGTCTCACCGGGACATATACCAAGTTTATCTTTCAACTGGTCAAGCAGTAATGAGGCCCCCCTGATATGACAGGCAGTACCTTCACATACTTCAATTTTATGTTTCCCCCCGGGTTTAAGCCGGAACGAATTATAAAATGTTGCAATGGAATATATTTGTGGCTGGGGTAAGCCTAGGTATGAAGAAACTATTTCAACAGCCTCGGGAGCTATATAACCAAATTCAACTTGGATATCTTGAAGGATCATTATCAATTCAGAAGGTTCAGGTTTGTAGCGAAAAACGATTGCATCAAGAGGATTCGTATTATTGTTCATAAGATATCCTTCAAAGTTATGTTATTTAATAATATGAAACAGTATATTAACGAACATGTAACGTATAAATTATATCACCGGGGTTTTTAAAGTGTCAATGAAACTGGCAGCTTAGTTTAAAAGGGGAATAGTTCTTATAACGAAAAGAACATAAATAAACCAGGTTCCAACAGGCCTTCTAACCTACCGTCGCATCTTCTTCACTTTACCATCTGCAGCTGAGCTTCCGCCACCACCTTTGGATGGCCTTCCCTCAACCTCCGGAAAGCTACTTTATGATCCGTCCTGAGAATTCCGGTAAATCCCGGCCTGGCGGCCTTTCATTAACCGTCTCTTTCAGTGACCTGGTTTTATGGGGTTCTCGGTATACGGCTCAGGTTAGACCTTCCCCGTTACGATTGTGCCCCTTCGACCCGGACCGGCTTGCTATCCAGTCTCTCGGAACCTGGTAAAAAGATTATTGATCACATTAATTGATTTGTCAATACTTTTTTTATATTAAAAATGATTAATTTTCGTTAAATATATTTCTGATTATATCGATTGCCCAGTCCAGGTCGTCTTTACTTACAACCAGTGGTGGAGCCAGGCGTATGATGTTTTCATGGGTTTCCTTGGCCAGGATACCTTTTACCATTAACTTTTCGCAATAAGGTCTGGCCTTGCCTTTAAGTTCAATGCCAATCATTAATCCCTTACCCCTGATTTCAACTATATCAGGGTTGGTTATTTGTTTCAGTTCATCTACCAGGTATTTACCGAGCTGATTTGATTTTTCAACCAGCTGTTCTTCTTCCAATACTTCAAGTGCTGTTAATGCAACGGCACAGGCCAGGGGGTTGCCACCGAAGGTAGAGCCGTGTGATCCCGGCTCAAATACACCGAGTATTTCTTCGGAAGCGGTAACTGCAGATATAGGCATTATACCTCCACCAAGCGCTTTGCCGAGTATATAAACATCGGGAATGACTTCCTCCCAGTCGCAGGCAAACAATTTTCCGGTCCTTCCAAACCCAGTTTGAATTTCATCAGCCATAAAAACCACGTTATTATCATGACATAGTTGGTAAGCTTCTTTAATAAACCCTTCACGAGGTATGATTATACCGCCTTCTCCCTGGATTGGCTCAATCAACAAGCCGGCAGTATGGGGATTTATTGCATCCCTCAGGGCATCAATGTTACCGTATTCGATAGCTTTGAAGCCCGGGGTAAAAGGACCAAACCCGTCACGATAGGATTGATCAGAGCTGAAGGAAACAATGGTAACTGTCCGGCCGTGAAAATTTCCTTTACAGGTGATTATTTCAGCTTTATCCTCTGGGATATTCTTAGTACGATAAGCCCAGCGGCGTACAGCCTTGATTGCTGTTTCAACAGCTTCGGATCCCGTATTCATTGGCAAGACCATTTCTTTTCCGGTTAAAAGCGATAGTTTTTTGCAAAAATCTCCGAGCTGGTCATTATTAAAAGCTCTTGAGGTTAAAGTTATTTTTTCTGCCTGCTTTTTTAAAGCAGCAACTATTTTAGGGTGACAGTGACCGAAATTCATGGCTGAATATGCACTGAGCATGTCCATGTATCGGTTTCCTTCTGGATCAGTTACCCATGCTCCTTTGCCGTCAACCAGGACTACAGGGAGAGGCAGGTAGTTTCTGGCACCGTACTTTACATTCAGCTCCAATAACTCTTTTGTCGATTTCATCTTCTGCACCTCGTTTAGATTATTTAATAAACAGGTTGTCCATCTTTCTTTCAACAATTTTATAACGCTGGTAAATGCCTTCCCACGATTTATATGGCTTATTTTTGGGATTGGCATTCCATGTTTCCCTGATTTTATTCCAAAATGCTTTTGATCCCTGGGCCGGAGGGCCTCCTTCTTTTCTAACCAGGTAAAATAACCTGACCTGTTCATCACTGAGGGTTTTTGTTTTTCTGATTTTTAACTCGGAGCGGTATCTTTCATATATATTTTTCAGCTCTGCCGGTGATATATCTGCGCTGTGCAGTTCAATACACAGGCTTCTCTTAAGCAGTCTTCGTTTAGCCATTCGATTATCATTCATGTCTGTCGGTTCGGTAGGCAGCAAAGCCCGCCCTGCTTTAACTGTAACAACTATTCTTAACAATATAGGTTCCAAACCCGTAAGCAAATAAACTGTTACGGCGTGAGGTTTAAAACCTGTTGCCGAGGATATAATTTCAATCTTTCGGCTTACGGAATGAAGAAGCGTTCCAGGTTGAACCCAGACAGTTTTTATAGTGTTGTTTTCTGGAAGAAATATGTTACGTTTTAAAAATTTAAGGTCTGTGGAATTTGGAATAATGGTTTCCGTAGTTTTATTTCTATCTATTCCCTTACTGCCGGGATCGTCTGTCATGGCAGTTGTTTCCACCCAGCGAATAGCATTTTCAAGATCATTTTCAAATGGAGGTTCAGGAGCACCAAACAGTTCTTCCCTGATCTGCTTAACCCAGGAGGCGATGCAGGTAACAAGATAATCACTTGCTACAAGATCTTGAAGTTTTACATCAACTTCATCTGTAATTCCGTATAAATCGTCGGCATCTTTCAGGGTATTGATCCGGATTCGTTCAGCCAAACTATAAAGTGACTCAGCTGATTCGGAAAGTAAACTTCCATTGATTATTTCAAGTAGATCGGCAGCATTAGCCAGGGCTGGATGTCCCTGTAAATCGTGGGGAGCATTGTTCTGCAGCTCATTCAAAAGTGACTGCCTGGGCATTTGGTGAGCCCCTTCCAAAAAAACATATTGAAACAAGATGCTGCAATTTAACAGCAGCATCTTGTTTCATTTTTATGGCAGGGGAGACAGGACTTGAACCCGCAGCCTGCGGTTTTGGAGACCGCTGCTCTGCCAGTTGAGCTACTCCCCTTCGCCAAAAATATTTTATTCTATTTACGGTTAGCTGTCAACCAAAGACAGCAGTTAAAAACCACTGTGCTCAGTGCGGGCAATTATTTCATCCTGCAACTGCTCACTTAAATTGTTGAAATAATCGCTGTAACCGGCAACCCTGACAATAAGATTTCGGTGTAGTTCTGGTTTAAGGCGTGCTTCTCTGAGTGTTTGGGCATTGACAACGTTGAACTGAATATGATGGCCGTCCATGCGGAAGTAAGCTCTCACCAGGTGAACAAGATTAAGCAGCCCTTTGTGACCGGATAGCACCCCGGGAGAAAATTTCATGTTTAAAAGAGTACCCCCGGTTTTGAGCTGGTCCATTTTAGAGGCTGACTTGATAACCGCGGTTGGTCCGTTAACATCTGCTCCCTGAACTGGAGAAATACCCTCTGACAAGGGCATTCCAGCCAACCTGCCGTCGGGTGTAGCTCCAATAACCGATCCGAAATAGACATGGCAGGTGGTTGGTAGCATGTTGATGTGATAGGTTGCTCCCCGCACACTTTTTCTGCCCTCTACCAGATCATGGAATATTGAAAAGAGCTGCTGCATCACATTATCAGCATCATCATCATCATTTCCATAACGATGGCTGCTGCGTAAAAGGATCTGCCGCATGCTTTCTTTACCGGTATAATTGTTTGCCAGCGCATCAAGAAAATCCCTGATGCTGAAACGACTCTCTTCAAAAACATATTTTTTCAGAGCGGTAAAACTGTCAGTCAGAGAACCGATACCAACACCCTGGATATAGTTTGAATTATAACGAGCTCCTCCGGCATTGTAGTCCCGGGCATTTTCCAGGCAGTCATCAATGATTAAAGAAAGAAACGGGGCAGGCATATTCTCGGCATACAGCTTTTCAATAAGCTGATTGCCATTAATTTTAATCTCGATAAAGTATTCCAGCTGTTGTTTATAAGCTTCAATTAAATCATCAAATGTTTTAAATGATAACGGGTCGCCCGTGTCCGGACCAAGACGCTTGCCGCTGGCCGGATCCACACCGCGATTAAGGGCGATTTCCAGCACCTTGGTCAGGTTAAAGTAACCGGTCAGAATATAACTTTCTCTGCCAAAGGCTCCTGTTTCAACGCAGCCGCTGGTTCCTCCCTGCCGGGCATCAGTAAGTGTTTTTCCCTGGGCCAGCAGTTCCTGTACTACTGCATCGGCATTAAACACAGAAGGCTGGCCCCAGCCTTCTCTAATAACCTTGCCGGCTTCCTTAATAAAAAGATCAGGGCTTTTTTTGCTGACCTGTATGTTTGTGCTCGGTTGGAGCAGGCGCATTTCGTCAATTACTTCAAGCAAAAGGTAAGTTACATCATTTACTCCATCCTTACCATCTGCTGTTAAACCTCCCAGGTTAATATTGCAGAAATCTGTGTAGGTACCGCTCTCCTTCAGGGTAACGCCAACTTTGGGCGGGGCCGGCTGGTTGTTGAATTTGATCCAGAAGCATTCCAGCAGTTCCCTGGCCTGGTCATTGTCAAGTGTACCTTCCTCTATTCCTGCCCGGTAAAAGGGGTTTAAATGCTGATCCAGTCTGCCGGGGCAAAAAGAATCCCAGGTATTCAGCTCTGTAATAACACCCAGGTGAATAAACCAATAGTGTTGCAGGGCTTCCCAAAAGTTGCGGGGTGAATTGGCAGGTACATGCCTGCATATAGAAGCAATCTGCAGCAGTTCCTCTTTTCTCTGTATGTTATTTTCTGCAGTAGCCATGGCTTCAGCCTTTTCTGCGTGACGCTCCGCATAGGAGATAAGCGCTTCGGCACAAATACGCATTGCCCTGAGCTGTTCTTTTTTTGTCAGTGCGTTGGGATCGTTTTTATAATCCAAGCTATTAATCCCTTTATCAGCCAGGTTGATTAAATTCTTCATGCCTTTTTGATAAATACTATTGCCGCCCACAGTGTGTCCAGGAGCGCGCTGCTCCATAAATTCGGTAAAAATACCGGCGGTGTAACAGTCATGCCATTCTTGACTCATATTACTGAAAATCACCTGTCGCATCGAGCGGTTATTCCAGTAAGGAATAATTTCTTTCTGCTGTATATTTTTTACCTCTTCACTAACGGTAAAAGATATTTTGTCCCGGCTGTCAATCAAATCAAGATCTTCAAGGGTATGGCAGCATAATTCAGGGTAAGTTGGTGTAGCCTGGGGTTTTGTTCCACGTTCACCGATAATTAATTCGCCTTTGCCGATATAAATTGTCTTTTTCTCCATCAGCTCTTTGAAAACCAGCGCCCTGAGTACAGGAATACTGACCGTCCCCAAATATTTCTTGTAGGCGTTAGTAACTATTTGCGCACGTTCAACAGAAATTGAGGGTGGTGTTGTTTCACTTTCATTACGTAAAGACCTTACTCTTTGATTATAACCACGTGCTGTCTCATTCATTTTTCGCTTCTACCTCACAGGTTATTTTTAATCCGGCCTGGACAAAAATCTTCTTAAAACGTTCATAGCTTTCCGGTTGCGGTTTACTAAGATTACTAAGTTTATATTCAAGATCAAGGTCCCTGTATTTAGCGATAGCCAGGTTATGATAGGGAATTAGTTCTGCTGTTTCAATTCCGCAGTCGGATAGTAACTTACTGATTAGCTCGATATTGTTAAAATCATCGGTTATTCCCGGAACAACCGGAATACGGACCTGAATAGCAGCATTTGATTCTGCAAGAGCACTTAGATTATCAAGAATTATTTCTCCGGATACCCCCAGGTACTTTATACACTTCAATGGATCGAGCAGCTTTAAATCATATATGTAAAGATCTGTATAGTTCAGTGTTTGTTTTATGTTTTCCCATGAAGTATGGCCGCATGTTTCAATAGCGGTGTGGATACCTATTTGTTTAATACCTTTTAGCAGTTCAAGAAGAAATTCAGGCTGTAAAAATGGTTCACCGCCTGAAAAAGTTACTCCTCCCCCCGATTCTTCATAAATAATCAGGTCCTTGGATATTTCTTTGATAACTTCGGCCACGGTAACAGCCTTCCCTGCTGCTTCATAAACTCCCGCCGGACAGTTTTCTACGCAGATAAAGCAAAGATCACATAAGTTTCGGTCTATCCGCGGTCCATTTGCTTTTAAAGTTATAGCTTCCCGGGGGCAGCAACCCAGGCAGGTTTTACAACCAAGACAACGTCGGTTATGCCTGAATAGAACCTGGCTGGAGTTTACTCCTTCAGGGTTCTGGCACCAGGGACATTTTAGCGGGCAACCTTTAAAAAAAACGGTGGTTCTTATACCGGGACCATCATGCAGTGAAAACTTTTGGATATTAAATATATTCCCTGTTGTCATAGATTCTCCTAATAAATTGTTCAAATTAATTATAGCAAATTTTAAGACCAGTTGTTAGTATTAAAAATATGATGTACGATTTCCTTATGCTATAATAAAAGACATAATAACGGTATTTTTAAGCAGTTTGGAGGGATCAATATGCCTCAAATGAAACAGGCTGGCGCTGAAAGAACTGTTGAACCTGCCTATATGGAAAGGGTTAACTTTTTAAAACAGAGAGTATTGAATACTACCCCGGAGATGGATTTAGAAAATGCCCGTCTTCTGACCGAGGGTTTCAAAGAAGCTGAAGGTCAGCCACTGGTTATTCGTAAAGCAAATGCCTTTCGGAAACAGTGTTACGAAAAGAAAGTTGTTATCTGGGATAAAGAGCTGATTGTTGGTTGTTCAGGAAGTAAAATCAGGGGTGGCATCCTCTGTGCAGATTCCTGTTGGTCAGTTCTTGACAGCGAACTTGACACAATTAATACCAGGAAATATGACCCTTTTTCTCTAAAAACAGATGATCGTGAACTATTTGAGAATGAAATCCGTCCTTACTGGAAAGGACGTTCAAATTATGAAGAATGGTTAGCCCAGATCCCCGAGGAAACGCGGGTTCTGAGGGATAACGGGGTAGTATATATTAACCGCAAGGCTGTTCGCGGTTGGGGAGAAACAACTGCCGGTTATAAATGGCTTATCAATGAAGGGCTGGTCGGTATAGTTTCCAGGGTTAAGGATAGAAAGGCGAGGCTTGATATTTCCAGGGCCGGAGATTATGAAAAGAAATGCTACCTGGAAGCTTTACTTATTGTAGCTGACGGTATGACCAGGTTGGCCGAGCGTTACTCGGCGGAGGCTGAAAGACAGGCTGCTACTGAAAAAGACGCCGAGCGCAGAAAAGAGCTGTTGGAAATTGCCTCGGTCTGCAGGCAGGTACCTGCCGGACCGGCCAGGACCTTCCGCGAAGCTTTACAGTCACTTTATTTTTACCAGACTTTTATATTTATGGAGCAGAATGCTGCCAGCTATAACCCGGGCCGCATGGATCAATATCTTTGGCCTTTCCTGAAAACTGATCTGGATGCAAAAAGAATAACTCCTGAAAAAGCCCAGGAGCTACTAAACTGCCTCTGGGTAAAATTCAGCGAACCTTGTCTGTTCCAGGATGCCCAAACAGCCGAATTCGCGGCAGGATACCCTATGTTTCAGAATGTATGTGTAGGTGGAGTTGATCAGAATGGCAGGGACGCAGTTAATGATTTATCCTACATGATTTTGCAAGCCACCATGGATGTTAAGCTGTACCAGCCTTCACTTTCTGTTCGATACAGCTTATCGAAAAATCCGAATGCCTTTTTACGAAAAATAGTGGAACTGATTAGCCTGGGAACCGGTTTTCCGGCATTTCATAATGACGATCTAGGCATAATGATGGTTATGAACAAAGGAATCCCCTTACAGGAAGCTTATGACTGGAATCCATGTGGTTGTGTTGAAACTAATCTTGAAGGACGACTTAGACAGTACACAGCCCTGGCAGATATAAACCTGGGCAGCATGGTGGAATTTGCCCTCCTGGATGGGAAATGCAGAAAGAGCAACCTTTCGATATCAATCCGGACAGGCAACCCGGAATCCTTTCAAACATATGACAGCTTTTTAGAAGCGGTAAAGGCTCATATTGCTTATGCAGTGAAAGCGGTTGTTGCAGGCAGCCATGTTATTGATGAAATTGGTCTGAACCGGCCGGTTCCGTCACTATCATTAACATTTAAGGAATGCATTGATAATGCACTTGATTATGCCTGGGGCGGAGCGAAATACAATGTAGGGAATGGTATTATACTGATCGGTGTTGCAGATTTGATCAACAGTCTGGCAGCTGTAAAATATTTAATCTATGATACAGAAGAACTTTCTATGGCTGAGCTGTTAAGAGCTCTTGAAAATAATTTTGAAGGTTATGATAAAGTGCACAAACTATGCCTTAAAGCGCCCAAGTATGGCAACGATAACTTCTATGTTGATCAAATTGCCGGTGATATCTTTTCCTACATTGCCGACGAAATAGAAAAGTATAAAAGTAAGTTCGGAAAAATGACTCCCGGGATACTGCCCGTTTCCGGTAATACTCCTTTTGGCTTGGAGGTAGGAGCTCTCCCCTCTGGAAGAGAAGCCTGGCAGCCTCTTGCTGACGGAGTAAGCCCCAGTGGTGGGAGCGATATGAACGGACCTAGTGCAGTCATCAAGTCTGTCGCTCACATTCCTCATGGTCGTTTTGTCCAGGGTACATTATTAAACATGAAAGTTGAACCTTCCATGCTCAATACGGAAAATGGGATAATGCAGATGATGGCGCTTTTGAAAAGTCTCTGCAGCCTGGGTGTTTACCATGTCCAGTTTAATGTAATTGATCAGCAGACCTTGATAAAGGCACAAAAAGATCCTGAGCACTACAAGGGATTGTTGGTTAGAGTAGCTGGTTATACAGCTTATTTTGTAGAGCTGGGCAGGGATGTACAGGATGAAATCATTGGCCGTACTGTGCAGCAGGTGATCTCCTAGTGTTTTATATCAAAGCAGCAGGTAATAATACGGGCAATATAGTTAAAATTGAACGTTCATCAATACATGATGGTCGTGGAATCAGAACAGTGATATTCCTCAAGGGTTGTCCCTTACACTGCCCCTGGTGTTCTACACCTGAGTCTCAGCAGTTAACCCCGGAAAAAGGTTACGATTATACTCTTTGCCAGGGCTGCCTGCGCTGTGTTGAGGTATGTCCATCAAAAGCGCTTACTCCTGCTGATGATCAATTATCAGTCGTTACCGATAAAGAAAAATGTAACTCCTGCTTTAGTTGTTATGAAGTATGCCCTTCCAGCGCGATAAAAAAATATGGCAAAAGCATGACTATTGAAGAGGTTATGGAAGAAATCAGCAAGGATGAAATCTTCTACTTTCATTCCGGTGGTGGTGTAACAATCAGCGGTGGCGAGCCGCTCTGCCAGGCACTATTTTGTGCGGAAGTATATAGAAGGTGCCGCATAATTGGAATCAATACTGCCATAGAAAGCAGCCTTTATGCTGATTACGAAACCCTTGAAACTGTTTTGCCCTGGCTTGATTATTTATTCGTTGATATCAAGCAAATGAATAATGCCCTGCATAACCTATGGCTGGGTGTAGAAAACGAAACTATACTTGCAAATATTAAAAAGGCCGATCAATCTGCTTACCAGTTCACCATGGTGGTCAGAATTCCTATTATACCCGGCTTCAATGATGACAACGAAAATCTGGAGTCAACCCTGGAATTTTGTAAAGGACTTAAAAAAATCAGAGAAATAGAGCTTTTACCCTATCATCGCCTCGGATCAAATACATATAGCTTATTAAGCCGGGAATACAGCTGTTCAGATTTACAACCACCTTCTGCCTCCCGTATGAAGGAGCTGGTTAAAATAATGCAGGACTACAGTAGTAGTGTGAAGATCAGGGCTGCAGGCAACCTTAGCGCAGAATAAAACCATCCTTTAAGGGATCATCCGGATCTATAATCAATTTATTAATACCGCATATATGTGCTGAACCGGTTACCCTGGGTATGACAGCCTGAAATGAACCTACAGTTGTTTCTTCGATTGCTTCTCCCCTGAAAGTCGATCCAATGATGCTTTCCACTATAAAAGAATCGTTTAAACACAGTTCTTTTCTAATTATGTTAAGGGCTGCCCTGGCGCTTACCCCTGTTCCGGTAGGACTGCGATCTACTTCACCATCGGCAAAAACACATACATTCCTGCTGTGATTGCCGCTGGTTCGCGCTGGACCGATAAAAATTACTCCGTATAAAAAACCGAGATCTTTTTCAAGAGGGTGAATGATCTTTTTCTCGTTTGCAATTGCCTTTTTAATCAGCATTCCTTTTTCAATTAAGTTGCGAAAACCACCCTGATCAAGCTGTACACCAGCTTCTTCTGCCTCGACAAAAGCATAGAATGCTCCTCCGAAGGCGATGTCATAATGTATTGTACCCAGGGTAGGAATGTAAATTGCCTGGTCAAGTGTATAGACAAACGAAGGAACATTTACGAATGATACTTCCTTTACCATGTCATTATTCCAATGGGGTTCAGCTGTTACCCTTCCGGCAGGAGTGTCGATTTTCACCTGACCGACGTCTTTATCAATATTACAAAGTCCTCCTTCAAGAACTACTTTTGTCACGGCAATAATACCATGGCCACACATACTGCTGTAACCTTCATTGTGTGTAAATAACACACCAAAATCACCATCGGTAGTTACAGGTTCAGTTATGATGCAGCCGTACATATCGGCATGTCCTCTTGGTTCCCACATCGTTGCAGTTCTCAGGTGATCAAGTTTCTTCAGGGCATACCTCCGTTTTTCCAAAATTGTTTTACCTTTTACTGCCGGGTACCCCCCGGTAAAAATCCGAAGTGGTTCTCCCCCGGTGTGAGCATCTATTGCAGTTATTGTTTGCCAGTTCTCAGGTATTTTCCAGTTATTCATTATTATCTCTCCTTTCCATTCTTTACGAGAAGCCTGGAATAATAAATAAGCAAAACCAGGGTGAAGGATAAACCAAAAGTAAGCAGTACACCAGTTATATTTTCCATGTATTCCGGTTTTGCCAACAGTATCAAACCCATGGTTAGCATCAGGCTTCCGGCAATTAGTTTAAGCAGGCGTCCTTTTTCCTCGGTTATTTTAATTGACTGCATCCTGATTACCGCTATTCCGAAAATAATCAATTCAATCAGAAGATATAAAAAAATATACAGGAGAAAAAGGGCTATAAAATAAACCGGGCCAAGATCGGCATTGCTGACAATAGAGCTCCAGATAAAGGGGAAACCGGCTGTGCAGGGCAGTTCAACCAGGGCAATACCAAGAGCCATTACTGTAGTTGCTGCTATGGTAGGAAATAACCCATCTTTATAAAAAACAGAGCGAACCTGCTTGTAATACTTTTTCTTGTAAGATTCAGGGATAACAACGGATACCCCTTCTTTGAAAAAAAGAAAATCTTTAATAGCAATCAGACCCAGAATAATTACAATAGCAGAAATTATATTACGAATCCAAAACAGCTGGGAAGCAAAGAGCATTATATTTAAAACCCCAAGCATAAATAGACCATAAACAAAGGAGGTAACAAGCAGGAAAGTTATGCCGACTAAAAAGATTCTTTTTCGTGAAGCTGAATGGACAATAATGGCCAGGAGAAAGGTCAGAACAAATAAAGAGCAGGGGTTAAAACCATCAAGAGTGGCAATTATAGCCGTGGTCAGCAGTAACGGGGAAGACATCAAGTTAACTTCGCCCAACAGGGGTATTACAAGTATATTCTGAAACTCGGTTCGGCTTTGTCCTGCCAGATAATTGTCTATCTCTTCCAGTAAATCGGCCTGGACCGTTTCAGAAAACCCAAGCCAGTAGCGGTTATTAAAAACTATGGTTGGAAAACCATATGTTTCGATTTCTAATTCATCACTAATCCGGTCGTAAACCTGACGGCCGTCGGGATCATGAAATACTTCGTATATTTGAACTTCAAGGGGATAATTATTAAACAGGCCGACATGATCTTCTGGCTTGCTGCAGACCGGACAATGACCCCAAAAATAATATAACACCGGCTCTTCGTACGTGAGAGTTTCAGCAGCGGCTTTTTCAGCTGGAATTAGTACGGGAAGCAATACAACAGCTATCAGCATGGCAAAGAGAAATCTTTTAATTGAATTACTAAAGGGACTAAACATTTACTCTCCCAGGTAGGCTTTCACTACACTCTCGTCTTTACTGAGCAACTCTGCATTGCCCTCTGTAACAATTTCCCCGGTTTCAAGCACATATCCCCGGTCGGCCAGCTTCAGGGCAACCTTGGCATTTTGTTCAACCAGTAGTATTGTCGTTCCTTCACTGTTGATATGTTTAATTATATCCATAATGTTCTGAACAATAATCGGAGCTAATCCCATGGAAGGTTCATCTAACATCAGCAATTTTGGCTCAGTCATCAGCGCACGTCCAATGGCCAGCATTTGCTGTTCTCCACCGGATAAAAAACCACCCATTTGTTTTTGTCTATCTTTAAGTACTGGAAAAAGTTCATAAACTCTTTCAACACGTTTTTTCCTTACCATGTTGTCTTTAAGAGTAAAGGATCCCAGCTCGAGATTTTCCAGTACAGTTAACTCTTTAAAGATCATTCTACCCTCGGGTATGTGAATTAAACCTTTTTCGACGATTGAATAGGGCTCAGCATAGGTGATATTTTCGTTAAAAAATTCAACACTTCCTTTCGAGGCGGGAACCAGGCTTGATATTGTTTTCAGGGTTGTACTTTTCCCTGCCCCATTTGCCCCGAGAAGTGTAACAATTTCGCCTTTTAGTACCTCGATGTTTATGCCTCTGAGAGCATATATCTCCCCATACTTGGTTTCCAGATCTTTTAATACAAGGACTGTTTCACTCATACAGCATCCTCCTTCTCTTCTTTACCGAGGTATGCTTCTATAACCCGGGGATTGTCCCGAACTTCCTGTGCCGTTCCTTCAGCTATTTTAACACCATAATCTATAACAAATATTTTTTCTGACACTTTCATTACCAGTCCCATATCATGTTCGATTAAAAAGATGGTTATTTTTCGCTCATCCCTGATACGGCGCATCAGGTTGATCAGGTGTGCTTTCTCTTCCTTGTTCAGGCCTGCAGCAGGTTCATCAAGCAATAGTAGTTTTGGCTGGGTAGCCAAAGCCCGGGCCCATTCAACACGACGCTGATCACCATAGGGGAGATTTTTGGCAATGTAATCTTTTTTATCGAGAATACCTACAAAATCGAGGCATTCTTCGGCAACCTCACGGATCCTTTTTTCTTCAGCCTTCTGGCCCTTGGTACGCAAAACTGCACCAAAAAAGCCGGCACTTGATCTACTGTGCATACCTGACATTACATTTTCCAAGACAGACATCTGCTTGAATAATCTCAAGTTTTGAAATGTCCTTGCCATACCTTTGTAGGTGATAATATGAGGTTTCTTTTTCATCATACTCGCACCCATAAAAATCATATCACCATCACTGGGCTTATAAAAACCGGTTAGGCAGTTAAAGACACAGGTTTTTCCGGCTCCATTCGGTCCAATTAAGCTTCGGATCGATCCTTCTTCAATATCCAGTGATAGCTGATTGACAGCGCAAAGGCCCCCAAAACGCAAAGTCAGGTCTTTAATTTCCAATAGCGCCACAGCAACACCCCATTATTTTTTAGTTGATATAAGTTTTTTATCGGGCCAAATACCCTGCGGACGATATAGCATAAGCAATAACAACACTATTGCAAAAATAATTACTCTATACTGACCTATATCTCTGGATAGTTCCGGGAATAAAGTAACAATTACTGCTCCTAAAACAACACCCGGTATTTTACCCATCCCGCCCAGTACTACAGCCAGTAAAAACATCACAGAGTGAAGAAACATAAAAGATTCAGGCGAAATAGCCGTCATCTTGGCAGCATAGAACGAGCCGGCCAGCGCACCAAAAGCAGAACCTATTATAAAGGCATACAGTCTTGCTGTTACTACATTAATACCCATAGCTGATGCCGCATCTTCATCTTCGCGTATATATTGCCATGCCCTGCCCATCCTGGAGTCGTGCAGGCGATAGGATACAAATATGGCTAAGATGGCCAGAATAAAAAACATGTAATAGAAATGGCTGATCTGGTTTAATGTAATTCCGAAAAATACCGGTCTTTCAATACCGATTAGTCCAATCGCCCCTCCGGTTATGTCGATATTTCTAACAGTAATTCTAACGATTTCACCGAAACCTAAAGTTACAATAGCCAGGTAATCGCCGCGCAGCCTGAGTGTAGGCGCTCCGATAGCCAAACCGGCGAGAATAGCTGCTAAAACACTTAGCGGAAGGGTGACCCAGAAGCTAACTCCGTAAACAGCGCTCAGAATACCGGTGACATAGGCTCCCACAGCTATGAATGCAGCATATCCAAGATGCAACAGTCCGGCAAAGCCAACGATAATGTTTAAACCAAGACAGACAATAATGTAAAAAAACATATTAGTCATAATCTCCTGGGTAAACCTGCTGCCGGTTATTGGAATATAAACCAGGACTAGGAAGGCGAGTATAAACAAAATAATCCTGATAGTTTTGTTGCCGGCAAAATCGTTAAACCGGGCTGTTAGCGTATCCAGGTTTTGAGTTATTTTATTAAGATTTTTTTTATCATTCATAAGGCGTTACATCCTTTCGCTTTCTACACGCCCTAAAATACCGGTAGGCTTAAATATTAAAAACAAGATCAGAAAAATAAAAGAGAATACATCTTTCCAAACCGTTCCGACTCCAGGGATCTGCGTTGCAAACGATTCAAGCAGGCCGAGCAGAAGTCCGCCCAGCATGGCGCCCGGAATAATACCAATTCCGCCTATAACGGCAGCGGTAAAAGCTTTTAACCCGATTAAAAAGCCCATAAAAAAATGAACTGTCCCATAATAGACCCCGGCAAACATTCCCGCCGCTGCTGCCAAAGATGAACCGACAAAAAATGTTACGGCAATTATTTTATAAACGTTTATACCCATAAGCTGGCAGGTATCACGATCAAGCGCAATAGCTCGCATGGCTTTTCCATACATGGTCCGGGTAATAAACATATGCAGTAAAAACATTAAAACAAGGGCTGCAACTAACAACACCACACGAGTCTCTGTAAGTCGAAGCGCCCCTACATAAAAACTTTCGCCCGTTAGACCGGTTCGAAAAGGCCTGGCCTGACCCTGTGTTAAAAGCAGAACTGAGTTATAAATAATCATGGAAACAGCAAGTGCAGTGATGAGAATCGATAATCTCGGTGCTTTCAGCATGGGACGGTAAGCAACCCTCTGGATTGCCACCCCGAAAAGACCAACCAGGACCATGCTTAAAACGAGGCTTATCACTATGGCCAGCCAGGCATTGGCAATCCCTGCAGAAATGAAACCTAAAATAATCAGCCCTGTAAAAGCACCGGTCATGTAAATATCACCATGGGCAAAATTTAGCAACTTTATAACGCCGTACACCATGGAATAACCGATGGCAACTAAACCATAAAATGCCCCGATTAACAGGCCGTTAAATAGCTGTTGAAGAAATACCTCCCAAAAGGACATTCTCTGCTCACCTCAATCAGAAAGCGCAGCCCCGATTCGCCGGGGCTGCGCTAAACTGTAACAAATTGTTATTCTGCAAAAGCCCAGTTACCATCCTGCACAACTAGAATGACGAAGTTGCTTCTGCCCAAAGTGTTTCTTTCAGTAAACATAACTTCACCTGAAATACCCTGGAAGCCATCGGTTTCAGCGAGAGCATCTCGGATAGCAGAGCCTTCAAAGGAACCAGCTCTTTCCATGGCGTCAGCCAGCAGGTAAGTTGCGTCGTATGTGAGGCCTGAATAAGCTCCAGGGTCAGTATTAAACTTCGCTTTGAAGTTGGTAACAAATTCTGCAGCAGCAGGATTCAGGTCAGCAAAGGGAGGAGCGGTGCAGAATACTCCTTCAGCGTATTCGCCGGCCAGCTCAATAAATGCCGGAGCGCTGGTGCCGTCAGCAACAATGATCACACCTTCGTATCCCGCTTCTCGAAGTTGTCTTACAATGAGGGCTCCTTCAGCGTGATAGGCAGTCCAGTAGATTCCATCCGGGCCAGCCTGCATAATGGAAGTAACCAGGGCAGAAAAGTCCTGTTCTCCTACAGTTACGGTATCATCTGTGAGTACAGCTTTACCTTTTGCTTCCCACTGACTCTTGGTGAGCATCTTTAAATCGGTAGCAAAAGCGCTGCCGTCATCGATCAGTCCGATTGTCTCAACGCCCTGCATCTCAAACCAATTTACTGCATTTTCAGCCTGCATGTCACCGGTGCTGTTGATCATAAAGGTCCAGCCGGGGTTTTCTTCAACCAGGCTGGTAGCATTTGCGGCAGCAACAACCATTGGAACACCGGCGTCACCGTAAATTTTAAGTGTAGGCAAAGTAGCTCCGGAGCAGTAACCTCCAACTACTGCAACAACCTCTTCTGAAACCAGTTTGCTCGCAGCAGCTGTAGCTTTAGCTGGATCACACTCATCATCACCGATTGTAGTGGTAATCTTGTAACCTAAAACCCCACCTGCTGCATTAATTTCATCGACAGCTAAAAAAACGGCATTTTGCATGTCTATCCCGTTCTCGGAGTATGCTCCTGTTACAGGAAGCATAATACCAATCAGCACTTCACCCTCAAATTCTTCGGGAGTTTCACCGCCGTTCTCATCACCGGCAGGGGCTGTGCTGTCGCCACCGCAACCAAACAGGCCGACAGTAAATAGCGCCAGCAACAGAAAAATTATCCAGCTGTTTTTAAATCTTAACAAGTTAATGACCTCCTCTAATTAGGTTATATAAAAAACAGGCAAAAACAGTTTGGAAAAATTGCTTAATTAAAATTTAAAGAATAATCGCCCTCTCCATAATCACCTCCAGGTTATTTGTTGAAGAGTTAACATAATGTGACAGTTAACAATTATACGACATTAAATATTCTCTTTTTCTGTTAATTATCCTCTAATATAATACAAATAACGAAGATCGTTTTAATCAACCACCGGCAATGAGGTGATGTGCGTGCACAACTGCCTGGTCGTTAATCTGATATGAAGACCATTGCTTTTTATCTATTACTTTTCCATCAACCCTGATAATGATTTTGGGAAAAGTATAGTTCATCTTTTTAAGAAGGGTTACGATCGTCATGCCCTCTTCCCAATCAACAGCCTTTCCGTTCACTTCAATCACGCAGCATCATCCCGTTAACATTTAATATATTCCATAAAGGCAGGGCTAAAGATTTTTATTAATAACCTCCATCACTTCAGGAAAATCAATACCCAGTTCTTTGACAAATTCAGGTTTTGGTATACCGTTTTTTGTCCAGCCACGTCGCTCATAGACGACATCAAGCAGGGTTTCATACCTTTCCTCACGATACTTGCGCATTGCCTTAATTTTTTCTTCGGTGCTTAAACCGGCAGGGTCAATGCCCACATCTTCTTTAAGCTGCTTATCGTATCGTTCGGCTCTCGATTCATATTCTTCAACTGTCACAGGGCCCAGAGCCCTGTAAGGAGCGGCGTCGTGCTCGCGCGTACCGAAGCCGAGGCGCAGGTTAAAGATTCGCTGGAAGTTATAAACCCTTTCCGATTGTCTGATCATCTCTTCTTTATCAATATTTCTACCTGTTACTGCATTAAAAAGGTCAACGTAGTTCTGGACGTGCTCCGGTATCTTTTCCGGGCTGTCTGTCTGTGCATTTCCTTCGGGAACAATATCGTTCCAGGGAAGCTTACAAAGACCCTGTAACCCGAACCAGGTCCTGAACATGGGAAAGTAGTGTAAGGCTTCCGCTTTTTTCTCAAAAGTCGGCAGCTGGTTATTTACCATATCCATGAAAATCAACCAAGCTTCATCATGCTGCGGTCCCTTATTAGTCATGGCGTACCCTCCCTGCTGGGCCAGCGATTCCTTGGCCTGGTACTGTGAATACTCAAGCCCTTTATTCTCCATGCCAATATCCTGCAGGAAAGAAGGATCTGCACTGTATTTTTCAGCAAAGATTTGTTTCATACGTCTAACACCCTGGCCGACAATTAATCCAAATCCGTCGCCTCTGCCCATCTGGTGAATCAATTCCATGGCAGCCTCGGCATTTCCAAAATTAAGTTCCAATCCCCCGGTGATTTTTTTGTTGATAATATTGTTTTCATAACATTCCATGGCAAAAGCAATCATAGTCCCGGTAGAAATTGTATCCAAGCCATAAGTATCGCAATAGAAGTTTGCTTCGATTACATAATCAGGATCGAATATACCGCAGTTAGAACCAAGACCGGCCGCGTTTTCATATTCCGGGCCATCAACTATCACTTTATTACCCTTGAAAGGTCCGGATTTAAGCTCAAAATTATCAACTGCCTTGCAGCATGACAGAGAACAGCCGATCCAACACCCATCGGGCATATTCTGGGTGAAACGGTCGCGCAACACATCAGAAGATAGTTTAACTGCATCGATATGTGAACCGTACTTGAAATTATTAACAGGTAAAAGATCGTAATCATTCATCGGGGTCATCAGGTTTGCCGTGCCGATCTGGCGCATCCGGAACTGTTCATTATCAAATTTATTTATTTCCCTGGTTATCTTAACCCCTGTTTTAGAAATTTTAGCAGGGTCAGCAGGGTTGTTGCTCCTACCGGTTAAGCTGGAATACTTAACTGCCAGGGCAGCAATTTTTTTATCCCTGAATACGGTTCCTGTACCACCACGACCAGCCTGTTTCATGCGGGCTGCCTTACGGCGCAGATCATAAAAAGAAAAATTAAGAATGCCTACATTGGTATGCTCAGCCCCACTTCCTGAAGATACGATCGATACATGCATCTTATCTTTTTCATTGTCGGCCAGCATCTCAGTTAACTGTTCACTGATCAGGTGACTTGCTCCGGGTTGGAAATCAATTTCCTCAATCGTTACTGCTCCGTTGTCACCGTCTATCAGTATAACAACATCTTTTTCCGCCTTGCCCTGAATTTCAAGGGCATCCCAACCGGAAAATTTTAAATATGGCCCGAAAAAACCGCCAACATTGCTATCCATCAACGAATTAGTCAGTGGTGAAAGAGTTACTACCAGGGATTTACCGGAACCGGGGTATTGAGTGATCCCGCCAATTGGGCCGGAAGAAATAACAATTTCGTTCTCGGGATCATTCCACTTAGTCTCTGGTTTAATTGCATTCCATAGATACCATAGGCCAAAACCTTTTCCACCGATAAAAATGTCTTTCATTTGATTGGTTACATCTTTTGCTTTAATTGTTTGATTGGAAATGTCTATATAAAGGGTCTTACCGGAGTATCCTTTGTCGATTGCTGCTGGTTCATATTCATACCTGGCCAGCACTTTACGAGATGCTCTCATCTTTTCAATAGATTTGTTCATTGTAAAACCTCCCGCTTTATTATCATAATAATTCGCTACTCTATCCAGGTAAATAATTATTCAACTTCTGTCATAAATATGGCTTCAGTGGGACATTCTTTTGTACAGCGCGCACAGGCAATACATTTAAATGGTATAACAAGATCTTCGTGCCAATACATGGTTTCAGTCGGACATACCCCGACACAATTAAAACAACCTACACAGGTTTTTTTGTTAATCAGCACAATCCCTTTCTTGCTTCGGCTAATTGCTTCAACCGGACAAACCTCTATACATTTACCGCACTGGTTGCAAACCTTTATCACAGCACCGGCTTCATGGTCTGACTCATGAACCTGGATCGCTGATTTAAGACGGTTATCTTCTTTAAAATAGAAAGTGGAGCATGTTGTTTCACAGGCTCCGCAAAGGGTACATAGAGCTTCATTAACACCCACTATTTTCAAATTATCCACCTCCGAAACATATAGAATATTTTTAAACTTGCTTTATAATAAATAATTCATATTGCATTGCACTTTTTTTAAAGAAGAAGAAAAACTGGTTATAATTATTTTTATACATAGTTTTACTGAAGTTTACCTTAAATATTATATCACAACGGCTTTAAGATAATTATACACCTCTTTGTTTTTTTAACTTATTCTGCAACAAACGTGAGGAATTAGTAATTGAAAGGCCGCCCTTTCCTGTACAGCGCAACTCCGGGGGAAGCATCCTTCCAACCTGGTCAAAGGCAAGCAGTGCATCATCAAAGGGTATAACCTGGTCATAACCTGCCAGGGCCATATTTGAAGCTGCCAGGGCATTCATACCGGCCAGAATATTTTTACCAAGACAGGGTACTTCTACCCTGTTTGCCACAGGATCACAAACCATACCGAGAATATTCTGCATGGCTATTGATGCTGCGGCAAGGGCCTGCGTGGCATTTCCTCCTGCAAGTTGAACCAGGGCAGCTGCGGACATAGCGGATGAGGAACCACACTCAGCCTGACAGCCACATTCTTCGGCAGCAAATGTGCTTTTGCCCGCTATCAATACCCCAATAATACCGGCACTCAGCAATGCCTTGATCAACAGGTTGTCATCGATAGCGTTAGTTTCAGAAAATGCAACAAGAGTACCCGGCAGGCAGGCGCACGATCCGGCCGTAGGAGCGGCGGCAATAACTCCCATTGAACTTTTCGTTTCCATAACTGCACTGGTGTAGGCAATAATTTTCTTTATCTCTTCGCCACCGGCAGTTATACCTTTATAACTAAGCATCTTATGACCCTGCGCTCCCAGGATTCTATCCCGGTAATGTGTACCCGAAAGCCCGTTTTTAATTGAGCATTTCATAACTTTTAAAATATCTGCAGCCAGCTGGAACACTTCAGCTTCAGTTAAACCTCCCCTGCAACATTCATAATCGACAGCAAGCTCATCCAGCTGATTATTTCTTCTGTCAGCTGCCTGCAGCAAGCCGACAGCGTTATGAAATGGCAATTTTATAGTCTGACGGGATAGTACCGGTAGTTCTGGTGTTAAGTGAATCACCGGTAAAAAATTGTATTTAGAATACAGCCAGGAAGGAATATCCCCTGAATTTGGCTGCCGTGATTTTATGTTGATCAGGTTTTTATTGTTTATAGACTTGAAGAAAATAACTTCATGCACGGGAAAGGAAGCAGCAAAATTCTTTACCACCGCTTCCCTGTTATCAGTACCAGTAGAATTAAAAAGAATCAGGGTTTCATAATAATCGCCTTTAATTGAAAGAGGAATACCGTTAAGCTCAATTAGTTCGAACATCCCGCCTCCCGTGGAAATGAAGACAAATTTAAAAGAATCTCCGCTTTCTTCGCCGGCTTCAATCCTGAAAGTGTTCGGATGGTGAGCCCTGAAGGAACTGATTTTAAATTCAAGGTTAATCCCTGCTATTTTTGCAAGCGAAAGTGATTCTGTTAAATTTTCATCTGCCGGGTTCATACCAAGCAAACCGGCGGCCAAACCAATATCAGTTCCCTGGTTATTATAAGTAGTGGCAAGTGAACCATCTTGATCGAATTCTACAGTGATTTTCAGGTGAGTACAATTAAAAAACTGTTTGATTACCCTGCCTATTCTTACTGCCGCAGCAGTGTGAGAACTGGATGGTCCTCTCATCACCGGACCGAGTACATCATTAAATATACTGGGCGGTAATTTATTTTTCATAACCTCACCTGCCATCAAGTCGAATACCGATATTTTTGCTCACAGCATTTCGGAAAAGCAATTCTCCAACTGCTATATCAAAAAGGGCCATACCAACTGATTTAAACAATATGGTTTCCTGTTGTATTACATTATTATTTTGTTCATTAAGGAATTTTGCAAACTCGGTTACCTGAGTTGGCTCAATCCACTTTTCCTGAAGTGGGGTAATTAGATCACCCGATTCCTGCAGCCCGTGTATAGTATCAATCAGTACCTGGTTAACCAGTTTGTAAACCATGCGGGGATATTCGCGCATCTCAGGCTTATAAGAACCGATACCGATAAATAATTTGTTTTTCAGGAGTTCTTCATGATCTGGTAAAACTGGACTTATTGAAGGTGTTGCCGTAATGATAACTTCTGATTCCTGCAGTAATTCTTCCACACTTCCAGCAGGCTTGATTGTAATTTCTGGGTATACTGTTTTCAATTTTTCACAGCAGGATTTAACTTTACTGTTGTCCAGGTCATACACGGTAAAATGCTTGAAGTTGCGAGCCCTGGCAGCAAAGAAAAGCTGGAAATAACCCTGTACCCCGGCACCAATCAATCCTGCCCGGGCAGTTGTTTCGGGTGCCAGATGTCTTATAGCAACACCTCCGACAGCCCCTGTTCTTAAAGCGGTTAATCTTGCCCCGTCCAGTATGGCCAGCGGGGCCCCGTTAGAGATATCATTTAAGATTACTATTCCGTTGATTGTGGGGAGGTTATTTTTCACGTTTCCGGGATAGAGTGAAAGTATTTTGGTGCCAAAAATATTTTCTAAAAAACAGGGCATATAAAGTATAGTATTATCATTTTGGTCTATATGTATACGTTCGGGCAGGGTACACCGGCCGCTGTATAGTTCTGCATATACCAATTCTATTCTATCCATAATTTCTTCAGGTACTGCTGACTGCATCAATGATTCAGCATTAAGGTAGAGCATTTGATTAATTCCTTTCTCCGTATTAACTGTTACCCTCGCCTTTAAAAACTGCCAGTGGTTTCAATTTAGCAACTTTTCGGCAGAGAGAAATTTCAGTCAAAGTGTCAATCACCGCGTTTATATTTTTGTAAGCCTGCGGAGCTTCATCCAGATAAGCTTCATAATTGCGCCCGGAAACAATGACAGAGCCGAGACTGTTCTTTAATTGCTCAACAGAAATCTCTTTTTTGGCTGCAGTTCTGGATAAGGTTCTTCCTGCCCCGTGATTAACCGAATTATAAAGCCTGTCGATGCCCTTTTCAGCCTTAATTACATAAGAAGGAGACCCCATACTGCCTGGTATTAAAATCGGGTGCCCGTAATTTCTGTACTTTAAGCTATTGTCCTTGTGTTCCGGGGGCAGTGCCCTGACTGCGCCTTTACGATGGATCAGCATCTTTCGTTCACCGATAGTTTCAAAGCGCGCCGTATTATGGGCAACATCGTAAACAAGGGTAAGATTGGAGCTGTGATCTTTCATTGCAAATACTTCTTTAAAAGCTTTTTGCACATCATTACTGATCCAGTGGCGGTTACAAAAAGCAAAATTTGCTGCACAGGCCATTGCACCCAGGTATTTTTTCCCTTCAGGAGATTTAATCGGAACAGCGGCTAATCCTGCCGATGGCAGTTCGATATTATATCGCCGGGCGTTCTTTTTCATTGTTGCTGAATAATCTGTACATACCTGGTGACCAAAACCACGGCTTCCGGTATGTATTAAAACAGTAATAGTTGATTCCTGCAAACCATATGCATTGGCAGCTTCCCGGTCATATATTTTCTCTATACAACCTATTTCTATGAAATGGTTACCACCGCCTATTGTTGAAAGCTGAAGAGCCCTTTTCAAAGCCCTGCTGCTGAGTGTTTCTAAACGGGCTCCTTTCATGCACCCCCTGTCCTCTATTGAATCCAGATCATCGGCACTGCCAATTCCCATTTCAACCAGCTGCGGCACTCCCCTTTTAAGAATAGCGTCAAGGTTCGCCTTGATTAAATTTGCGTGTCGGCTGGTCTGTCCTATCCCTCCCGGTACTCTTCTCTCAATAGCTCGAATTAACTTTTTGAGCATTATATCATCCAGATCCTGGCAATTGAGTGAGCTTTTCAGAAGTCTTACTCCACAATTGATATCCATCCCCACCGCGCCCGCCGAGACCAGGCCATTTTCAGCATCCATGGCCATCACTCCGCCAATCGGCAGACCAAAACCACTGTGTATATCAGGCATACCCAAAACAGGGCTGAGCACTCCTTCAAGTGAGGCTGCGTCTATAAGTTGCTCCAAAGACTGCTCCTCACTAAAACTATTGATCAGCTCCCGGTTCAAATAAACAAGGACGTCTGCTTTCATCAAGCCCTGTCTGGGGATTATGTAACAATTATGACCATAAGGCTTCAACAGGGACATTTTATACTCCTTTGACGTTTAAGTCTTAAACAATTTGGTTAACCTACTTGTTTAATAATGTTTTCCAAACTGCCCATTGCATCCCGGTCGGTAAGTTTAAAGTGAATTGGAGTTACCGAGATATAATTCTCGCGAATTGCTCGCGTATCACTGTCAATATCTTCAGGATCGTCATCAATAACTTCTCCAGCCATCCAGTAATAATGCATTCCCCGGGGGTCAACTCTTTTTTCAAAAGTATTGCGATAGCGTCGTGAACCAAGAGAAGTTACCCTGGTTCCTTTAATAGCATCAGTGTTAACTGGAATATTAATATTGATCAGGGGTGGCCGCCCGATCGTGCTGTCTATTAAAAGCGGAAACAGCTTGCTGATGAAATCGGCAACATAACAGTAATCTTCTTTTTTGCCATCCCCGGTCAGCGATACCGCCAGGGACGGAATGCCCATGATGTAACCCTCCACGGCAGCCGATACAGTGCCGGAATATAAAACATCGGTCCCAAGGTTGCTGCCGCGATTTATGCCAGAGATAACCAAATGTGGTTTTTCATCCAGGATAGCTTCGACAGCAAGTTTCACACAATCTGAAGGAGTACCGTTCACAGCCCAGCCAGATAGATTATTACTATTATTATTGATCCTGACAATTTCTGCGCGGAGAGGCTTGTGCATCGTTATGGCATGACCGATGGCGCTTCTTTCCCGATCCGGTGCCACTACGGAAAGACGTAAACCGGGATTGTTATCGGCCAGCACCCGACTAAGGCAACCTATACCCTCAGCATTGATACCATCATCGTTTGTAACCAGGATATGAATATTATCCATTATTTACCCCTTATTTCTTTTAGTTGCTTCAACCAGATTTTGGGCATGTTTCGAGGCTTCTTTCAGTATTTTCTCTTCGTCCATCAATTTCATTTCTCCTTTGTCCAGCAGAAGTGAACCGTCAACAATAACATATTCCACATCGGAAGCCGAGGCTGAATAGACAATATGAGCCAATGGGTTGTGTAGCGGAACAAGATGAGGTTTTTTGATATTCAGGCCTATAATGTCTGCTTTCCACCCTTCCTTGAGCATACCGACTTTTTCTAAATGAAGCACTTTTGCTCCGTTTATTGTAGCCATTTGGAGGGCAGTTTCAGCACTAATCAGGGCCGGATCCATCCTGACCCCTTTTTGTAGTAAAGCTGCTGTGCGCATTTCTTCAATCATGTCGAGGTTGTTATTGCTGGAAACCCCATCAGTTCCAATACCAACAACGATACCTCTTCTAAGCATATCAGCCACCCTGGCAATGCCGCTACCCAGTTTTAAATTGCTTACCGGGTTATGAGCCACTCCTACATTGTTTTCTGCAAGAATTTCCAGATCAAGCTCGCTAAGGTGAACACAATGTGCTGCCAAAACATGATAATTGAATAAACCAATTTCATTAACAAGTTCGATAGGACTTTTACCGTAAGTAGCATAACTTTCATCAACTTCGTTTTTAGTTTCCGAAAGATGAATGTTGAGCGGCCTGCCGGTTTCTTCGGCAAGGTTTAAAACTCTTTTCAGGAATTCCGGTGGGCAGGTATAAGGTGCATGAGGTCCCAATATAACATTCAGGCGACCGTTTTCTGTTCCATGTCTCTCTTCGATTAGCCTTTTGGTTTCAGTCAAACCGATTTCAGCAGATTCACCAATTCCGATCATACCCCTGGATAATACAGCTCTGATGCCACTGTCGGCTGCTGCATCAGCAGCCCGATCCATGAAAAAATACATATCGGTGAATGTCGTTGTTCCGCCCTTTAGCATTTCACAGGCAGCGAGCATGGTTCCCCAGTAAACATCTTCATCATTTAAATGTTCTTCAATAGGCCATATTTTATCTTCAAGCCATTCTTTTAGAGAAAGATCGTCTGCATAGCCGCGAAACAATGTCATTGCAGCATGTCCATGGGTGTTGATTAACCCGGGCATAAACAGGTAATTATCTCCGTTTAATACGGTAGCATTGTTTACATTTACAATTTTTTCTGGTCGTTTTACTATTCGGGTTATTATATTGTTTTCAACTAACAGGTCACCAGTAAACCACTGGGGGCGATCCCTGTCCATGGTAACCAGGATAGCATTTTGAATCAGTATATTATTCAATCGGCACTCTCCTTTCTGCTGGCCTGGATTTTAAATCAGCCGTGAAGTTCTTCCCGCCAGTATTTACCGGATTCAGCGCAATTACAATTTTTTACCGGTTTAATAGCAGAAGCAGCAGTTATTAAAAGCTTCTGGAGGCCTTCTTTACCTTTCTCCATCTCTTCAAGAACTTCTTCATGGCTGAGAGGTGTTTGGGAAATGCCGGCTGCATAATTTGTTGCCAGGGCAATAGTGGCATAGCATAAACCGGCTTCCCGGGCCAGGGTAACTTCAGGAACATTGGTCATACCGACAAGATCTCCGCCAAGCATTTTATACATTTTTATTTCTGCCGGGGTTTCAAAACGCGGTCCTTCAGCGCAAACATAGCAACCACCGTCAATCACTTTTTCATTAATACTGTTTCCTGCCCTGATAATAGCTAATCGGGTTTCTTCACAATAAGGAACAGTAAAATCAGTATGAACGACAATACCGCCCTGGCCTTCAAAATAGGTCAATGTTCTATTTTTTGTAAAATCTAAAAATTGATCTATTAATACTCTGCTGCCCGGAGGCATACTGCTGTTTAAAGTTCCGACCGCAGCAGTGGAAATAACCGCATCAACATCAAGTTTTTTAAGAGCGGCAATATTAGCCCTGTAATTTACCATGTGCGGTGGAACTGAATGCCCACCACCATGACGGGCCATAAAGTAAATGGTGCGCCCCTCGTATTCTCCACTGGTCATGGTTACTGTTCCATAACGGGTATCAACAGATATTTCTTTTTCTTTTTCAAGCATATCCTGGGTGTAAACTCCTGTTCCTCCAATAATAGCTATCTTGCAATCCGGCATTTTAATTCCTCCGATCAAAATTATTAAAAATATATGTTGCCCTGATTGGATTCTAATGATATTATATCTCATGTTCAACACCTAGAAAGTTCGTTGGATTAATAAAAAATCCTGCCCGTCCCGTGTTGACGTATTATTTAAAATAAGCTATACTATTAATGCTTTAAAAGCAGCTTTTTTGCCGACGTAGCTCAACGGAAGAGCAGCTGATTTGTAATCAGCAGGTTGGGGGTTCGATTCCCTTCGTCGGCTCCACAAGAAATTCAATGCTTGCAGGGGTTGCAAAAGTATAATAGATTCGGTATAATCTCATAGTACCTAAATTGCAGGGTATTCGATTATGGAGAGGTACCCAAGTTGGCCAAAGGGGGCAGACTGTAAATCTGCTGGCACAGCCTTCACTGGTTCGAATCCAGTCCTCTCCACCATAAGGGCCATTAGCTCAGTTGGTAGAGCACCTGACTTTTAATCAGGGTGTCGAAGGTTCGAATCCTTCATGGCTCACCAGTAAAAATTACAGTAAGGCGGGAGTTGTATACTCCCGCCTTACTCTTATCATGGGGGAAATATCGGGGTAATAAATACCGGCAATATTTTTACTTGTTCGTCCTGGATCTTTTGTTGTTAATTTTGTAAATTTACTGTCTTTACAAGTGTCGGTTTTCGCGGTATTATTTTGCCAAGCACAGCATATTATAAATGCGGAAGGAGAATGACTATGACCTCGGCCTATGTTTTCGTTCAGTTCGGTTCCGGTGATCCTGTCGAGACAATTACTGCAATCCGTAAGATCCCGGGTGTCAAGCAAGCGCATGTAGTAACCGGCCCCGCAGATATTATTGCCTATGTTGAAGCGAGTGACATGCAGGAGTTGGAAAAAAGCTTAATCGCAATAAGAAAAGTAGCTGTTGTAACCAGCAGTGACAGCCGCATTACCTGGTCTATCTAAAGTTTATCATCAAAGTAACATATTGACACATTGTTGCGGATAAAATAAAAAGACGGATTAATCAATCCGTCTTTTTTGATCTCTGCAAAGGTTAAAGGCTCTTTATCATTTTTAGCGGTTGCTGTTAGTTTTAGCCAGCTTCCAAAACCCTTTCACATTGGCAAACTGAGCATCCTGAACCAGCATCATATTATTGAACTTTGGTATCAGGTATTCCGACAGGGCTTCTCCCCCGCCTCCGGTTAAAATAATTGCATCCAGTTCGCGGTAATCCCATAAAGAGTCGAGCTCGGTTTTTATCTTAGCGGCCAAATTGTAGTATGCCTCAGAAATCATGTCGCTGATATCATAATTTATACCGGCAATTTTGATTGTCTTATTTTTGACGATTTGATCGAGCTCAAAATCTTTTTTATCAATTTTATACCTGCTCCTAATCATTGCGGCAATAATCTCGTATGCGCTGACCATACCACTGCTCGATGAAGAGCTGAGCCTGTCAACAAATTCAAGCGAATCAGATACTACAAAATCGGCAGTTTTGAAACCTATATCAGCAATGCCCACTATTTTATTACTCATATCCTGATCTGCAACATTTCCATTGTTATCGAGAACCAGGTTAAACAGGGTGCCAAACGGCTGGGGAACTATTTTAATATCATTGACATTCAGCCTTTTTTCTTCTGTTCTTCCGTTTAAGCCGATTGTAATTTGGTGTTCACCACTTAATAAATTGCTTAATTGTTCCTGGTAACTGAGAATGTAATTTGTCGGTAAACCGGTGACAACACTATACTGCTGCTGGGGTTCAGCGCTGTATAACCCGAGTGCAGTCAAGAATAGGAGCAAGGTGTTGATATCTTCCGGTTTTTTAATATCAAGCGACCTGCTGGGGATAGAGCTTTGGCGAATGGCATAGTTACCGATAAAATAGTTTTTCCCATTGTACTTGAGCGCCAGAGTATCAAGAGGTGATTTATAATTGCTTAACACTGAACGATATGAAATATCCCTACCTATCCCAACTACGCTTGGAAATGCAATTTCACTTTCTCCGTCAAAACTTTTAACAAACCCGTAGCCAACATCAACTCCCAATAATTCACCGTACAATTTAATATCAGCTCCTTCAACATTTTATGTAACAGTCTGCTGACAAGCTGAACAGGTATATTAAATAACCCGTTTCGGTTAGCCAGGCTGTCATATATCCCAAGTTCGGAATCTTAGACCCTGTAGCTTTGCGTCCCTGTTTTTCAACAGGTTTGCCTTTTCGATCAGGTATCGTAGAATAATCTATATTTAAAATACATTACAAAAATAGCAAAGTCAATACTTTTTTAGCTATTTACTATAATTTTGACATAAATTGTATAAATTTTACCCGGGAAACTATTTCAAGAAATCAGGATAAGTATTTTTTGTAATCAGCTTCAGTATCGAGGTCGATTAAGATTTCCCGGTTGGAAAGATCGACCTGATCATGTTGGTTCGGTTCAATTTCAGCCAGGAGTTCTCTTCCACCCCGGTCTCCGGCTAAACAAAGAAGCTCAGGCCATCGCACTCGATCAAACAAAACAGGATTTCCGCGCTTGCCTTGGTATAACGGATAAGTTACATTTTTCAGGTTTAACCTGTAAGAGCTCAACAGTTGATTATATACAGGGCTTGTAATTAGTGGCTGATCAGCCAGGGTAAAAAGTACTCCCTGAATTTCTGCCGAAACCGCTTCCAATCCTTTTATCAATGATCCGGCCTGTCCTGAAAGATAACCAGGATTTTCAACTATTTTAATCTCTTGGCGTTCAGCCAGCTGCTTCCACTTACTGTCTGGCTGGACAACAAGGATTATTTGATCTAGGTTTGCACCACGCACCTGCCGTATTGTTTCTTCTAAAACTGTGCTGTCTTTGAACGGCAGCGCCAGTTTATCTCTACCCATACGGCGAGAAGTGCCGGCAGCCAGGATTACAGCGGCAACTTTCACTGGTTCCTGATTTTTTCGGACCCCTAGTACCATTTTAACCGGATTACCCATCCTGGCTTCTGTAACCAGCAAGGTGCCGAGCAAATTATACCTGCCCATTGCACGGGCAATTTCTATCGCCCTGACAGGATCCTTCAGGCAATCATACTTGTTCAACACGTATAGAGTTTTTGCTTCAGCTGCCTGTTTTTGGCCCACATTAGCCATGTACGCATATGTTTTGGCAATTAAATCTTCATCGATTATCTGCTTTTTTTTATCGTCAAGACCCAACTGCATTTTATATGTTGCACTGCGATGTACATAACTTTCCTCAACCGGGCATTCCAGGGCATTCGCGCCAATAACCGGAACAATCAGGTTGCTTGCCGCTGGTAATACTGGTTCATAGGCATTATAGCCTTTTATGGGCAGTCCTTTTGAGCCGTCTCCTTCAACCAGCAAGCTAACCTGTAAAGCTTTAAAGAGCGTTTCAGCTTCTTCTGTAGTAATTCCATCAATCTTCCCTGATTGTTCGATCGGCCTGCCGAATACAGCCAGGTTAGATGAAATTAAGTGGTTTAAGAGTTCTGCTTTCAGCTTAACCGGTTTATCGCTGTAGAAGTGAACTAAATCGGGATAGGGGAATATTTTAGTTGTTGTAGTTAATAGAGCTTTTAATCCAGCGTTGCTAAGTTCTTCAGCCAAAGCACGCATAAGCGTGGTTTTACCTCCTCCACCATAAAAGGAGGTCAGCAAGGGAGGATTAAGATCAAGAGGCTCTAACTGGCCTAAAAGCGATAGCTGTTTCATTAAGAATACCCCGGAATTATTATTTTTTAATCGGTTCAATGTTACAATATAAAAGGTTCAATACTCCATGTTCACCCAGTTCTAGGGCACATCTGATCCTTCCTATCTGGGTAGTATAGAAAGATCTTCCCTTTATAAAATGAAGGCGCGGTAAACCGCGCCCCGGACGGTTACTAGATAATTATATACTACTTAAAAAAATAATTTACTTTTTAGATGCTTACACTATGCCTTTTTCTTTCATCTCATTGATTGTTTCACTTCCATAACCAAGTGCAGTTAATATTTCCTCGGTGTGCTGGCCCAGGGTCGGTGGTGGAAGCAGGACATCCCCGGGGGTAAGTGATAGTTTGGTTGGAACACCGGTCAGCTTAATTGGGCCGGCTGTTGGGTGATCTCGTTCGACAACCATTTCCCTGACATCAACATGAGGATC
>CAYMIW010000013.1:0-75991 GCA_964390725.1 uncultured Syntrophomonadaceae bacterium | reverse complement strand
AGCTGTATGAGCTGAAGGTGAGGTTTCTTTTTCCTACAAGTGCTTGACGCGATCATTTTTCCAGGCTAGTTTGATTGAGCTACCGGGGTACTGTTATAATTTAGTAGATACAGTCTTGGTACCAGTTCAAATTCAGAGAGGAGGATTTTCCATGCCAGAGCTGACTTTTTTAGGACATGCCAGTTTTATGCTCGGTGGGAAGGGAAAAGAAACGCTGGTTTTTGACCCTTATATTACCGATAATCCCCAGGCTGTAATAAAAGCCAAAGATCTGAAAACTGATTATATCCTGTTGTCACACGGACATTATGATCATCTTGGTGATGCATACAACATTGCCAGGGATAACCAGGCGACAATTATATCTACAGCTGAACTAGCCGGTCAGGCCGGGCAAGAAGGGCTAACTGCCCATGCCCAGCATTTGGGCGGGCGTCACAACTTTCCCTTTGGATCAGTTAAGCTTACAGTAGCTTTTCATGGTTCCGGAGTGCCTGGCGGGCACGCCTGCGGCTTTGTAGTTAATTATTATGGGAAGAATATTTATTACGCCGGTGATACGGCCCTTTTCAGTGATATGAAGCTGATTGGCGAGCTTGATCTTCTTGATGTAGCCCTCCTTCCAATTGGTGATAACTTCACCATGGGCATAGACGATGCAGTTATGGCTGCAGCTTTCCTGCAGGCGAAAAAAGTAATTCCATATCACTATAATACCTGGCCGCTGATTAACGCTGATCCACAGGAATTTAAACGTAAGGTTGAGGAAAAGACCACCAGTGCCTGTATTGTGATCAGCCCGGGTGAGAGTATTAATATCTGATTCTAAATGGGTTCTGCAATTAAAAGAACAGGAGGCTTACACAGACCCCCTGTTCTTTTTTTATTTAGGTACAGTAATTATTTATTTAAATGCGCAGGAGCGGCCGGGTTAAACAGGTTGGACCGCCTCCGCCCTTGATCGATACATCTTCACCGGGGTACTCAAATACTGTAGCTCCTGCCTGTTCCAGGGCAGCTTTGGTTTTTGGATTTCCGGAAATCATAACGCATTTCCGAGGTTCCAGGGCCAGCACATTGCAGGCAAAATTATCGTATTCATCATCGGGGACTTCAACAAATTTAATACCTTTTTCGAGCAGCAGATCCCGGAAAGGAACTACCATCAGGCGTGAATAAACAACAGCCAGATCTTCGTCAACCGGGCTGATCATTGACATCAGGTGCAGGCATTCGTCAGGTCCGTTACCGTGCGGCAGCCCTACTTCTACTATTTCTTTAACCATGCCCCTGGTGAGTTCGCGCAGTTGAGCTACTCCTTCACTGTTGGAACGATAGCCAAGCCCCACTGCTGCTGTATCATCATCAAGCCAGACTACATCGCCGCCTTCAATTTTACCGGGGGCTTTTATCTCTCCCAAAATTGGTATGCCTATTTTATTCAGGTAGCGCCCAATTGCGGCAGCTTCAGCTTTTCTTTCTTCTTTACCCATGTTGCAGAGGATAGCCCCTCCTTTTGTGATCAGAACAGGATCGTGCGTGTATATTGAGTCAAGCCCGGTGTGGTTATCATCGGGCAGGTAATGCACTTCATCAACATGGTCTTCAATAATGTTGGCAAAGATACGGTATTCTTCCAGGACTTTTTTGTAGTCGGGCAGCGAGGGGTAATGCAGTTGTCTCCATTGTTTTTCAACATTATCCTGGCTTTTCCAGGCTGTTTCCGGTTTTTTCATTAATATAGATTGGATCTTTCTGGTTTCTGACTGTCCGTTATATTTGGCCATTTTAACCTCCACAACGTATTATGTATTTACACATTTATTTTACCATACTTTAAATGAACCGGGAGTTGGAGAGTTAGCTTAAAAAGGGCGGTAATAGTATAATAGTCTATCGAACATTTAATGAAAACGAGCAAAGAAACAGGAGTGAAACAATGAAAATCAGTTATCATTAATTTTACCGGGTTATATTTTGAAATTACCCAGGGTTGTCCTGGATGAAGATAAAGGCAAGTAATGTTGTTTACTGCCTTGGATATTAGTGTTATTGTTCATAATAAGGTATTGGAACTTTGGTTTATTTAAATAAGTAGCGGCTTCAACAGCGGTTCGGAAATAAATTGTGACCTGTGATAGAATAAAAGTATTAAGAATAGTTCTTAGTAATAAAACGGGAAAGAAGTGTTGATCAAGATGACAATATCACTGGCTGATTTAAAATCCGGTTTTAAAAAAACAGGATATATATGTGATGATTCAACAGCCCTGACAGTTTACCTTGCCCTTGAGCTGCAAAAACCGATCCTGATTGAGGGAGCACCGGGAGTAGGAAAAACTGAAATGGGTAAGGTCCTGGCCGATATCCTGGACAGCGAGCTAATCCGGTTGCAGTGTTACGAGGGACTGGATGAAACCAAGGCCCTCTACGAATGGAATTATCAGCGGCAGCTGCTGAGGATACAGATGAACAGGGCTCTGGAAAAGGACCAGATTTGTGAGGATGATCTTTTTTCAGATCATTACTTGCTTGAGCGTCCTCTTTTAAAGGCTATCCGTTCAAGTAAGAGAGCTGTTCTACTTATAGATGAGGTCGATAAGTGCGATCCCGAGTTTGAGGCTTTTTTGTTTGAAGTACTGTCAGATTTTCAGGTTTCAATTCCCGAGCTGGGGACAATCCCTGCTAAAGAGATACCGGTAGTGGTTTTAACCAGTAACAATGAAAGGGAGCTTTCCGATGGCCTGAAACGCCGGTGTTTATACCTTTACCTTGATTTTCCCGAAGTTGAGAAAGAAGTACAGATTATCAAGGCGAGAATATCCGGGGTGGCTGACCGGTTGGCCTGGGAAACTGCCAGAGTTGTTGCTCACCTGCGTAAACAGGCGGATTTGCGTAAGAAACCATCGATAGCAGAAACCCTGGATTGGGCAAGAGCCCTGGTTTCCCTGAACTGCAGCTGTCTTGATGGTAAGATGGTTGCCAGCACGCTGAATTTGCTGCTTAAAACCCGCAGTGATCAGCAGCTTTTCAACCGGGATATCGGCATCCAGGGGGTAGACAGGGTGCTTGGACAGGCTGCGAACGGTGGTGACACCTGCGAATGCAGCAAAATGTAAAAATAAAAGAGCAATACCTGGAAAAAAACCTTGCTGTATTTGCCGGGCTGCTCCGGCAGGAAGGTTTGCCTGTCGGTACAACGGAGATGATCGATGCCTTACGGGCTCTAACGGTGATTGATATTTCTTCGCGGGATACTTTCAAGGCAGCACTGCAGGCAACCCTGGTTAAAAATAAAAAAGATCAACCCCTTTTCAGCCGTCTTTTTGATCATTACTTTGTTCCACTTGATGAGCATCGCAAGCGGAATGAAGAGGTGCTTCTGCAAGAAGAACAGTTATCAAGACAGCTGGAACAGGCTGCGGCTGATTTAAAATTTAAAGGGGAATTGCTGCAATTAAGTAATGAGGAGCTTAAACAGTATTCTAATTTGCCACCTGAAAAGAGGAACAGCATTCAGGATTTTGTTCAACAGACTGAAAATGGCAACCGGGTTGAGCCACAGTTTAAGCCGATCCTGGAAAACGTTGTAAAAAGCCATTTGCGTTATTGCCGCAGCCAGGAAAAAATAGAAAATTCAGCGGCTGGCACAGCCTCTGGCGCAGGCACAGGAAATATATCAGGCGAAAGTGATTTATTGCGAGAAGTTGATATTGAAACAATTGCTGCCTCTGAACTCCCTGCGGCAGAAGAATTATTAAAAAAACTATCTCGCAAAATGGCAGTTCAAATATTACGCCGCAGGCGCAGCGGTCCCCGCAGCGGAAAACTTGATCTCCGCCGTTCACTACGCGACAATATGCAATATGGTGGGCTTATCTTTAATTTAAAGTATAAACCGAAGCATCGCTCAAGGGAACAAATATTATTATTGTGCGATGTATCAGCTTCAATGAAGAATTACAGCACCTTTGTTATTCACTTTTTATACAATCTTCATGAAGTGGTTCGCGATCTTTCCTGTTTCAGCTTTTCCGATACTCTTGAAGATTTAACTGATGTTTTAAAAGGAAGAAACAGTTTGCAATTTCTGTTAGACTGGGTTATCCGTCACAGCAAAACCTGGGGTGGGGGTACCGACCTTGGAGCTGCGCTGCGTTCGCTGGAAGAAGTACATACAGACAGGCTTAACTCTAAAACTACCGTTATCATCGTCAGCGATACAAAAACAATGGCCCTTGATGATGCCCTTAAAGCGCTGGTTAAGATAAAAGAAAAGATTAAAAGAGTAATCTGGCTCAATCCCCTGGCAGCTGATCGCTGGCCCGACTACCGCTCAGTTGGATTGATAGCAGAACAGGTGGAAATGTGGCCCTGCAGTAACATCGGCCAGCTTGAAGAAGCGTTGTCAGGAAGATTATAATATAGTATAGGTAATCTGACTTTGTAAATTTTGCAATTGATAAAACAGAACAGGAGGCTGGAGATATGACAAAACGTATAGCGGTCGCAGGTAAAGGCGGAACCGGCAAGACTACTTTATCGGCATTGCTGATTCGCTACCTGATTGAAAACAACCCGGGTAAAAGTATTCTTGCTGTTGATGCAGATGCCAATGCCAACTTAAATGAAGCCCTGGGAGTTGAAGTATACAAAACGATAGGCACTATTTTGGAGGATACAAAAAAACCGGATGCTGTACCGACCGGGATGACCAAGGATATTTTTATTGAATCGCAGTTAATGCAGGCTATGGTTGAAGAAGATTCATTCGACCTGGTTGTGATGGGTAACCCCCAGGGACCCGGTTGTTATTGTTATCCAAATGATCTCCTGAAAAGATACCTCGAAAAACTGAGTAAAAATTATGATTACATGGTTATCGACAACGAAGCCGGTTTGGAGCATTTGAGCCGTCGTCTTTTACCGATGATCGATCTGCTTATCGTTACCAGCGATTCAACTGCCCGTGGAATCCGCTCGGCGGGAAGAGTTAAAGATATTGTTGAAAATGTTCAGATAGCAGTATCAATGATGGGTATGGTAATCGGTCGCAGCCGGGAAGGCGATTCTATACAGCTGGAGCAGGAGATTAAAAAGAGCGGGCTAGATCTTTTTGGTGAAATACCTCATGATCCCATGGTATCCGATTATGATTTGAATGCTAAAGCACTGTTTGATCTTCCTCCTGAATCACCGGCGGTAAAGGAATCTGGCGAATTGTTTAAAAGGCTGGATCTTTAGATAAAGGAGATGATGAAGATGATGTTCAGGGATCGCAGGGAAGCCGGGGAGCGGCTTGCCTCCCGGCTGGTATCTTACCGGGGCCGTGATCCTCTGATTCTGGCCGTTCCGCGGGGTGGAATTGTGGTTGCCGATCCGATACATGATGCTCTGGGCGGTGAACTCGATTTGATCATAACCCGTAAAATTGGGGCTCCTCACCAGCATGAGCTGGCTATTGGGGCTACCGGTGGCGATGGGTTTTTAATGCTGAATGAAACGTTGATTTCCCGAATAGGTATATCTCCTGATTACATTGAAGAGGCAGCCGGGCGTGAGCGAGCTGAAATTAAACGTCGTCTTGCGCTATACAGGGGTAAGCGGCCAGTACCCTTTATTGAAAATCAGCTTGTCATACTAGTGGACGATGGTGTGGCAACAGGATATACTCTGCTGGCAGCCCTGCGTTCTATAGTCAAGCAGAACCCGGCCGAACTGGTTCTTGCAGTCCCGGTCGGTCCACCGGAAACTCTGGAAGAACTGAACAAGGAAGTTGATGCCCTGATTTACCTTGAAGCGCCGGTTAATTTTGCTGCAGTCGGCCAGTTCTACAAAGACTTTAGCCAGGTTGAAGACAGGGAAGTAATAGCAATACTGCAAGATGCCTGGCAGAAATAAACAGAACGGGACCCTTACACAACGGTGCTTGATGCTGTTGACTTGCTGTATTTGCTGATGTATTATTCTAATATAACCGAATAAAAATACTCTTATCAAGAGTGGAGGAGGGACAGCCCCGATGAATCCCGGCAACCGGGCATAGTAGCCACGGTGCCAATTGCTGCGGGGTCAAAAGACTCCGGGAGATGAGGTGTGCCATCGAGCCTCTTGGACCGAAAGAGGTTTTTTTATTTTGGCGCTTTTCATTACATACAATCCAGTTCTAAAGGAGGCAATATAAGTGTTTCAGAATAGCTATTTATTCACCTCAGAATCCGTAACCGAAGGGCATCCTGATAAGTTGGCCGATCAAATATCCGATGCCATACTGGATGCAATAATGGAACAGGATCCCCAGGGCAGGGTGGCAGCAGAAACCCTGGTTACAACGGGTCTTGTCATGGTTTCGGGAGAAATAACAACTGAATGTTATGTCGATATACCGAAAGTGGTCAGGGATAAGGTTAAGGAAATCGGTTATACCAGGGCCAAGTTCGGTTTCGATGGAGAAACCTGTGCGGTGCTTAGTTCAATTGATGAACAATCGCCCGATATCGCCCAGGGAGTTAACCGGGCCCTGGAAACCAGGAGCAGCGAACAGGCAGATCCATTTGATCTTACCGGGGCTGGTGACCAGGGTTTAATGTTTGGGTTTGCCTGTGATGAAACCCCGGAACTGATGCCTTTACCGATTTCACTGGCCCATAAACTGGCCCAGCAGCTGGCGCTGGTGCGAAAAAAAGGTATTCTTAAATATTTACGGCCTGATGGTAAAACCCAGGTGAGCATAGCTTACCGGGAAGGACGACCTTCCCATGTTGAAACTATTGTGGTTTCAGCACAGCACAGTGATAAGGTTACCCTGGAGCAAATAGAAAGTGACCTGGTGGAACAGGTAATCAAGAAAATCATTCCGGCTGAATTACTCAATAAAGAAACAAGGTTCCTGATCAATCCGACCGGCCGTTTTGTTGTCGGTGGTCCCCAGGGTGATGCCGGGCTGACCGGACGTAAAATTATCGTGGATACCTACGGTGGTTATGCCGCCCATGGAGGAGGAGCATTTTCGGGCAAAGATCCGACAAAAGTAGATCGTTCTGCATCTTATGCTGCCCGCCACGTGGCGAAAAATATTGTTGCTGCAGGCCTGGCTTCGAAGTGCCAGCTGCAGGTGGCTTATGCCATTGGGGTTTCAAAGCCGGTTTCAATTATGGTTGAAACTTATGGCACCGAAAAAGTGCCGGTGCCGGTAATTGAAAACCTGGTTCGCAAACACTTTGATCTCCGTCCGGCTGCAATCATAGAGCGTCTTAACCTGCGCCGCCCTATTTACCAGCGTCTTGCAGCTTATGGTCATTTTGGACGGCCTGAGCTTGATTTGCCCTGGGAAAAATTGGACAAGGCGGATCTACTCAGGGAAGTGCTCTAACAATTAAAAGTGATTAAACAACGGCCCCCGCTTAGAGGCATCAGCCTCTGACCGGGGGTTTTGTTGACAATAAAATGAGGGCTGGATATGATTAAATACAATATACGAGGTTAAACGACAATTTCATTTGACGAAGTTAAAGGAGGAGTAATTTTCGTGATAATAATAGGAGAAAAAATTAATGGAACCATTCCCAGTGTCAGGGAAGCAATTGATGCAAAAAATGCTGCTTTTATTCAGAGCCTGGCTTTACGTCAGGCAGAAGCAGGTGCCGATTATATTGATGTCTGTGCCGGCACGGTACCCGAAAAAGAGGTAGAAACTCTTGAATGGCTGATTGACCTGGTCCAGGATGTAGTGGATGTGCCATTATCCATCGACAGTCCCAACGCTGATATAATCAAGCAGGTAATTAACAGGGCGAAACGGCCTGGTTTGATTAATTCAGTTTCAGATGAAGGAGATAAGTGCGAGGTTATCTTTCCGTTAGTCGAGGGAACGGAATGGGACATAGTTGCCCTGACCTGTGATAACCGGGGTATCCCTGCAGATGTGCAGACCAGGGTTGATATCACTAAAAAAATTGTTGAAAAAGCAAAAAGTTATAATATAGACCCTTCCCGTATTCATGTTGATCCATTGGTTATGACCCTTTCCACCGACAATGAATCTTTCAAACGATTCGCTGGCACCCTGAAAGCGGTGAAAGAGATTTACCCTACAATAAAGGTTACTTCAGGGCTCAGCAATATTTCTTTTGGGATGCCTTTACGCAAAGTGGTCAACCAGAATTTCCTGGCCCTGGCCCTTTATGAGGGGATGGATTCGGCTATTATGGATCCGTTGAACAGGGATATAATGACTACAATGCTTGCTGTTGAGGCCCTGATGGGTCGAGATCGCCATTGCCGCAATTTTTCCAATGCTTACCGGAAAAATAAAATTGGCCCGCTCAAAAAATAAACTGGAAAATAACCTATAAATTACTGATAAATAGCTGAGCTATTAGCATAAAAACCAGCCGTTAAAAAAACCGGTTTCCGGGCGGCAGGGTAAGTGATTGGGGGATAGACTGCTGGAAAAATTCGAGGGAACCCTGGAAAAGATCAGGTACTATAACGAAGAAAGCGCTTACCTTGTTGGCAGCTTTCGCTGCAGCGATGGTAAGTCTCTGGTTATTGTCGGTAGTTTCCCTCCGCTGCAGGAAGGTGAAAATCTGCAAATAAAGGGCGAATGGCAGGTGCATAAACGCTACGGAAAGCAGCTGGAGGTTGAACAATGGGAAAGACTGATGCCGGTAACCGAAGAAGGGATGAAAAGTTACCTGGCTTCCGGTTTAATTAAGGGTATTGGACCAGTCACCGCGGAGCGTATTGTTAAAGCTTTTGGCTTAGATGCCCTGGAAATAATGGAAAAAGAACCTCACCGCCTGCAGGAAATAGAAGGTATCGGGACAGTAAAAGCAGCGAACATTATCAAAAGCTACAGCCAGTATAAAGATATACAGAATGTCCTGGTATTTCTGCAGAGTTACGGTGTTACCGTCAATCAGGCCATGCGTCTTTATCGCCGCTATGGTTCGGAAACAGTCAGCTGCGTGCAGGAGAATCCCTACCGGATGGCTGAGGATGTTTTTGGTATTGGTTTTAAAACGGCTGATAAAATTGCCCGCCAGATGGGATTGCCCGCAGGAGCGCCCGAACGAGTACAGTCGGCAATCACCTACACACTGAGTCGTGCATCCGAGCAGGGACACGTGTTTCTGCCTGCGCCGGTTTTGCTTGAAAGGGTAGGAGAACTACTTGCCGTTAATGGTAAAGAGCTGGAGGAAGATTTTTTTTCAAAGCAGCTGAAGCATTTGGTTCAAGCAGGAAAGCTGCATCTGGAAGAGGATGATGAACTGGGCGTTTATTACGCACCTTTCTACCAGGCCGAACATGGTGCTGCCCGACTTTTACAACAGCTGGGCAGTAACGTTAAACCTTTTGCTGCGTTGGAAGCAAACCAGGCACTTGGTAAGGTCAGGCACGACAGTGCTCACTTAACCGATGAACAGCTTGAAGTTTTGGGCAGGGCTATTGAAAATGGGGTTTTGGTAGTTACAGGGGGGCCGGGAACAGGTAAAACAACAACTATTAAAGCGCTCCTGAGGGTGTTTCAGGAAATGAAACAGCGGGTAATCCTGGCAGCTCCCACTGGTCGTGCCGCAAAAAGGGTAACAGAAGCCACCTCACAGGAAGCTTTCACAATTCACCGTTTACTGGAGTACAGCTTTTCCGAAGGTGAAGGTTTCCGTTTTCAGCGTAACGAAAAGAACCCTGTCGACGGACAGGTGGTTATTATAGATGAAGCTTCAATGGTTGATTTATTGCTGATGTATAATCTGCTAAAAGCTCTCCCCTATGGCTGCCGGTTAATTATGGTCGGTGATATTGACCAGCTCCCTGCGGTGGGAGCCGGCAATGTGTTGCGTGATTTGATTGAATCGGGTGAAATCCCCTGTATTCGGCTGGGCCACATATTCAGGCAGGCGCGTGAAAGTATGATTACAGTTAACGCCCACCGGGTTAACCAGGGTGAAATGCCTTATTTAAATATAAAGAATAAAGATTTTTTCTTTATAAATGAAGAGGATGCCGAACATGCGGCAAAGCTTGTCGTTCAGCTCTGCCGTGAGCGGCTGCCTAATTATGGGCCGTACGATCCCCTGTTGGATCTACAGGTACTGACCCCAATGCGTAAAACTGCAGCCGGGGTAGATCGGCTTAACCTATTGCTTCAGGAAGCATTAAACCCCCCCGCCCGTGGTAAACCTGAAACGACGGCCAGGGGAGTATTATACAGACTGGGCGACAAGGTTATGCAGATCCGAAATAATTACCAGAAAGAAGTTTTCAATGGCGATATAGGTATAATAACAGCCATTGACCGGGAAGAAGGCGAACTCGTGGTAACATTCCGGGAGATGTTGCTGCCGAGACCGGTCTCTTATGATTTTACAGAGCTTGACGAACTTGTTCTGTCGTATGCCGTTTCGGTTCATAAAAGCCAGGGTAGTGAATATCCGGTTATTATTATGCCGGTTTTAACCCAGCACTATATGCTTTTACAGAGGAATCTTCTCTACACAGGAATTACCAGGGCCCGTAAGCTGGCTGTTCTTGTAGGCAGTAAAAAAGCTCTGGCCATTGCAGTGCGTAATAACAAGGCCGAGAAAAGATACAGCAGTCTCAGTAAAAGGTTAAGCAGGGGTGGACCGATTGATCAATAATGGTAACCCGGGCCCGGTTATCAGAAGAAACAAAACCGGCATAATTGATTCTCTGCTAAGCCTGCTCTATCCCGAACGCTGCCTTATATGCCGAACTGTCTTACCGGGCCGGCTTATAGTTCCCCTTTGTTCAACCTGTGCCGACACTTATACCTATGCAGGTTATGTATGCCCTATTTGTGAACAGTATGGATTTGAATTGCCGTCGTGTAAATGCCTGCCCGGGTGGTATCCCATAGAGAGCCTCTATTGCCTTTCATTTTATGAGACAGGCTGGCGTGATATGCTTCATAATTTAAAATACCGTCAACGGCGCAGTCTGGCCAGGCCTCTCGGGTTGTGGCTGGGCAGTGAAATTGCTGGAGCAACACGAATGTTTTTCGACCTGGTTGTTCCCGTGCCGTTACACAGATCAAGGGAGTGTGAAAGAGGCTATAACCAGAGTGAACTGGTGGGCCGCAGTGCTGCCCGGGCACTGGGAGTTCCCTGTGTAAATCTTTTAAAACGCGTTATCAACACTTGCTCACAGACAACTATCTCTCGCAGGGAAAGACGTGAAAATATCAGGGGAGCATTTAAAGTAAATGGCGAATTTGCTCCGGGCACAAGGATACTGCTGGTTGATGACATATTTTCAACAGGTTCCACCATGAATGAAGCCGCTTCTGTTTTAAAAAATGAGGGAGCGCTGGTCCATGCAGCTGCTATAGCTTATAATCGTCGTTCAAGGGACTAAAATGTCTCAGGCAGGATTTTGTACTGGACTGGGGAATAGTATTTATAGTATTATAGTTCTTATACTATAAAGCGGGAGGTAGATATAAATGAGAATCTCAGTTCGCGGTAAAAACATTGAAGCAACACCGGCGCTTATTGATTATGCTGAAAAAAAACTTGGCAAACTTGAAAAGCATTTTGATAAGGCTACCGACGTCCAGGTTGTTTTAAGCGTTATTCGCGATGAACATATTGTTGAGGTTACAATGAATTTAAATGGTTTAATCTTAAGAGGCGAAGAATCAACAGGTGATATGTATGCTTCCATTGATATGGTTGTCGACAAACTCGAGAGACAGGTTAAAAAATATAAAACCAGGATGAATAAATCGCTGCGGCAGCAGGGAGTCCGTGTGATAAGCGAGAAGCATGCGGCAAACGAGGCTGTGGAAAGAAGCGAAGAAGAAGCACCAAAACTGGTTAAAACCAAGCGCTTTACTCTGAAGCCAATGAGCACCGAGGAAGCCATTTTGCAAATGGATCTTCTGGGTCACAACTTCTTTGTCTATACCAGTGACGAAAATGATGCTGTCAATGTGGTTTATAAGCGTAAAGACGGGAATTATGGTTTAATTGAACCTGAATAGAAGCTCCCCGGAAACAGAGCATAAACTGCCCAATGATGTATGGAATGGTTTGAGAAGAGGTCTTTTTGAATGAAGATGGGTGTCAGTGCAGTAATATTTGAGGGGTCGAATCCCTGTAGTACTATTGAAAAGATAATGGTGGATGTCCGGCAGGCCGCGCTGCTTGACAATCTCGAAAAGATGAAAAAGGTTGGTTGTCTTGAACGGATCTACCTGCATACTAATCGGCCTGAACTTGTCGAGCCTGCTACTTCATTGGGAGCAGAGGTGACCCTGAATTCACTTACAGGCGAACAATTTCATTTTGGTAACGAGCTGAAAGCAGTAATTAAAAAGCACAGACTGGATAGAGTATTTTGTCTGAACGGAGCGGGTTGTCCTCTGATCACAGTCAATGAGCTGGAGATGATCTGCAGAAAGCTGACACAGAGGGATCGTTTTGTATATACCAATAATACACAATCAGCGGACATGGTTGCTTTTACTGTAACCGCTGACCTGCAAGACACCGAACTACCTGCGATGGATAACAGCCTGGCCCTTACTTTAAGAGATCAACTTGGCCTTGAAATGGAGCTGATGCCTCATTCTCTGGGCCTTTTGTTTGACATAGATACCCCAACTGATCTGCTTGTTCTCGGAGCCGGTCCCTTTTGTGATACGAGGACCAGGCAAATGCTTGACAAGTTGAGTTTAGACTACAGTACTTTGGAAAAAGCAAAAGCTGTGCTATCAGCCGAGTACGAGGATGTTGTATTAATCGGTCGTGTCGGAGCGCCTATTATTGGCAGGCTTAACGAGTTATTAAAGCTGCGCCTGCGGGTCTTTTCCGAAGAAAGAGGCATGAAATCACTGGGCCGTATAGATAAGGGTCAGGTAATATCATTGCTTGGCCTTCTGCTTGAGCACGCCGGGCTGCATAAATTTTTCCGCTATTTGCCGGAACTGGCCCGCTGTGCCTTTATTGACAGCAGGGTTTTAATGTATCATTATAAACTTGAACTGAGTGACAGTGATCGATTTTTATCGGATCTCGGCTGCTGGGAACAGGTTGAGAATCCCTGGTTGAAGGAATTTACCCGTCTTGCGAAAGATTGTCCCATACCGGTCGTGTTGGGAGGGCATTCCCTGGTTTCGGGTAGCATGTGGGCTTTGTGCGAAGAATTGGCTCCGACCCGCTGAAAGGAGTAACCTGATGGCTGCATTTATGAAAAAATTATTTGGTGACCCCAATGAAAAAGAAGTAAAACGCCTGGAGAAAACCGTTGACCGGGTTAATGCTTTGGAAGAATGGGCTTCAGCGCTGGAAGAGAGTGAATTTCCCCGGCAGACCGAATTATTAAAAGAACGTCTTGCCGGCGGAGAAACCCTTGATGATATCCTGCCCGAGGCTTATGCCCTGGCCCGGGAGGCAGCCTACAGAAAAACAGGTATGAGGCCTTTTGATGTACAGGTGCTCGGCGCTATTGTTTTACACCAGGGGCGGATTGCCGAAATGAAAACAGGTGAAGGAAAAACTCTTGTTGCTACCCTGCCGGCTTACCTTAATGCATTAACTGGCAAAGGCGTGCATATAGTAACGGTTAATGATTACCTGGCCCGGCGGGACCGTGAGTGGATGGGCCCAATTTATGAATTCCTCGGCCTGACGGTAGGGTTGGTGGTTCAGGGTCTTGAACCTGCTGAACGCCGGGAAAACTATAGCAGTGATATTATTTATGCTACTAATAATGAACTCGGGTTTGATTATCTTCGCGATAACATGGTTCTTTACAAGCAGGATATGGTGCAGCAGGGTCTGAACTTTGCCATTGTTGACGAGGTTGACAGCATTCTCATTGACGAAGCCCGCACTCCTTTAATTATTAGTAGCCGAGTTGAAGCAAAAGAAGAATACGGGCGCTGGAAAAAAGAGGTTGAACACCTGATCCGCCGCCAGAGTAAACTGGTTGTAGATTTACTAAATGCGGCGAAGCGCGATCTTGAAGAGGGAAATCCCGAAGAAGCAGCCGAAAAACTTTTATTGGCCAGACGCGGCTCCCCTAAAAATAAAAATTTGTTGAAAATGATGAAAGAGCCGGGAATAGAAAAGATGGTTGAACGGACCAAGCAGGTATTAATGACCGAGAAACGGCTTAACCATCTTGATGAAGAGCTCTACTATATTATAGATGAAACATCGCGCCTGGCTGATATCAAGGACAAAGGGTACCGTGAGCTGGAACGGGTTAATCCCCAGCTCTTAAAACTATTGCAGTTGGGAAAAGAACGTGCCGAGGAAGAAGAACTGGTTGACGAACATGAATCTGAAAAAGCTTCTGAGCATCGCCATTACTTTGACCAGTTGATAAAAGCTTATTCCCTATTCGAACGTGATGTTGATTACGTTGTTCAGGATGGGAAAGTGCTGATTGTTGATGAATTTACCGGCCGTTTGATGCCGGGCCGGCGCTACTCGGACGGGTTGCACCAGGCCATTGAAGCCAAGGAAGGAGTGGAGGTTCAGGCCGCCACGCGCACCGTTGCTTCAATAACGTTCCAGAACTATTTTCGCATGTATGGCAAAATCGCCGGAATGACCGGGACGGCTCTCACCGAAGAAGAAGAATTTCGTAAAATTTACGGGATGGATGTTGTTGCTATTCCTACCAACAGGCCGTTGATCAGGGAAGAAATGCCAGATATTATTTATAAAACAGAGCGGGCCAAGTTCAAAGCAGTTGTGGAAGAAATTATTGAATGCAGCCAACGGGGGCAGCCTGTTCTGGTGGGAACAATTTCAGTAGAAAGATCGGAAATGCTCAGCAAGATGCTTAAACGCCAGGATGTAGAACATGAAGTGCTCAATGCGGTTAATCACTCGCGTGAAGCATATATTATTGCCCAGGCCGGTCGCAGGAACGCCGTAACTATTTCAACAAACATGGCCGGACGGGGCACAGATATTATCCTCGGTGGTAATCCGGAATACCTGGTCAGGGAACGACTGTTGAATGAATTCAAAACTGAAGAAGCAGATCTTGATGAAAAAGATCGTGAAAAATGGCAAAACCGTTATACTGAACTGATTGATGATGCTCTAAGCGAAACCAAAAAAGAGCGCGAAGAAGTAATAAACCTGGGAGGGTTGCATGTTCTGGGAACGGAGCGCCATGAGAGCCGGCGGATAGATAACCAGCTGAGAGGTCGCTCGGGACGGCAGGGGGATCCGGGTTCATCACAATTTTTTGTTTCGCTGGAAGATGACTTGATGAGGCTTTTTGGTGGAAGCAATATTGCTTCAATGATGGATCGTTTCGGCATCGATGAAGATATGCCTATCGATCATGGTCTGGTTGGCAGGGCGATTGAAAATGCCCAGAAAAAAGTTGAAGCGCGAAACTTTGAAATTCGTCGTAACCTGATTGATTATGACGATGTTTTAAACCAGCAGAGGGAAGTTATTTACGGGCAGCGGCAGCGTGTTCTTGAAGGCGAAAACATGAAACAGCCAATCCTCGATATGGTTGAAGAGATTATTGACAGGATTATCCAGGAATATACAATCGAACAGGGTTTTCTGGATGATGAATATGCCCGGGCCCTGCTTGAAAGAGCTGAAGATCTTTTCTTGCGCAAGGGAACTGTACCTGTCAAAGATCTGATCGACAAAGAAAAAGAAGATCTCCGTCCTGTTTTAATCGAAGAGGCACACTCATTTTACGAAGCGCGTGAAGCAGAGCTTACTGCTTCAATCATGAGGGAGCTTGAGAGAGTTGTGCTGCTGCGGACAGTTGACCGGCACTGGATGTACTTTATTGATGTGATGCATCAGCTGAGACACGAGATTCATCTTCAGGCGTATGGCCAGCGTGATCCCCTGGTTCAATACCGCCTGCAGAGTGCTGATATGTTTGAAGATATGATTCGTCAGATCCAGGCTGATGTGGTAAGAACTATTTATCATGTCCAGGTAACGGCAGCGCCGCGCCGCGAAGCTGTCACAGGAGAGGCTACAGGTTACAGGCCTGCAATTAGGGCAGTTGGCGGCGGAAGTGCTCCACCGCCTGATCAGCGTGGAAAAAACGACAGAACACCTGCTGCCGCCGGGGGTAAGGCAACCAAGCCAAAACAGGAGCCGGTCACCGTGGAAAAGATCGGACGCAATGATCCCTGCCCTTGCGGCAGTGGCAAAAAATATAAGAAATGTTGTGGAAAGTAGGTGCTTTTATGCTGAAAGAGTATGGCGATATACTGGTTGCTCAGCAGGAGCGGCTTGAAGAAATGAGGGCTTCTCTTTGAATATGATCATAAGCTGATAAAGCTGAACGATCTGGAGAAACAGGCTGCTAAACCTGATTTCTGGGATGATAGTTCCGAAGCCCAGGAGGTAATGAAGAAGCAGGGAGCTCTGCGGGAACAGCTTCGGCCAATCCAGGATATTGACCAGCTGGTAGAAGAAGCCGGGGTGTTCCTGGAATTGGCTGCCGAAGATGAAAATGCAGGCTCGGAGGTCTGTAAAGAAGTTGGCCCCTTGATTGAAAAAATTGGTGAAATGCTTGACTCTTTGGAGCTTGAAACACTTTTCAGCGGAAGATATGATTTTTGCGATGCAATTGTATCGCTGCACCCCGGTGCCGGAGGGTTGGAATCTCAGGATTGGGCTGAGATGCTGCTGCGCATGTATTTGCGCTGGTGTGAACAGAAAGATTACCAGGTGGAACTGGTTGATATTCTCAATGATGATGAAGCCGGTATAAAAAGTGCTACGTTTATTGTTCGAGGCCATGCCGCTTATGGCTACCTGCAGGCGGAAAAAGGCGTACATCGTATGATCCGAATTTCCCCATTTGATACATCTAAGAGACGCCATACATCTTTTGCTTCAGTTGATGTAATTCCGGAAGTAGAAGAGGAAGAGCTGGTAATAAACCCTGATGATCTGAAAATAGATACGTACCGAGCCAGTGGAGCGGGTGGTCAGCATGTTAATAAAACTGACTCAGCAGTGCGGATTACCCATATCCCGACCGGCATAGTTGTATCATGCCAGAATGATCGGTCACAGCACAGTAACCGTCAACAGGCAATGCGTGTTCTGCAGGCCAGATTGGCCGAATTGCACAGGCAGGAGCAGGAAGAGCAGATCAATGCAGAACGGGGTCATCAGAGGGAGATCGGATTTGGCAGTCAAATTCGTACATACACATTTCACCCTTTCACCCTGGTTAAAGATCACCGCACCGGGGCAGAGGTAGGCCAGGTAGAAGCAGTTATGGATGGCAAGCTTGATCCCTTTATTGAGGCTTTTCTTCGCTGGAAGGCCCGCGGAAAGATTCCGATCAGGAAATAGGAGGTAGCAATGAAAAAAATTAAAGTCGACAAGAAGGGTTTGAAAACGGTATTGCTTGACTTTTCCGGTATCACGGCCGGAGCAGTTATTCTTGCTGTCGGCTACAATATGTTCATGGTGCCGAATATGCTGGCTCCCGGTGGAATCAGCGGTCTGGCGGTGGTTCTTCACTACCTGATTAGTTCACCTGTTGGTATAACAGTAATAATCTTAAACATCCCTCTTTTTGTTGCCGGTTACCTGATACTGGGTCCGCGTATTGTTATGCAGAGCCTGCTGGGTACTGTACTCTTTTCGCTGGCCCTGGAAGTGACTGCACACCTGCTTCCTCCTGCTACCAATGATTTGCTACTTGCGGCTGTTTATGGCGGGGTAGTGATGGGGGTTGGCTCGGGGTTAGTGTTTCGTTACCGTGGTTCAACCGGGGGAACCAGCCTGTTATCTTTGATTCTTGCAAAAAAATGGGGTATCAGTCCGGGGCAGGCCATGCTCTGGGGAGATTTAATTGTTCTGGCCCTGGCTGTGTTTGTTTTCGGAAGTGAAGCAGCAATGTATGCAGCGCTATCACTATTCGTCAGTGTCAAGGTGATTGATGCCATACTTGAAGGTCTAGGCCTGGCTAAGTCGGTGATCATTATAACCCGGAACGGTGAAGCAATTAATGAAAGACTTCTTCATGAACTGGGACGCGGTGTGACCTGGTTGGAGGGTTCAGGTGGATACACCCGTGAAACAAGGGAAGTCCTGCTCTGTGTCATTACCAGGCAGCAGATTACCAGGCTGAAGGAGATTATTCATGAGGTTGACCCGGGCGCTTTTGTTATCATTGGCAATGCTACCGAGGTTCATGGTGAAGGATTTAAAAAATTACAGCAGCATTAGAATTATTTAAAACATAACTGGCTATCAACTTGATCAGTGTCCCGGTGACTTATGAATAATTTGCAAAATAAGTAAAAATACATTAATATGTCTAGCAGGAAGAATATATTAACTGTAGAAAAACATTATGTAAAGTAATTGCAGGAAGGTCTGACTGCATGGTTGAAGCAAAAGATTTGTGCATGAAATACACAAAAAACGGGGATAATGCCCTGGAAGATGTATCTTTTTTTATTGATCGTGGCGAGTTTGTATTTTTCGTCGGTTCAAGCGGGGCTGGTAAATCGACCCTGCTGAAGCTGATAATCAGGGAATTGATACCTTCAGAAGGCACTCTTAAAATTTTTGGCAGAGACGTGGGAAAGTTACCAAGACACCGGTTGCCTTACCTGAGGCGTAATATTGGTATGGTGTTCCAGGATTTTCGTCTAATCGAAGACAGAACAGCATATGACAATGTTGCTTTTGCCATGATGGTAACCGGGGCTACGCGGCGTGAAATTCGTAAACGGGTTCCCCATGTTTTAGGGCTGGTCGGTCTTCAGGGGAAAGGTGACGCCAGGATCTGTGATCTTTCAGGAGGCGAACAGCAGCGGGTGGGCTTGGCCAGGGCAATCGCCAATCGTCCGGCGATGATTATTGCAGATGAACCCACAGGGAATCTGGATCCCGGAACAACCCTTGATATCATGAACCTGCTGCGCAGCATAAACCTCAGGGGGACAACTGTCCTGGTAGCGACTCATAATCGCGATATTGTAGATAAGTTTAAGAAACGAGTCATGTATCTCGAAAGTGGTCGACTGGTTGGTGATGAGCAAAAGGGGTTTTATTCCCATGTTCATTAGTGGCTTTATATATGTCATAGGTGAGACGTTTAAAGGTTTATACAGAAACCGCTGGATGTGTATAACTTCAACAGGAGTTGTTGTTGTTACACTATTAATGCTTGGCCTTTTCATGATGGTTACTTTAAACGTGGGGCACATTACTGATACCGTCAGGGAACAGGTCGAAATTGTGGTATTTATCGATGAATTTGCAACCAGCGATCAGCAAACCGAGCTGGGGGAGCGGATTGGTGCCCATCAAGGTGTTGCCGAAGTGCACTATGTTTCCAGTGAAGAGCACATGAGCCGGCTGCGCCCTCAACTTGGCGGGATGTTGGAGGGTTATGACAGTGAACTGGATAATCCTCTCCTGGCTTCTTACGAAGTTAAAACAATTGTGCCTGAAACTGTAGCTGACCTGGCAGCGGAGTTTGAAACATACCCTGGTGTTTCCAATGTTTTTTACGGGAAAGGGTATGTAGAAAACCTGTTTTCTGTTACCCAGGTAATCCAGCTTGTCGTTCTGGCATTGATGGCCGGATTGGCTATCACGGCAGTGTTTTTGATTTCACATACGATAAAGCTGACCGTGATGATGCGTAAGAAAGAAATAGCGATTATGAAATATGTGGGAGCAACAAATTGGTTTATCCGCTGGCCTTTTATATTGGAAGGTTTGTTCATGGGTTTTTTCGGAGCAGTACTGCCCTTGCTTGCCCTTTATTATATCTACATCCACTCTGTGGAGTGGGTAACTTTGAACAACCTGCTGTTTCTCAGTCTACTTCCTGTAGAGCAGGTTATGATGGAATTAGCAAAGTATCTGGTGCCCCTGGGGACAATTCTGGGCATTCTGGGCAGTGCCTTTTCGATGGGCAGGTTTTTGCGAGTATAGAGATAATATAAAGATTTATGATAACAGGGAGGAAGTAGGTAATGAAAACCGGTATCTTAAGATGGTTCATTTACTTGATCCTGGCGTTTTTCCTGATCGTTTCTTCTACGCTGCCCGTATACGCCAACCTCACTGAAGAAATTGAAACCAGACAACAGGAACTGGAAGAATTAGAGAAAAGACAAAGGGAAGAAAGAAGCGCTCTGGAACAGCGGTTAAACCGTGAAGCTGCCCTGCAGGAAGAACTTCAGCAGCTGGAGACGCGTATTCATGAGCTGAGGCAGGAACAGGAACGTCTGGCCGGTGATATCGCTGTGGTAGAAGGAGAGATTGGCCAGGTTGAAGAAGAGCTTGCTGAGGCTGAAGAACAGCTTCGTTACCAGGAAGATTTGCTTAAACTTCGTCTGAGAGCTATACAACAACACGGGGTTATTTCTTACGTGGAAGTACTTTTTGAATCAAGCAGTTTTTCAGATTTTTTAACCCGCTTGCATAATTTAAGTTTAATTGCCGGCAACGACCTGCGATTAATAGAAGAAATCCAGGATGAAAGAGATATTATTCACACCTGGAAAGAAGAGCTGGAGGCAAAGAAACGCAATCTCGAAAATATGCGCGCCCAGGTGGCAGCCAATGAAAATGAACTGGAGCGGGCAGCCGGGGATCGCAATATAATTTTAACAGATTTGCAGGGAGAAATAGCCCTGAACATGAAAGCGATTCAGGATCTTGAAAATGAAGCGCAGCAGTTAGACGAAGTAATTCGTAAACTCCTTGCTGAAGCAGCCAGCCAGTTTTCCGGCCTGCACGGAGTACTTCATTATCCTATTGAAGCGCCAACCTGGATTTCTTCCGGTTATGGTTGGCGAAGGGATCCATTCAGCGGTGCGCAGGCCTGGCACGGTGGAGTAGACATGGCTCCACACAATGGGGCTGCCAATTATATAATTGCCGCAGAAGAAGGTAAGGTAATTTTCTCCGGGTGGAATGGTGGATACGGCAACTGTATTATGGTCGATCATGGCGGAGGCACGGTAACTCTCTATGCCCACATGAGCAGTTTGCTGGTTAAGGTTGGCGATATTGTCACCAGGGGACAGCGAATCGGCCGGGCAGGCACAACCGGTTACAGTACCGGTGTTCACCTTCATTTTGAAGTAAGAGAATTCAACAAACCTGCTGTGCGGACTTATCCCAGCGGGGGAGCGGATTATCGCTACAACCCAATGAATTATTTTTAACAGGTATCCCTACCGATTGAAGTTTATGGGGGCCTGAGGTTTGTTCAAGCAAATCGCCGGCTCCTTTTTATTGCCTGAGTTGTTTGCAGTAAACATCCCCGGATCTTGTTATATAGTCAAGGAGGACAAAAATGAATAGTGTAACAGTGAAGCAGATCTATGGTTGTGCAGAGTCTTACAATGACCGTGAAGTGGTTGTAAGCGGTTGGATCAGGAGTAATCGCGACCAAAAATCGTTCGGTTTTATTGCTCTTAATGACGGAACCTTTTTCAATCCTGTCCAGGTAGTATATGAACGGGAGTCTCTTGATGATTATGATTACATAGCCAGACTCGGGGTGGGGGCAGCAATTTCGGTAAGCGGACGCCTGGTATTGACTCCCGATGCAAGGCAACCTTTTGAAATTAAAGCTGATGCAGTGATAGTTGAAGGGGATTCTTCTCCTGATTATCCCATCCAGCCTAAAAGGCACAGCAGGGAATATTTAAGAGAAGTAGCTCACCTGCGTCCCCGGACAAACCTGTTTACTGCTGTTTTCAGGGTGAGATCGATCTTATCGTTTGCCGTGCACAGTTTTTTTCAGGAGAGAGGATTTGTTAATATGCACGCTCCCATTATTACTGCTAATGATGCAGAGGGTGCGGGCGAGATTTTCAGGGTAACTACACTGAACCCGCTCTCTCCTCCGCTTACTGAAGAAAATATAGTTGATTTTAGTGAGGACTTTTTCGGCAAGAAAACCAACCTGACTGTTAGTGGGCAGCTTGAAGCAGAAGCCTTTGCCATGGCTTTCCGTAAAGTATATACCTTTGGCCCTACATTTCGGGCAGAAAACTCCAACACTCCCAGGCATGCTGCAGAGTTTTGGATGATCGAGCCCGAGATAGCTTTTGCCGATCTTCAGGACAATATGGATCTTGCCGAAGATATGGTTAAATATCTGATTTCACACCTGTTAGAGAATGCTCCTGAAGAGATGGCATTTTTCAGCCAGTATGTAGATAAAGGCTTAAAAGACAGACTCGAGAGTATTGTAAAAGCAGAATTTGCTCGCATTACATACAGTGAGGCAATTAGTTTACTCCAAAAGTCTGGCGAAAAATTTGAATACCCGGTGGATTGGGGCCGTGATCTGCAGACAGAGCATGAACGTTATCTTTCGGAAAGAGAGTTTGGACGCCCGGTTTTTGTAACCGACTATCCGAAGGAGATCAAGGCGTTTTATATGCGTTTAAATGATGATCAGAAAACTGTTGCTGCCATGGACCTGCTGGCGCCCGGTGTTGGTGAGATAATCGGCGGCAGCCAGAGGGAAGAACGCCCCGAAAAATTGATTGAAAGAATGGCCGAATTTAATATCAACCCTGACGATCTCCAATGGTATCTTGATTTAAGGCATTTTGGCGGGGTTAAACATGCCGGGTTCGGACTGGGCTTTGAAAGGGCACTGATGTACCTGACCGGGGTGGCTAATATCAGGGATGTAATTCCCTTTCCACGGACCGTTAATTCCTGCGAGTTTTAAAGCATCAATTTAATAAATTTGATAATGTTAACCACTCTGACAGTATAGCAGGGTGGTTTAACTTTTTTTGCCCATATATGGTATGATTATAGGAAGGCATTTTCGTTAATAAGTTATAGTAATGTAGCATATTTTTACAGGAGATGTTAACAATGACAGAAAACAGCAGTAGAAAAACAATCTTTATCTTGCTGATTATATTTGTTGTGGTATTAATCGCAACTAACATGATTACCTATTATTCGGCTATGCGAAATAACGACACCGACACTGGTGGAGATCAGTCATCTACAGTTATCAGGTATGAACCCGCAGCCAACCAGGTTGATCCTGATGCGGTGATCATTTTTGAAGCAATTGATGTGATCTCTAATTATTATTATGACCCCGTAGATAAGCAGCACTTGATTGAAGGCGCTGTAAAAGGTATGGTTCAAAGCCTGGAAGATCCCCAGGTCAGGTTTTATGATCCGGTTGAACTTGAAGAGTTTATCAGTGAAACCAGGGGTTCGTACAGCGGTATTGGTGTTCGTATTATTGAGGCTTACCAGAATATCGTTGTCTATGAAACCTTTCCGGAGTCTCCAGCTGCCAGAAAAGGATTAATGCCTGGAGATCGCCTTCTTGAAGCTGATGGTCATGAACTGACCGGGCAGGGTCTCAACCGTGCGGTTGAGTTACTGAGAGGTCCTGATGGCACCATGGTTGAGGTTTTGGTTAAAAGACCGGGTGCGGATGATCCGATCAGCCTGCTGGTAGATCGGGAAGAGATTAGTATCGGAACAGTTTTTGGTGAGATGCTTTCCGATGGTCTCGGTTATATTAGAATTGAGAGTTTTGACAGCAATACTTTTAATGAATTCAGTGGTAAATTTAACCAGATGGAGCAAAGCGGATTGAACAAAGGGTTGATTATTGACCTGCGTAATAATCCAGGGGGCTTGGTTGATCAGGCAGTGGAAGTGGCTAAGCTGTTAGTTCCCGAAGGAGAAATCGTCAGGTTGGTCGGTCGCAACGACGAAGTTAAGACAATTTACTATTCCAGCGCGGAAAAGAAACCATACCCGATAGCGGTGCTGATCAATGAGGATTCAGCCAGTTCGGCTGAACTGCTGGCCGGGGCCCTGCAGGATCGTGGTGCTGCCCTGCTGGTAGGAAAAACTACTTTCGGCAAGGCTTCAGTTCAGCAGCTGGCCCAGCTCTCGGGTGAAAATGCCATACTCTTAACCATGGCCAGGTATTTTACACCTTCCGGCCATGATATTCACAAGCACGGTATAGAGCCTGATTTCGAAGTGGAGATGCCGGAAATCCTCCGTTATTATCGCTACTTTTTCCCGGGAAGTCTTGAAGAGGGGGATTTTGGACCGGATGTAGAGATGTTGCAGTTAATGCTAGAGCAGCTTGATTACAACATTAAGGTAACCGGTTTCTTTGATACCCAGACGAGGATTGCTCTTACCGCTTTCCAGGAAGATGGCGGACTTGCCGGTAGCGGTACCTTTAATGATCAAACCTGGGTTGTATTGAGAGAAGCCCTCGACCGGGCAGCCGGTGAAAATGATGAACAGTTGAATTATGCTCTTGACATGTTTGATAAACCTGGATTGTGGACAGTTTTGGGAGGGGAATAGCTAAGTGGTGCAGTTTATCTTTGACATAGGTCAGATATTCCTGGCAACCTTTGCGCTGACCCTGATAATGCCAATTTTCTGGATTGTCCTGTTCCTGGTATTTTTGCAATACCGCCGGGTGGCTGCAACCGAGGAAAGTTTGTATGGACGAGTAATAAACCCCATTGGCAGGCAAATGCTTACCTCGCTGGGGTTGGGGCTCCTGGGAGGTTTTATTGCTTCGGTCATCCTGGTTTTGCTTGGTCTTTCCCTGGAGCAAATAGGTCTTTATTTTATTTGGCCGGTTGCCCTTTTGCTGCTACTGATCAACCCGCGCTATCTCTGTTTTTCTTATGCCGGTGGAATAGTAGCGGTTGCTGTACTCCTGGTGAAATATATAATGCTGCCGATTTTCCCCGGGTTGATCGAGTTGGGAATAATTGATTCCCTGTTGAAGATTCATATACCGGCGCTGCTGGTTTTAATAGGTTTGCTGCACCTTGTTGAAGCTATGCTGATCTATATTGGCGGCCACTGGGGCAGCAGCCCGATTTACCTGAAGCAGGATGATGGAAAAGTTGTGGGAGCTTTTACATTGCAGCGATTTTGGCCGCTCCCCCTTGTAGCCTTACTGGTAACTGTAGTAGCCCAGACTGAAATTGTCGGTGTTTCCATGCCGGATTGGTGGCCGATTCTTAAATCTGTTATTCAGCCCGGTGAAGGGCAGAGCCTTCAATACATGGTTATCCCGGTGGCAGCCGGGCTTGGTTATTCCGACCTGGCCTTTACTGCGGGACCCCGGGTTAAAACACTATTTTCATCCAAGTGGCTGGCATTATACAGCATTATACTGCTCATTATTGCTATCTCTTCAGAGTACTTGTCATTCCTGGTTTTACCGGGAGTTATCTTTGCTCCATTGGGTCATGAGCTGCTTATCCTGTATAGTAAGAAGCTGGATACTAAAAAAACTCCCTGTTATGAGGTTGATGATCAGGGTGTAACCCTTCTTATGGTAATACCCGGATCAGCAGCTGAAGAAGCAGGATTACAAACGGGAGACAGAATTACCAGGATCAATTCCGACCAGGTCAACGGGGGAGAAGAGCTGTTACGTAAAATTGAAGAAAGCTACTTTTTGGTTTTGTTGGAAGGATACCGCAAAAATGAGACTTTCTCGCTTATTTTGAAGAAAAAGAATCAAGACGAAGGAGAAAAAGGCGAATCCTTTCAGTCAAAGTTAAATAGAAGTAGTTTTCGCTACCTGCTGCAGCGGGGTGCGACCCTGGGAGTGATCCCGGTGCCTTCAGCCGATTCCCCTGTTTATCTTCAGCTTAAGCGAAATGATCCCCGGGTGAAATTTAAACGCCTGAAAATGAAGATTAAAAACTTTTTCAGGAGTAGTAGCTGAAAGGTTGGATGATTTGGTTAAAATTTTTGTGAAGATCACAAAATACTAATCAACCTTATTGTCCCAGGTTCCTGAATAAATCAATTTTTGGTGGTGCTACTATTGATAGCAGCAGCAGTAGCTGCGTTTTTAGCAGTATTTGTTGCAGAATTTGGTGATAAAACCCAACTGATAACCATGACTATGGCCTGTCGTTATCCAGCGCCACAGGTTCTGAGTGGAGCTTTAATTGCCATGGGCGCGGTAATGGGGTTGGCGGTTATTGCCGGGAGTTTTATCTATAAATACATTCCCCACAACCTTGTTTCGGTTATCGCCGGCCTGATATTTATTTTAATCGGCCTTTATTACGGTTTCCGTCGGGAAAAGAAAGAGGATCCGGTAAATTGCAGGGGTGGTTTGCTGCCGACTATGTGCCTGGTTTTTTTAGCTGAATTCGGTGACAAAAGCCAGCTTGCAACAATGATGCTGGCTGCGGGAACAGGCTACCCGGTTGCTGTATTTGCCGGAGCTATGGCAGCAATATTATGCAATCACCTGCTTGCTGTATTCCTTGGTAGCAGGATTGTCTCCCGTTTAAAGCCGTTATACCTGAAAGCTGGCACAGCATTGCTTTTCATTATTATCGGTCTGGCGATGGTTGTAATGGAACAATTTCTAAGCTAACAATTAAAAATTTAGCAGTATTTTAAAGATTAAATTTCCTTGAATAGTACAGGTAGATGGAGGTGCCTCCTGATCGATAACAAACCTTTCAAGATCAAGGCGGATCATAAACCTTCAGGTGATCAGCCGCAAGCAATCAAAGCCCTGGTGCAAGGACTGCGCCGGGGCTCCAGTTACCAGACCCTGCTTGGAGTTACCGGCTCCGGGAAAACATTTACCATAGCCAATGTTATAGAAGAAGTGCAGCGACCAACCCTGGTTATGGCACCGAATAAAATACTGGCTGCCCAGTTATGCAGTGAATTCAAGGAGCTGTTTCCAGACAATGCTGTTGAATACTTTATCAGTTATTACGATTATTATCAGCCGGAGGCTTACCTGCCTTCCAGTGACACATATATAGAGAAAGATTCTTCTATAAACGACGAAATTGATAAGTTGCGTCACTCTGCCACCAGTTCACTCCTGGAAAGGAAAGATGTAATTATAGTGGCGTCGGTTTCCTGTATTTATGGCCTAGGTTCCCCGGCCGAATATCAGGACCAGGTTCTTTCTCTGCGGCCGGGAAACAGAATCAGTCGTGATGATATTATTAACCGACTGGTGGCTATACATTACGAGCGTAATGAAATTGATTTTCACCGGGGCACTTTCCGGGTCCGGGGCGATGTGGTGGAAATTATTCCTGCATCACTCTCGGAAGCTGCCTTGCGGGTAGAACTTTTTGGCGATGAAATTGAACGAATCAGGGAAATAGATTTGCTTAGCGGTAAAGTAATTGCTGACCGGATGCATGCAGCAATTTTCCCGGCAACGCACTATGTGACAGCACCGGACGAGCTGAAGCGGGCTATTGCTGATATCGAAGAAGAGCTGCATGAACGGTTAGAATATTTCCGTAGTCGGGACAGGTTGCTCGAAGCCCAGCGCCTGGAGCAGCGTACCAATTATGATATTGAAATGATGCAGGAAATAGGTTTTTGCAGCGGCATCGAGAATTATTCACGTCACCTTGACGGCCGATTGGCCGGCAGCCGCCCGGCAACCCTGATTGACTATTTCCCGGAAGATATGCTGCTGGTGATAGATGAGTCTCACATAACCATTCCCCAGATTAATGGAATGTACAAGGGGGATTATTCGCGTAAAAGTACTTTGGTGGAACACGGTTTCAGGTTGCCTTCTGCCCTGGATAACCGACCGCTTAAATTTGATGAATTTGAGGCTTTAATTGACCAGGTAATCCTGGTTTCTGCAACCCCGGGCCCCTGGGAGCAGGAGCACAGCACGGATGTTATCGAGCAGATTATCAGGCCGACCGGCCTGGTTGATCCCCTGGTTGAAGTGCGCCCGGCAGAAGGTCAGGTTGATGATCTTTATGGTGAAATAAAGGTTCGGGCTGAAAAAGGTCAACGCGTACTGGTGACAACTATGACCAAGCGGATGGCAGAAGATCTGACCGATTTTTACAAGAATATGGGTATCAGGGTTCGCTATATGCATTCAGACATTGATGCTCTTGAGCGTATGACAATAATCAGGGGTTTACGTTCGGGAGAATTCGATGTTTTAATTGGGATCAACCTGCTCAGGGAAGGACTTGACCTGCCCGAGGTTACCCTGGTTGCTATTCTTGATGCTGACAAAGAAGGTTTCCTTCGCTCGGAAAGGTCGTTGATTCAGACTATCGGGCGGACTGCCCGGAATGTTGAAGGACGGGTTATTATGTATGCGGAAACGATAACCCCTTCAATGAGCAGGGCAATTGGTGAGACAGAGCGGCGGCGCCAGATTCAGATTGCCTATAATGAAGAACATGACATAGTTCCAACAACGATTATCAAGCCTATCCGTTCACTGATCGAAGCAACAGTGGCGGCAGAGGGCGAAGCGGCTTATATGCCGGAAGAATACCGTTCCCTGCCTGTTCAAAAACGTCGAAAAACAGTTGAGAAGCTGCGGAAGGAAATGCTTCAGGCATCACGGGAACTGGCTTTTGAGCGAGCGGCTGAATTGAGAGACCTGATTTTTGAACTGGAAAAACAGATTTGAGGAGCTGAAGTAATTGTTATCAGGAGAAATAATTATTCGCGGAGCGAGAGAGCATAACCTGAAGAATATTAATCTCTCCCTGCCGCGAAATAAAATGATTGTATTTACCGGGCTGAGCGGATCGGGAAAATCTTCGCTTGCTTTTGATACCATATATGCTGAAGGACAGAGACGTTATGTAGAATCTCTATCAGCATATGCCCGCCAGTTTCTGGGTCAGATGGATAAACCTGACCTTGATCATATTGAAGGTTTATCACCGGCAATATCGATTGATCAAAAAACAGCATCGCGTAACCCTCGTTCAACGGTAGGGACGGTAACTGAAATATATGATTATATCCGTCTGCTTTTTGCCCGGATCGGCCGGCCTTTTTGTCCGAATTGCGAGATACCGATCAGCAGCCAGGCTGTCCAGCAGATGGTTGATCAAATAGTTGAACTTCCCGAAGAAACCCGTATCCAGGTGCTGGCTCCCCTGGTGAGAAGCCGTAAGGGAGAATACGTGAAGCTGTTTGAAGATATGCGGCGCAAGGGCTATGTCAGAATCAGGGTGGACGGAGCAGTTCATGATCTTGAAGAAGAAATAATACTGGATAAACAGAAAAAACATACAATTGAGGTTGTTGTAGACCGCTTGATAATTCGTGAAGGGATCCAGTCGCGCCTGGCAGATTCTATTGAGACTTCGCTTAAACTCAGTGAGGGGTTAGTATTAGTTGAAGCCGCAGGAGTCGGTGAAACACTTTTTAGTGAAAACCTGGCCTGTGCCCAGTGTGGGTTTAGTTTCGATGAAATCAGCCCGAGGATTTTTTCTTTTAACACCCCGTACGGAGCTTGTCCAGAATGCAGCGGCCTGGGGACAAAAGCCGAGTTTGCCGCCGAGCTGGTCATCCCTTATCCGGAGTTGTCCCTGAATGAAGGGGCAATTCACCCATTTTCAGGTCAGAATTATTACCAGCAGTTTCTAAATTCAGCGGCAAAAGCTTGGGATGTAGACCTGGATATGCCTTTTCGTGATATTAAAGCGGATTTAAAAGAAAAAATATTGTATGGTTCGTCAGAAAAAATAAATTTTCGCTATGTAAACATGTTTAAAAAAGTGCGTAACTACCGCAAGGCGTTTCCCGGTGTATTAAGATTGCTTGAACGTCGCTACGGGGCAACCGAATCGGAGGATATAAGAAATGAACTGGAGCGCTATATGCAGGTAAGGCCCTGCCCTGTATGCAAGGGACGGCGTTTAAAACCTTCCAGCCTTTCTGTGCTGCTGGCCGGGCGCAATATAGCTGATATTTCTGCTTTAACTGTTGAAGAGGCATCAGTCTTTTTCGATAAACTGGAGTTGAACTCCAGGGAAGAAAAAATAGCAAAGCAGGTGCTGAAAGAAATTGGTGAGCGTTTGCAGTTTCTGCGTAACGTGGGGTTACAATACCTGACCCTGGACAGGGCAGCGGCTACTCTCTCGGGCGGCGAGGCCCAGAGGATTCGTCTTGCCACCCAGATCGGTTCCGGATTGACCGGGGTAATATATATTCTTGATGAACCGAGTATTGGCCTGCACCAGAGAGATAATGCCCGATTGATCGACACACTGAAAAGGTTACGGGATCTAGGTAACACAGTTTTGGTGGTTGAACACGATGAAGAAACTATTCGCAGCGCTGATCACCTGGTAGATATCGGACCGGGAGCGGGAGCCGGAGGAGGAGAAATAGTCGCCCAGGGTACAGTGAACGATATAACAGCAGCCGAGGCTTCGATTACCGGAGATTATCTCGCAGGCAGGCGTTCTGTTACCGTACCAGAACAGCGGAGAAAAACCAATGAGCGCTGGCTTTGGGTCAGGGGGGCATGTGAGCATAACCTGAAAGACATTGATGTTGGCATACCTCTTGGTCTATTTAGCTGCGTGACGGGAGTATCGGGTTCGGGTAAGAGTACACTGATCAATGATATTCTTTCGAAAGGGTTATCGCGTAAACTGACCCGCTCAAGAGTTCAGGCAGGCAAACACCGGGTAATTGAAGGAATAGAGCATTTGGACAAGGTAATTGAAATTGACCAGTCACCGATTGGCCGTACTCCCCGTTCAAACCCGGCTACCTACACCGGCTTATTCGACGGAATTCGCGAGCTATTTTCCAAAACAGCGGAATCGCGTCGCCGCGGTTATAAGCAGGGGCGATTCAGCTTTAATGTTAAAGGCGGGCGCTGCGAAGCCTGTAGGGGTGACGGTATCCTGAGAATTGAAATGCATTTTCTGCCCGATGTATATGTGCCCTGTGAAGTATGTGGAAGTAAGCGATATAACCGGGAAACACTCGAGGTTTACTATAAAGAAAAGAATATTGCTGATGTCCTGGCCATGTCTGTCGAAGAAGCCTTAAATTTTTTCTCGGCTATACCGAAAATTGAACGCAAGCTGCAGCTGCTTTTTGATGTTGGTCTGGGTTACATAAGGCTGGGCCAGCCGGCAACCACACTCTCGGGAGGTGAGGCGCAGCGGGTTAAGCTGGCGACCGAACTATCCCGGCGAAGTAACGGACGCAGCCTTTATATTCTGGACGAGCCGACTACCGGCTTGCATCTCGATGACATCAGCAAATTGCTTATTATCCTGGAACGCCTGGTTGAAAGCGGTAACAGTGTGGTGGTTATTGAACACAACCTGGAGGTTATTAAAAGGGCCGATTACCTGATTGATCTTGGTCCTGAAGGAGGCGACGGAGGTGGAATGGTGGTAGCCTCCGGTTCTCCCGAGGATGTAGCAGCCTGTCCTGATTCAATTACCGGGCAGTGGTTAAAGAAAATACTTTAAACAGGGGAAAACAATGTCACTGGAGCAGTTGAAAGAAAAAGTGAGCCGCTTACCAGACCAGCCGGGAGTTTATCTGCTTAAGGACAAGAATGACCGGGTTATATATGTTGGGAAAGCAATATCACTGCGTAAGCGAGTACGTTCTTACCTGGCTGATAATGTTTCCGGTTCACCCCGGTTACAATCCCTGCAGGGCCGGTTGGACGACATTGATTATATAGTTACCGACAGTGAAGTTGAAGCGCTTATCCTTGAATGTAGCCTGATCAAGGAGTACAGGCCCCGCTTTAACGTGATCATGAAGGATGACAAAGATTACCCTTATCTGCTGATAACGCCTGAACTATATCCCCGCCTGGAACTGCTGCGGTTATCTCAAAAAGGTTCAAAAAGAGGTAGGTATCAGACCCACCCGGACCGGGTAGAAAAAAGATTTGGTCCTTATACCGATGTGGGGGCAGTAAGAGAAACGATGCAATTCCTGGGGGCAATATTCCCCCTGCGCCGATGTCGACAGCCGCTTGACGGAAATCCTTCCGGGACAAGACCTTGTCTTAACTACCAGATGAACCGCTGCCTGGCACCCTGTCGCGGTCAGGCAGCGGTTCAGCCGGAGGAATATAACGAGATGGTCAGGCAGATAGAAATGTTTTTACAGGGTCGCCACGGAGAACTGGAAGAGAATCTTAAACTAAAGATGAACCAGGCAGCAGCCTCGGAACAGTTCGAAGAAGCCGCACGCCTGCGGGATCGCCTGCAGACCCTGCAGCAGATAACGGGTCAGCAGCAGAAAATGCTCCAGGCGGAGAACAGCCCTGATCGTGATATTCTGGCCCTGGTCCGCCTGGAAAAACGCGTGGCAGTTCAGCTGTTTCAGGTTAGAAGGGGCAAGCTTCTCAGGCAGGAACATTTTTCCCTTCAGGGAACTGATGAAATAGATGATCAGGTAATTATCAGTTCTTTTATAAAATCCTATTACCATCGGGTAGAATCCATACCGCGGGAAATTCTCCTTTCAGTTGAGCCGGCAGAGTTGAAACTGCTTGAAGAGTGGTTAAGAACCAAAGCGGGACGCAAGGTAAGACTACATCTGCCAAAACGAGGTTCCCTGAGGAAACTGGTTGACCTTGCTTTCCGGAATGGTATGTTGCACCTGGAGGAAGAACAGGCTGCGCAGTCCGGTTTTGCAGAAAATCCCCTGGTTGAGTTAGGCCGCCTGGTGGGGTTGGAAAACGCCCCTGAAAGAGTTGAAGCATATGACATTTCACATTTAAGGGGAGATGAACCCGTTGGCGCGATGGTGGTCTTTCTTGATGGGGAACCTTACAACAAGGCATACAGACACTTTAATATCAGGCAGGCAGATCCCGGTGATGACTACGGTGCCCTGAAAGAAGTTTTGTCCAGAAGGGCTAAACGAGGAGACTGGCCCCTGCCCGATCTGCTTCTAATTGACGGAGGCAGGGGGCAGCTAAATTCAGCCCGGAAAGCAGTACGCGGCACAAACCTGGAAACAGTACCGTTTGTTTCGCTGGCTAAAAACCCCGATAGGCTTTTCCTGGAAAGCAGTACCATGCCGGTGCGAATGGCTGCCCAGGACCCCCTGTTGCAAATGCTTCAGCGCATTCGCGACGAGGTGCACCGTTTTGCAGTCAGCGGCCACCGCAACCGCAAAAGTAAGGCGGCCATTCGTTCCTCGCTGGAATCTGTTCCCGGGGTTGGCCCATCACGACGTGCAGCTTTGCTTGAACACTTCGGCAGCATGGAAAATATTCGCCGGGCAAAAGCTGAAGATTTAGTCCGGGTGCGGGGTGTCAGCCCATCCCTGGCCGGAAGAATCGTAAGCTATTTCAATGAAAGCCGCTAATATGATGTGCTATACTGTTGTTGAGGTGGAAAGAATATGCATTATAAAATGATAGCAACGGATCTGGACGATACCCTGCTCAATGAAAAATCGGAGATTTCCAGCCGCAACAAAAAAGCAGTACGCCGGGCAGTTGATGCCGGGGTTCGTTTTGTTATTGCTACCGGGCGTATGTATAAAACCAGCGTTCATTACCTGCAGCAGATGGGACTTGATGGCGATTGCCCCCTGATCAACTACCATGGGGCCATGGTGAAGAAATCAACAAGCGGAGAACTGATCCTGCACAGGCCAATTTCCAATACGGTTGCTGTCGCAGTTGCTGAAGAGGCTGAAAGACGTGGTAACTATGTTAATCTTTTCATTGACGACGAATTATATATTAAAGAAGAAAACGATTATTCCCGCTTCTACCAGTCTATGGCCCATATGGGTTTAAAGGCGGTGGGGAGTCTTGGTCCGTTTCTCAGGGATAACAGCTTAGAACCATCTAAAATGAGCATTATTCAGTGGGACGGTACCATCGATGAGCTTGAGAGAGATTTAAGGGAAAAATTCGGTTCCGAGCTTGCCATTTTGCAGTCTCGCCCCAACTTTCTTGAATTAACTGAAAAACGGGCAACCAAGGGGCAGACCCTGCGCTGGCTGGCTGAAAAAGAAGGTATCAGGCCGGAAGAAATAGTAGCTTTTGGCGATGGGCATAATGACCTTGATATGATAACTTATGCCGGACTGGGTGTGGCTGTGGCCAATGCCAGGACGGAGGTAATAGAAGCGGCTGATCTTGTTACTGCTTCCAATGTTGAGGATGGAGTGGCCGAAGTAATTGAACGTTATGTGCTAGATCTTTCCAGTGGGTGATTTAGCGTGCCCAAAAATAAAATGGAGGTTCTGAGAAATGAGCGAAACTGACAACCTGCGACTTGTTTTAATAACTGGGTTGTCCGGGGCGGGGAAAAGTCATGCTTTGAACTGTTTTGAAGACCTTGGTTATTACTGTGTTGACAATATGCCCCCCACCCTTATCCCCAAGTTTATTGATATATTTGTTCAATCCGATAATAAAAAAGTGGCCCTGGTTTGTGATATGCGTGGAGCGGCATTTTTTGAAGATCTTTTTGAAGCCCTGAGTGAGCTTGAAAAATCGGATGTAGATTATGAGATACTTTTTTTAGCCGCTGATGACGATGTCCTGATTCGCCGCTACAAGGAAACCCGCAGACGTCATCCACTTGGCAGCCTCAGCCTTCCCGAAGCGATCCAAAAGGAGCGGGAAGTGCTCAGTGAGCTGCGTGGCAAAGCTAACAGGGAGATAGACACTTCTTTAATGAAACCCTGGGAGTTGAAAACAAAAATTGTTGAGCTGTATGAACCGGAGAAGCGTGATCGGAATATGCAGATTCGGATTATATCATTTGGGTTTAAATACGGTCTTCCCCCGGATGCCGACCTTGTATTTGATGTTCGCTTTTTACCAAACCCGCATTATGTTGATCACCTTAAAGCCCTGACGGGCGAGGATGAGCAGGTGCAGGAATATTTATGGCGCTGGCCGGAAACCGCCAGGTATTTCAACATGGTTCGGGAACTGCTTCAGTATTCTATACCTTTCTATGTTAAGGAAGGAAAAACCAGCCTCATTATAACCATCGGCTGCACGGGTGGAAAGCATCGTTCTGTATTTCTAGCTGAAGAACTGGGGCGAACCCTTGGCTCAAAATTTAACCTGGTCGTTGAACACAGGGATATCCATAAAGAATAATGGAGGAGCCTGTATTGACTTTAACTAAACGAGTTAAAAATGAACTGGCCAGGGTGGATAATGAGAATAATTGCTGCAGTTCGTGGGAGCTGAAAGCATTTTTATTGAGACACGGTTACTATACGATCCGACGCGATGCTCACCTGCTCAGTATTCACCTTGATGATCTCGCTGTAGCGAGGCGTCTGTTTAATCTTTTGAGACAGTCCGGTGTGCAGTCACCATCTATTATAAGGCAGAAGGAAAAGCTTTTTGGTAAGAACAAGCTATTAGTTCTGGTGCAGGGGCGCGAGCAGGTTGATTCCCTCCTGGTTTATTTGAATTTAAAAGAAGCCGGCCCATACCTGAGCCTACCCCGCCGGCATGCTTCGCTGCCCAGGAGGACCTGTTGTAAAAAAGCCCTGCTGAGAGGTATATTTCTTGCAGGGGGTAGTATATCTGTATCAGGCCGTTCCGGTTATCACCTTGAGATTAACTGTGGTGATCATGAAGACGCCCAGGTTTATCAAAAGGTGCTAAAAACTTTTAACCTGGAACCTTTGATTAGGAAAAGAAAGGATGCATACTATATATATTTTAAAAATGCAGAAGCAGTGGCAGATTTTTTACGTATTGTAGGAGCAGGAACGGCCCTGCTTGATCTGGAAAGTCAGCGAGTGATAAAAAGTATGCGCAACCAGGTAAACCGCCTGGTTAATTTTGAAACTGCAAACCTGGAAAAAGTGGTTGCTTCTGCCCGGCAACAGCTAGATAATATCGAGGCACTGGATGCTTTAATCGGGTTGAATAATCTATCCCCCGCCTTGAAAGAGGCAGCTGTGCTGCGGATTAATCATCCTGAAGCCTCCCTGAAGGAGCTTGGTGAACTGTTAGATCCCCCGGTTAGTAAATCGGGAATGAACAACCGTTTCCGGCAAATGGAAAAAATATTAGAAAAAAGGGAACAAAGATATTAGCAAAAAGCATGCCAGTTAGACAAATCACAGGAAGGATTTCGCTATATTGTGTCGAAGATCAAAAAAGAAACGCTGTATTATCAATAACAGCTGCAGTTGAGCTGTTATTATTTACCGGGGACTAAATAACAACAATTGGAGAGTATGCAGTGAAACTGGATTATAACCTCAAGTTAGAACAAAGTCAAAAGCTGATCATTACACCGGAGCTAAAGCTGGCGATAACGCTGCTTCAGTATTCTTCGATGGAGCTGCAGGATCACATCCAGGAAGAACTATTGAACAATCCTGTGCTTGAAATTCAGGAACCAAGAGAAAGTGAGAAAGAGGAAGAGCCCGTTCAGCAGCAGGCTGAAGCTCCTGAACGAGATCAGAATGAAGATTTTTCCTGGGAAGAATATTTCAGGGAGATGGACCTTGATAAAAGATCTTATCCATCGGGGGCCTTGGGAATTATCCCAGACTATCAGCCAACCGTGGAAAACTGTGCCGGTTCCTGCCGAACCATGCTTGAAGACCTTCTTGAACAGCTTCGCCTGCAGGTTCTTTCTCCCCGTCAATATAACGCAGCCGCTTTTTTGGCCGGTAATCTCGATCACAACGGTTATCTCCAGGAAGATTTACAGGATCTCTCCCTGGCTGTTGGGATTATGGTTGAAGAGCTGGAAGAAGCACTTGATATTGTCCAGAAACTAGAACCGACCGGGATAGGCTGCCGGAACCTTCAGGAATGCCTGCTTCTGCAACTGGATAAATTGGATGAACGTAACAATCTTGCTGAAGAGATTGTTAGAAAGTTTTTACCTGCTGCTGCAGATGGTCGTTTTCGCTACATAGCAGCCAGGCTCGGATACGATGAAAGCAAAGTTGAAGAGGCTGTTAAGCTAATTCGAACCCTTAACCCGAAACCCGGTTCTGTTTACGGGGAAGGGGAGGAGACACGCTATATTGTTCCTGATGTTATCGTTGAGAAGGTTGATGATGATTATATAGTGGTGGGAAATGAAAATGGCATACCGCAGCTTACAATCAGTCCCTTTTACCAGCAGATGCTACGAACGGGATCAAATGATGATGATCAGCTTTCATCTTTTATCAAGAATAAAATAGAAAAAGCATTTTGGCTGATCCGCAGTATAGAACAGAGAAGGCTGACTCTTTTCAGAGTTTCGCAGCAGATTGTCGATATTCAAAAAGACTTTTTTAATTACGGGATTAAAAGGCTAAAACCTTTAACTTTAAAAGAGGTGGCCGCCAATATAGGCGTCCATGAGTCTACGGTCAGCAGGGCTACTTCAAACAAATATATTCAGACCCCCAGGGGGATGTATCCTCTAAAGTTTTTCTTTTCAAGTGGCTTATCGGGGGCCGGTGGTAAGGATTTTTCTTCGCACAGCATTAAGACATATATACGTGAAATGATTGAAGCCGAAAAGCCGGATAAACCACTGAGTGATCAAAGTTTGGCTGAGATGCTGCAAAAAGAAGGCATTGATATTTCCAGGAGAACTGTTGCAAAATACCGGGAAGAACTCTCCATACCTGCTTCATATAAGCGCCGCAAATAATTGATTCCGGATGGTGGGAAGATGATAAACAAAAAAAGTATCGAAGATATTGATCCCCGGGGTAAAAATATATTGATGAGAGTTGATTTTAATGTGCCACTGGAAGGAAACAGGGTTCGTGACGACAGCCGGATCAGGGCTGCTCTTCCAACAATAGAAACTCTGATTAAAGAAGGAGCCAGGTTGGTCCTGGTTTCTCATCTTGGGAGGCCGAAAGGGAAAAGTGTTGATTCCCTGAAAATGGACCCGGTGGCGAAGAGACTGTCTGAACTGATTGAAATGCATGTGCCCAAGATTGATTCTGTTGTCGGGTCGGAAGTTGAAGAAAAAGTGCAGGCGATGAAGGACGGCGAACTGCTGATGTTGGAAAATGTTCGTTTTGCACCGGAAGAGGAGAAAAACGACCCTGCTTTTGCCCGGCAGCTTGCCCAACCTTTTGATTATTATGTTAATGATGCTTTTGGAACTGCGCACCGGGCCCATGCTTCAACGGTTGGAGTTGCTGCTTACATACCTGCTGTAGCAGGTATGTTGATGAAAAAAGAAATTGAAGAGCTGTCGCGCTGCCTGGACGAACCACAGAGGCCGCTGACGACCATTTTAGGAGGTGCTAAAGTCTCCGATAAAATAAATGTTATTCGACGTTTTTTTGAGCTTGCCGATAATCTCCTGGTAGGCGGCGGAATGGCCAATACTTTTCTGGTTGCTGCCGGGTTTGACCTGGGTTCGTCTTTTTACGAGAAAGAGCAGGTTGAAACAGCAGCTGCTTTAATCGAACAGGCTAAAGAAAGCCGTTGTAGGTTATTACTGCCGAATGATCTGGTTGCAGTAGAAGAACTTAAGCCAGGATCTCCTCACCATACTTTTAAACCGGAAGAGGTAACCGGTAGTTGGAAGGCTGTAGATATTGGACCTGAAACTACCACCAGGTTCAAATCAGTAATAAAAGAATCGGCGATGGTAGTTTGGAACGGGCCCCTTGGAGTATTTGAAATACCGCCGTTTGATCGTGGTACCGGCGAGGTGGCTTCGGGTATTGCTGAAAGTAAGGCATACTCTGTTGTTGGTGGTGGAGATCTCGTTGCCGCTATTGAAATGCTTAAACTAAGTGAACAAATTAATTTTATTTCCACCGGGGGCGGAGCTACCCTGGAATTCTGGGAAGGAAAAGAACTGCCCGGTATTACTGCCCTTCTGGATCGATAGCAAACCCATAATGCCGAACAGGGGAGTGAAGTAAATGAATCTAATTATTGCTGCAAATTGGAAAATGCATAAAACTGCAGCCGAAACGGCTGCTTTTTGCCGTGAGCTGCAGAAAGAAGAAAGCAACTTCGAAGGGGTGGATGTTATAATCTGCCCTCCTTTCACAGCTCTTCCCACTGCGGGTGAAATACTGCAGGGCAGTAAGATTAAGGTGGGAGCACAAAATATTCATTGGGAAGAGAAAGGCGCATTTACAGGAGAGATAGCTGCCAGTATGCTTCTTGAATATGGAGTTGAGTATGTAATTATCGGTCACTCCGAGCGGCGGCATATTTTTGGTGAGAACGATATGCAGATTAACAGAAAAGTCAAAGCTGCTTTTAACAAAGGCTTGAAACCGATTCTCTGTGTCGGGGAAACAGAAGATGAACGACACAACGGTGCCACTGAGTTAGTCCTGCAGAGACAGCTTGTGTCGGCATTTGAAGGGCTAAACCCGGAAGCAATAAATAATCTGGTTATCGCGTATGAACCTGTCTGGGCAATCGGAACGGGTCGGGCTGCTACAGCTGAAGATGCCGGGAACGCCGGAGACTATATCCATGACCTTGTTCGTGAAAAATTGGGTGTAGAAGTGGCCTCCCGTCTAAGAATACAGTATGGCGGCAGTGTTAAACCTGACAATATTGGATCTTTTGTTACTCTTCCCTCGGTTGCCGGAGCACTGGTTGGCGGAGCCAGCCTTGCAACAGGCACCTTTATCAATTTGATTACCGCTGCCCGAAAGGCGGTCTTACATTGAAAAAAGTCCTTCTTTTAATCCTTGATGGCTGGGGCGAAAGCGATAAAAAAGAGGGCAATGCTATAATGCAGGCCTCTACCCCTAACATGGACAAGCTCAGCAGAGAATATCCGCGAGCCCGCCTCAATGCTTCTGGTGAAGCGGTTGGTCTGCCTCCCGCCCAGATGGGTAATTCTGAGGTTGGGCACCTTAATCTTGGCGCAGGCAGGGTTGTTTACCAGGAATTAACCAGGATCAGCAAGGCGATTGAAACCGGTCAATTCTATGAAAACCCTGTATTAATAACAGCTATGAAAAAAGCTAAACTACAGGGTGGGGTTTTACATATGGTTGGACTGGTGTCGGATGGCGGTGTTCACAGTCACCTGAATCACCTCATGGCTTTGTTGAACATGGCTGAACAGCAGGGTGTGAAAAAGTATTACGTTCATGCCATTCTCGATGGCCGTGATACGATACCTTTTGGGGCGCGGCCTTACCTGGAAAAACTGGCCGAATTTTCAGCAGAGCACAATAACGGTTATGTGGCAACGGTTTGTGGCCGGTATTATGCCATGGACAGGGATAAACGCTGGGACAGGGTTGAAAAGGCTTATCGCGCTTATACCAGGGGTGAAGGGTTAACCGCTTTGAACTCGCTTGACGCGCTTGATCAGGCCTATGAACGCGAAGAAGGTGACGAGTTTGTCAAACCAACGGTAATTGTTGATGACAAAGGCAAACCGCTGGCAACAATAAAAAATGAAGACAGTGTTATATTCTTTAATTTTAGACCTGATCGTGCACGCCAGATTACCCGCGCCCTGACTGATCAAAGCTTTAATGAATTTAAGCGGGGCAATGATCCGGTTAAGCCGTATTATGTTACCATGACCAAATATGATCGGGAATTTGATCTGCCGGTTGCCTTTACGCTCGATGATCTCAAGCATACCCTTGGTGAAACATATGCCGAAAACAATTTGCCCCAGGTACGCATAGCCGAAACAGAAAAATATGCCCATGTAACCTTTTTCTTCAGCGGGGGGCGGGAAAAACCTTTTCCCGGAGAAGATCGCATCCTGGTTCCTTCGCCAAAAGTAGCTACTTATGATCTGCAGCCGGAGATGAGTGCGCCCGAAGTTGCCGAAAAAATAACTGAATCCATTAAAGCAGGTAAACACCCACTGATTGTTGCCAATTTTGCCAATGCCGATATGGTTGGTCATACAGGAAACCAGGATGCTGCAGTTAAAGCTGTCGAAACTGTTGACAGGGCCGTGGGCGATATTATAAAGGAAGCACTGCCCCGGCAGTGGGCGGTAATTATATGTGCCGATCATGGTAATGCCGAGGAAATGTTAAATGGCAACGGTGAAACCCTGACTGCACACAGCTCTAATCCGGTTCCATTTATCCTGCTTGGAGCAGGAAATGTAAATGTTCGCTCACAGGGTGTTTTAGCGGATATTGCCCCAACAGTGCTTGAACTGGCCGGTCTTCCTATTCCACCAGAGATGACCGGAAAGAGTATGCTGAAAGCGGAAAAGTAACAGGAGGAGATTTACATGGAAGAAATGATTCAGGATATTAAGGCAAGAGAAATTCTTGATTCACGTGGTAACCCGACCATTGAAGTTGATCTTTTTTTGCAGGGCGGATGGACAGCACGGGCTGCTGTGCCTTCCGGGGCCTCAACCGGAGCTTTTGAAGCAGTTGAGCTTCGCGATGGTGATAAGAACCGCTACCTCGGTAAAGGAGTCCTTACGGCTGTTAAGAATGTGAATGATATCCTTGCTCCGGAATTATGCGGAATGAACGTGCTCAACCAGGAAGAAATTGATCGCACCATGATCGAAATCGACGGTACAGAAAACAAATCGAAGCTTGGCGCCAACGCCATACTGGCAGTTTCAATGGCGGCAGCCCGTGCTGCTTCAATAATGCTCGGTCTGCCACTTTATCGCTATATTGGCGGAATAAAAGCGGTATTAATGCCTGTTCCATTCATGAATATCTTGAATGGAGGGAGTCATGCCGATAACAATATGGATATCCAGGAATTTATGATTGTCCCCCTAGGGGCTGATAGTTTCAGAGAAGCACTGCGCATGGGTACTGAGGTGTTTCATAAATTGAAGGGTATTTTAAAGTCACGCGGTCTAAACACCAACGTGGGTGATGAAGGTGGTTTTGCTCCCAACCTTGAATCAAGTGAAGCTGCATTGGAAGCTATAGTCGAGGCAATTGGAGTGGCAGGTTACAAACCGGGAGAAGAAGTATGCCTGGCCCTGGACGCTGCAGCCAGCGAGTTTTATCGGGACGGAGCTTATCACCTGGAAGGTCGGGCATATACATCTGCTGAACTTAATAACTATTATCTCAACCTGGCCCGGCGTTTTCCGCTGATTAGTATTGAAGATAGTCATGATGAAGAAGACTGGGACGGCTGGGCAGAGTTTACAAAAGCAGCAGGAAATAAGCTGAAAATAATTGGCGATGACTTATTTGTAACAAATCCCCGACGCTTAAGCCGGGGTATCAGTTCGGGTATAGCCAATTCCATTTTGATCAAGCTTAACCAGATTGGTTCGCTCAGTGAAACCCTGGAAACAATGGCAATGGGTGCCGGCGCTGGTTACAGCTGTATGGTTTCTCACCGTTCAGGCGAAACGGACGACAGTTTTATAGCCGACTTTGCCGTGGCCACGGGCGCCGGTATGATCAAAACAGGTGCTCCTTCCCGTGTTGACAGGGTAGCCAAATATAACCAGCTACTGCGCATTGAAGAAGAGCTGGGTAAGGGTGCTATTTACGGAGGGAAAAATTTAAAAAACATGCTTAATATTTAGTTCGGCATTTGTGTTATTAGCGAAAATGTGGTAAAATATCGTTTGCTCAGCTTCAACTGATGAATTACTGGAGGTATTTAATAATGATCGGACTTGTTGTAAATATTATTTATCTTATCATGTGCCTGGCCTTAATTGCCATTGTCCTGTTGCAATCGGGACGCAGCGCCGGTCTTGGAGCCATTGCTGGTGGAGCTCAATCGCTGGTTGGCAAAAAAAAGGGACTGGACGACAAGCTGGGCAAAGTTACCACTTACATTGCCATAGCTTTCATGGCTCTGACAATTGTTATGGTTGTTCTGAGTTAACGACCTAAAGGTTTCAATGGTATAATGGCAGGGGAATGCACAGTCCCCTGCTTTTTTATTAATTTACCAAAGTATTAGTCCGGCATAACAATCGACTGTATTTGATAGTTTAAGGAGATGCCAAAAAATGAGTGAGAAAAAAAATCTTGTTAATCCCCTGCGCGATAAAGTGCTGCGTCTCCTGGAAGAGGGGCGGCAAAAGTCACTAACTCCTGAGCAGATTCTTGGAGCCCTGAGAATAAACCGCCAGGATAAAGCCCTGCTTCTTGGCAGTTTAAAAAGAATGGAAAATGAGGGCTTGGTTGTAAAAACAGCCAGGGGTCGATTTGGTTTACCTGACCGTCTTGGTTATATAACGGGAGTGCTGCAGGGTAATAAAAGAGGCTTTGCTTTTCTAAAACCTGATGCACGATCGGAAGATATCTACATAAATTCGAGAAACCTCAATAGTGCAGCTCACGGCGACCGGGTAGTTGTACGAATTGATGATAAGAGAGGTAGCCGCCGGCGTGAAGGCACGGTTATAGGGATTATCAAGCGGGGCAGCAGTCGTGTAGTAGGGACCCTGAAAAAGGAGAAAAAAAGATTGTTTGTAGAACCCGATGATAACCGCATGCCTTCTCCGGTGCAGGTTTCTTCAGATGATTTGAAAAAAGCGCGTCCGGGGGACAAGGTAATAGTGGAAATAGAAAAATGGTCCCAGGGTAACCGCCCTTCCCGGGGTCGGGTTGTGGAGCACCTGGGTCGGGCCGGAAGTGCCGGGGCAGAGATGCTAACCTTTAAACATCGCTATGAGCTGCCCGGCGAATTTCCACCGGCAGTAATTAAATTTGTTGAAGATCTGCCCGGTGAAGACTCAATAGCCCAGGCAGTGAAAGAAGACGACCGATTAGATTTAAGGGAAACCCGCATGGTTACTATCGATGATGAATCAGCTCGCGATTTTGACGATGCAGTATCTCTGGAAGAAAAAAACGGTATCTACACTCTGGGTGTGCATATTGCCGATGTGTCGCATTACGTGAGACAGGGCAAGCCAATTGATCGTGAAGCTTTCAAACGGGGGACCAGCATATACCTGGTTGACAGGGTTATCCATATGCTGCCGCCCCGGCTGTCGGAAAATCTTTGTAGTTTGCAGGCCGACAAGGACCGACTGGCAGTGAGCGTTATTATGGATATTGACCGTCAGGGCGAGCTTGTGGACGCTAAGTTTTCAGCCAGCGTGATCAAGGTTACTGAACGGCTTACATACCAGCAGGTTGAGGCATATTTTAACGGTGCCGATGTTAAAAAAACTTTTACTAACAAAGATCTGCCTCAAGTGATAGATAGTATGTCTGAGCTTGCTGAAATACTTCGCAAACGCAGAATGAAGCGTGGTGCCCTTGATCTTGATATGCCGGAAACTAAGATCGAAATAGATGCGGAAGGAGTTCCGATAGCAGTAGGAAAGAGAGTTATGGGGCGCTCTGAATCGCTTATCGAAGAGTTTATGATTTATTGCAATGAAGCTGTTGCTGAACATTTATATAAACGAAAACTTCCCTGTGTATACAGGGTACATGCCCTGCCAACCGAGGAAAAACTAGCTCTCCTGCGGGAAACCCTGACCTTGATGGGCATAGGATCATTATCAAATATTAAGGTGCTCAAGCCAAAACATTTGAATAGTTTGCTTGATCAGACAAAGGGAGAAAAAACTGAGAAGCTAATACGTTACCTGGTGCTGCGTTCACTTCCCCAGGCTTTGTACAGTGCTGAAAATGAAGGGCATTTCGGTCTTGCTTCCGCTTGTTACTGCCACTTTACTTCGCCGATCAGACGATATCCTGACCTGGTAGTTCACCGGATTTTAAAGGAAAAATTAAGAGGCAGTGGATTAACCAGGGAGAAAATCAAGAAGCTCCACTCGCGCTTTCCCGATATTGCCCGTCACTCTTCCGAGCGGGAAAGAGCAGCGGTTGAAGCCGAAAGAGCCAGTATTGAAATGAAAAAAGCACAATTCATGGAGGAAAAAATCGGTGAAACATATACTGGTATAGTGAGCGGGGTAGCTGGTTTCGGGTTATTTGTTGAACTTGATAATACAATTGAGGGTATGATACCGGTTAATGAGCTGAAAGATGATTATTATGTATACAATGAGCGGGCGGCTTCGCTGACCGGTGAGCGGAGTGGTAAACGTTATAAACTGGGAGATGAAGTTAAAGTTAAGGTAATCAGGGCCAACCGGGAAGAAGGTCAGGTAACATTTGTTCCAGAAACAGATGCTTAGATAAATTTGTATTTTAAAGGAGGTTACTCAGTGGATACTTATGAAGCATTAAATGAGAGGCGTAGCGTACGAAAGTATAAAACGGATCCTGTCCCGGAGGATAAATTGAAGCTTGTTCTTGAAGCTGCCCGGGTAGCACCGTCATGGAAGAACCAGCAGTGCTGGAGGTTCATTGTGGTCAGTGAAAAGGAACAGAGGGAAGCTATATCGGCATGTATGCCCGAGAGCAACCCTGCCCGCCGTGCTGTTACTGAAACAGCTCCGCTTGTGATCGTGCTTTGTGCAGATCCCCAGGCTTCCGGAGATAAAGATGGCAAAGATTTTTACATGCTTGATGCCGGAATTACCATGCAACAGTTGATGCTGGCCGCCCATGCAGAAGGTTTAGGTACCTGTTGGGTAGGGTTTTTTGACGAAGAAACTGTTCGTACCGCCTGTGGTGTGCCTTCCGAATACAGGGTTGTAGCCCTGACACCGCTTGGTATACCCGAAACAGTATCTTCGAAGCGGCCCCGCATGGAAATAGAGGAAATTGTATTCAAAAACAAATGGGGCAATCCATTTAAGCTGTAAACTATATAACTGGAGATACTAAAGTGGAAAAGATTATCAGCACCAACCGCAAGGCGCGGCATGACTACCATGTAGAGGAAACCTATGAAGCAGGTATTGTGCTTAAAGGTACCGAGGTGAAGTCAGTCCGCAATGCCCGGGTTAACCTGAAAGACAGCTATGCCCGCATTGAAAATGGAGAGATGTACCTGTATAATATGCATATAAGCCCGTATGAACAGGGTAACCGTTTTAACCATGATCCTCTGCGGGTACGCAAGCTCTTGATGCATAAAATTGAAATATCGAGATTGTACGGTAAAATAACCGAAAAAGGTTATGCCCTGATTCCGCTGAAGATATATTTAACAAAAGGACTGGTTAAGCTTGAGCTGGGATTGGCCCGTGGTAAAAAACTGTATGACAAACGGCGGGATATTGCCGAACATGACAGCAAGCGCGAAATGGAAAGAGCGTTTCGCGAAAGACAACGTGGTGAATGATTAATTAAAGTTTGGGGGCGTTAGGATTCGACGGGGGTTTTTGAGACAGAAGCTGCAGGTCCAGGACCATGACCTGGTTAAAAACATGGAAAGGCTATAAACGCCAAACCGAATTACGCACTCGCTGCTTAATCTAAAGTAGCGCATCCCTCCTTTCCCCGGCCGGGGGAAAGATCAGGGGTGTCACTAATCCGGCCTACTGTTTAAGCGGTCGCTCCACCTCTTATGCGGGAAAATTAACGGAGCTGGCGCTGAAGGATCCTGTTCCGGGGAGCCGGAGGCGCGACACACAAAGCCGGAACTAAGCTTGTAGATGCTTCTGTTGCTGGGCCTTCGGACGCGGGTTCGATTCCCGCCGCCTCCACCAATTCAACTACCATCTATTGATAAAAGAGTATTTTGTCAGCAGGTGGTATAATTTTATCTGAAAATGCATAAAAAAAGCGGTTTCCGTTTTGAGCGGAAGACGCTTGTTTTATTTTGTGACATTTTGCAGAGTGGATCTGTACTACAAGGGATAAGGCTTAACCCTAACATCCCAGACAAGTTCGGTAGGGATACTCGTTAATAGATTCACTTGAGTCAACTTAATAGGTCTCTTGCCATTATAATTGGCCACAGGCAGTGAGTATTCATGATGCCAATGAGGCTCAGAGTATACTTCATAGATGACTATATCCATGTATTTTAACAGGGTAATCTGATAACATTTCCGCCCCCGGGGCAGTTATCGCTGTGCAGACATTAATTTTTGAAAAACCAAAAACACATTGACTGCTTAAACAATCAATGCTAATATGGAAGGTGGCGTTATAGGATAACTAATATACTCCCTCAATGCTATCATATCATATATAAGTTCGTTTGTCAATATCCTGCATAAAAATCAGGAGGTTAAAAATGAATCAGCTTGTTTTATTCAATCCTGCAATGATGCGGCAAAAGCTGACGGTTGATGAAATTATCAAATGCAATGATGTTACATGTTATTATGGCTTAGATTTGACAGCAAAAGAAGCTCGTCAACTTGTGGAGGCACAAACCGAAACACTGCTCCGTCACGGGCGCGTTGAGTTTACCGGAGGCATTATTCAAAAGCTGATCCTGACCTTCTGCAATTCTCCCTTCCTTTTTAAAGACAACTATGCTGAAAACCTGTTCGATTTATTAGAGACATTCTACTACTTTAAAAATGAAATGCTCGATGAAATCGGTGATGATGAACTGTTGTCCTTAATGAAAGACTATTTTGATCATAACTGCCAGGGGTCAATTGAGTTGCTACAGAACCGTGAACTGGAAACCCTGGCACGCAGCATTCGTTTTGGCATGTATTGTTCTGGTGAAGCTGAAGAAGAATATGATGCCGGGGAGGATTATGATGAGTAAACTGGTAAAACAAAGCATTAAAATAGAAAGCTTGGATCCGGCGCATTTCTTCCAGTCACTGCTTGAAGAAGCTTACCACAAAAATATGATTTCAGATGATGTATTGTCAGGGGTGCAGGTGCAAAGTCTTCAATTATTATCTGAACTGACAGAGCAGTTAACGGGTGGTGCCAGCAGTTCACTGCCTGTTGAAAAAGCCCAGGGATTACTGCAATCCATTTTTTACACAATCGGGTTAACACTAAAAAATTCAGCAAACAAAGATGCCTGTCTTGCTCTGGTTAAGGAAGAGAAACTGAAAACATTATACGAAAAAGGTAAAGTGCTTCTGAAAGAAAAAGTAGGTCTATCAGAAAAAAAGCTTATAGCCATTCAGGAAAACAGACTGCAAACGAAAGTTGAGGCTTATAATGATACCATTGACAATGGCCTGCCGCTATTCTTTTCGTCTTATGACCTTGAATATGCCGCTCACGATATCCCGGCAGGTATTGATTATCCATTAAGCCATGATCAAATGCTTCTGACAGGCGTTGAATATATTGAAGATTACCTGCACAAGCTTTGGTTGGAAAATGAGTTCTGCAAAAAATTTTTGGCACAAGACCTGCACCGCTTACTTCAGGGTTATCATGAACACTATGAAGGCTTGCTTATCAATATATTTGCAATTGTGATCACAAACCTGGTTGGCTCTACTTTGGCAAAAAAAGATCTGTGTCAGCTTATGATTGATCAAACAGACATTGAAAAAATTAAGCAACAGTTAGCCAACCTTCACCAGAATAAACTGGGCAATCATCTAAAGGATGCTACCGGAGTTCTATGCAGGTATTTTTGTGTAAAAGACTCCTTCATGCAAAATTATATTGAGATAACTGCTCAGGATATAACTGCACGGCTAAATATAGGTTTGAAAGAATACGATTTAGCCAAGCTGTTTATTAGCTTTAACCAAGAGGGCACTTCCGAAATCTTAGAGTTTTCGGAAGGCCAGATGTTAACCAATGAAGCATTTCGGATCCTGACGGAGGAAATCAGAAGCTGCCGGTTTGTCTCAGATAAATTAACTATTATACAACAGGAAGTTTGTAGTATCTCCGATCTGGTTGATTTGCTTGGTGCCTGCTGCCTCTTTGATGATGAATACACCGAACTATTTCATACGCTGGACGATACGGTTTTGGCTTTTCTGATTCAGCGGCTGCCCACCCAAGACTGTACGGAAGTATACGATTATTTTCCAGAACACGAAAAAGAATGGCACGAAAAGTTCCGCCAGTTTCTTTGCTGCATTAATTCTGTGAGAAGAAAAAAACTGCAGTATCTGGCTGATCAGATCCGCAGACTATAAAAATACGGCAGTTATATCATTTAATTAATAGTAGCACATTATATTTATTTGTGCTACTATTAATTTGACGAATGTCCTGATTTTAAGGCTGACATAATTACCGGACAGGGGTCCAAGAAATTGAATATTAAACAGTTAATGAAAAAAATAGAACAAGAAGATGTTCAGTTTATACAGCAACTGGTGCTGGTGCAGTATGACAGCTCACAAAATCTTCCGCTCGGTTTCAAATGGCGTGGTGAACACTATGAAGTTTTAAAGCTACTGCACAAATTTAAGAGTATTGAAGAAAATCCACAGTATTTAGTACTAACATCAACAGGTATCTACTGTCTGGCTTTTGAGTTTATGAAAGGGCAGCAAGACCTAAATCAGGGCAGGTGGCTGTTGAAGTACAAAGTAAATGGAGAGTATCTTCATAACATAGAAAGTGGACCTCTATATAATAGAGTATCGCAGTTATTGAGTAAAGGCAACCTGAATGCGGTCGGCAACTATTCATTATTACCAGCGGAGCTTGCCAATCTGGCTCACTATCACGGTCATGTTTGTCCAGAGCTTGCGGTCGGTTATCGGGCCTCGGTTCTGGCCTGTATCGAACTGGGTTTTGATCGGGAAAAAACCTCCACACAGTTCGCGTTGGCGGAAAACATGGGTTCAGGAATTGAGGCTGTTCAGCTTATGACAGGCTGTACCATTGGCAACCAGAATTTCTTTGCCTATGATCTGGGTAAGCAGGTATACTACTTTGGCCTCTCCGGTGAAGGATACCTGCCGGTGAATGTTTTGCGTTTGAGTCTCATTAACGACGAGGCTCTCATCATTGACAGTGCCGTTGATATAGATCAACGAATTGCCTCAGGCAAAGCCTCGCAGACTGAAATTGAAGAATATAGCATAGCTGTCAACAATGCCGTTCATGAAATTTTAGATTTAAGCGATGAACAGCTTTTTAAAAAAACAATCGTCAGTATACACCCACCCCGTTTTCAGGGCTGCACTCATTACAGCAAATGCTCAATCTGTAATGAAATTGTTGACTTAAAAAAATGCGTACCCGGGTATAAGGGCTTATGCTGCCAGGTGTGTGCTGCAAAGCAAAACAAATAAAAAAGCTATTTTTTTTCGGACATGCATACGTTGCAATAATTTTTTCGCAACCCTGATATTTTTATGTTTAACCGCTGGAATTACAATGCAATGGGAAACGGGTCTGATACGACAAGGAGTTTAGGTGTTAACACCTGAGTGGTTATGGTAATCAGTATGGCCAGAGGCTCTCTGACATATGTAGATCAGGATAATAAATCGTTAAACATGACTGTATTTGATGCAATTCTTCTTGGTCGAAAACCATAGATTAAATGGGACGCAACGCCAGAAGATCTGCAGATTGTGCGCGGCATAATGAAGTAAATGAGGTTGGAAAACTTTGCTCTGAGCATTGTTGCCGAGCTTTTAGGTCTTCACTATGCCTCAGTTAGCAGGGCGGTGCGTAAGATTAAGCAATAAATGCAATATTGCATGCCCCGGCTTCTTTAATTTTGAAGCTGTATTTTGATAATGGCCATTGTTTTCATGGCCATTATTTTTTTATGAAGTAGAAGAATGGTTGGTGAAACAATGCTTTTAAGCAAGCCGCTTTAATTCCGAATGAATATGCGGGATGTTGAGCCAAAACGGTGAATATACAGGAAAAACCAAAGTATTTAGATTAAAGTTTAAGCAAGTGTTATAATATTTATGATTCACAAAATGAAGCTGCTAAGAGTTCATAAAAATAATAAGGCAGGATAAAAAATGAAAAATCCGATCGGAATTATTCCGATTAAAGGGATTATTATCATCATGTTTGTACTTATCATGTTAACTATGACTCTTGGTATTGGATCACTTGTTTTTAACAGATGGCGGACAACTGCCGAAGAAACAACCGAACAGATCGCCAAAAGCATAAGCAATAATATTTATGATCAAGTAGTTACTTTAATCCATGTCCCCGAACATATCAACGAAGTCAATCATAAGATTATAGAAAACGGCATTCTCAATCTGTCGGATGAAGTGGTCCGGGAGAAGTTTTTTGTTGGCGTTCTCCAGGCGCAAGAAGATGAGGTCTATAGTTTTAGCTTTGGCACAGTAAATGGTGAATACTACGGGGCGCGTCGGAATAGTGATAACATTATTGAAATCATGAGAAATAATACAGAAACCGACGGCAATTCCTGGTATTATGCGGTGAAGGAGGACTTAACTGCCGGGGAGCTTGTTGTGCAGGCTGGATTATTTGATCCCCGCACCCGCGCTTGGTTTCAGGCTGCAGTTGAGACCGACGGGCCCATCTTTTCACCTATATATAAGCATTTTATAATGGATGACTTAACAGTATCGTCTGCAAGGCCGGTTTACAATAGCGCAGGCGAACTACAGGGAGTAATTGGAACACACATGCTTCTCTCGGGCATCGGAACAGTTCTGGAAGATGCAACGCGCGAGTACAATGGGTATGCCGTTATCGTTGAGAAAGATACAGGAGCACTAGTGGCTAATTCAATGGGAGAGAAAAATTTTGCTCTTCTTGAGGACGGTAATTTAGACCGTTATAGCATTAGAGATCTTGTTAACAATGATATCCGGCAGGCTTATGAAAATCACTTTCAGACAAATGGTTCTTACAGTATTTTTGAGGGTGAAGAGGAGAAACTATTTGTTGCCATAAGGGAAATTAAAGCTTCCGGGATCGATTGGGTGGTTATTTCAGCCATACCGGAAAGTCTTTATTTGATTAACGTTATTCAAAGCATCCGCCTGACTGCCATCCTTGTTGTCATAGCTCTTATATTTTCAATCATTCTATATTATGTAATCATCGGCAAATTCCTCCGGCCGATGAAAAACTTGCTACAGACTTCCGAAGAGATATCCTCGGGAGACTTGTCAAAGCGGGTAGAGGTTATCAGAAAAGATGAAATAGGGATTATATCAGAAAGCGTCAATAACATTGCCACTAAAATGCAATTTCTGATCAACAACCTGGAAGCAAGCGTTGAAGAAAGAACCAAGGATTTACATAAAGCTAATGCAGCCCTGGAGGATAACAAAGATCATCTGCAGTTGATCCTGGATTCAACAGCTGAAGGGATATATGGTGTTGATTTGGATGGTATTAGTAAATTTTGTAATATAAGCTGCGTGAAGTTGCTTGGTTATCAAAGCCAGGATGAATTGCTTGGAAAAAATATGCATGACCAAATACATCACAGTCGCCGTGACGGAACAATGATAATGTTAGATGATTGTAAAATCATCAGGGCAATTAATAGGGGTAGGGGTGTAGATGTTGATGATGAAGTGTTCTGGAAAGCAGACGGAACATTTATTGATGTTGAATACCATTCATATCCCCAGATCAAAAATGGAGAAGTTGTCGGTGGTGTGGTAACCTTTCTCGATATCACTGAAAGAAAACAAGTGGAAGATAGAGTTAAATATCTCTCCTACCATGATTCGGTAACCGGGCTCTATAACCGGTCATTCGTATATGAAGAGCTAAATCGTCTAGATGTTGAAAGGAACCTTCCTTTTAGCATTATTGTTGGCGACATAAATGGATTAAAATTAACCAATGATATTTTTGGGCATGAAGTAGGAGATATATTGCTGAAGAAGATTAGCGCAGCGATAAAAAAAACCTGCCGGGCAGATGATATTAGCGCCAGGATCGGCGGAGATGAGTTTTTAATCCTTCTGCCGCGGACAGGAGCTGAGGATGCAGATGCTACGGCAAAACGGATTCAAGATAATGTTGAAAAGGTTGGATACAAAGCAATAAAGGGAAGCATAGCTTTGGGTAGAGCAACCAAATTAAAGACAAGCGATGACTTTGCGGTGCTTTTTAAAGATGCAGAAGAAGCGATGTACATTAATAAGAGCATTCTGTATAAGGATTACAGTAATCAGCAGCTGAAGCGCATTGTGAATTCCCTGCATTTTAAGTCTGAAAGAGAAAAATTACACGCCCAGAATGTTAGTAAACTAAGTGGAAAAATTGCATTACAACTTGGTTTACCTGCTGAAGAGGTGCGGAGAATTAAAGATGCTGGTTATTATCATGATATTGGGAAAGTGATTCTTAATGATGATATATTGAAAAAAGTTGGTCGATTAGATGAAGATGAACGGCTCGAGATGAAAAAACATGCAACTGCAGGTTACAGGATCCTTAATCTCTTTAACGACACTATGGATGTAGCCGGAGGGGCGCTACAGCACCACGAACACTGGGATGGAACGGGTTATCCAAAAGGTTTAAAAGAAGAAGAGATATCAATAACAGCACGGATTATTGCTGTTGCCGAATGCTATGATTTTAGAACTAACAAGTATAGTATTGCTAAGCTTAGCAAAGAAGAAGCAATTGAAGAAATTAAAGCTTGTGCCGGGTGGAAATATGATCCTCTGGTGGTCAGAGCGTTTGTAGAAATTATGGATAGAGGAGATCTATGACAAGCCATGTCTAACTTGCTATCTATAAACGAACCTGTGCTATGGTTAACATAGTGGATGAAAGCAAGAGGAATGGCACTACAGCTGGTTCTTTTGGCCAAACTATGGGAAAAATCCTTAACAGCCTAAACGAAAGTGAGAAATAATTATGAGAGTAGATATAACCGAATTACTATTTTCAACCCGCGAGGATTTCCGTGCATGGCTACAGAACAATTCTGAAACAAGCGAGGGCGTATGGCTCGTATTCGGAAAGACGAAAGCAGTTGTTACCTTATCTGCTAACGATGCTTTGGAGGAAGCTCTTTGTTTCGGATGGATTGACGGTCGGGTGCAGAGCATTGACAACACCAAATACTTGAAATATTTTACGAAACGCCGCATAAAAAGCAGTTGGTCTGAAAAGAACAAGAAAACGGTTGAAGTGTTGCGGCAAAAAGGCATTATGACCGAATTGGGTGAGAACGCCGTGGAAACAGCGAAAAAGAATGGAACATGGGATGCCCCCAAAGGCAATCCGATAACCGATGAACATATTGAATCGTTCACCGAAAAACTCTGCGGCATATCTCCGGCTTATGAGAATTTTAATAATATGTCGCCGTCTGTTCGGCGCACATACACAAGGAGATACTTTTCATTTAAGACAGAAGAAGCGCGACAAAGAGATTTTGAAAAAATCGTTGACAGGCTCAATAACAACTTGAAATCCATGTGATTTTTGTGGAGGAATCGTTATGACTAAACTATACCATGAAAACTTTACCAAAGCCCGAACATATTGGGGTCAGGTTTTGCAATCAAGCAAACTTCACAATAGCCTGTTTCTATGGACAGGCTACTACGTATTGAATATCCTGGAGCAGTACATCATGTTACTTCCCGTGGTAATGCTCGCAATAACTTCTTAATACTCTATTCGAAGGAGTTGAAGATACCCCCCCCCGTTGGCAATGTCCAATGCGTCCTTAGCGTTTATGGTGTTTCCTTCTTTTCTTCCATTGAACGACCGAACCTGAAAATCTCTCCGTTAATAAGCTGCAGTTCCGCTGACACGAGCGTTTTTTTATCCATATAGCCGGTTTGGGTGGCCATAAGAAGCCCATCTTGCATGGACAGAAAATAATCGTAGTGCATTCGGTCAGCCAGTTGATATTCCTTATCTGCGTCATAATCGTAAACAATGATGCGATTATCAATAATACCGGAACCGAAGCTAATTGAGGCACAGAACTCAGGCTTGCCGTCATTCGTCAAGTCCATCAGGTACACGTTCCATACAGGCATTCCCTGGAATAGTTCTTTATCTCCCGCTGTCACTTTTTCAGATGTCCAAGTAAAAATGACGCCGGGAAATTCGGGAAGCGCCAGTTTCTTGCTTTCGTCCCAAGGCAGTTCGTCATCCATGAAATAATCAAGCCATTTTTGGGTTTCGTATTTTGTAATGATCGCCAAGCCGAGGTATGAATCAAAAACAAGATTAGTTGAGCCGTTTAGGTTTAACGGGGAACTCTCGCCACTCGAATTGCGCTCAACCGTGCAGCTTGTGTTGCCGTCAATGTCATAAATCACTGTGAGCGTGTATTCTCTGTCAACGTCGAATACATGGTAATTCGGGTCAATATCAAAATGCGCGTACTTCTCGAAGTCCGAGACGGTAAGATTTGGGGCTTTCTTCGCCAGTTCGTGTAAAGCGTCAACTGTTAGCTTAGCGTTTCGCCTTCGATTTCGGGGTATTGGCTTAAATAATCAGCGTTGGAACGGTATTTATAAACTGCTCCGACTTGTGTAAATCCCAAGCTCGCTGATTTCAGCGTCAGTGTATCCCCGCTATCAGATATTTCAAATGTCGCGCTTACGTTTTCGCTGTGCGTAACCGTTAATTCGTTTTCGTTTATCTCGTACCGCCCGATGGTGAACAGTCCGAAGCTGCTGATGGGCGGTTGTGAGAGCCGTGCGTTGCCGTTTTCGTAAAGAGTTACTGTTGGCATTATGGCGAATGGTTCTCCATCTTGCAAAACGTAGATCTGCGGCGTCTCGTGCAGGCTGAAACTGTTTACCGGTTTGAACCGCAGCCTGATATGGCGCAAGCGATGATGATCGCAATCACTAAACAGAAGAACTGCTTCATAGGCTTAACCTCCAACGGCGTTAGTAATAAGAACAAAGCTTATGGCGATGATCAGCACACCGAATGCTGCTGTAGATAATACGATCAGCCTCTTATACGATAAAATGCTTTCAATGCGTATTTGTATTTTCGCTCCGCCAAAGGCACTGATGAAATAGCTTCGCCCGGCGGCACAGGACAGCAGCGCTGCGGCGTAGTCTTTTGCCTTACCTTCGCCCATTGCTTTCAGAACCTTGGCGTCACAAACAAACTCCAGCGGCTCGCTATGCCGAATGGAATCCAAAGCCTAACCAAAGGCAGAAGCCATAGAGCATACGCTGCGAAGCGCGGGAATCCTGGTATCTTTCGCACAATAGCAACGATTAGCCCAGTCGCTCCTCCGATGATGCTGATGTTTAGCGCCCAGTAAAAGATTTCGGATAGCATTGGTGTCACTTCTTTTCTATCAGGGCTCTAAGTTCGGCAAGCTCGTCTTCGGCAAGCTGGTCGTCAATGAAGGCGGCAAAGAACGCTTTCTTTGAGCCGTCCCAGAGCTTATTAATCAGCCGCTCGGTTTCGTCTTTTTGAACGTCGCTGCGGTTTATGAGCGCGAAGCAAACGAAGCCCGGTTCCTCACGGCAAACGGCGTTCTTATCAATGAGCTTCTTAATAACTGTATAAGTAGTATTTTTGTTCCAGCCGATTTCCGTAGCGGCAATCAAGCTAATATGCCTGGCGGTGGTTTTCCCCTCGCGCCAGATTATGTCCATGATTTTCAATTCACTGTCAAACAACTTTATGAGTTCCAACTCAATCACCTCAGACTATAGGAGTAGTGCGTTCGCATACTATCACAATAGTCAATGCAGGGTCAAGTGAATTTTTCATTATCACGAATGGCGGGGATAGTCTCGCCGCCTGAGAGTTGAGCGACATTCAAAAAGATGCAAAAAACATCAAAAAAGACTTTGTGAAGTCCAAATTTGTTGACGCGACAAAATCTATCATCTATGAGGAGGCCTTATTTAGCAGCAGGCCAGGATGACAGCCGAGTCCTTCATTGGATAACCCCAAGATCTTCGAATTATTTTACCAATTTAAAATGGACGAAAGCAACATCGTGACGATGAGATCCCTTAAGCTGGAGAAAGCGTATTACGACGACTTCATGCCCTTTGTCGAGGGCGGGGCTATTCATGAAACGGATATCCCGGCGATTTCAAGAGCCATTACTTTTTTATTAACCCATGAAACCCATTTTCATTACTAAAAACATTTTGAAATCCATTATTATATAAAGTGTTACAAATCATTTTATTTGTTTTTAATATATCTAAACCATTAATTCTTGATGATAACCACCCTAGTATTGCCTGCTTAGGAGCAGTATAATCCTCATTTATGGCGTGAGTCGTTACTATTAAATACCCTTTTTTATTTAGTGCTGAATGTAATTTTTTTGCCATAAGATCTAAATCACCTGCAAAATCCATAACACCACTTGCTATAATCAGACCATAATTATTACCAATGTTGTCAGTAACAAAATTCCCTGTTTTTGTATTGACTCTTTTATCTAGCCCATATTTTTTAATATTTTCTATGGTGATAGGAATTACTTTTGCTTGATCAAAGACTGTAACCTGTGAGTTAGGGAAAGCTATAGCCGTTTCTAATGCTAAGATTCCTGATCCACCACCCATGTCCAAAACGTTAATTTCATCGGAAGTGCTAAACAATTTTTCTAATGCGCTAATAAAACTTTGAACTCTACCAGTATAAATAACATTACAAGCACTCTTTCCCATAGAGCGGAAATCAAAAAAATCTGCACCATTATTTAAGTTTTGACCTTCTGCAGAACTACCATGTCTTACGAGATTTGTTAAATCATGCAAATTAGTCATGTCTCGCCAATAAAGTATATGCTCACCAATATACATATCACTATTTTTATTTAAATAGTAATTGATTTCAGGAAAGTTTGTGTAAGTATTAGTCTCTTTTTTCAAATAACCAATAGCCACAAGAGCCTTTACAATCAATTCTAAATTTCTTATATCACAGTTAGCCATATGGCTTAATTCAATAATATCTTTTCCAGTCTCCATATGCGAAAACAATTCAAGTTCTAACGCTGAATATATTATTTGAGCCTCTAGCATATTATTTGTTATACCCAATATTTTACCAGCAGGATACTCCGGCATTGTTTTTGCAGATTTCATTTTTAAATTCTCCTTTCCTTTAATCAACAACAACAAAAGCATCAGCAGGCCTAGTTATTCCAGGGATTTTAAATATTTTTGTATGCACTTCAAAATAACTTAAAATATTATTAGCATTAATTATTTCTTCTGCTTTTCCGGTAACATATTCATTTTTCCCTAAAATTAATGCATTATGAGATATTCTTAGAGCATGATCAGGACAATGAGTATTGATCAAAAAAGATATTTTCTTTTCGATATTTAATTTTTCAATCAAATTAAGGATCATGTATTGATTTTTAAAGTCTAAATGTGCTTCAGGCTCATCCATTATAACTAATTGGGGTTCACTAACTATCGCACGTGCTATATATACAAGCTGGAGTTGGCCTCCGCTTAGTTGAGAGCATAGGCGATTTGATAGTTTTTCAATCCCCACTGTTTGCAAAGCACTCCTTACACTAGTTTTATCTTCTTTTATAGGAACCCCAAATAATGGTACCCTTCTTGCACAACCTAAAGACACCATTTCTTCAACACTAAAGCTAAAAACAGATCTATGAGCTTGCGGAACAAATCCAATTCCATCAACTTTTTCAATTTCCTTTAATTCCATATCATCAACAAAACAATTACCAGATATCCATTTGTTAAATCCCATAATACATTTAAGAAGGGTTGTTTTCCCAATACCATTAGAACCTAATATTGTCATAATTCGCCCTTGCTCTAACAAAAAAGAAACATTAGTAAAAATAGGCTCACTTTTGTGATAGTAAAATGTCCCTTTTTGAACGGATAATCTCATCTAGCTTTCCCTCCTCTTATATAAACTAGCGCAAAAAATGGTGCACCGATAAGAGCAGTAAGAATGCCAATTGGTATTTCTGCAGCCGTTAATGATCTTGCAACTAAGTCTACTATTAACATAAAAATCGCACCGACAACACAAGATGCTGGTAATAACCTTCTATAATCATCACCTACGATCATGCGGCACAAGTTTGGTACAATTAATCCAACCCACCCAATAACCCCTGCAGCCATAACTGAAGTTGCAGTAATGACTGTAGCAGAAATAATTACAGCTAGCCGAATTCTCCCAGGGTTTGTCCCTAAAGACTTAGCTTCTTCATCCCCAAGAGTTAATAAATTTATTCTCCATCGCAAAAATAGCAAGGCAATAATACCTAAAATTATTGGGATTGCTACATATTTAATAGTCTCTATTGTAGCACCTGAAAAACTACCCATTAACCAGAAAGTAATAGCCGGTAACAAAGAATCTGTATCAGCTACTAACTTCACCAGAGATATTAGCGCATTAAAAACTGCTGAAACAATAATTCCAGACAGAACCAAAGATAGCATTTCAGCCCCTTTACGCATCTTAGACAATATCCAACTAAGTAAAACGCTAACTAAACCAAATGCAAAGGCCAATATACTTGTGACTCCTGTAGATACCCCTGTTAATAATATTCCCAGGCTTGCACCAAATCCCGCACCTGAGCTAACCCCAAGGATATCTGGACTAACTAATGGATTATAAAAACACCCCTGAAACGCCGCTCCAGAAGCAGCTAATCCAGCACCCACTAATATTGCTAATAGTAATCGAGGAAACCGAATTTCCCAAACTACAGTTGTGCTAATCTCTTCAACTGAGCTGCTCAACAACTTAGATGTTAATACTGATATAACTTCGTTGGGCGATACATAAAATCGCCCAACGAAGAGTGATAAAAATATCAAACACAGTATTATAGATAGAGAAAATATCATAAACAAAATAAATTTGTCTATTTTCCTTTCAGCCATTTTAATTCCTTATCGGATACAAAATAGATTCTAATAAGGAATCAGTAAGTTCAATGCTATAATTATTCTTATAGTATTGTTTCATTTTCTCATTATATTCTTCCTCTGAAAAGTCATCAGGGAAATTCTTACTTAACATCCAAAGCAGTGTTAATGGAGCATCTGGAGAACCCGCATGCCACTTTGTTAAGCTTTCCGGAATATCATATATCCTCTCCGACTTAAATGCATTAACATATGACCAGTCCTGTCCTTCAGCTTGGTTGGCTATCATAGTTTCAGCTCCCACTGGGCCCATAGTATAAATAATATCTGGATCCCAATTATATATATCTTCCATGGACACTTCTAAATTGTCTCCTTGCATTTCTACAACATTTATTAATCCTGATGTTTTTAACCAATCATCGCCAAAAGACCCAACGCCTCGAACAGTTATGGTCCCACTAGTATTTGAAAAAACAACTAATCCTCTTTGTTGCTCATTTTTTTTATTCTTTTCAAAGACTTCTTTAGCCAGTTTGTTAGATTGTTCCCATTCTTTTTGAAATAAATTGTCACCCTTTATCTCAAAAATGTCTCTCATAAGATTTACAATTCCTAATGAAGAACTCTCTACATTAGCTCCTGTAGATTCTTGCAGGTTTACAATTGGGATATCTACTTTCTCTAACCCTTCTCTTTGAAATTCTCCATAGATAAAGATAATATCCGGATCCATTAATAATACTTCTTCAGTATTTGATTTAAAGCCATCAAGAAATTGTGTATTAACACTTCCCTGATTTGGCATCATTATTTTTAATAATTCTGGGTTAGCCATATTAAAAGCTCCAGGATGTGCACCAACAACCATCTCTGGTTGTTGAACTACAGATAGGAAGAAAGAAAGATATGGCGGTGCAACAATAATCACCTTTTCTATATCTTTAGCATAAGGGACTGCAATATCGTTGCCACTTAAATCTTTTATAATCCTTGTTTGAGATACTTCGCTTTGATCATCATCTATGATCGAGTTACTTTTTTCACTAGGTGTATTGCATGCTGGTAGGGTTATTATACAAAATATTACAAGTAACATTATCCCTAATAAATATTTTAACTTCATTTTATTCCCTCCTGGATTTTTATTTTGACTGGGTATAAAGAAGCACATAATCATTTATATCGATTGTTATTTTCTCCATATCCCTTCTGTCAATTATTTTATATTGAGCAACACAATTCTGTGCGCGTTGTATTCCATATTGGAAATCACCAGACAGTTTATCCCCAAAGAGCGGAATTAAAATGGCAGAACTATCTTTTTGCATTTCATTACAAAAACCCTCAATATTCTTTTTCATTTGTTCTAAAACTGTCGGGATTCTTTTGCATTTATAATGTTTATAATAGAGTCAGATTTTGGATCATATCCAAGTAACATTACTTTTTGCCCAGATTATGCTAAAGCTATTGCCATATTAGAAACTACTGTAGACTTTCCAATTCCACCTTTTCCATAAAATGCGATTCTCTTCATGGCATACCTCTTCCGCATATTTACTTTTTCCTTTTAGCAGTAACTAAAAAAGTCTCTTAGTATTTTACTAAGAGACTTTCCCATCTTAAGCCACTTCACAATGATATCTGATAACCCCTCATCTATCATTACAACATTAAGGCAGGTCTCCTGGTTTTAGGCTTATCCTCCTCCCCGCCTTCCCAGAAATAAATTCCAGTGGCACCTTGGGGATTTGTATCCTATTACAGTGGTGGGTCCACGCCGGATTTTCACCGGACTTCCCTTTTCACCCAATACATGGGCACCTTACGTTCACTATATATGATTTTCTCAAATATAGCATGATGCATAAAAATATGTCAATAGTAGGTTGGCTTGTTTGTGTTTGCTCAGTGATATTGTCACCCGTACACGGTAATAATCCAGGCTGGCACGCTGTTGTCGGTTATGGTGTTAACAGTAACAATACAGAAATAATTTGTCACTATGGATGGAGCAATCAAGCTCACGTTGTCTATAGTGGGGTCATGACAGGCTATACTTTCTTTCGTCCATGATGGATTGAAGAGCTGGGCATAAATGCTGCATATTCTGCCCAGTTTCTTTAACAATAACTAAGGATGTGTGATTTTGTGAGAATAAAGCTGCTGATATGTTTTTTAATAATGTCAATACTGCTATTTACTGCTTGTGCAGCAGGAGGGTGGAAGAAAATTGACGTATTAAGGACAGAAGATTTTTTCTCAAATAAGCTAATAGAAATACCCCTTGAATTTAAATATGGAAGTAGGGACGGGACACTATCAACAAAAATTGTCTGCAAATATTCTATTGCGGAAATGGCTGAAAAAGTTCGCAAGTTGTCCTCTGAAGAAGTTAACTATACTGTAACAGAGTTCCAAAAGGGCAAGTTATTAATTGAAATTGAAAATGCAGGCGGGGAAAATGCTGTTGTCGTCTTAACCGTAACTACAAGTCGTAATACGTCTGAGGGATATCCGAATGCGTATGTCTTCTTCAGTCCTTTGGTTCAATATTTAGATACTGAGTTTATTATTCCGTTTCATTTAGTAAAAGATGATAGACTGATTACTTATTATCAAGATACCCTTCAGTCTGACTTAAAATACGCTACCGATTATAACAGAGATGATTTTTTAGCATTCTACAAAGGATTGAGTGATTATTATCCTCAGCTGGACTCAGATAAAATTCAAGTTCTTGATAATGGCTTAATAGTTAGTGATAATTATGTAAAAGGCGTAACCAGAAATGTTAAAATTGAATTTCATGAAGAGAATACCAGGAGATATTTCACTGTTCAGTTTGATGAATAGTGTGTTGGAGGCAGTTTGAATTACAGCCACCAATACTTAGTAGTATTAATATAGTGCTTGCTTAAATATGGATATTGACTCATTCATCAAAAAAACATGTAAAATTATAACATAACTACAAAGAGTAGAATTAAAATTATTGCTTTTTTATAACAGCAAATAAATTACTGATACTATTATTAATTCTATAAATAATAGGGGTGAAAATGCATTAATGGTAAAGTTTCAACGCATGTCTGATGCAGAAAAACAGATCATGGAATTTATTTGTGCTAAGCCTGTAATTAGTGGCAAAGAAGCAAGGGCACCGTACAGCACAGAAGGCAGCAGGTATTCTTCCAAAGAATTATAACGAGTGACACTGATAAACCCCACAAGCGCATAAAAAGCAGAAGCTAGCAAAATGCCGCTGATAAAAGGGAGCCAATTATAGTCAAAACCGTAAACCGCAATTGCCAGCACAGTGCTCTCTACAACTGCCAAAAAACCAAGTGTTACTATTTTAGAGCAGAGATAATGCAGGGGAGAAAAGGGCATAACTGCACGTATTACTGAAACACCTTCGTCTTTTTCCAGCAGAACCTGTGCTGCAATAAAGTAGTAGGCTGTCATGTTCATATATAAAAGGATTACCAGCGGTAAAAGCCATCCCCAATCAACCCTGGGCAAACGGCTTAAACCAAGCACAACAAATAATAACACAAAAAAAGTTGCGGTATAAAACCCGTTTCTGAGCTGGATTAAAAAGTCACAGTATATAGTAGAGAGAAGCTGTTTCAAGCCAGATTCCTCCCTGTCACCTTAATAAAGACATCTTCTAAGGTAGCATCTTTGCTATGTAGCCCAATCAGGATTTTTTGCGTGGTGGATTTTCCCGACCCGCTGGACCCAAGAAAACCAAAAACCTCACCATGTTTTACAGAAAAACTTAAATCCTTAACTGCAGGTGACGTACCTTTAGAGTATGTGTAAGAAAGCTGCTTTACCTCACCTGATGTACTACGATGCCATCGCTGAGGGATGCACTGAATTTTTGCTTGAAGCTATTAAGATTTACTGCGAATAACTTATCTAATACAGAGATTAGTCAGTTGCGTTTAAGCTTAAATTTGATCCACTCAAAGAGCAAAAAAAACAGAAAACAAGCAACATATGAAACAACAAAGTACATTATACTATGAACTAATATTGGCGGATATGTATCATTATACAGATGGGGAAACATAAATACTCTTGGAATAATAATTCCACCTATTGTGATACCTACGCTGACACCAATCGCAGCTTTCAATGAACGCTTTACCATATTCCCTCCTCACTAGGCATATTCTTTGCGGTTCTCATTTTGCTAAGGGGTAAAACTGCCTAAGGCTCATATTATGGCAAGAACTATAACACATAGAAATCTGCCTCTCTTTTCATGCTCAAAAAAGAGAGATGGCCTGAATTCCCTTAAAGTAAGAACGCTTAAGATATGACTTTCACTTTACCATCATAATTCTCTAAATAAGTGAATTACCCTCCAACTGCTGTTATGTTAGAGTCTTGTAGTGGCAATTAGGCATTGTATTTAATCGATATATTAGAGCAGATGATCGAGAAGAATTTTTGTACCAATAAGAATTAGTACTGTCCCGCCTGCAAGCTCGGCCTTATCTTTAAACTTTTCACCAAGCCGATTCCCTGCACTAACGGCGATTAATGAGAGCACAAATGTAATTACTCCAATCAGTGAAACTGCGGGAACGATTGCAACTCTTAAAAAGGCAAAAGAAACACCTACTGCAAGAGCGTCAATGCTGGTTGCCACAGCTAGCAGAGTCAGCTCTTTTATTTTCAAATCGTTTTTGCTCTCGCTAGTACAGTCATCTTTTTTGAATACTTCAAAGATCATCTTACTGCCGATTAATATCAGCAGTCCAAAAGCGATCCAGTGATCAAAACGGCTGATATACGACTCAAACTGTTTCCCCAGCAACCATCCGATTAAAGGCATCACAGCCTGAAACACACCAAAAAACAGGGCAACGATAAATTTATGCAACCAGTTTTGCCTACTCATGTTCAGTCCTTTGCATATAGCTACAGCGAAGGCATCCATTGACAGACCAATTGCTACAAAAAACAGCTCTAATAATCCCATAAATTCCTCCTCAAATAAATTAGGTGCCGTATGGCACCTAATTGTAAGTCTTTATGGAAGACTCAGGTACAGCATACGCCGTACATGAGTCTCGTTATTTAATGCAAGCCAGACCGTTTCAGTCGGTATGTTGACTTGCAGCGCAAATTACGCCAACTACTCCCCCATGAATTATTATATTATATATAATCAGCAATAATTCAGTCAAGACCCTAAAATATTTAATTGTCAATGCTCAGGGAAAATGTCACCCCCCTTTAAGTGGTGAACGTTAGCGCCATGCAAGAGTTGAATTATAGAGAGCCTCTAAGATTTCACGATCAGACTGTTCATAAAGATAACACGATTAAAGTCTTTCCATGGATGAGAATCATTCGGTTTAGTCTCTACTGTTATCTTAGGAGAAATATTTTTAGATATAGTTTGTTTCACGATAGGAGTTAACACAGACAGCGTTGGATAAACCTGGCCTTGGTAAGCAGCCATCACCCCGAACTTAGGGCTGTAGAGGACAGTAATATTAGCCCTGGGCGGTGCCGAGGAGCCCTGGTAGTTTATCTGGTAAGAACGCCCTTTATAAAGAGAAAGTATGATTACCGTCAAGCTTACGCTCTTCTTTGACGCAGAGAATGTGATCAAGATTAATTCTTTGATCCAAAGCAGCAAAAACAGAATCAGGACAAACCGGTTCCACCGCAAAACGCTCATTAAACCGGGGCAACTCCACTCCTTTAAATCGATTATTGCCTTCTTCGTCTCAACTGCAATTGCATTGGTTGGTGTACGACTCCTGTTTTTATGAATGATAAATGAAGGTCCTTCAGCCGCTACTCCTTCCTTTAGCCGTTTCACCTGCCTCTCGCTTAGCCCTAACGCTGCCGCTGCTTCCTTAACTGTCAGCATACCCTCTAATGCTTTTTCAACTACCTGTAACTTAATCATCTATTTTTGGGTCAAGTGATAGTTTTCCTCTCTCATAGTGACATTATCCCTGAGCATTCTTAGGGTGACAATATCACTGAGCAAACACATGTCTCGGTACACGTATATTGACAAATCAAAAATGCTATGCTATTTTGAATCTGGTTATTTAAATTTTAGTAAAGTTATTGTAAAACCATGTAAAAAAACTGTTTTTTTTTATTGACGAGCGTTAAGAGTTGAAAACTGAATAGTATAATTATTGCGGTGTACTTAATTGTGCTTAATAGGGAAAACGGTTAAATTCCGTTGCGGTCCCGCCACTGTGTAGTTGATTGAATTGCTAATGCCACTGTTGATAAAATGGGAAGGCGCAATATCAAGATGAAACGAAGCCAGGAGACCTGCCGCAAATAATTCCAACGATTCTCTCACGAAGATGAGAGGGGGGTGTTAGCATTTATTAACTAACATTTTTAAGTTTTTGCACTTTGCCTTCTCTTTTGGAGAAGGTTTTTTATTGTGTTTTTAGATTAAACAGAAATAAGAGGAGGATGGTTATGAACAAATTTCTAAAAAACACCATAGTTATTTTATTGTTCGTGTCACTTTGCGTAGGCGTGTTCGGATGTGCTCAGAATGCAGGGCCGTCTGATGAGTCTTCCGATGCGGTAAGCGAGGATGTAACAGTTACCGATGATGGCAACGCCGGGGAAGACGATGAAGCAGACTATATTACAATAACGGACATAGTCGGAAGAGAAGTCGAAGTTAAGAAAAATGTTGAAAGAGTAGTCGATATTTCGGGGCTTGAAGCTATTAGAGTATTGTATCAGTTGGGTGCAACAGACAAATTGGTGGCCGCACCTGGTAATATAAAAACTATGCTAAGCGGAGAATCATCTTTTTTTGTATCAGAGTCAGTGATTTTTCCAAATTTACTTGATGACATTCCTGATGCAGGTACAGGTTCTGAGCCTAATGTACAAGTAATCATGGCTTATGAACCGGATGTGATTTTTGCATCATGGATGATTCCGGACATGGCAGACACGATTCAAGAGCAAACTAGTATTCCGGTAGTATGTATAGGAGATTTAGGCGCAATGGACTACCAGATACTAAGAATTGTTGGACAGATTGTCGGTAAAGAAGAGCGAGCTGAAAGATTGATTGAATATTCTGAGTCAAAAATTCAGATGGTGACTGACGTTGTCGAAAATATTCCCGAAGAGGAAAGGAAGACAGCTTTTCTGTGGGTTTTTGCACAGGTAGGCAATTCAAGAACGCTTGTTAATTATGGACCTATAAATTTAGCTGGTGGTATTAATGTTGCTGACAATATGGATTATGGACCTTTTGATGCATATGAGATTTCCTTGGAGCAGATTGCCGTTTGGAATCCAGATGTGATTTTTTTGAATAGTATGAATGAATACAAAGGCGATGCTGGTGACGATGAATATGAAGCCGCGGGGCATTATACAAAAAGAAGCATTCTTCGAGACCCAATTCTACGGGAAGTTACAGCGGTAGAAAATGAAGATGTGCATCCTGTTAAAGTAACAGCGAGTGGGTATGATACAACCACCGGAGTTACGTCAACTCTTTACATGGCTAAAATAATGTATCCTGACTATTTTAAGGACTTGGATGTTGATAAAGAATGTAACGAAATAATGATTGAATTCTATGGTTCGGAGGCAGATGGTGCATATGATGCGCTAGCTACCTATATGAATATGACAAGATGGAATTAAACAAAATTTCATACCTGAACAATGGCCTCAAGATACCGGACCTGCCACAAGTGGTTGAATATAAGAAAGAGACAAAAAGAAAGGTAACTTTTTTGATTGTCGTACTTGTTGCCATCATTTTGTTGGGAACAGTCGTAGTGACCATTGGCCCATTGGAAATCTCGGTGAAAGAGGCCTATCAAGCGATAGGAAACAAAATGTTTCCAAGGTTAATTGAAGCTCCGGAAGATTTGGTTGCAAACGCTGTGTGGCTTGTTCGTATTCCGAGATTTTTGGCAGGAGTTCTCATCGGATGCTGTTTAGCTATTTCGGGAGCTGTCATGCAACCTGTATTAAGAAATCCCATGGCAAGTCCTTTTACATTGGGCGTTTCTTCAGGTGCGGGATTTGGTGCGACTCTAACGATTATTGTAGGGTGGAGCATAGGAAAAGGAACATGGTTAGTTGTCGGCAATGCTTTTATTTTCTCTATGGCAACTTCAATAGTGATTCTGATGCAATCCAAACAAAAAAGCATGACCCCGACAACTATGATTTTGACCGGAGTAGCTATATCATATTTCTTTAGCGCCGCAACATCATTGTTGCAGTATTTTGGCGAAGCGATGGCTACACAAGGCGTGGTGTTTTGGCTTATGGGAAGCCTTGCAAAAGGAACATGGGACACGTTGAAATTCATTTTCCCAGTATTTTTAGTTTGTGTTCCGTACTTGACATATAAGGCTCGTGACTTGAACTTGATTGGTACAGGAGACGATACTGCCACAGCGCTTGGTGTTAACGTGAAAAGAACAAGAATATCCTTGATGATTATAGCCTCATTCTTAACGTCAGCAGTCATTTGTTTTACGGGTACTATCGGATTTGTTGGGCTTGTGGCACCTCATATCACTAGAATAATAATTGGTTCTGACAACAGGTTTGTCATTCCGGCATCCGGCTTGTTGGGCGGCTTCATGTTAGCGTTCTCTGATACAATTGCAATGAATATTATATCTCCGGTAATTCTCCCGGTCGGTATCATGACCTCTTTCATTGGAGTACCTATTTTTGTGTATCTGATTAGAAGAATGAAAGGGGGCGGATACTGATGACAGTCAAGGTTGAACAGCTTGAATTTAGTTATCCAAACGCAAAGATTCTCGATAATATTATGCTTGACGTTTCAATGGGCGAATGCTTGTCCATTGTTGGTCCTAATGGCGCAGGAAAATCAACTCTTGTAAAGTGTATTATTGGTTTGCTGTTACCTCAAGACGGTGTCATCTATATAGATGGCGAAGAGCTATCGAAAATGAAAAGTAGTGAGATAGCAAAAAAAGTGGGGTATGTTCCCCAATCTCAATCAAGTATTTTCCCGGTAAAAGTGTTTGAAATGGTTTTACTTGGCAGAAGTCCTCATATCTTATGGGCTAGCAGTGAAGAAGATTTGCTTAAAGTTGCAAGCGCGATAAGATTTATGAACATAGAAAATCTTTCCATGCGTCAATTTAATGAACTTAGTGGAGGGCAGCAACAAAAAGTTATTATCGCAAGAGCGCTTGCTCAAGAGCCGAAAATCCTGTTGCTTGATGAGCCTATTAGCAATTTAGATATAAAGCACCAATCAGAGGTTATGGAGCTTGTCAAAGAGCTTTCAACTGAGTATAAAATAACCTCCATTATGGTCGTACATGATTTGAATATTGCTTCCAGATATTCTGACAAGGTTGCGATGATGCACAACGGGCAGATACATGCTTATGGAAAGCCTGAGGAAGTCTTGACAGAAGAAAACATTTCAAATGTATATGGAGTAGATGTTGAGATTGGCGTAATTGGTGGTAAGTCATATATCGTTCCTCTTAAATCCAGACGAAATAGGGCTGAAACAAGTGCATGAGGGCGTGTTGAATAACGATTGTTTCCGTGTGCGATTTGCCTGCTTTTGGCGGACAATTGCATACACACTTTTTCTACAATACTTTAGAAAGGACTTATCATAATAATGAATAATGATTTCATAAAGAGAGCCACACGACTACAGGAAGTTAACGAAGAGTTGGTTTTTGAAAAAACTGCCAAAGCACAATTCCCCGGCTCGTCCTGCGCTTTCAGGGTGGTTGCAAACACGTTGCCGAATATCGCAAATAGCGTGGCCTTACTGCTTGGCCCGGAAATCTGTCTCTATAACGCAAAGCTGGGTTCAAGCTTATTCTCCTTGACTGATATGCCGCTGCCCAACAATCTGCTTTTCCTGCTTTTTTCAAGTGAAGACATAACATTTGGTGTTTCGCAGAAAATCAGAGATGCGGTCATTGATGTCTGCACCCGATACAAGCCTGAGGTTTTGTTCGTTGTGACCACCTGCCTCCAGGAGATTATCGGCGAAGATTTTGACGTACTTATTGAAGAAACCGAAAATGCTGTGTCAGTACCGCTAATCGGCATTCATACAGAAAATTTCACATGCGAAAGTGCTCTTCCCGGCTTTGAAAATACTTATATGTCTTTGATAAAGCTGATGAAAAAGCAAGAGATTGAAAAAGGAGCTGTTAATATATGGGGAATGAGAACACATCCGTCGGCCAAAAATGAGCTCGTTTCATTACTCGAATCAAAAGGCGTTGTGATAAAGAGCATTTTTCCCGCTTTTTGTACTCCCGCTGACCTGCAAAAAGCCCCGTCGGCAGAGATGAATTTAGTTTTTGAAAGAACATCCCTGCCCCTTGCTAAAGAAATGCAATCCCGCTTCGGCTGCGACTATGTATATTTCGAGAAGCCATATACCCCTGATGCAATCGAAAAAATGTACCAAATTATTTCCGAGGCTCTCAATATTAATATAGACGTCGAAATACAGAAAATGAAAAGTAAGTCTGTCCAAAAGCTTAACGGCATGAAGAAAACCTTTGAAGGCAAAACCTGTGTTGTCAGTGGTTCTCCCTTCGGCAGATCTTTCAATTATGCAGAGCTGCTTTTGCAGCTTGGACTTGAAATAAAAGGAATGGTTCACTCGGAAGTAATAGAAAGTGACCTTGAGGATATAGAAATTTTGAAATCCTGCAATGTCGATTTTCCGATAATTCATGCGGGGAATTCAGTGCAAACAGAGTTGTTTTTAAAAGAATTACGTCCCGATTATTTTATGGGTATGGGTGATATGGAATTTCTGGCAAGCAACGGAATCGAGCCAAAAAACACAATGTTCGTACACTGGTTGATAGGCTTTTCAATTTTGATTGAAGTGCTTGACAGTTTGTGTGAAGCTCCGGCAGGTTTTAAAACAATTGCATATAAGGAGCAGTATATCAAAAATTGGGGGGTTGCCAATTGAATTACATGGAAAACAGCTTCCCCGTTCCCTCCGACTATTTTGGAGTATTGTGGGCATTAGCCGGAATCAAAGACGCGATACTGGTAGAGCATGGCACCACAGGTACTGTGTCTTATAATGTTGTGAATTTTGATATATTAAACCATCAAACCCCCAAAGGAAAGCTTTTCTCTTCAGGACTTGATGAAGACGACGTTATAATGGGGTGTGAAGACAAGCTCATTTCCGCTGTGAAGGAATTGGACGCAACATATCGTCCAAAGCTGCTCCCCATTGTTGCAACAGGCGTTACCTCGGTAATAGGTCTTGATCTAGATGGTATTGCAGAGAAGTTAAAAAAAGAAGTAAACGCAAAACTTCTCGTCTTTTCCGGCGGCGGGTTTAAGGGAAGCTATAAAGACGGAATTGAAGAGGTTTTCCTGAGGATTACCAAAGAATTAGTAAAAGCACCTGAAAAAAAGTGTAGCCGTACCGTGAATATATTGGGCGTTTCGATCGACAGCTTTAACCATGTGTCGGATTTGCATGAGCTAAAAAGACTCCTTTCGCTGTTAGATCTCCGCGTAAATACGGTTTTTACACAAAACACGGATACCGAAGCAATTGAACAGATGAGCGAAGCCTCCCTTAACATTGTCATGCTTGACTCTGGTATAGAGTCGGCAAAGCTTCTTGAAAAACGCTTTGGAATACCATGGGTTTACGGAATGCCTTTCGGCATCAGGGGTACTGTTGAATGGATGGAAAAAGTAGCCGATTCCGCAGGTGTTGCAATTAACAGAGGGTTAATTGCAAGTGAGTTGAAAACTCATGGACAGACCATGGGTGCATACACTTCCTTTTTAAAACCGTTCAACCGGTTGCGTATAGGAATTTCCGGCTCGAACGAATACGTAAAAGGCCTTGCGTATTTCTTCATAAAAGAATGTGAGATGGATGTGAATCTCGTTGTTATTCAACCTTCAGCATTTCAGGATAGCATAATCGTCGAGCTTTTGCGGTTGGGTGTAAAAAGAGTGCTTACAGCACCTGACTTTAATACATTGAAAAAGAATATTGACAGCATGAATCTACATGTGTTTTTTGGCAATTCATATGAGTTGAAAGCGGCGGCTCAAGTCCCGATTAAAATACACTCGGGCTTCCCGTCCTTTGATTACTTCAATTTTCATGACGGAACTCCAGTTCTAGGATTTCGGGGAAATGATTATTTAGTACAAACACTTGTCAACAGTGTCAATCAGCACACGGAGGTTTGGAGGATATGAGAAAATTTGCAATTTATGGGAAAGGCGGCATAGGAAAGTCTACAACAACGTCAAATCTTGCCGCAGCCCTCTCCGAAAGAGGGATAAAGGTGATGCAAATCGGATGCGATCCGAAGGCGGATTCCACATGCAATCTCGTCAACGGAAGGGAACTGCCGACCATCTTGAATGTGCTGAAAGAAAAAAAGAATAACATCAGCTCTGAAGATATAGTCTTCCGCGGATATTCAAATATACTCTGTGCTGAATGTGGAGGGCCGACTCCTGGAGTGGGTTGTGCAGGAAGAGGAATCATTTCAGCATTTGAAACACTGGAAAAGCTCCAGGTATTCAGGTGGGAGAAACCTGATATTGTGATGTATGATGTTTTAGGCGATGTGGTGTGCGGCGGTTTCGCAATGCCTCTGAGAAAGGGATATGCCGAAGAGGTATATATTGTGACGTCGGGTGAAAAAATGTCTCTTTTCGCGGCAAAAAACATTGCCAAATCCATAGAGCAGTTTAAGGACAGGGGCTATGCGCGGTTAATGGGGATCATATTAAATTCCAGAGGCGTGCCTAACGAATTGGCCATAGTTAAGCAAACGGCTGACGAGTTGGAAACTGAGATAATAATACAGATCCCCCGAGATCCGACCGTACAATATTGTGAAGATAAAAACCAGACCGTGATTGAGGGCGCACCTGATTCTCCTCTGGCCGGAATTTACCGCACATTGGCAGAAATAATCTTTGAAAAATCAAGAGAGTAAAGCAAGCTGGCTTCTTGCTTCATCACTGATTTCGATATAATGTATACAAGTCTACTTCTGTATTATGTCATTGCTATAAGCAATAAACGAGATCATTGAGCCATTTTCGTTGTTGCAAAAATTTCCTTAACAACAGAAACGAAACCCCTCTGCCAGCTAATACCGACCAAGAATTTAATGATTATCGGTCTCTGTTGGCAGATTTAAAGCAGTTCAAAATATACAATACCGTTTTTAGAGACACTTCTCCCCTGGTGTTTTAAGCGTTGCAGGCTGTTCTACAGAACAAACATCTGGAGAGCAAACCAATTCGCAGGAAACGTTAATCCAGCTGGTCGATATTGAGGGGCGAGAAGTAGAATTAGAAAAACCGGCACCAAATTTAAAAGATCTATCCCCCAATGGTACATGGAGCGAGCCTGATATACAGACAATCCTTTCCTTGAATCATGATGTCATATTCGTAGGATGGGGTGGAAATAAATTAGCCGATTCTCTATACGAGCAAACGGGGATCCCCACAGTATGCATAGGACGAATGGACGGCCATTTTGACTACGATCTCTACCAGATTGGAGGAAAGGTAATCGGAAAAGAAGACAGAGCAACGGAACTGACGAACTATTTAAAAGAGACCTTAAGTGTCATTACAAATGTAACGAATAATATTTCTGAAAACGATAAGAAAAGTATCTACTTCTGGATTGTCCCTGCTATCGGTTCCCCTCCTCGCTCCAATGGAATATATGATGCCTTCGAATATTCGGGGGTAATTAATGTGGCATCCACAACAGATAGACAGGCATTATATGAAACATCAAATGAACAAATAGCCGCATGGGATCCAGAGTATATATTTTTACAAGCACGTAAATCAAATGCAGACGTTAATTACCATACACTTGAGACGCTTGAAAAAGATCCTTCATTAAAAAACGTTCAGGCTGTAATCAATAATAACGTCTATAATTTGAGAGGGCCGGTTAGCGACTGGGATACAGCAATCCAGCTAACTGAAGCAATGTACATTGCAAAAATTCTTTACTCGGACTTGTTTAAAGATTTAAATGTAGAAAAGTATGGGAATGAAATTTTTAAAAAGTTCTATGGAGTAGAAGGACTATATACTGAGATGATGAATTTTCACGGTTTGTTTAACTGATAAAGAGACAGTATGTAGAACGTTTTGGTACAAGGCTTTTATCGAGAATTTTGGAAGCCTTGTATCAACCTTTACTAATCCAAAGCCAGCGAAAGGAATCAAATTTAGATAATAAACCACAATGTGTCCATAAAAGGCATAGTAGCAATCATGCAAAAAGTGGTGAAAGCAGCTTTTCATGTAAGACTCCTATTTTGTTAAGAAAGGATAATGAGCTCTTCTTATTATACAGGGTGTTTTCATGGTTTCAGAACAAAAATTTAAACGAAGAAGGCTCTCAGAAATCAAAATAGCCCGCCAGTTGGAGCAAGATACGGTTTCACTTTATCCCGGTTTCCGTGTGCTTTTAGAGCTGTTTCCACCTTTGCACCAAAATAAACAACTCCTATACCTTAATGTGCGGGCCAAACTGATTGCTTTTCCCAGTGGAGGTTTTTGCGGAAATTATCAATGGGGAATAAAAAAGGTTTTCGATACCCTATTGAACAAAGTAGTAGAACCATCCACAGCAAAATATCCTAAAACGGTTAATATTATCGGCCCGACAACTGATACCTTTTATTGCCCGTCAGACATTGCTGAGCTGAAAAGGTTATTAGACATCTTGGATCTAAAAGTGCATACATTTTTATCAGTTAATACCGACGTAAATAAAATACGCACTATGGCCAATGCCGCGTTAAAAATTGTCATAGCCTGTCCATACGATTATACTTTAGGGCTTGTTTCGTTTATAAAAGAACAATGGGGGTTGAAAACAGATCTAGTGGTTTTTCTAGTAAAACCGGAAACATACAACGCCGTAAATGTCATTAAGAAACTTGGCGTCAGCAGGATTTTGATCGAACCGGAAAATGATGAGCTGGAAACCTTGTTTAAAAACAAAAGGTTTGATGTAATTTTCGGCAATTATCATCAATTAAAAATAGCTGAAGACATACCAATCAAATATCATGTCGCTTTTCCTTCATTTGATTATATTAATGTTTATGACGGAACGCCTTTTGTCGGATTTAGAGGAACAGCTTATCTTACACAGCAACTGGGAAATTCAATAAATCACTATGTAGAGGTAATCGGATGATGGGGAAAATAGCAATTTATGGTATAAGCGGAAAATGTCCCTATTTACCGCGCGAAATATTGGAATAGCCATGGAAAATTTTAAAAGCAAGGGCTATGCACAATTAAAAGGCATTATACTTAATCTTCGAAATGTACCTGACGAACGTGAGTTAGTGGAGAATCTGACCGAGGAACTTAATACTGAAATTATTATCCAGATTCCCAGAGATCCCGTAGTCTAAGAATGTGAAGGGAAAAACATATGTGTTGTAGAAGGAGCCCCTCAGTCAGAATTAGCGAAAATTTTTGTTGAATTAGCAATTCGTTTTGCCCGGCGTATACCCTGTTAGATCGAATGATTTCAACTTTTGAGGGTATCTACCGAAGCTGGCGTTGCTGCTCAACCTCCAACAGGGTTATGGCACATTAGGTTCCGAGGATCGGAGTACCCGCGAGCAATCTGCCAGGTTAAACCGGCACTGTTGAAGCGGTTGATGAAATCATGAACGGTAATGGTTGAGATATTTACACCGTGGGCGATTTGATGATAGCTCAATTCGGCATCATATTTAAGCCTTAATACTTTTTTGATTTTGCGCAGGGGCAACCTTCTTTTATTGGCCATCTGTTCCCATCCTTTCGTCTTAGTGATCTTGACTGTTTCAAGGCAAAGAAGGGGAAACCTTTGGCCTGGTTTAGTGTTGCCCGGCGTCATATATTTATTCCGGTGCAAACCGAACGCTGATTCCGCTACCAGTCATTTTTTGTTCGGTTTGGACCGGAATACGCAGAAAGGAAATAAAATGAATATATAAATGGTAAATGGTTTCCTTCCATGGGTTTTAAAGAGATGCACAAAACCAGATATTACAGCGTACTTTCCTGTAGCTTCTTTGTCAACTAAAGGTATGGGCGTAAGGTGGTGGATATCTGTATTAAGGAAAAAGTAACAGTAAAGTACTCAAACAAAACGTTCCAATGGCATTTATAATGAAAGGAGGTAAGGCATGAATTTTGAAGGAATACTCATTGGTGTTGGTGCATTTATAATCATTGGAGTTTTACATCCTATTGTTATAAATGTAGAATATTATATCGGTTTAAAGGCGTGGCCCCTGTTTCTTATTACCGGTTTACTATGTATTGGTCTTTCGTTATTTTGTAAAGAGCTGGTCATGGCGGCCCTGCTATCTATATTGGGATTTTCACTACTCTGGAGTATTCAAGAGCTATTTCAACAAGGGAAAAGGGTTGAAAAAGGATGGTTCCCTAAGAATCCGAAGAGAAACAATTCATCAGAATGATATTAATCATTTACACTATCAGCTAAAGCCTGAAATTGCTATTAGACGCAAGCAATATGGACGTATCTACATTTTAAGTTAAGCCCATATAATTGAGTAAAATCGAGGAGCCATTTCTCCTCACCTTCGGTTAGAATGTAATTGACGAAAAAACAAC
>CAYMIW010000012.1:0-77241 GCA_964390725.1 uncultured Syntrophomonadaceae bacterium | reverse complement strand
GCTTTCTTATGTTTCAATCCACGCCCCCGCGTGGGGGGCGACTTTGATTCACCTATGTTGTATAAGACTCCATTAGGTTTCAATCCACGCCCCCGCGTGGGGGGCGACTAGTATATTGGCGAGACACAAAAGGCAAAGAACAGTTTCAATCCACGCCCCCGCGGGGGGGGCGACGGGCAGGGGTCCGTTTATCGAGTTTTGCAACAATGTTTCAATCCACGCCCCCGCGTGGGGGGCGACCGCTAAATTCTACATGGCTGCAGATGCGGTTGTTGTTTCAATCCACGCCCCCGCGTGGGGGGCGACGAGGGCGGCGCGGGAGTTTATCAACTATACGTTGGTTTCAATCCACGCCCCCGCGTGGGGGGCGACGCTTTATCGAATAATGCCTTAAGCAACTGGGCTTTTGAAGGCTCTTCTGCGAACCAGCTTTAATATTGTTAGCAAAATATATTTGTATTGGTCAAAATACAATAATACTATATATATTTACTGCTTTGCGAAGTTCCGTGGTTTTTATGGGAGCTATCGGTTCGCACCCTTATACAATTAGAGATCCTTCAGGATCAAAGGTTGCTTTTGCACCTATATGTTCGACCCTCTTTTTCCAATTGTTACCTAAAAAATAATATCGCAGACTATCTACCTCTTCATTTATGATCTTTTCTAGTTTATTTCTCAACTGCACAAATTGTGCTGGGTCGAGCAAACATTCAAAAACAGAGTTTTGTACTCTTTGCCCATAGTTAACACATTGTTTAGCTACTTTTCTTAAACGAGTTCTTCCTTCTGGTGTTACAGTACTTACATCATAAGTAATCAGAACCATCATAATAAAATCTCCTCTTATTATTTTCAAAGAGCAATAAACTTCAGCTAAGCACTTTTATCTCCATATGAAAGGCGGGTAACAATCAATATCGCCTCTTAGATGTCTTGCCAATAAAAGAGCCTGTGCATATGGGAGTAATCCTAATTTAATTTTCTCTTCTAAGAATGGATGTTGAATTTCTTCTGCTTTACGTTTTTGCCATACTTCCAGAACAATTTTCCTAGAATTTTCTTTTAATATAACACCGCCTGACTCTTTTTTAATAAAATCCTTACTACTTAACTGCTGCCTGTTAATCAGATTTAATACCAATCGATCTGCTAAGTATGGTCTAAACTCCTCCATCAAGTCGAGCGCCAACCCCAGCCTGCCCGGTCGGTCCCTGTGCAAAAACCCTACATATGGATCAAGACCAACTGTCATTAAAGCCGACTTTGTATCGTGCAATAACAAAGTGTAGATAAAGGATAAAAGAGCATTTACATTATCCTGCGGTGGCCTTCTGTTTCTATTTTTCATATAAAAATGCTCTTTATGGTTTAAGATTAACTTGTCAAACTCAGCAAAATAAGCACGGGCACTTTCTCCTTCAAGCCCCCTGATTTCATTAAGATTACTTTCTTTATCAAGCTTAAGTATATTGCGAGCTAACAGTTTACATGATTTATTTATGTCTCCGGTGTCAATGTTTCCTCCATAATCACTGATAAATCTTCGGAGAACGGTTCTACACCCAGCTAATTTACCAAAGATAAAGCATCTCGCCATTTTGGCAGATTCAACCTCACTATCTGCCATCCTGTATTGCTTTCTTCTAAGCAAAACATTACCTTTAGGCAGCCCTTCCACTGTTGCCATGTGCTTTCCAAAAGGGGTAAGCATTGAAACCGTAATCTGTTTGTCTATACACATTCCTAAAAGTGCAGGGCTAACTCCTGTATACCCGAAGGTGACAATACCTTCGAGATAATGAGCAGGTGTTCTGAATGCTTCTTTGTCATCTAGCCTGACGACCACATTTTCTCCATCTCTTGCAAGATATGCTTCTGGATTAGTGACAAAGAGTATGTTTAATAACTTTTTCATAGTTTTAACCCTGCCTATTCTTCGGACTTTAATTCATTAAAGTAGTTAGCCAGGTAATTGTTTGCTTTGCCGTTTAACTTTTCCAGCTTTGGCAAACAGATGTCCAACAGTGAGCAATGCTTGCATTTGCTGCTTTTCTTTACTACAGGTGTTATGCCGTTAGAAAAGAAATAATGCATTGCCTCGGCAAGTTCTTGCACTCTTACTCGTAATTGAAGAGTAAAATTCACTTTTTGACGATGTTTTACCATGTCGTAATAGAAAAACCCGTATTCCAATTTGATATTCTGCATCTCTTCAATACAAATCGCCTGAGCACAAAGCTGAACCTGATCTCGATCATCAACTTTCGGTTTACCTCTTTTATACTCAACAAGAGCATAGCTTTTTTTATTTCCATTATTCTCTTCAATTATTTCCATTAAATCAGCCACACCATATAAACCCAATTTCCTTGATACAAGAGGAATGGCTCTTTCTACTTTTAACTGACCACGAGATTCACTATAGTAGGGGTCATCAACCCTCTGGTGTACTAGCCTACCTTCAGCAGTACCTAAATTTTCTACCCATTGATTCTCAACATGAATCAACGCCCACTGTCTCGGGCAAAAGGCAAAATGCTGAATGCCTGAGAGGGGAAGCAAATCTTCTTCGGTGTAATCCATAACTTTAAACCCTTTCTATTAGAGTTATGTTGTCCGGAATTACTGTCTTGTCTATTATCACTTCATAGTCACTGTAATCTCTTGCAGGTTTATTGATATCTTTCTTAGCCACTTTAATTGTTTCAAAAAGGTCCTGCACTTGTGCATTCCCCATTTTAGACTGGTGTTCAAATATTATAAGCTTACGTGTTCCCATTAACCCTCGGGCTGCAGAGCGGTCATGTTCAAACATTACTTCTATCGATTCCCAAAGTAATTCAAGATCTTCACAGGTAAATCCAGTTTGGCTGGCAAGCGGAGCAGATATGAAACCATAAGCTCGATAAAGGCCATAAGGCACAGTAAACTTTCTGCCCATTGTCCTATTGTCACCACCCATTTTTTCTGCTTCTGCCGGAGTGGCAACTGCCATTCGGGTAATACTATGCTCTAAGGTAACAATAGGATCTACCGATCTGGCAAATGTCAGCTGAACTGGTCCTCTTACCTGGCCGGCATTTGACCCAATAGAAAGAACTGCACCAAAAGCCCTGATATCAAAGAAATTCTTACAAAGAAATTGTCTGGCTTTTTCTATTTCCTTACCCTGTCCTTTGCCAGGTTTATTCCGTTTTTTACCATCAGCTTGATCCATTGGATCATTTTGCAAATCAATATTAAGACTTTGATATGCCTGCTCGATTGCATTGCCTAAGATTGCTTTTTCTTTAACAAACATGCTATAAGGTGGTTTGTCTTCGTGTTTCAAAGTAACATAATTTCTGATTTTCCTTTTTATACAGACATCAGTTACCATTCCATTGCCAGTTTCAGCATCGATACGCGGTAGATTGCCTGCATCTGGATCACCGTTAGGGTTTCCATCTTTCACATCAAACAACAGAACAAAATCATATCGTTTGTCTACAGTTGACTCTGACATTAAAATCATCCTTTCAATAATTGTTAAACTACCTGTTCACAAACATTTTCGCTTTTTTCTTTCTTCTTATAAAAATCCTGGCGTTGGTGATAGTAACCGATTGCAAAACGACCTTGTTCGTGTAAGTCCAAATGAGTTGGGAAATCGCTAAGGTGACTCATAATTTCTCCTAGCAATCGCTCGAAATTTATAACTCTTCCCTTATTTTCTATCTTTGCCAGATGGTGATTTTTTAAACGGGTCAATATTGGAAATACAGTGACAGGCATTGCGCATGCTGCCCCATAATATCTTTCTCGTATTGTTGCATTAAGGCCAGGGTTTGCTTCTTCCTGTATTTTTTCAAGCGTGGCAAAAAGCCTGCCTAGCTGATAACCAATTGACGGCTGGTTTAAATCCAATTCAAATCCTACCTCCTTTACATCCTGGTTAGGATAAAACTTGTAATATCGATTTAAATAGGCTTTTATAAGTGCCGCCCTAACAGGTTTTACTCTATACTGCGTATCGCTGCGGATACGCCTTAAAGCTGCCTGCAACAAGGTCGCTGGATATAAACTCCCTTCGAGTATCGCACGCATAAATTCTCCGGCAAGGTTTGGAGGGATATTTTCACTTTTATCCTGGGAGGCAATATTCACCAAAATTCGCCATAAAGAATAATACTCTTGTTCTTGAGATGGTTTAGTTATCATAAAATCTTCAAAGTGTTGCCTGATTCTACTTGCGAACAAAGAAATGGTTCCTACGTGCCAGAAACGAACCGATATTCTCGCTGCGTTTGGTGATAATCCCAAAATATAAAACTGGGTGTCACCTTCATCCTCACGGTAGGTTCCATTATTAACCGACTGTAATACTGCCTTCACTTTCTCACTCTTTGCATGAGGATCATCTTGTTCAGGTTCTTTAAATAAAGCAACAATATCTTTCTCAAATGCAGATTCAGCAGAAGACCAAAAAATCGTAACTATGTCACTTATATTCATTCGCTGTGAAGTAGTTTTAAGCAATGTATTCAGAGCAGTTACATACGCAAACTCTGTTTGTTCAATGATTGGTGCATTATAACCTTGTTCTTTACCGTAAGAATCATAACCACTGTTTTTCTGGAAACTTACCAGGCTTTTGGTATCTTTATTAATAGATGTATTCCCATGGGTTCTGGCTATTACTCCATTTTCACCTGTAACTAAACAGGGGCGAACTGGCTGGACAACATCAGTTATATTATTGTGATTCTGTAAATTATCTACATCTGGGCCATTCTTATTTACAAATTTTCGTATTGCTTCGCGGCAAGGAACCGGTATATCTTTAGCAATACGAAAAGCCATATTACACTGAACTGACTTAAGGCATTCCTCAATTGCTGGTGCATCCATAGCTTTTTTATCTTCGCCATTTTTATAAAACTTTAGTATAGCTGCAACACCCTGGTCCTGTTTTAACTCTTCAGGCAACGCTTCAAGCATTGTCAACCAGGTTTGATGCTGTTTTGCAGATTTTTCATCATCTACTGGCAAGCCAAGCAAGTAACCGATGTGATCCCAGAGCAAAAAGGTGCTTGCAAAACTTTTACTTCCCGACCTTTTCTTTGCTCGAGGTAACAATAATTTTTTGCCTATCAATTTAGTCCCTGCTTTTTCTCTAACATCCTCGATATTAATAAAATGTCCTTCTTCATCGATAACTATTAAAAATTGAAGCGGTTTTATCTCAAAACCAAATGGCGCAATTTCTTTATCTGGATTTGACTTCATCCGCTCATAATACTCAACAAGTGCTTGTAGAATCATCCCCTGAGATCCACCTCCCGGCGATCGGTTATGATTACTCCGTTCTGCAAACTTGCCCTAAAAAAAAGCGGCTTAGGATTGTCAGGATCTCCTGCGAAATCCAAATCATAAAGCATAAAACCCAGATCTTTTGTTAATTCAATGGGTTTTTCAACATCTTCATTCGGTTCAACTATTTTGTAGTTGCAAGCAAATTCACGACACCCGAGGTAAGGGCGATGGAAACATTGTCCTTTTGTTGCCCGTCGTTCAAACATTGCTGCATATTTAGCAGGAGTTTCATCATGCCTTTCAATTAATCTTTGTTCATATTCATCAGCCCAAAACTCAGGCGAAGCAGACTTGTTGTTAATCCTATTTTCCGGAAGAATAAATTCAAAATAGCCATGGATTCTATATTTAACATCTTTTAACAACAAACCAGCTTTTTGCTGCCGGGCATCTTCAATATAAAACCCAAGCGGTTCTCCTTTTTCTCCTGACATTTGGTTAGCTGTAGGACTGTATATCACCCGGCCAACTTCATTACGCCTTACGGTTAACCATTTAATTGGTTTTAACACTTCAATTTTTGTTATATTCCATTTTATTGCAGGCTTCCAGAGAATAGCTTCAAAAATCGCTCTGGCTGCTGATGGGGTAATTACATCATAGCTAACACGCTCAACTTTCATTTCTGGGCGGGTAAAACACGCATAGTCACCCCAAATCTCCAAACACCAGTTAAGCACACAACCCTCTCCTTTCTAATTAATGAATTTATCCGGTTCAAAAATATCCATATTTACTAAGAGACCGACCTCCTTTTTATATAAATTGTCATTCTTTAATGAATAGATCCCCTTGTGAGGCTCAGTGATTTCACCATCTTTAAGCAGTTGATCAAACTCATGCTTGTAAATATTAACCGAATAGCGTTGCAGCTTACGCATTAACTCACGGTTAGGCCCGAACCTTTCAAGGTCTTCCAATAATAGTTTTCCCTCTGCGTAAGGCACCAATATTGTTTTCTGCATACTATCATCAATGATCTTAAACCTGTGTGCAGCAGTCCTGAAAAATATACTCAGCTCGTTTCTATCATTGGGGCTTAATAAATTAACAATTCCTTTTTTATCCAGGGAATTTATTTTCCAATATAATTCGGAAAAATATTCCCTGAAACGTTTAAAATCAAGTGGATCCCGAGGTTCAACTGACAGCATATTGTATGATGTTTCAGCTGCCTTACGTAAGAAGCCAGCTGGTGCTTTTTTAGGGGGAACAAACACTACCACTTTACCAGGTTCTGGCAAACGCCCTTCGCGATTGCAGCGCCCTGCTGCCTGTGCTAAAGAATCAAGACCTGCAAATGAACGATAGACAACCGGAAAATCAAAATCTACCCCTGCTTCAACTAGTTGTGTGCTTATAACCCGCACAGTTTCACCTTGTAATAATCCTTTATTAATATCAGCTATTTTCTCACTACGATGCTGACCGCACATTAAGGATGACAAATGATAAGTATCCTCCGGCATTAAGCTGTGCAACTCTCTGCAGGATTTCCTATCCGACACTATGCATAGTACCTGTTTATATTGCTTTAAGCTATTTGCTACTTCTGACCACTCAACTGAAATATTAAAATCATGTGGTAATACGACATTTACCCTTTCAAGTTTCTGAAAGAGCGTTTCTGTATGTTCACCCATAATCTCTATTGAGTTCTGCAATGCTGGAAATTTTCGATCTAATATATACTCGCTATCAAAAACCGGTTGAGTTGCTGTACACAAAACTATGCTTACACCATAATGATCAACCAATAATTGTAGTATCCTGAGGATCGGATCCAAATAATCTATAGGTGTTAGCTGTGCTTCATCGAAAATAATTACTGAGTTACAAATATTATGCAACTTGCGGCAACGTCCAGGTTTCGCAGCAAATAAAGACTCGAAAAATTGAACAGCTGTTGTCACAATTAAAGGAGCATCCCAATTTTCTGATGCTATCCGGTTTTTTGGGGTAGTATCGTTTTCAGTTAGATTGGAATGATGTTCTATTACTTGTTCACTGTCAAATATTTTACGGAAAACTTCCGCATTCTGTTCGATAATACTGGTGAATGGTATTACATAGATCACACGATCCAAATCATGTTTCACCGCATGCTCTAATGCAAAAGCAAGACTTGAAAGCGTCTTTCCCCCGCCGGTAGGAACTGTAAGTTTGAAAATCCCTTGATCCTGATTTCCCGTTTTAGAACACAGGGTACGAACAAATTTTCTAATTAAATTCACATCAGTTTTCTCAGCATTTGTCTCTAAATCATCTATGAATTTATTAAAAACGCCCAAAAGCTCATCCATCCTAAAATGGTTACCCCTTTGTTCTTTTTTACAAGGGTCCATATAAGCTTCTGTATCAAGAAAATCAGCATCTACAAGGCAAGAGAAAAGCATTCTTATCCACAATGACAAATCGAGATTATCATCAAATCGCCAAGGGGGTTGATCCGGCTTATTTATTATAATCTTTTCACTTACATTCCCCTGCACATCAGTCCAATCTTTACATTGCTTTAACCTAAATTCAAGAGAAGACTGGGCACTATCCTCTGCTGATGACCAATCAGGAAGACCAGCATGATGACCAGCAACACAGTAAGCTAATAAATGGCCATATGCTTTCCCAAATAACTGTTCAGCAAGCTTTGCACCTTGTATAGCATGTTGTTTCTTCCCATATTGACCCTCAAGGTGAGCATCGTCACAACCATATCCACTTTGCAATTTAAGGTATTCTTGCCATTCCATCAAACTTTTCCCGGCATCGTGACAATAGCCAAGTACCCTACCCCATGAAGGTGAATTAAATTTTGCAGCGAATTGTTCCGCCAATTCAGCTGTACCAGATAAGTGATCATGCAGTAAGTGAGGTTCTTGCCATATTTCATTATTCTTTTTTACATGAGCTATATAATCCTTGTAAATCAACAAAGCACCTCGACAATTGAATTTTATAGACTCAGATATATATTTATGTCAAAACGTAAAAAATGAAAAGGAGAATCTCTTGCATTATAATTTTGTTATTAACGAATTATAGAATACTTTGTTAATCAAATAGGCGTCTTGATCATTTCACACGTAAGAGACAATAGTATGACACCTAAAAATAATTATCTAAGATACAATACTAATTTCTAAAATAATTTAACTACTATTGTCTTCAAAATAAGCTACTCAAAATTTTATATGCTTTATTAAAGAAAGAATTTATTTTCTGCAACCTATTTCATTTTTATTATTTGGTAATATCTCCAATAATTCAATCAGAGCAGCATTATATTTACGGAGCTATCATAAAAGTTATTTTTGTGTGTTGTTTCTTGCTTCTAATAACAAACTATTCATTTTTTATTGAATAATCCCTCTTATTTTTATAAATAATGGTAATATATTTTTTATTGAGTATGTGTGGCATATCGATAGCCTATAGACAGTTATGCGGAGTTTTTTATTCAGTGATTTCTAATCTGGATGCGCAATGGGATCGCGCATTGACAGAGTTTTCATTGTAACCTGCCTTTCAGCAGACCTCCTGATGGTTATCATAAAAATGGTAAATGGGCTAAAGTCGTTGCTTAGAAATATAGTCAACAATTTGAGGTAAAATATTATACACATTTAGGTAAAAGAAATGTTCTTTACCAGTTATTAAACAAACCGTAACATCCTGGAGTGGAATTACATTTGCCTAATCTTTCACCTGATTTAATTGAAAAAGGTTCCTGGGCTATTAGTAAGCCCAGGAACCTTTTCAACTGGTGCGCCCGGCAGGATTTGAACCTGCGACCTCCTGATTCGTAGTCAGTTACTCTATCCGGACTGAGCTACGGGCGCATGTGGCGGAGAGAGAGGGATTCGAACCCTCGAAGCAGGCTTTTACCCACTTAATCGCTTAGCAGGCGACCGCCTTCGACCTCTCGGCCATCTCTCCGTGTATTTAGTGGCGGAGGGGGTGGGATTCGAACCCACGGCCCTTTCGGGTCACTAGTTTTCAAGACTAGCTCCTTAAACCGCTCGGACACCCCTCCTAAAGGCGGATTGGCATTCTTCAGTATAACAAAGCATAAAGGTTGTGTCAATTGAGTTTTTCTGGGCTATTACAGGTATTGAACATGTAACGGATTGGTTAAAATTAAGTAGATTCAGTAATAATAATTCCACAGGCTACAAAGAATCCCGATAACCACCAGGATTATCAACACCCGTATAAATTTAGGCCTCAAAGTATCTTCACCTTTGGTTACATCATGAAGCCAATCAAAAATATTCATCCATCACCTCTTTCTACCTTTCCCTTATAAAACCTCTTAGAGTAGCACTGATATTCAGGTACTATCCCCAATCCGTAAATCGAAGCCTTTAGCTCATCAAAGTATGCTGAGCCCAGTCCAATCCTGGTTCCCTCATGCTCTATACAATATTGATGACGGTTGTTACGATTAATGATCTTGCTCAAGATTGCTTTTGCTTCTTCGTAGTTATCATTGAAAATATCCTGGCGCATTTTGGCAAGTTCTTCAATGCTTTCTTCCCCGGGGGAGGTTAATGTGGATCGGAACTTTATACTATTACTGAAACCTGGGCCTGCTCCGGTATAAGTCATTAGATATTCGGTACTAACATAACAGCTATCCAGCCAGGAGGCTACAGCTTTTCCTGTTAAAGATTGCGATTCTACTACCAGCAAAATATTTGTTATATCATGCTTCAGGAGTTCTTGCAGCGCTTGTGATAAAAGCTTCTTAGAGTTACTTCTTCTTCTGAATCCGGGAAGCGTAAAACCATATACTTCAGCTTCCTTAGAAGTTGGAATAAACATCGTTAGGACACTGACGATTCTGGAGTTTTCATAACCGATGAACACGCTACTAATTTGATCTGTAAAATTGAAAGATGTGTCCAGATGATCAGATATTTCTTCATGGTTGCAAAGAAGCTTTCCATCCATGCGTTATCTCCAGGAATGCATTATATTAGGTTTAGATAGCATCAATTATTAAGGGCTCTGTATCCCAATTATATATCTTAGTTAGCTTAATCTGCAGCTTTATTCCTATCTAACGGGTATATTTTTGTCTGGCAACAATGGTAATGATGATAGGAGTGTCTAATTATGTTTGTTGTTAGTAAGAGGTTTGTAGGAATTATCACGATTATTCTCAGCATGATTGTAATGATTCTACCTAAAATACTGAATAACTTAATCGGTATATACTTGATTAAAGTAGCGATTCTGTCTATTGTTCAGGCTTTATGAGTTTGGCTTAAGATAATTGTAGTAATTGTAAAAGTACTTCCGTTAAAGCAGACGTTCTTTTATCATATTGCTGCTGATGACATTGAATAATTAGATATCAAAAAGCTTAAATCGCTGATGTTTGAAAAAGAATCGATAAAACTTTTTACCTGGGCAACATACTTTTATTACATGTACTTTTTACGAAGCTGTTGAGATTTATAATGAAAATATGAGATTTATTGTTAAATAATACAATATATAAAATTAATCTTTATGATTAAATCACAAAGGTATTTGTCGGTTTGCCGTTGAAAAATTACTTATTGATTGAATTAAATGAATTTATATTCTGCACAAAATAATCCAACTAATAATTCTTACTAAACTATTTAACAATGTATAAATGCATATCTTGAAAAAATTAATTACGAGGAGAGGAAAATATGCATAATAAATACGATATATTGATCCGAAATTCACAGCTTCGCAATCAGCCTGATAAATTGTATGATATAGCGGTTTGCGATGGTAAAATAGCCGCTATCGAAGAAAAAATCAATGATGATGCACAAAGTGTCATTGATGCCGGGGGTAACCTGGTTACAGAGTCATTTGTAAATACACACCTTCATCTTTGTAAAGTATACACTTTAATGATGATGGACGATGAAGCCATGAAGTCTTACCAGAGCGCGGATAAATCGATGGGTAAGGCTATGACCGGTATTGAGTTGGCTATGAAAGTCAAAGAAAAATACGATGAAAAGTGGATAATCGAAAATGTTCGGAAAGCCATTGCCCTTGCCGCTTATTACGGTAATACTCATATCCGTGCCTTGGCAGATGTAGACAGTAAAGCTCGCCTCGAAGGGGTTAAGGCCCTGATTAAGGCACGTGAAGAATTTAAGGGCATAGTGGATATACAAGTTGTAGCTTTTGCCCAGGACGGTGTGGTTAGAGAACCTGGTGCAGCTAACCTAGTCAGGGAAGCAATGAAAATTGGGGCCGATGTGGCAGGTGGTATTCCCTGGATAGAGTATACAGATGCTGATATTGCCGAGCATGTTAAGATAATTTTTGATATAGCTGAAGAATTTGATGCTGATGTGTCAATGCTTGTTGATGATGCGGGAGATCCCGGGTTAAGATCTATTGAGCTGATGGCTGTGGAAACTATTAATCGAAAGCGCTTTGGCCGTTCGCTTGCCCACCATGCCAGAGCGATGGCCTTGTATCCAAAACCTTACTTCCAGAAACTATCGTCATTGTTAAAGCAAGCTGGAATGGGAGTTGTCAGCGATCCACAGACAGGTCCGCTGCATGCACGTGTTCATGAACTGCTGGAAGAAGGCAATCTGGTTTGTCTTGGACAGGATGACATCTCCGATGCATATTACGCTTATGGGCGCAATAATATGCTCGAAGTAGCTTTTCTTGCTTCTCATCTGCTATGGATGACTACAAGACCGGAGATGGAAATCCTTTATGACATGATTACAACTAATGCTGCCGAGTGTATCGGAATTAAAAATTTTAAGCTGGCTGTTGGTAACCCTGCACATCTCGTGGTTCTTGATGTTTCCAACACTCTGGAAGCGTTTCGTTATCATGATGCTCCCCTGTATGTAATTAGTCATGGTGAACTGGTTGATTCAGAGAAGATGCGAAAAATAGGTAGGTCATAAACTTAAAAATATTTTTAGTAGGAAGAAGGGATGCCAAAATTCTTAAACAATATATCAGGGTTGGATTGTAAAATGCTTTTTAGCAATATAATCTGATATTAGGAGGGGTTTTTGGTGTTCAAAAAAAATTATCTATACTTGCTTTTTGTTTTAATTTTGATCGTTGGCTTTGCTGCTGGTTGTGCACCCCCGGTGGAAGAGACGGGCGACAGTGGTGAATCAGAAGAAGCTTTAAATGGCGACGAAGAATTATTCTCAATCTACGGTGTTTTTGCTACACCGGCAGAAGAGCCTTGGGATGCTGTTATTATAGAGGCATGTGAAAAGCTTGTTGAAGAAGGCCGGGCAACTTTTGATTATACCGATAATCTAGGTTATGGTGGAGATTTTGAGAGAGAGATGCGCCAGGTTGCCGCAGAATTACAGCCTGATATCATTACCGGTGATGCTTTTGGGAATGAAGAGGCTGCCCGCAGGGTTGCGCTTGACTTCCCGGAAGTTGCCTTTGTTTTTGGTTCAGGTGTTGGGCCTGCTGAACCAAATTTCTCTGTTTTTGATAACTGGATTCATGAGCCAGCTTACCTGCTGGGGATGTTGGCTGCAAACCTCACAGAAACCAACAAGGTTGGTGTTGTTGGTGGTATGCCAGTTCCTGAAGTAAATCGTATTACTAATGCTTTTATTGCTGGAGTGAAGGATCACAATCCAGAAGCTGTCGTTTATGTAACATTCATTAACAGCTGGTTTGACCCTGCTGCTGCAAAGGAATCTGCTCTGGCTCAGATTGAGCAGGGTGCTGATATACTTTATGCTGAGCGATTTGGTGTTATTGAAGCTGCAGCCGAAAATGGGCTATGGGTATTCGGTCAGATGACAGACCAACATGAGCTTGCTCCCGATTATGTATTGAGCAGTTCAGTCTGGAACCTTACTCCTACCTTTGAGTATCTTGTAGAAAGCGTTTCGGCTGGGCTTTATACAGCCCAAGATCTTAGGGATTTTAGTATGATGGGTAAAGGAGGAGCTTACCTGGCACCTTTCCATGGCCTGGAAGAACAGATCCCTGCAGAATTGGTTGAAGCGGTAAAACAGAAAGAAGCAGATATTTTATCCGGAGTATTTCGTGTTGAAATAGATGAGTCAACTCCGGGCGCTGTAAACTAAATAAATTATTTAGATAAAAAGGGCGGCAGTGAGCTTCTGCTGCCCTTGAGGTATAAAAATGTACGCAGTTCAGATGATAAATATAACAAAACATTTTGGCAATGTAATAGCCAATGACAGTGTTGATTTTAATCTTAGAAAAGGTGAAATCCACGCTCTGCTTGGGGAAAATGGTGCAGGCAAAACTACTTTAATGCGTATTCTCTATGGACTATACCGAGCAGATGATGGTGAAATATTTGTTGAAGAAAAACAAGTTAATATTGCCTCACCGCGTGATGCTATAAAGAATGGCATAGGTATGGTTACCCAGCATTTCACCCTGGTACCCCCTTTAACTGTTGCAGAAAATATAGTGCTAGGTGTTGTTGAGGGTTTTAAGCTTAATCCAAAAGAAATTGAAAATAAAGTTGCAACTGCATCAGAAAAATATGGTATTCCGGTTAAACCAAATGCCTTGGTAAAAAATTTATCAGTAGGGGAGCGTCAGAAGGTAGAAGTTTTAAAAGCTTTATATCGTAATGCAAAAGTTCTAATCATGGATGAACCTACTGCAGTTCTTGTACCACAGGAAGTGGAAGCTCTTTTTGTTTCTCTTAACAGGTTAGTAGAGAAAGGTTTATCTGTGATTTTTATCAGCCACAAGCTTAATGAAGTTATGGCTATATGCGGCCGCATTACGGTACTCAGAGCAGGCAAATTGGCAGGCACTGTTGATCGTGTAGACACTTCAGAAAAAGATCTGGCAAAAATGATGGTTGGCCGAGAAACCTTTGGCATTAAAAAACAAAGCGACAAGAGCATTGGTGAATCAATAATGTCCATAGATAAGCTCAATCTGACTGATAGCCAGGGATTAAGACGACTAAAAGAAATTTCTCTCGAACTACGCCGTGGAGAGATTTTAAGCGTCGCGGGAGTCTCTGGTAATGGACAGACAGAGCTTGTTAAGGTTTTAACCGGCCTTCAGAAACCGACTAGCGGAAAGATCACCATGAATATGTGTGACATAACCGGAGCCTGTCCAGCAGATATAACTCTAGCCGGGATGGGAAGGACACCTGAAGACCGCCATGCCGGGGTGGTTGGTGAACTCTCGGTTGCCGAAAATCTGGCCTTGGAAAGCCTGGAAAATTATAGCAGACGTGGAATCCTAAATAAAAAGCTAATCCATGAACATGCTCGTGAATTAATTGACGAGTATAATATTAAAGCAGATCCTGATGATAAAGTGCGAACACTTTCCGGTGGGAATATGCAGAAGGTAGTTATGGCCCGGGCTCTTTCCAGAAAGCCTTGTTGTATATTAGCTGCACAGCCGACTCGTGGCCTTGATGTAGGCGCAACTGAATATGTAAGGGGCAAATTATTGGAAGAAAGAGATCATGGTGCTGGCGTGCTTCTGGTCTCGGAAGACCTGGAAGAGGTTATGGAACTATCAGATCGTATAGCTGTGATCTATGAAGGGAAAATAATGGGGATTATCCCTGCCTCGGAAGCGAATGAAGAGATCCTCGGACTGTTAATGGCTGGGGTAGATGTTTATAATAATGAAAAGATTTCCTAAGAAGCTGGAGGATTAGACGTGTCAAAGCTTAGACTTGAAAAATCGCCTGCTCCTGCCTGGGTTCGTCCTGTTATACCATTAATGGCTATAGTAGTGACCTTTTTGATTACAATTATATTTATTGTCTGGGTGCAGGCTAATCCACTGCATACCTATTACTACTTTTTGATCGCACCGTTTACCAGCACAGTTACGATAGTTGAGCTGCTGGTTAAAGCAACACCACTTTTTCTTACTGGCGCTGCGGTAGCTTTTGCATTTAAGGCGGGATATTACAATATAGGCGCAGAAGGTCAGCTCACTGCAGGGGCTATTATGGGTGCCTGGCTGGGGGTGCTTTTAGAAGGGACTACACCTTGGATTGCTTTGCCGGTAATGATTATCGGTGGCTTTATCGGAGGCGTTCTCTGGGCGCTCATTCCAGCCCTATTAAGAGTAAAACTCAAGGTTGATGAAGTAGTAACAACGCTGTTGATGAACTCTGTGATTGTTTTTTTTGTGAGCTACCTTCTAAATGGACCATGGAGAGATCCTGTATCCTTTTGGCCCCAGTCTCCGGATATTGCTCAAAGCGCAATGTTCTTTAGGTTAATTCCCGGAACGAGGTTGCATTTTGGCTTTATTTTGGGGGTTTTTGTTTTATTTTCAATCTGGTTAATCATTAGCCGGACAGCTTTCGGCCTGAAAATGAGAGCTGCGGGAAGTAATGCTGAAGCATCTCGTTTTGCAGGTATAAACGTAGAAAAAACAATTCTTGTCACAGCCCTTGTCAGCGGTGGTATTGCCGGGCTGGCGGGAGTTGGTGAAGTAGCCGGGATTCATTTTCACCTAATCCAGGGACTCTCTGCAAATCTTGGCTATACCGGTATTATCGTCGCTACGCTGGGCGCTTTAAACCCCTTTGGGGTAGGAATAGCTGCTCTGTTTATTGGTTTGATTGATACCGGTTCACTCACGGTTAGCAGGGCACTTGGAGTGCCTGTGTATCTTGGCCAGGTTGTGCAGGCTACGCTTCTGTTGGTTACTCTAGGCATGTTTATTCTCACCAACTATCGGCTGAAAAGGGAGGGATAAAAAATAGAAGTTTTACTGATCGGTTTAATCGCTGCTACTTTACGTGTTGCCACCCCTCTCATTTTTGGCACACTGGGTGAACTCTTTTCAGAACGTGCTGGTATTCTTAACTTAGGTATTGAAGGTACAATGCTTTTAGGGGCTTTTGTTGGATTTGCCACAACATATCATACAGGTTCTCTGTGGTTGGGAGTTATAACAGCATGTCTTGCCGGTATATTTGCAGGCTTACTTATGGCCTTGATGACCGTTTATTTAGGGGTAAACCAGCATGTATCCGGTCTTGGCATTACTCTTTTTTGCACTGGATTATCCTATTACGCTTTTAGAGTTATCTTCGGTACACCGTCTAACCCACCACAGATAATCCCTTTTGCTCAGGCTGGGATATTAAGTAACGTACCTGTATTGGGGCAAATTTTAAACCAGTACCCCCTGACATATTATGCAATTTTGCTTATTCCTATAGTCTGGTGGGTTCTATACCGCACAAATTTTGGTCTGAAGATCAGAGCAGTTGGTGAAAACCCTGAAGCTGCAGATGCTGCCGGAATTAATGTATATGGAGTTCGAACTGCATCACTTATGATCGCAGGCGGCTTCATGGGCATAGGCGGGAGTTTCCTAACGTTGTCCACATTGGGGTTTTTTACTTTCGATATCATCGCCGGACGTGGATGGGTATGTATTGCCCTGGTTATTTTCGCTAACTGGAACCCTGTCCGTGTTCTATGGGGCTCCTTTATCTTTGGCGGAGTTTCTGCATTGCAATTACGCCTTCAGCTTACAGGAGTGAATCTGCCCTACGAACTATTTTTGTCTCTGCCATACATCGCTACTATTATAGCACTTACTATTGCTAACAGAAATGCAGCCTATCCTGCCGCGTTGCTGAAACCTTACAAGCGTGAGTAACTCGTATTCCTGAATTAACTGCACACAAAAACCCCTGCCGATATATTATATAATTATATCGCAGGGGTTTTATTTTTTTAAGTTTATTATTTTCCCTGAAGCATTTTCTGGGCAAGTTTAGCAGCGTCCCAGATAAATTCATAGCCTGTGCAACGGCAGATATGTTCTTCAAGTACTTCTTTAATTTCCTCATCTGTGGCATTAAGATTCTTGTTAAAGAGCGCATAAAGGCTCATTATATAGCCCGGAGTACAATAGCCGCATTGAACTGCTCCAGCCTGAATAAATGCCTGCTGAATAGGGTGAAGATCAAATCCGTCAGATAAGCCTTCAATGGTTAGAACTGTTTTGCCGTCATATTTGGCTGGTTTGATAAGGCAACTTTTCACCGCTTCATTATCCATTACAACAGTGCAAGCCCCACATGCTCCATAGGAACAGGCGTTTTTGGTGCCAGTGAGATGCAATCTGTCTCTTAAAACTTGCATTAATGTTTCTTTATCATCAACAGTCAGCTCGTGTTTAATTCCGTTTACTACAAGCGTGATGTTAGTTGTTGCCATTATTGGCACCTCCTATTTTTGCCAAGAGCTCTTTCGGTTTTACAGGTATTTCAAATAAATCTATTTCAGTTGCGTCCTGTATGGCATTAAGTATTGCAGGGGGAATCGATATAGCCGGATGCTCGGCAATACATCTTGCGCCAAATGGTCCGGTTTCGTCAGGAGTTTCAACAAATTTAACAGTCAGTTTTTCCGGAAGGTCAGACAGCCTGGGTATTTTATATTGATTATAATTCGAATTTTTAATAAAACCTTTCTCGTTAAATAAAATTTCTTCCATAAGGGCTGCTCCGTAGCCCATCATCATGCCGCCAACCATTTGAACCCGTGCCCCCATCGGATTAATCAGTCTACCCAAGTCAATCGCAATTGCCAGATGCGTAACTGTAACTTCTCCTGTTTTTTTACTTACTTTAACCTCCGCTCCTTCACAACCGAAAGTCCAGCTTCCGCAGCAGTCGCCGCCACCGATTTCAGGAGCGGGAAATTTAACTCCCGGTATGTAATAGTGGCCTGTGGTTTCAATAGGTTCGCCTACACCGTGCCCGTCAGGCGAAAGGAAACTCAGGGCGAGTAATTTTGTTTCAAAGGCGAAGTTTTTATCGCTCTTTGAATACATCCATTCTCCTTCGTATTTAAGGTCTTCAACAGGTTTGTGAGCTATCATTGCTACTGATTCTTTAATTTTTTGAATTGCCCGCTCTGCGGCCTGCAATATGGCATTACCTGCCCGTAAAGTTGTGATTGATCCTACAGTTTGCCATTCATATGGTGAGAACTGAGTATCAACTTCTTTTGAAATCCTTATTTTTTCTGTTGGTAACATCAAGGCTTCTGCAGCAATCTGGGTCATTGCCGTCTGGCAGCCCTGTCCCATTTCGATTCCGCTTATACTCACATTAAAAGTGCCATCTTCACACATCTTAATTATAGCTCCTGAGGATGCATTGGGCAGCATCATTGGAGTCTTCATGAAACCGGCTATACCCCGCCCATAATAGTAGTTTTCATCTTCTGCTGGTTTTGGCTTATTAAAAAGGGCACTTTCAATCTCATCAAGGCACTTGTGTAAGTCGCCATTACCTTTTCTGATGATCTGACCGACTGCATTGGTTTTTCCATCAGAGAGGAAGTTCTTACGCATCAACTCTGCTTGGGGTATGTTCAGTTTTCTGGCTAGAATATTCATTATCCGTTCACTCATCAGATGAGCTTCCGGGTGTCCGTATCCTCTATATGCTCCAACAGGCGGAGTGTTGGTGTACAAACCGTAGCAATCGATGTCACAGTGCTCATATTCGTACGGACCAGTTGCTACAAACCCTGTTGCTGTAACTACATTACAACCTGTATCGCCATAAGCTCCGTCGGAATAATAAAATGAGGCTTTCAGGGCAATTAGCTTTCCGTCTTTTTTTGCTCCAACTTTAATTCGCCCTTTCATTCCCCTGCCTAATAAGCTGCTAGTGAAAGCTTCTTTTCTTGTCAGGATGAGCCTGACAGGATGATGGGGAACAAATCTGGAAATGTATGCAACCATCGGTTCAATGCTTACATCTGATTTTCCTCCAAACCCTCCACCCAGGTATGGAGCATTTACTATAATATTAGAAAATGGTATACAAAACATATGCCCTACAATTTCCCGAACAATAAATGGAGCCTGGGTGCTTGCCCAGATGCGGACAGAATCTTCACTATCCCAGCAGGCAATGCATCCGTGAGGTTCCATCTGAACATGGCTTAACAAGGGGTAAAAAAATTCTTCTTCCACAATAACATCAGACTCGTTAAAACCAATTTCAGCATCACCTTTAATTTGTTTGTAATGATGAAATATATTTGTACCTTCCTTTGGATTAAATCCGGAAACCCGGTTGTATTCAATATTTCGTTCATGAATAACAGGAGCATTTTTCTTAAATGCTTCGAGGGGATCTGTAACAAAAGGTAGCGGTTTATATTCAACCCTAATTTTTTTTGTTGCTTCTTCAGCCTGTCTTTCAGTTTCGGCAATAACTGCTGCGACCCCTTCACCAGCATGCCTTACCTTATCAACGGCAAGAGGAGGCTGATCTTTAATACAAGCACCGAATAAGATTTTGCAATCTTGCCCGGTTACTACCTTTCTTACTCCAGGCATATTTTCAGCTTCACTGGTATCAATAGATATTATTCTGGCGTGGGCATATTCTGAACGAAGGATCTTCGCATGTAGCATGCCGGGTAACTTTATATCAGCCACATAGGTTGCTTGGCCTTTAACTTTTTCATAAGCATCAGTTCTTAAAAGAGATTTGCCGATATGCTTATTGTCCATTAAGCTCACCTCAATTAAATTATTATCTTCTTACAGGAAATGTATGTTATCAAATTGTGCAGCAAAATATGAATACCGAAATAAAAGGCTCTTCAGGGTGGATTGTACGATTAAAAAGCTAATCCGGTAGGTCAATAATACCACATTTTATGGCATAACAACAAGCTTGACAGGAGTTTTGCCGAAGGGTATAGAGTATTAATGAATCGTTCATTATTATCTTTGATAACCCATATTCAGGTATAATGCATTAACTATTTGTAACTTAGGACGGAATTATAATAAAATAATCTATTATTCTTTCATATTTTAGTCAGGTTAAAAGCTATATCTATGTGTTAGTGTCAACTATAGTGCGCAATTTTTATCAGTCTCCGCAATATATGTTAAGCAACAGTTTATCAATCTAAAATATAAACAGCAGAAAATTGATAAATTTATAAAAATTTGATAAACTTAGCTTACAGAAATTCTTTCCTCTTAGGTTAAAGTTCCCGGTTCCGCATTATGGTTCCCGTTAGGAAAAAAATCTTAATCTTAATTGCAGTCGATTGTAAGTACAAAGGAGGAACCAATTATTGTGACTACTTTATTAAAAGGATCGGCAAAATCAAGTCCTAACGCTTTAGCAGGCGCAATCGCCGGAACAATTCGAGAGGAAGGGCAGGCTGAAGTGCAGGTTATCGGCGCCGGAGCTTTAAACCAGGCCATAAAGGCCATTGCCATTGCCAGAGGTTTTGTTGCCCCCGGGGGAATTAATTTAATATGTATCCCCGCTTTTGTTGATATTGAAATCAATGGCGAATTAAGAACGGCAATGAGGCTAATCCTGGAAAAAAGATAGCTTATACTAATAAAACCCGCTGATTGTTCAGGACAAGCTTTTCTTTAACAAACCGGGCATTGTTGTGTCTGCCATTAACGAAGGCTGCCCCTGGCCTGGGAAAAGAAGATACTTAAAAAGCAGAGTAATCCAAATACAATAAATGAGACCCTTGAGGCAACTAAAAAGGCATCATAATAAAGAGGTGTTATTTCAACTTTGCCTATCAAAAGGGCAAAGAGCAACATTACTATAGCCATGCTGAATAATTGCCCCAGAGACCTGGTTGTTGCCAGGGTTGCCGACGATACCCCGTAATATTTTTGTTCAACCGAGCTCATTATTGCATTAGTGTTTGGTGAAACAAATAACCCGATACCCAGGCCGAGAATAACCAGGGCAATGATAACATAAAGCAGGGAGGTCTCTGTATTCATAAAGGCCATCATGAACAGGGCAATTGCTGATAAGGCCATTCCTGCTGAAGCCAGCATTTTGGGATCAATCCTATCCGAAAGACTTCCGGCAGCAGGCGAAAAAATACTCTGCACAATTGCTTTTGACATGAGAATAAGCCCGGCCATCTGTGGGGATAAACCCAGGATATACTGGAGGTAGAGGCTCAGTAAAAATATCACGGCATAGGTAGCGCTGTAGCTGATTAACGCCGCCAGGTTAGAAAAAGCAAATACCCTGTTTTTGCGAAACAGGCTGACTTCAATTAATGGGTTTTTCACCCGGTTTTCACGCCACAGGTAGTAAAGAAAACCAAGAACCCCAAGGATAATAAACACGATGCTGGTCGTTTCAGGAACCAGGGATAAGCCGTACATGATTAGCAGGAAGGTAACACAATAGATTACCGAACTGGTATAGTTAAATTTCTCTGCATTTTCTTCAACCCATTCCTCTTTTATTTTCCTGAAAATAAGCACGATCAACACGGTACAGAGCGGGACTAAAGTATAGAAGATACTTCGCCAACCAAAGTGCTGGGTCAAAACACCACCGATTAGTGGGCCTGCTGTCTGACCGATATAGACAACAGCTACAATGATCCCCAGTGCTTTGCCTCTTTCTGCAAGCGGGGTAACAGAAGCAATAATCGCTATAGCCGTACTGGAAATCATAGCCCCACCTGTGCCCTGAATAAAACGGAACAAAATAAGCATGAATGCTGATGTTGATGTGGCGGCAAGAATGGTCGCGACAGTGAAAACTATAAAACCAATGGTAAATATTTTTTTCCTACCGTAAATATCGGCTAACTTGCCAAAAGGAATTAAAAACATTGCAGAAGCCAGCAGGTATGCCGAGGCAACCCAATTCAGAATAACCGCATCTATGGAGAATTCCGAACCGATGGCAGGCAGGGCAATATTTATTGTAGTTATCATATAAGGCATAAAAAAATGGCTTACTGCAACTATGAATAGAATAATCTTACTGCTTGAATTGTTACTGATTATCATCACCAGCTATCTCAGTTAGTGCTTTTTTTAAACTAATGTCCGATTCTATTCACAGATATTATAACTGAAAAATACTTTTTTTGTCGACAATATTACCAGGCAAAACTTTTCCACTGTTTGGCAACTAACTTTTTAATCACCTATTTCACCACATTTATCGTGCTTGATCATGAACTAAGCGTCGTTTATTCTGGAACCAAATCGAACTGAATATTGTCAGATGAACAGGAGAAGAAAAAGGAGGTTATTTCAGGTGAAGCTGTCAAGAAGACTTATCTGTACTGCTTTGCTGTTAACTTTTACAGTAATGATGTTGCTCGGAGGTGGTTGTGGAATGTCAGATTCGGAAAGCCTCGCCGCCCCTGTGGAGGAACTCGACCAAAGACTGGTTAATGCCAATAACAGGTTCGGGTTTGAGCTTTTCAGGGAACTCGCTGAAGAAGATGATGAAAACCTGTTCATTTCTCCATCAAGCATTATAACGGCCCTGGCCATGACATACAACGGAGCAGAGGGAGAAACAAAAACAGCCATGGAAGAGACCCTTAATTTCCAGGGAATGAGCCTGGAAGAAGTAAATGCTGCATTTCGCGATCTGCTTACGGTGCTTCAGAATCCGGACCCCAGGGTTGAATTATCGGTTGCCAATTCATTATGGGCACGCGAAGGGCTGAATTTTTATGAAGACTTCCTGGAAAGGAACAATACCTTCTATAATGCCAAAATCAGCTTTTTGGATTTCAGCGAAGACCAGGCTGCCGATGAAATAAACAGTTGGGTTAAGGAGCAAACAGGCGGCAGAATTGAGCAGCTTGTGACACCGCCGATTAGCCCGGAAACTATTTTGTTCTTAATTAACGCCATTTATTTTTATGGTGAATGGTCGGAACCTTTTGATCCGGATATGACCCGCGATAACGACTTTCAGCGGTATGATGGAACCGTCAGCCCTGTGCCGACTATGTTCCGGTATGATAATTTTCGCTACCTGGAAAATGATCTCTTTCAGGCTGTAAGCCTTCCATATGGCGAAAATGAACGGGTTAATATGTATCTTTTCCTGCCTAAACCCGACAACGATCTTAAGCAGTTCCATACCGAACTAAACCAGGCGAACTGGGATAGATGGATTGCCTCATTCGGCAGTATGGAAGGCGAACTGGGGCTGCCAAAGTTTAGTTTCGATTATGAAGTTTCTCTTAACGATGCCCTTAAATTGTTAGGCATGGAGATTGCCTTTGACGGCAACCGGGCTGACTTCAGTAGCATGCATCCAGTACCGCCAGACCTGTATATAAGCGAGGTAAAGCATAAATCTTTTATTGAAGTTAATGAAGAAGGCACCGAGGCCGCGGCTGCCACTTCAGTTGAAGATGTGGTGACGGCAATGCCCGAAACCTTTTCCATGATCATCGACAGGCCTTTCTTCTTTGCCATCGCAGATGATATGACAGGTACAATTCTCTTCATGGGTTCGGTTGTGCAACCTTAATAATGTTTCCAGGTATAAAAAAAGAGCCCCTGGTTAATTCCGGCGGCTCTTTTTACTTTTTACAGCTTAATGCCCGACTCGGGTTTAATATGCACCCTGATGTAATCATAGATATTGTTAATAATAATTTTCAGCGCCGTAAAAGTAGGTACAGCCAGGATAATTCCAAACAGGCCACCGAGCCTGCCCGCAACCAACACTACTAAAATAATAGCCATCGGGTTTAATGACAATTTACGACCCATCACCTGGGGCGATATTACCAGGCTCTCCAGCTGCTGCACAATCAGGATAACAATAATTACCTGGAGCATCATAAACGGGGAATCTATTAAGCCTACAATCACGGCAGGAATTGCCCCGAGGAAAGGCCCTATCCAGGGGACAATGTTTGTAAACATAATAAATATGGCCAGGATCAGGGCAAACTCAAGTCCAATTATTAAAAACCCGATATAGGCCATAACGCCAACCAGAAAACAGACAACAGCAAGCCCCTGAAAATATGAACCGAGCATTTTATTCATTTCAGCCAGCGTTTTGTTAATATCTCCGGCATAATCACCTAACACATAGCGATCGACGAGGCCGGGAATTATATTTTGATCTTTTTGCCTTAGCATGTAATAGAGTAAGAATGGCACTATTATTACCGTTAAAAACAGCTCGGTTAAAAAATCTACCAGGTTAGCCACGCTGGAAACAACGCTTGAAGCTGCAGTAGAGGCCAAATCTGCAAGGCGGTCGGTCATGTTATCAAGATCTATAGCGTCAAAATCAATGATTGCATTGAATATGGGATAATCCCTGAGATTTTCTATTAACCTTTCGGCAGATTCGATCTTCTCTGGAACGCTGACCATAAGCTTGTTGAACTCATCAACAACAATCGGTCCTGTTGCCAGGCCGAGCAGCACCAGTAAACCAATAATAACCAGGAAGACAAATACTATGGCCAGGGGGCGGGGGATTTTACCTTTGCTCAGCCAGTCGCAGAGGGGAAATGTTAAATAGAAAAGGACACCGGCTACGAAAAAAGATATAAAAAGGGTCTCGAAAATCACAACCAGGGGATAAAAAATGAAATTGATCTGGCTGCCCATGTAAATGATCAAGAATACAAGAAGAATGCCAATGCCTACTTTGAAAAGCTTAGAGTCCCACATTATGATGCGGTTATCCTTTCCTGTCCCTTAAAGTAAGGTCTAAGAACTTCCGGTATCAGCACGCTACCGTCTTTCTGCTGAAAATTTTCAAGGATAGCGGCAACCGTGCGGCCAATTGCCACCCCTGATCCGTTCAAAGTGTGAACAAATTGGGTTTTCTTCCCTGTGCCCGGACGATAACGAATTCCGGCCCGGCGGGCTTGAAAATCAGCAAAATTACTGCAGGACGATATCTCCCTGTAAGTATTATAAGAAGGAAGCCACACTTCAAGATCATACTTTTTTGCTGCTGCAAAACCGAGGTCACCGCTGCACATCAGCATCACCCGGTAAGGCAGTCCCAGCAGCTGGAGAACTTTCTCTGCATCATTGGTCAGTTTTTCTAACTCTGCATCAGAATCTTCCGGCTTAACAAATTTAACCAGTTCAACCTTATTAAACTGGTGCTGGCGAATCAAGCCGCGGGTATCTCTGCCGTGTGCCCCGGCTTCAGCACGGAAACAAGCACTGTAACCTGCATAGTAAATGGGCAGTTCTTCTGCTTCCAGTATCTCGTCACGGTGCAGGTTGGTAACCGGCACTTCGGCAGTTGGGATAAGGTAGTAGTCGGTACCCTCCACCCGAAAGGCATCTTCGCCAAATTTAGGTAACTGTCCGGTTCCGGTCATGCTGTTAGCATTAACCATATAAGGTGGTAATACTTCGCGGTAACCATGTTCACCCGTATGTAAATCGAGCATAAAAGAGGCAAGCGCTCTTTCCAGGCGAGCCCCGGCACCGTAGTAAACGGCAAAACGGCTGCCGGTTATTTTACCGGCGCGGATAAAGTCAATAATGTTCAGGTTAACACCAATATCCCAGTGGGCTAACGGTTCAAAATCAAAAGCTGGTATTTCACCCCACCGGCGAATTTCAACATTGTCTACTTCATCAGCACCATGCGGAACCGCTTCATCAGGTATATTAGGCAGGTTTAACAGTAACTGCTCCATGTTACTATCAATCTGGCGCAGCTGTTCATCAAGCTCTTTAATTTTTGTTGAGACTTGCCGCATTTCTTCTTTTTTATTCTGAACTGATTCACTGGCGGCCCCCTTTTGGCCTATCTCCTTCGAGACTCTGTTGCGGATTTGTTTCAAAGCTTCTACTTCACCCAGCAACTCACGACGTTCGCTATCTTTAGCCAGCAGACCATCAACATCACCGCTTTCACCTTTAAGCTCAATTGCCCGGCGGACAATTTCAGGGTTCTCACGGACAAACTTTAAATCCAACATTACTGTTCCCCCTAATCCAATTCTCTGCCCTATTTATATAGATTAATCAGGCATAGAATTCAACTTGTTATCGTTGTATTCCCTCGTTACATTTCTTCTGGAGCGACTATGCCAAGCAGCCCCAGACCATTGGCTATTACCTGCCTGGTTGCATTGATCAGCAAAAGACGGCCGTGCTGCAGTTCACCTTCGCTGCCCAGAACGGGGCAGTTATGATAAAATCGATTAAACTCGCGGGCAACATCAATCAGGTAGCGAGCAAGAATTGAAGGCCTGTAGTTTTCAGCCGAAGCAATAATTTTTCCCGGCAGCTGGGCCAGGGTTTTTATCAAGGCAGTTTCCTCGTCTTTTACCAGGAGCGAAGCGGCTTTATCGTCCCACTCCTCTGCCAGAGATCCGGATTTACGTAAAATGCTGCAAATCCTGGCGTGGGCATATTGAATATAAGCAGCGGTTTCACCGGAAAAATCAAGCACTTTTTCCCAGTCAAATTCAATATTTTTAATCCGGTCATTGCTTAAATCACCAAAACGGACTGCTCCGAGGCCGACTGCTTTAGCCGCACTTTCTTTATCGGTTAAATCAGGATTTTTCTCCTCGATAATCTCCCGGGCCATATTAATTGAACGTTTCAGCACTTCTTCCAGCAGAATAATTTTACCGGCCCTGGTGGACATTTTACCTTCTTTAAAACGAATCAGTCCGAAAGGAACATGAACACAGTCTTTTGCCCATTCGAAACCAAGCAGTTCCAGTATTTTAAAAAGCTGCTGAAAATGAAGAACCTGCTCGGCACCGACAACGTATAAAGAAAGGGCAAAATTGAATGTTTCTTGACGGTATATGGCCGCCGCAATGTCACGGGTAATGTATAGAGTTGCCCCATCTTTCTTCCTGAGCATTACCGGCGGCAAATTATAGGGCTCCAAATCGACAATTAAAGCTCCTTCACTTTCTTTGGCTATTCCTTTTTCCTGGACCAGTTCTATTACCCGGTCCAGCATTTCGTTATAATGACTTTCGCCATGATAATGTTCGAACTGAATACCGAGAAGATCGTATATTACAGCATAGTTTTCCAGGCTTAACTTACGAAATAAAGTCCAGTATTCGACAGCAGCGCTGTCTCCTTCTTCCAGGCGTTTAAACCACGAACGGGCTTCATCGTCCAGTGCAGGATCCTGCTCGGCTTCCTGGTGAAATTTAACGTAGAGTTTGTAAAGATAATCAACGGGGTCTGCCTCCAGCTGATTTTTTTCACCCCAGCGTTCAAAGGCAACTATTAATTTACCGAACTGAGTGCCCCAGTCTCCAAGATGGTTTACTCCGATACTGTTATAACCCAGGGCTTTATAGATCAGGTAAAGTGAATGCCCAATTACCGTGGAGCGAATATGCCCCACCCCAAAAGGTTTGGCAATATTCGGTGATGAATAATCGATCGGGACGTTTCTGCCTCCGCCCAGATCAGTATGGCCGTATTTATCACCGTGCTCCCAGATCTGAAAGATAACTTCACGCCCAAATGCTGCAGGAGCAAGGTAGAAGTTCAGGTAGGGCCCTCTTGCCGCAACTTGGTCCCAATATGTGCCTTTGGTACTGCTTAGCTTATCGGCAAGTTCTGAGGCTATTGCTGCCGGGGCTTTTTTAAATTGCCTGGCCAGAATGTAACAGGGAAAGGCGTAATCGCCATATTCAGGTTCGGGGGGTACTTCCAGGAGGTTAACCACCTCTGAGGGATTTAGTTCAACCTGTGCTGCCAGCACCTGACCGATCTCTTCTTTAAGCTTTTGCATCTATTATCTCCTTGGGCTTTTTCACTTATTTTAGCTTAAAGAAGAGCGGTTGACAAATAAACAGGTACCGTTTTAATTACTCGGGATTAATAAAGTAAGGCTGGCGGTAAAAACGATTCAAAAGCGGGTAGCCTTCAGGCGGGGTCCAGCTTTCTCCTTCAATGACGATTTCCGCTCTCTGCCTGCGGCTGTTCTGGAATATGGTTAAAAATATGGAATCCAGAATTAACGATGAGCGCACGAAATCCTCTTCAGTTCCTTCCTCGGGAAACAGCTCAACGAATTGCCTGCTCAGATTAACCTGAACCTGCTCGGTACTGACGTTGATATTGCGCAGTTCAAGGTTTGATGGAACAAATGGTATAGCCCTTGATGCCCGCAGAACCTGCTCAACCAGGTTTTCTAAAGTTGCTTCTGAAAGATCGCCCTCTACTCCTTCACGCTTAACCAGGTAAAACCTGCTGCCGCTCTGGACAGGAACATAAATTGGTTTCTGATGGGTTAACGGTTTTAATGGTTGATCCAACTCAATTGTGCCAAAAGTTTCTATTTGTTTCCTGTCGATAGTCAGGAATATATCATTAACACCGTTAAAACCACTGACTGTCATTAATAGTGAATTAAGGGCTGTTTCACTCTGCATCTCTCCGTTGATATCAACAAAGCCGGGAGAAAGATCGAGATACAGCTTCCCGTTTTCAGCATTGTAATCAACATCAACTGAAAGATCTTTATCCGGTATTGTCCTGTAGAGAAAACTACCTCGGGCCGGCCCACGAATTAACTCCTCCAGTGCAGCACGCATCGGGTTTTCGGTTAAGTTGATAGATCTGGCAACCGGAACCAGGTTGGAATTTTCATCGCTGAAGTATATAGTAATCCTGGTTTGATCTGCCTGGACTCCGGTTATAACCGGGTTATAAAGAATTGCCTCTTCGGCACCATTGCCGTTACCGTTGCCATTACCGCTACCATTACCGATAGCAGGGACGGCACTCAGCAGGGGTTCGAGATCAATAAGATCAATGTAGCCGTCATCACCACCAACAACAATCAGGTGGGGATGATTAGTCACTATTAAATATTCAATCCTCATGGCAACTTCCCAGGTATTGAGATCGTTACCATCACGATCAAGCAGGATCATCTGGGTATAGTCCTCTTTAAAGTGCCGCCAGGAACTGGTAAGTATATGCTGACCGTCGGCAGTAAAGGAAAATAATGATCCATCGGCTACTCTTTTCATCCAGAGCAGATCATCAGCCAGATCAAAATAGTATAAATTTTCGCCACTTCCCTCGCGGTTACCATACACCAAAACACGGTTGTAGTTCTGCGGGTTAAAAAGAACCTTGCTGGCCTCAAAAGGCAGGGCAGTGCTCCAAAGTTCGTAACCCATAGAATCGTACACAAATAAACGGTTCCCGTGAACTGCAGCCAGACGGCTTCCGTACCTGGAAACGTCAACCAGAAGGCCTTCATGTGACCATATTTGTTTGCCGTCAAGGTTAATTGCCCTGATTACCGGGGTATCGCCTTCCAATTCGGTAAAATAAACATGTGCCTGTTCCAGGTACTCACTTGAAATAAAAAGATTGAGCACAGTTTCTGTATCAATTGACCATCTCAGGTTTCCTGCCTGGTTGAATAAATCCAGGTGACGGCTATCTTCCTCGGCGTTTGACCGTGCTGCAATCAGCCATGACGCACCCGGCGATATAGCCAGCAAATCAATTGGGTCCCCTTCATTATCCCACGAATACTCCTGATCAACAGAGGTGAAATACAATCTTCCACCTTCTGTCCCCACTGCTACATAGTTTCCACAGGGAGATATTTTGGCATGCCTTGGAGCAGTGGCAAAAACCTTCTCCCAAAGAAGTTTACGATCACGATCAAGTAGGTTAACCGTGTTATTTTCCATGCTGAACAAAATTGCACTGAGCGCCTGATCCACAGTAAGATCATACAGACCAACACTGGTAAACCAGAGATCATAAAGAGTTTCTCCCTGACTTTCATTTTGTGGATCAACAGTAATACCCGTACTTTCTGCAGTAGGGAAAAGTTGAAAAGCAAAAAGAATCAGCCCGGCCAAAAAAAACAAACCGGCCAGGGCCACAATATAGTAAAATGGCTGCATTTGCTTCATAAACTAACACCTCAGGACTATAAATTCCAGAGTGATGATATTCTATCATAATGAAACAGTTAAATATTAAAAAAATATTGACCCTGTATTAAGATTTCCTAACATCCCTTGAATTAAACAGGGGCAGGGCAAAGTAAAACTTGCTGCCGGCACCTTCTTCACTTTCCACCCAGACCCTGCCATTATGCTTAGCCATTATTTCACTGACAATGGCCAGTCCAAGCCCTGTTCCGCCTCTTTCGCGCGAACGGGCTTTGTCAACCCTAAAAAATCGCTCAAAAATATAGTTCAGGTCTTCTTCAGGAATACCACAGCCGGTATCTTCAACCTTTACGACTGCTTCACCCCCGTCGCGTTTTAAAGAAACGGTAACTGCCCCACCCGGTTCAGTATATTTCAGTGCATTATCAAGCAGGTTAACCAGCACCTGGCGCAGCTGCAGCGGCGCGGCCTGCACCGACAGGTCGGTTTCATTATGTTCCTCGTACAACTCCAGGCCGGCTCGCGCAAATCTATACTGGCTTTCTTCCAAAATTCCGGAAATAAAAGAGTAAAGTTCTATTTCTTCAAATTCTATCTGGTTTCTTTCCAGCTTGGAAAGCTCTAACAAATCGTTAACCAGGGCCACCACCCGTTCCAGCTCATGATCAAGATCATCGATAAATTCTTTTTGCTGCTCCGGTTCCATTTCGTGCTCTTTCAACGACTTGGTGAGCAGGCTCATTGTTGTCAGGGGAGTCCTGACTTCGTGGGCCACATCGGCTGCAAATTTTTTCAGATTGCTGGTATAATAGTTAAGTCGTTTGGCCATCAGGTTAAACTGCTCCGATAAGCGGCCAATTTCATCTCCCGATCGAACCTCAATATGCTGATCGAGCTTACCTTCAGCCATTTTATGCGCTGCCTGGGTCAGCTCTTCGATTGGCCCGGTAAAACGTTTGGCAAGGATAATTGCCCCTCCCCCGACCACGGCCATGGCAAGGACTGTCGAGAGAAAAAGAAAACGGCGGATATCGTAAAGGGTCCTGTAAACCTCTTCCAGGGAAGATGAAAGAAAAACCACCCCGGTAATGAAATCATTTTCTTCGACTACCGGAACTGCCATCTGCATGACTGTATGCCCGACTCTTTCACTGTAAGCGATACTGCTGCTTACATTACCACTTAATGCATTAAAAACATCTTCCTGTTCCAGCACCTGGTTTAACAAGCCTCCAACCCTGATTGAATCACCTACTACATTAGCCTGTTGGTCGGCAAAAATAACCCTCGCCTGGGACTGCCTGCTCATATTTTCTGCTAAAACACTTAAGCGGACAGAATTAACTTGCCCGGTGAGTTGACCGGTTACAAAGTCAGCAGCCAGCCGACCCGAACGTTCCAGGGTATCAGTGAAATTAGCCAGGTAGTATCGTTCGAGAAAGTTGTAGAGGAAGATACTGATTATAACCATAACAGCTAATATAATTACCAGGAATGAAGCTGTTAACCTGAACCTTATACTGAAAAAACGGGCCATTAAAGGTCCTCCCTGATCTTGTAACCAGTACCCCAAACCGTGATAATTAAATCGGGATTACCCGGATCATTCTCCAGTTTCTCACGTAGATGCCTGATATGAACATCAACTGTTCTTAAATCTCCGTAGTATTCGTAACCCCAGATCTGTTCCAGAAGTTGCTCACGGGAATAAACATTCCCCGCGTTAGCAGCAAGAAAACTCAGGAGAGCAAATTCTTTTGAAGTGAGGCTAACCTCCCGTTCGCCAAGACGAACCCGATGTTGTAGAAGATCAACCTTAAGATCCCCGATTTGAATCATCTTCTTAGCTTCTTCTTCACGAACAGTACTGCGCCTGAGTATTGCCCTGATCCGGGCAACAAGCTCTCTTGAATTAAACGGTTTGGTCAGATAGTCATCAGCACCCAGTTCAAGACCGAGAACCTTGTCGATATCTTCGCTCCGTGCAGTGAGCATAATGATCGGAACATCATATTTTTTACGAATACGTCTACAAACTTCAAAACCGTCAATTTCGGGTAGCATTAGATCAAGCACTACGATATCGGGCTTTAAAGAATAAAATTTCTGCAGGGCCTCTTCTCCATCATAAGCCTGTTCAACCCGGAATCCTTCTTTTTCAAGATTAAAACTGAGCGCTTTAACCAGTGTTTTTTCATCGTCTACCACCAGAACTAATTCATTAGCCATTTGTATCCTCTCCCTGCAATCAGATTAAGGTTTAAACAGGGTTATATTTTTCCATGATCTGTTTAAAGTCTTCCCAAACATCTTTTTTTCTTGATGGATCTCTTAACAATGCAGCGGGATGAAATGTGGCTATAACCTGCCGTCCATCTATCGTGTGCCATTTCCCTCGCATCCGGGTTATTGCTGCATTTTTATCAATCATATTCTTAGTGGCCAGCGAACCAAGGCAAACAATAATCTCGGGGTTAATTAACTCGATCTGCTCCTTTAAATATGGCAGGCAGGCGTCTACCTCAGGCTGAAGCGGCAGCCGATTACCGGGGGGGCGGCACTTGACCACATTTGTTATGAATATTTCATCCCTGTTTATCTCTGCAGCCTGCAGTATTTTATCAAGAAGCCGGCCGGCTTTACCAACAAAAGGTATGCCTGTACGATCTTCATCGGCACCCGGCCCTTCACCAACCATTAGTAAGCGGGCCTTATAATTTCCGGCACCAAAAACAACCTGGCTGCAGCCGCTCCTTAAAACGCAGCGGTTGCAGGCAAGGCAAGTTTTTTTTAAATCCTCCAGGGCTGTGAGGTTGTCTGTCTGCCTTGTTTCTGGTGTACTATGATCACCATAGATTAAATCGGCCAGTGTTTGTTGATGCTCTTCAGAAATATTTCTCACCCCTTGATAATCATGATATCTACAGGTAGTGATATTTGTTCAACAGTATAAGCTTATTATCCTTCCCGGCGGCATGATACTGCACATTTATCATTCAGGAGGTGAAGCCAGCAGGGACAGACGGCGCTTATGACGGTTTTCAGCATAATGAAGCAGTTTGCCGACCAGTTCAGCATAGCTTATACCGCTTGCTTCCCACATTTTAGAAAACATGCTTATATCGGTAAAACCGGGCATAGTATTAATCTCGTTCAATATGATCTCACCGCTGGATCGATCCAGGAAAAAATCGACCCTGGCCAGGCCATTGGCTTCAACTGCCGTAAATGCCCGAAGAGAGTAATCACGAATTTTATCTACATTTTTGGTTCCAAGCCGGGCCGGGATAATCAGCTCCGAACGATCATCTAAATATTTTGCACGGTAATCATAGAATTCATTACAGGGAACTACCTCACCTGGCAACGACGCTTCAGGGTTAATATCACCAAGGACGCTGCACTCAATTTCTCTGCCATCAACAAATGCTTCTATAATCACTTTTTCATCGTACAGAAAAGCTTCATCAACGGCAGCCGGCAGATCAACCGGGGCATGAACTTTGCTTATCCCCACACTGGAACCCAGGTTGGCAGGCTTAACAAAGCAGGGAAAACCCAGTTCCAGATTAACCCGGGCTGCAATTTCATCCTGCTTTTCAGCCCACTGCCAACGGTAAAACCAGTGATAGGAGGCAACAGGCAGGCCGGCTTCCCGAAATAATACTTTCATTACTACTTTATCCATACCGGCGCTTGATGCCAGGACACCCGAACCAACATAAGGCAGGCCGGCCATTTCGAACAAACCCTGAATTGTGCCATCTTCACCATAGGTTCCGTGCAAAACCGGAAAAGCAAGATCAAGCTCCTGATAATGCCATTCCTGGGGACTATCCCCTTTTTGAATAAGCAAACCCGGCCGGGAAGGATTTGTTAGCAGCGCTGCAGCAAAGGATTCCCTGGGCTGCCTTTTTTCCCATAGCGAAAGCCAGGCGTCGGGACCGGTAATCCAAGCTCCTTCAGCTGTTATGCCTACCTGTATTACTTCATATAAATCCTGATCAACCGCTTTTATGATTGACGCAGCTGACCGTAAAGAAACGATATGTTCTCCCGAGCGACCGCCGAAAATAACTGCCAGCTTTTTCCTGCTCAAAATTTATCACTCCATTGCTTAACTTGTTCAAATTACTTGCATTAATTATAACATAGCGCTCTTTGAAACCGGCTGCAGCAAAACTTTGCCGGCCGTGCATCATAAACTCTTATTATTATTCTGCCTTTATATTATAATAAATAAGTCACTGTATTATTTCAAACTTGGTTATTGCAGCAAAATGAGTTGCTGCTAATATTAAAGAAAACCGGAAAGAGGGTTGTTCATGCAGCCGCCTGTTGTAATATTGGGAGCAAACTTTTATACTGCCCTGGGCGCAATTCGCAGCCTGGGACGCAGGGGTGTTCCTGTTTACGCTCTTGATTATCATTTCCCCTCAGCTTATGCCCTGGCATCACGCTATGTAACTGAACGGGTGTTATGCCCCGATATCAATCAAAGCGAAGAAGAGCTGGCTGACTTTTTGATTAATTATGGAAGCAAATTTTCAGTGAAACCAGTATTAATGGCAACAGCCGACAGCTATGCCCTGCTGATTTCGCGCCATTCAGAACGTTTAAAGAAATTTTTTCTTTTCCCGGAAATGCCCGAAGGGCTACTGGAAAAAATTATTGATAAGCAGGGTCTTCATCAATTGTCTGCCTCATTTAATTTACAAATGCCACAAACTTTCATTGCCGATGAAAAGGCTAACCTCGCAGAGATCGTTGCCAGTATTAATTATCCCTGTATTATTAAGCCTGCACTTTCACATGAATTTGTAAAAGTGTTCAGACAGAAGTGCCTTTTTGCTGAAAGCAGCGAGGAGCTGCTTACAGCGCTGAAGAAAGCCCGCAGAGAAACCCTTGAAGTAATGGTACAGGAAATTATTCCCGGTTTTGACGATCATATGTACGTTTTTGACGTATATATAAACCGGGAGGGACGGGCAACACACACTTTCACCGCCCAAAAACTGCGCCAGTTTCCAATTAATTTTGGCTCATCAACATTAACACGGCATAAACATGTTCAGGAACTGGTTGATTTAGGTCTGAGTTACATGGAAAAAATTGGTTACCGGGGCTATGGTGAAATCGAATTTAAGCAGCATGCTGATTCAGGCCATTACTATATGATCGAAATAAATGCCCGCCTAAGCACCCTGAATGTATTATTCGACAAGTGCGGGGTAGAATTTACTTATGCCATGTATCGAGATTTGATCGGTAAACCTCTTCCCGACTTACATTTAGCCGAAGATCGGCCCTGGGTATTCTGGCATGCATTTGAAGATTTTATCAGCAGCGTTGCTTACCTGAAAAGCAGGCAGCTTAGCTTAGGTGAAATTATCAAACCATGGTTTTCTTATAAAAAAGCCCATGCCATATGGGCTCTTGACGACATTAAACCAATCTTTTCGTTTAGCAGGCTGGTTTTGAATAGGGCTGTCGTAAAAGTAAAAAAAAGCTTACTGAAAAGGGAATAATAATGTATCAGTTATTAAGAAGGTAAACTGGTCATATTTAAAAACGCATGGGGCGGTTGATAACCGCCCCATTTTGATCAAAATAATGTGTTTAGAATGATTATTCTTCTTCTTTTTCCTTCTGGATAGCAGCCACAATCTGCTCAGCAACCTGGTGCGGCACTTCTTCATAATGTGAGAATGCCATTGTGAAAAAGCCACGGCCCTGGGTCATAGAACGAAGGTCAATTGAGTATTTAAACATCTCTGCCAAAGGAACCTGGGCACGAATTTTTTGTAAGTTGCCTTCCGGTTCCATGCCCTGAATACGCCCTCTTTTACTGTTTAAATCACCCATGATATCGCCCATGAATGCATCGGGAACGACTACTTCTATATCCATAACCGGCTCAAGCAACACGGGACCCGCTTCTTCCATACCTTTACGGAAAGCCTGTGAAGCAGCAATTTTGAAAGCCATTTCAGAAGAGTCTACAGTGTGGTAAGAACCGTCGACAAGTTTTACCACAATATCTACAACCGGATAACCGGCAATTACCCCTGCGTCCATTGCTTCTCGAACCCCTTTTTCAACCGCTGGGATATACTGCCGCGGCACGGACCCTCCGAAGATTTTATCTTCGAATACCAGGCCCTGCCCGGTTTCTGCCGGTTCCATCTCAAGATAGACATGTCCGAACTGACCACGCCCACCGGACTGTTTTTTATGCTTTCCTTCAACCCGCGACTGGCCACGAATAGTTTCCTTGTAAGGCACTTTTGGTGTTGAAAAATCAACTTCCACACCAAACTTCTGGGCCAACCGGCTGACTATAATTTCCAGGTGCAGTTCACCGAGACCGGATATAACCGTTTGTTTTGTTTCAGCACGTCTTTCAAGGTGGAATGTGGGGTCTTCTTCCAGGAAACGGGACAGGCCGGTCATAACTTTTTCTTCGTCACCTTTAGTTTTAGGATCAACAGCAAAGGATATAACCGGATCGGGGAATTGTAATTTCGGAAATTCGAGAGGGCTGGTACGATCACACAGGGTGTCTCCCGTTGCAGTTTCCTGGAGCTTTGCCACACAGGCTATATCCCCGGTTACAACTTCTTCCATGCTAATTTGGTTTTTTCCTCTCATTGAGAAAACCTGGCCCAGCCTCTCTGTCATATCTTTACCGGCATTGTAAACCTGACTGTCCGGTTTAATCGATCCGGAGTAAACACGGAAATAGTTAATTCTACCAACATAAGGGTCGGCCAGCGTTTTAAAAACAAAGGCAGACATCGGTTCACCCTGATCCAGTTTCCTGGTGACTTCTTCATCTGTTCCCGGTTTTACAGCTTTAATCTCATCCTGATCAATAGGGGAGGGAAGGTAATTATTAATCAGATCAAGTATAGGCTGCATACCAGAATTTTTCGTTGCAGCAGCACAGAGTACCGGAATAATTTTGCCCTTTAAAACTCCCTGGCGTAAACCCTTGTTCAGCTCTTCATCAGTAAGAACTTCTCCTTCAAGATACTTTTCTAGCAAAGCATCATCTGCCTCGGCTGTTGTCTCCACAAGTTTTTCCCTTAACTCCTGGGCTTGATCAACAAGATCAGCTGGTATATCCTCTTCAGTAACCTTCATGCCATCATCAGAAAAAATAAGGGCTTTTTGTCGAACCAGATCGACAACCCCTTTAAAATCGGCCTCTTTACCGATCGGCATCTGCAGTGGTGCTACGTTTAAACCAAAATGACTGCGCAGTTGTTCAAGAGTGCCTTCAAAATTTGCATTTTCGCGATCAAGTTTATTTATAACAACACAGCGCGGCAGGTTAAAATCATCTGCATAACTCCACACTTTTTCAGTTCCGACTTCAACACCGGAGACAGCACAGACCACTGTTACAACGCTATCTGCAACTCTTAACGCTCCCAAAACATCTCCAATAAAATCAAAATAACCCGGGGTATCAAGCAAGTTAACTTTTACATTATCCCATTCAATTGGCGCCAGCCCTACATTAATCGTCACCTGTTTTTTTATTTCATCCGGGTCGTAATCTGTTATGGTATTGCCCGCCTCCACTTTACCGAGGCGGTTAACTGCCCCTGATGTGAAAAGCAGCGCTTCGGTGAGAGAGGTCTTACCGGCACCGCCGTGAGATATTAGCGCCACATTGCGAATATTATCGCTGGTATACTTTTTCATTCATGTGCCTCCTCAAGATTGCCCGGCCGGTAGTTGCAGCCGGAGTGAAGTATTATATATTGAACGCAGCATGGAGCAGGTGCGAAAGAATATATAAGGCTGAAGCGCACCATACTCCCGGTTAAACCCTACCATTATAATTTAAAAAATGCAAACAAAAAATAATAAAAAAGTAATGTACCTTTTCAATTGAACTTATTGATCCAACCGGGCCTTGACATAGTCGATCAGGCCTCCACAGCTGATTAATTCCTGCATAAAGGGTGGAAACTGTTCAGCGCTATATTGATTACCGTTTTCAATGTGAGTAATCTGCCCCAGGTCAAGATCAACTTTCAGGTGATCTTCTCCTGGCCTGAGCATAGTTAAATCATCGCTACACTCAAGGATGGGCAACCCGATATTAATTGCATTACGATAAAAAATACGGGCAAAACTGCGGGCAACAACACATGAAACACCGGCTCCCTTAATTGCCAATGGAGCATGCTCCCTTGAACTGCCGCAACCAAAATTATTGCCGGCAACAATTATATCTCCCGGTTTAACCAGGCCGGGGAAATCCGGTTTAATATCTTCCATTAAATGGGCAGCCAACTCTTCCGGAACTACTGTGCTCAGATAGCGGGCAGCAATAATTGCATCGGTATCTATGTTATCTCCAAAAATCCATACTCTTCCTTCGAGAATCATTTTACTACCTCCTTCGGGTGCACTATCTGACCGGCTACTGCTGAAGCGGCTGCTACGGCGGGATTACACAAGTACAGTTCACTTTCCGGATGTCCCATCCGCCCGACAAAGTTTCTATTGGTTGTTGCAAGACCAACTTCACCTGAAGCCAGTATACCCATGTGTCCACCGAGACAAGGGCCGCAGGTTGGTGTACTGACTGCCGCTTCGGCGTCGATAAATATGGACATTAATCCTTCGTCGACTGCCTGCCGGTAAATTAATTGGGTAGCCGGAATAATTAACAATCTAACCTGGGGATGCACTTTTCTATCTTTCAGTATAGCAGCTGCTACACGCAAATCTTCAATGCGTCCATTGGTGCAGGAGCCAATTACCACCTGGTCTATTTTAATTCCTGCCGCTTCCGATACAGGTTTTACGTTATCCGGTGAAGGAGGAAATGATATCTGGGGTTCCAGCATGTCTACATTATATTTGAATACTTTTTCATAAACTGCATCTTTATCACTATATACAGGGGTATAAGGAACTTTAACCCGTCCCTTCAAGTACGCAAAGGTGATGTGATCGGGTTGAACATAACCGCATTTACCTCCCGCTTCTATGGCCATGTTAGCCATGGTCAACCGGCCATCCATCGATAGTTTATCGATGGCCGTTCCGGTAAACTCCATCGCCCTGTAGCGTGCTCCTTCAACACCAATCTGTCCAATGGTGTATATGATCAAATCTTTACCGCTAACCCATTCAGGAAGGGTTCCATCATATTCAAAAAGCATGGTCTGGGGGACTTTAAACCAGGCTTCTCCGCTAGCCATTGCCGCAGCCAAATCAGTACTTCCTACCCCGGTGGCAAAAGCGCCGAGAGCACCGTAAGTGCAGGTGTGCGAGTCAGCACCGATAATAACCATACCGGGCCCAACCAGGCCTTGTTCGGGCAGTAAAGCATGTTCAATACCCATTCTTCCCACTTCAAAATAATGTTTAATGCCAAACTCCCTGGCAAAACGTCGGACAACCTTAGTCTGCTCTGCTGCAGCAATATCTTTATTCGGGGTAAAATGATCGGGGACCAGAACTACCTTGTCTGGATTAAAAACCCGATCAAGGCCCAACCGTTCAAATTCTTTTATCGCAACCGGAGCAGTAATATCATTACCAAGGGCCAGATCGACTTTTGCGTTGATCAATTCCCCGGCAACCAGCTTCTCTCGACCTGAATGCTTGGCCAGTATTTTTTCAACCATGGTCGAACCTGTATTTTTGCTCATAGTTCTCCTACTTTCTTCTTGGAATCATACGTGTTCCTTGTCTGGATGGTGAGTAACCGCGTTACTGCCTGAACAGCAAGATATAACTATACCTGTATTATATCTTTTTGTTTAACTATAAGGCAAGATCGGGAACTGGCATCATAAAAGCTTGCCGCACTAAACTCCGTTATAACCTTCCCTGGTTATCTTTGAGCCTCTCAGCAAAGCCACTTTACCTGTTCTTACTATTTCCTTGATCCCGAAATGCTCCAGCAGAAGCTTAATTGCCTCCAGCTTCTCGTCATGACCGGTAACCTCGATAATCATAGAATCTGGTGAAACATCGACAACTTTTCCCCTGAAGGTTTCAACAATCTGTTGAATATCGCTTCTGCTTCCTGTTTCGGCTTTAACTTTAACCAGCATAAGTTCACGCATTACAGATGGTTCATTGGATAAGTTGCTAACCTTTAGGACATTGACCAGCTTGTGCAGTTGTTTAACCACCTGCTCAATTATAGTATCGCTGCCTTCAACAGTTATGGTCATCCTGGCTATGCCGGGAGTCATTGTTTCCCCGACGGCTATGTTGTCTATATTGAATCCTCTCCGGCTGAACAACCCTGAAATCCGCGTTAAAGCACCGGGCTTATTTTCCACAAGAATTGCTAAAACATGCTTCATTAGTATTCACCCCCGGTGATAATTTCATTAATCGGCCTGTTGGGCGCAACCATTGGGTAAACATTCTCTTCCGGGTCAACTACAAAATCAATTAAAACCGGACCCTTAAGGTTAAATGCTTCTTCAATAACCTCAGTTGCCTTTTTACTATCAGCGGCGCGAAAAGCTTTAGCCCCATATGCTTCTGCGATACAGACAAAGTCGGGGCTACCCTTCAGGGCTGTGTGGGCATAGCGTTTATCATAAAACATATCCTGCCATTGTCGAACCATACCAAGGAACCCATTATTGATAAGCGCTATGGTAATATCCATTTTATTGTTAACCACAGTGGCCAGCTCCTGGATATTCATCTGAAAACTGCCATCACCGGTAATACAGACTACCCTGCTATCGGGCGCAGCCAGTCTGGCGCCAATAGCAGCCGGAAAACCAAATCCCATAGTCCCCAGCCCACCAGAAGTAAGGAATGTATTCGGCCGGCGCACGTTGAAGTGCTGGGCGCACCACATCTGGTGCTGCCCCACATCGGTGGCAAGAATTGTATTATCGCCACTGAGTCGGCTCAGCTCCCTGATTACATATTGCGGCTTGAGGAACCCGTTTGTGTCAGCAGCACCATCGTGAAGAGGATACTGTTTCTGCCATGAAGCTATCTGTTTCAACCACTTGGCAGTATGACCCGGCTTTAATTTGCGGACCAATTCTTCCAGAACAAGCTTTACGTCACCAACAATCGGGATATCAATCAAAACATTTTTTCCAATCTCAGCTGGATCTATATCAATGTGGATTATTTTAGCATTAGGGGCAAAAGTCTCAAGCTTACCCGTGACCCTGTCATCAAAACGAACCCCGGTGGCTACAATTAAATCGGCTTCAGTAAGGGCATAATTTGCAGTTATACAACCGTGCATGCCAGGCATGCCCAGGAATAGTTCACCATCACCGGGGTATGCTCCCAAACCCATCAGGGAAAGAATTACCGGAATGCGTGCTTTTTCAGCTAGCTGCTTCAGGGGCTCCGAAGCTCCTGAGCGAATCAACCCCCCGCCGCCAAAAATTACCGGCTTGCGGGCATCACGAATAGCTTTTACCGCCCGGCTGATTTGCCCGGCATGTCCTTCATAGGTAGGATTGTACCCGGGTATGTGCCGCTCGAGTTCATAATCGAAGTAGCCTTCACTGTCGAAAACATCCTTGGCAATATCTATTAATACCGGGCCGCGACGGCCTGTAGAAGCTATGTAAAAGGCTTCGGACAAGACAGCCGGAAGATCATTTACATCTTTAACCAGGTAGTTGTGCTTGGTAATCGGCAGGGTTATTCCTGTAATATCCGCTTCCTGAAAAGCATCGGTACCAATGAAGGGGCTTGCTACCTGCCCCGTGATCAGTACAAGCGGTACTGAATCCATATAAGCGTTCGCTATTCCGGTAACCAGGTTGGTTGCCCCCGGCCCGGATGTGGCAAAAACGACGCCTGTCTTCCCGGTAACCCGCGCATAACCGTCTGCAGCATGAACTGCAGCCTGCTCATGGCGAACCAGTAGGTGTTTTAGTTTAGAATCATAAAGAGCATCGTAAAGCGGCAGTACCGCCCCGCCCGGGAAGCCGAATATCTGCTCCACACCCTCTTTTTCAAGGGACTTCAGGATCATTGCCGATCCTTTAATCATTTTTTTCTTCATTTGGAACCACCTTCTCCATTCATGAAAGCAACATCAAGGACAGCACCACTGCCGGCTGATGAAACCTGGCGGGCATATCTCTTCAGGTATCCACGATTTATTTTTACCTGAGGTGCCTTCCAGGACTCGCGTCTTTTAGCCAGCTCTGCCTGGTCCACTTTCAATTCAATTGAGCGGGCAGGCAGGTTAATGGCAATTTTATCTCCATCTTCAACCAGGGCTATTAAACCACCGGCTGCCGCTTCGGGAGACACGTGACCAATAGATGCACCTCTGGTTGCTCCGGAAAAACGCCCGTCTGTTATCAATGATACCTTCTCATCGAGCCCCATTCCGGCCAGAACCGATGTTGGTGCTAACATTTCGCGCATACCTGGTCCACCGCGCGGACCTTCATAACGGATTACAATAACACTGCCTTCACTAATTTTGCCGCTGCCTATTGCATCAACAGCACTGTCCTCACTGTCAAAAACCCTGGCCTGTCCTTCAAATATCTGCATCGATTCGGCAACTGCCCCCTGCTTGACAACAGCGCCTTCCGGTGCGAGATTGCCAAAAAGAACGGCCAGGCCGCCTTCAGTCCTGTAAGGTTTATCAAGTGGCCTGATTACTGCCGGGTCTAAAACAGCAAAATCCTGTAAGTTACCGGATACATTTAAGCCTGTTACTGTGGGCAGATCACCCCGGATCAGCCCTCCTTCAAGCAGGACTTTCATTACAGCCTGAACCCCTCCGGCCCTGTAGAGATCTTCAATTCGGTTTTCTCCGGCCGGGCTAAGCACACACAGCTGGGGTGTATTTTTACTAATTTCATTAACCCGGTTAAAATCAATCTTGATCCCCCGTTCAAAGGCAATGGCGGTAAGGTGCAGAAGAGTGTTCGTTGAGCAGCCGAGAGCCATATCAACGGCAAGGGCATTTTCAAAAGCTTCCCCTGTTAAAATATCTCCTGCAGTTTTACCCGCTTTGAGTAAATCCATCACCTTCATACCGGCCTCTTTGGCCAGGATAATTCTCTCGCTGCTTATTGCCGGTATGGTTCCGTTACCCGGCAAAGCCAGGCCCAGGGCTTCAGCCATGCAGTTCATTGAATTGGCAGTAAACATGCCGGCGCAGGAGCCACAGCCGGGACAGGCTTTATTTTCTATTGCCTCAAGCTCGGCTTCGCTCATTTTTCCGGCCTTAACCGCACCAACACCTTCGAAAACCGAGTTTAAATCCAGTTTTTTCCCTTTATCTTCACCGGCCAGCATTGGGCCGCCACTAACAACAATTACCGGAAGATCAAGCCTGGCTGCCGCCATCATCATTCCCGGGGTGATTTTATCACAATTGGTAACCAGGATAAGAGCGTCAAAACAGTGTGCTTCGGTCATCAATTCAACGCTATCGGCAATGATTTCACGGCTGGCCAGAGAATAATGCATTCCGGCGTGGTTCATCGCGATACCATCACATATTCCAATCGTAGAAAATTCAAGCGGGGTTCCCCCGTTCATCCTCACTCCGTCTTTCACTGCTTTTACAATTGAATCCAGCTGGACATGACCGGGGACTATTTCATTGGCGGAATTAGCTATACCAACCAAAGGTCGTTTTAATTCTTCCGGATGTAAACCTGAAGCGCGAAATAATGAACGATGCGGCGCTCTCTCGATGCCCCTGGTTACTTTATGACTGCGCATGACAAACCTCCCCAATTATATTTTTCTATAGTGTGTAAACCATTCGCTGTTAAGTCAACAATGACCTTGTACACAATATCCACAGCTTATCAACAATATAATGTATATTTTTAAAGCGGGGTGCCTTCGTTATTGGCATGCTCCCGGAAAAGTTTAATTAACCGCCTGGTAACAAGACCCGGAGTTCCGTCCCCGACAATGCGCATATCTGCCTCAACTACGGGTATTACCTCGGCAGCAGTTCCTGTCAGGAAACATTCATCGGATACATAGAGATCATGCCGGGTAAAGGGTTCCTCAACTACCTGTATCCCTTCTCTCTGGGCCAGTTCAATAATGGCCTGGCGGGTTATGCCAATAAGTACTCCCAGATAACCGGGAGGAGTTACCAGTTTTCCGTTACGATAGATAAATATATTGTCTGCCGAACCTTCCAGAATATAGCCCTGGTCACTCAACATTATTGCTTCCAAAACTCCGGCCCGGTTAGCCTCCATTTTAACATGAATATTATTCAGGTAATTTAAGGATTTAATTTTCGGATCAAGAGCATTGGCCGACATTCTCCTGGTTGCCACTGTAATTACATTCAAACCCTTTTCATACAATTCTTCAGGATAGATAGTAATTTTATCGGCAATGATAATCACCTGGGCTTTGGGGCATTTAAGGGGATCCATTCCCAGGTCGCCCACTCCCCGGGTTACGACCAGCCTGATATAGGCATCACGCAGGTTATTAGCATTCACTGTCTCAACAACAGCCTTAATCATTTCTTCCTGGCTGTAAGGAATCTTAAGCATAATTGAATGTGCAGACTCATAAAGCCTGCGGATATGTTCCGTTAACCTGAAAACTTTTCCATTATATGCTCTAATACCTTCAAACACACCATCTCCATAAAGCAAACCATGATCAAAAACCGAGACTACCGCTTCTTCATCCGGAACCAGATTGCCATTTAAATAAATTTGCCGGCTCATACTTTTCGCCCCTTCGTAGTAAAATGTTAGATAGATGATGAATATAAAAATACCCTCCGCCCAAAGGGGCGAAGGGATAACCTCCGCGGTACCACCCTTTTTGCTTTCCCGGTAGTGCGGAAAAACATCTCATGGTGATCTTGATAACGGGATCAACCCGGTTCAGCTTACTATATTACCTTTCAGCTGAACTACTCCGGACCGACGTTCGGCACCCTGCTTTACCGGTTTACACCATCCCCGGCTCTCTGGGAAAAGCCTGCTGCTTACTCCTGTCCATCAATGTATTTTCTGATAAAGATTGCCTATAATTATAGATCTCACGCTGTGCAGTGTCAACTAAAAAATGATTTTTACACGGCCGGGTAAACAGAATTATCGGTATCGTTCCAGATCAGTGTTTCATCAACTGCATAAATTTCATCCAGCCTGGACTCTGCCTTATTATTGCCTCCGCCAGAAACAGCATTTAATTCTTTACCGGCTTCACAGCTGTTCTTCAACTCCAGTGGCGGCAGCAAACCTTTACGGCGTTTGAAGAAATCAATAGCTACATTGGGAAAGATAATGTAAGACAAAACATCTTCTTCCTGCTCTATGTATTCAGCAATTTCTTTCCGCCCTTCATCCAGTTGAGGTTCAAGCAGGTCGGCAGGCCTGCCTGAGACCGGTTTTTCATCTTTTAAAACCTGTTTGATTAAATCGGGGTTAATCTCTCCCGGAGGTTTTCCATAGAGACCACGCAGGTAATTCTTAATTTCTGTAGATACCATTTTATAACGCTCGCCGATCAATACATTAACGACAGCCTGGGTTCCCACAATCTGGCTGCTCGGTGTAACCAGCGGGGGATACCCCAGATCTTCCCTGACTTTTGGCACTTCCGCCAGAACATCCTTCAATAAATGAGTTGCTTTCTGTTCTGCCAGCTGAGAGGCAAGGTTGGATATCATACCTCCGGGTATCTGGTAGCTGAGAACATTGGTATCAACCCCTAAAACACTGCGGGGAATTTCATAATCACAGCTAATCTCGTTAAAATGATCACTTACCTTTGATAGCATTTCCAGGTCCAGCCCCGTATCATAAGGTGTATTTTTTAAAGCTGCAACCATGCTATCTGTTGCCGGCTGACTGGCCCCCATTGAAAGTGCGGCATTAGCCGTATCAATTACATCAACTCCGGCTTCAACAGCTTTTAGGTAGGCCATAGAAGCCATACCACTGGTATAATGACAATGAAGCTGTACAGGCAAACCTACTTCAGCTTTCAAGCGCCCGACCAGTTCATATGCATCATATGGTGATATCAGGCCAGCCATATCCTTGATACAAATTGAATCTGCTCCAAGGTTTTTTAAGTTATCGGCTACCCTGACGAAATGATCATTATTATGAAGCGGACTAATTGTGTAACTTAAGGTACCCTGGGCATGGGCTCCCTCTTTGCGGGTATATTCAATTGCTTTTTCCATGTTACGCAGGTCATTCAGGGCATCAAATATTCTAATAATATCGATGCCGTTGGAAACTGCTTTTTTTACAAACTCTTCAAGAACATCATCCGGATAATGGCGATACCCCACAATGTTTTGTCCCCTGAGTAGCATCTGCAGTTTTGTATTTTTTAATCCTTTTCTCAACTGACGCAGCCTTTCCCAGGGGTCCTCATCCAGAAATCGCATACATGTATCGAAGGTAGCTCCACCCCAGACTTCGAGGGAGTAATAACCGATCTGATCCATCAAATCGAGAATTGGCAGCATTTCATCTATGCGCATTCTTGTTGCAAGCAAAGACTGGTGTGCATCACGCAGCGAGGTATCGGTGATACCGATTTTTCTAGGTGTTGTCATAGTTAATCATCCCTCCGGAAAACTTAATCCAAACCAATCAGGTTCATCACCCGATCATTTTCATCAAGCCTGATTAGGGTTACGCCACGGGCATAACGACCCATCAGGGAAACTTGTTCAATTTTTTGCCTGTTTACCACTCCACGGGCTGTTACAATCATAAACTCTTCTTCGTCACCATTCAAAACAATAAAAATGGCCAGGGGTCCGCTTTGTATAGTAGTTTTAAGGCCAATCATACCTTTTCCCCCGCGCCGGTGAACTGCAAAGTCGCTAACGGCAACCCGTTTACCGAAACCACCCGAGGAAGCAAACAGCATCTGTTGATCGCCGGTAACAAGATCTGCGCCAATAACCCGATCTTTTGCACCGAGCTTCACGGCTTTCACTCCTCTTGCCGAACGCCCCATTGCCCTGACCTGGTCTTCGGGAAAACGAACAAACAAACCGGCGCTGGTCCCTACAATTACTTCTTTATTACCATCGGTTAACCTGACGGCAATCAGTTCATCGTTTTCGCTCAAACTGAGAGCAATTAAACCAGTCTTGCGGGTATTGCGATATTCGTGCAGAGAAGTTTTTTTGATCATTCCCCTGGCTGTAACCATGAGCAAAAAGTACTCATCACTAAAGTCATTTATAGGCATCGTCGCTGTTATATATTCTTTCTCTTCCAGGGGCAACAGGTTAACCAGGGCTGTTCCACGTGACTGGCGTCCCGATTCAGGAATTTCATATACCTGGAGAAGGTAAACTTTACCACGGTTACTAAAGCATAAAAGCTTATCATGGGTAGATGCAACGTGACATTGTTCAACTCTGTCGTTTTCACGGGTCTGCATGCCCAGAACACCGCGTCCACCCCGGTGCTGACTACGATAAGTAGTCAGGGGCAGCCGTTTAATGTACCCGCGGTCGGTAAGAGTAACAACTACTTCTTCTTCAAGTATTAAGTCTGTTATAACCACATCGCCCTCATCTGCTACTATATCTGTGCGACGGGCATCACCGTGCTTATCCTGAATTACCGTTAACTCTTCACTGATAATCTCCAGGACAAGATTTTCATCTTCAAGAATACGGCGATAATAAGCTATTTTTTCCATTAAATCTTCTTTTTCTTCCACCAGCTTGTGAATCTCCAACTGGGTTAAGCGTTGGAGCCGCATGTCGAGAATCGCCTGGGCTTGTTTTTCGGAAATAGCAAGGAGATCCATCAGCCCTTCCCGTGCAGTCTGGACATCTTTCGAAGCCCGAATCAGGGCTATTACCTGATCGAGCATATCGAGCGCTTTAAGCAGACCTTCAACAATGTGCATTCTATCTTCGGCACGTTTCAAATCAAATTCCGAGCGGCGCCTGATAATTTCTTTCTGGTGTTCCAGGTAATAGGCCAAAATCTGTTTTAAAGTAAGCACCCTGGGCTGCCCATCAACCAGGGCAAGCATAATTATTCCAAAAGTTTGTTGAAGAGAAGTATAGCGGTAGAGCTGGTTAATAATCACCTGGGACTGGAAATCTTTCTTGACTTCCATCACTACACGTACCCCGGTACGATCCGACTCATCGCGCAGGTCGGTGATTCCCTCAATCTTGCGCTCTTTAACCAGGTCTGCTATTTTTTCCACTAACTTGGCTTTATTCAGCTGATAGGGTACTTCGGATATAACAATTTGTTCACGGTTTTTATCTTTCTTTTCTACCTGCACCCGGCCCCTGACCTTGATAATTCCCCTACCGGTCTTGTATGCGTTATAAATACCCTCGTGCCCCACGATAATTCCACCTGTGGGAAAATCTGGCCCTTGAATAAACTGCATCAGATCGCGGATTGCCGCTTCCGGATGTTTAATCAGGTACTTCAGGGCATTTATTAATTCGATCAGATTATGAGGGGGGATGTTAGTTGCCATACCAACAGCAATGCCTGATGATCCATTGGCCAGAAGATGGGGAAATCTCGAGGGAAGCACAACCGGCTCCTCCAGGCTTTCATCAAAGTTCGGGCGAAAATCAACCGTATCCTTTTGCAGGTCCGTTAACAATTCCCCCGCTATGGCAGAAAGACGTGATTCAGTATACCGCATGGCAGCCGCTGAATCACCATCCTGAGAACCAAAGTTACCGTGACCATCAACCAGGGGATAGCGGGTCGAGAAAGACTGGGCCATCCTGACCAGGGTATCGTATAAGGCGACATCACCGTGGGGATGATATTTCCCAAGGACGTCACCCACAATACGGGCAGATTTACGATAAGGTTTATCATGAGTCGAACCCATCTCTGACATAGCGTAAAGAATACGCCGGTGAACCGGTTTTAAACCATCCCTAACATCGGGGAGGGCCCTGCTGACAATAACGCTCATTGCGTAATCTAGAAAAGAAACTTTCACTTCATCATAAATATTTACTGGTATAATGCTTTCTCTTTCAGTCATTTCTTCTCCTTTGCAGGGTATTTCATATCACCCGGGCCAGATTCGGTAATAAATAGATTTATTATCAGAAATAAGTTAAAAACAGCCGCGGCAGTTCAAACTGGCCGTGGGGAAAGATATATATTGTATAATATTATCATAAAAAAACACAGTGGAAAAGCAAACATTGAGGTTTGCCGCTCTAAAAAATGGATCATAACGCCAGGAATAAAAGATCTAAAGCCCGGCTATTGAGGCTGAAACTAATTTTTGTTTATTAGTTATTATTTCTTTTTCCCTTTTCCGGAACGCTTGGGAACCATCTTTTTCAAAAGCTGGTCCAGTTCTTTTTTTACTGCCGGATTAACCTGTATTTGTTCGCCTTTAGTTCGTTTGCCCCTGCTGATAGTGATGTAAAGTATCTCTTTTGACCACCTGTAAGAAAGAATCTCCGACCACTGCCAAAAACCGCGAGAGGTGGAAATTCCTTTTTCGCGGAGAGCGGGACGTTCTACTTCGCGTGCAATTACAGCAGCCATCAGGGCCAGGTAGAATAATGCGTAAGTATAAGGGCCGAGGATAAACGAATCAGCTTCAAAAGGCAGATTATCCATTTCATAACGCATTAAAAAATATGAGGCAATTGCAAGAATGACAATTAAAAAGAATGAATCGTTGTTGGTGCGGCTGAAAAACCTGCGATCTACTTTCATAATTACCGGACCCAGCTTGTAATAACGAAAAACAATGTAAAAAACTACAATAAACAGTAAAAACACGTATGGAAAAATTAGTCTGAAAAGCAACAGTTAACCTCCTGTTTCAAATACTATTTGTTATTCTTTATTAAATCATGAAACTGGATGCCGGTAAATAGAAGCAGATAAAAGTGTTTAATTGAACCTGGAGTTTATACTGTTTGTCATAAGTAGTAGAATAGGTATAAATCTTTGTAATAATTTAATGAGGTGAACAAAATGATTAAAAAGCCGGGCCTCTTATTAACCCTGCTATTTGCTTTAATGCTGATATTGCCCGGCTGTGGCAGTACCGGTAATGATCAGGGAGAAATCCCGGAACAGGTCCCAATCAGCGGAAAAATTTACAGCATCAGCGATAATCGCATCCTGGTTGTTGAGGGGCTGGAGGATGTTAATATACCGCAGGTTTCCTGGTTTGAGCAGGGTAAAAGAGCAGTCTATTTTGCTGTAACTGAAGAAACATTAATAAGTAGTAACGGTAACGTGGTCGGAATGGATCAACTGGCCCGGGGACAGTCTGTAGAAGTTTTCCACGAAGGCTTTTTAGCTGAATCATACCCGGAACAGGGCCAGGCCCTGCAAATAAATATAATTGAAGCAACAACTGCTGAACAGGAAATTATTGATTCAGGCCGCATAGCAGCCTATGTTCCAGGGGACCTATTGGAAGTTAAAATCAGCGGGGTACCCGATGAAATGCCTGCAAAACAGTTTAAACTGACCGACCAGGCAGATCAGCTTTTGCAAGAACAGAATATGGATGAGGGAACCGAAATCAGGTTCAGATATATTCCATATGCAGAAATGGAAGGCCTGATTTTTGATGTTGAAATTTTAAGCAATTAAAGAAAACGGCTTGCTCAAATATCAAGATTTTGAACGAGGCGGGCATTATCTTCAATAAATTGACGGCGTGGCTCAACCTTATCCCCCATTAATACCCCGAAAATATTGTCCGCCATTATGGCATCAACCAGTTCAACCCTCTTTATTATTCTTGTTTCAGGATTCATGGTCGTATCCCACAGCTGATCCGGATTCATTTCGCCCAAACCCTTGTAACGCTGTATCTGTACGCCACCTTCCCGTGTCCATTCAGTAAGTAATGAATCCAGTTCCTCTTCACGGAACAGGTACTGCTCTTTCTTGCCCTTCTTAACCTTGTATAGAGGAGGTTGGGCAATATATACAAAACCACTCTCGATCAATTCAGTCATGAAACGATAGAAAAAAGTCAGCAAAAGGACCCTGATATGGGAACCATCTACATCAGCGTCAGTCATGATTATTATTTTTTGGTAACGGGCACGGCCTATATCAAACTCACTTTCTATTCCGGTGCCAAGGGCAGTGATCAATGTCCGAATCTCTTCATTGGCCAGGATTTTATCTAAACGGGCCTTTTCAACATTAAGAATTTTACCGCGCAGGGGAAGTATTGCCTGGAAGCGACGATCGCGACCCTGTTTAGCCGATCCACCGGCTGAATCGCCCTCAACAATAAATAATTCACTCTCGGCAGGGTCCTTTGAAGTACAGTCTGCCAGCTTACCGGGCAGGTTACTGACTTCAAGAGCATTTTTACGCCTGGTAAGTTCACGTGCTTTACGGGCTGCTTCCCTGGCCCGGGAAGCCCTGATCGCTTTTTCAATAATACGGCGGGCAATAGCCGGGTTCTGTTCAAGAAATGCTTCAAAGTTTTCATAGCATACGCTGTCAATTACACCTCTAATTTCGCTGTTACCAAGTTTTGTTTTAGTCTGGCCTTCAAATTGTGGATCCATCAGTTTAACACTGATTACCGCTGTCATTCCTTCGCGGATATCTTCGCCGGAAAGGTTGGGCTGGTTCTCTTTTATAATACCCAGGCGTTTGGCAAAATCATTAATAAGCCTGGTTAGCATTAATTTGAAACCGTATTCATGTGTTCCACCTTCATGGGTGTGGATGTTGTTAGCATACGAGTAGATTACTTCTGAATAACCGGCATGATACTGCAAGGCAACTTCCACTTCAAAACCGCTTACCGCTTTATGAATATAAATTGGTTTTTTGGGAACAGTCTCCTTGCCCTGGTTCAGATAAGCAACATATTGTTGTATACCGCCGTCATATTTAAACTTCTCTTCCCGCCCACTGCGCATATCGTTAAAAACAATTTTGACACCCTTGTTAAGAAAAGCCAGTTCCCGTAAACGTTGAACAATAATTTCATTTTCAAAGTCAATATTCTCAAATATTGTTGGATCAGGCAAAAAAGTTATTTTAGTTCCTGTTTTTGAAACCTTGCCCGATGCCTTGATTTTTGTTACCTTTTTTCCTTTTTCATAACGCTGGCTGTATACTTTTTCATCCCGGTATATTTCCACTTCGAGCCATTCAGAAAGGGCATTTACAACAGACACACCAACCCCATGCAAGCCTCCGGAAACCTTGTAACTGTCATTGTTGAACTTACCGCCGGCATGCAGAGTAGTTAGAACAACCTCAACTGCCGGGCGTTTTTCCTGGGGATGGTTCTCAACAGGAATCCCTCTGCCGTCATCAACAACTGTGACGCTGTTATCTTTATTAACTGTGATTTTTATTTGCTTGCAGAAACCGGCAAGAACTTCATCTATGCTGTTATCAACTACTTCAAACACCAGGTGATGAAGACCGCGGCTGGAAGTTGATCCAATATACATGCTGGGCCTTTTTCTTACGGCTTCCAAACCTTCCAGAACCTGAATATGTTCAGCACCATAGCCATTATTATTTTTATCTGCCATTTTTCACCTCGAGAGGAATTTATATCACTTATTTTATTATAACATGTTTACGATGGATGAAAGAAAACCGCGTTAAAGCTTTTTGTCATGCCGCCCGGCAAGGGTCAGCGGAGCAATAGGAGATACAAAAAGTGTCTTATCAGTTAAAATAAACGATTTAGGTTTCTCTTTATTATCATACTCATTGTCAAAATCGCAGCAATCATGTAAAACCAAACCATTCTGATCATTAACTGAAAGATTATAATCAAAAATACCGATCAATTCCCGGGTAAAAACAATTTTTGAACCTCCTATATGCAAAAACATTTCAAACCTCCCACTGGTTAACCTTCGTTATTTATAGTTGTCATTTAAATCATCGATAATAAATACTATGTCTTTTACCATTTTTGAGCCGGAATAATTATTTACTTTATTGATCAGTGAAGGTTTCATCATCGATAAGTGATAAGCCCAAACCGAATCTTTTACGGCAATTTTAAGAACACCGTTATTAAAATTATCAGCCCTTGTAACCTCTGCAAGGGCCGGGCCAACAATATTAGCCCATTTATAGACCACGAGATGCTGCTGGTATCCCTGCCAGAGATTGCACCTGCGAAGAAACTGTTCAACCGGTTTACTGATCTGTTTCATCCAACACCGTTCCCTGTGTAATTTTAAATATTTTATGCTCCCCGGGAAGATTGTGGATAAACTCATTAATTCCTGATGCAGAAGATATAAAACACTGGGAACTATTATTGCTTAGAAAGGTTAGCAAATGTTTTTTTCTTGTATCATCAAATTCAGAAAAAACGTCATCCAGTAAAATAATCGGTTCCTCGTAGTTATTCCTGGTAAAGAGATTAACTTCAGCCATTTTTAACGCCAGTGCTGCTGTTCTTTTTTGCCCCTGTGATGAAAAAAACCTGGAATCGGCCCCATTAATCAGAATACTGAAATCATCAAGATGCGGACCAACCTGGGTAGAACCTCTCTTTAGCTCAAGATCTTTTTTTGAAGCAAGGATTTCCTCATAATTCTTTCTTATTTTATCATAATCATCTAAATCAACATCAATTTTAAGATTACTTCTGTATTTTAATGTAAGTTCCTCTGAAGAACCGCTCATTTCTTTAAAAAAAGGGCTCGCTTCTTCCTGTAGTATTTTCATCAGTTTTATTCTTTCAATAATAATTCGACTACCGTGCTCAATCAAGGCCTGATTCCAGGGCTCAATATATTTTTCAATCTTGTTTCGCGACGCCATATCCCTGAGCAGATTGTTTCTCTGGATCAACACCCGCTGATATTTTTTCAATTCCTGGAAAAAGAGCGGATTAAGACGAGACCCTTCAAGATTTAAAAACCTTCTCCTCACCGCGGGACCATCCCTGATAATCTGCAGATCATCGGGGCTGAAGGTTATCACAGGAAACCGCTGCAAATGATTAAACCTGTCCGTTAAATTGTTATCTATTTTAACCTGCAACGATTCATTAATTTGATAACTCATTTGAACTTTATGGCTAATAAAACTCTTTATAAATATCCCGCTCAGATAAAAAAAACGATCTTCAAAATTTACCAATTCAAAATCCCTTTTTGTCCTGAAAGACCTCGTGACAGAGAGATAGTAAATTGCTTCCAGCAGGTTTGTTTTACCCTGGCCATTGTCACCAACAAAGATATTAAATCGCCGGTGAAAGTTTATATGCTGATTATGGTAATTTCTAAATCCTCTAAGCTGCAAAGAATCAAGATAGAACAAATTACGCAGCCTCCGGGATAATTAATTTACTTTCTTAATTGGCAGAACCAGGTATAGGTAATCGCGGTTATTATCAAATCTGAAAACAAGCGGTCCCCCGTCACCATGAAATTCAATAATAATTTTGTCTGAATCAATTATTTTTAGTATATCCAGCACAAAACGTGAATTAACAAAAAGGTCAACCTCTTCACCTTCATATTCAACAGGAATAACTTCCTCCATACTTCCTTCCTGACTTGATACCTTAACTTCAAGCTTTCCTTCTTTTACAAGCATATTAACCGCCTGATTCTTTCCCTGGGCAAGAAGGGAAGCCCTTGATATTGTGCTCTCAAGACTTTTTCTGTCTATTTCTACCCTTGTTTTATAATCATGGGGTATTACTCCGCTTACATCCGGATATTTTTCTTCAAGCAGTCTGGAAGCAAAGAAAATATTTCCAAAGGTAATAGAAAAATAAGAATCTTTGTGACCAATTATTGCTTCAATATGGCTTTCATCAAGTATTCTTAGGAATTCACGCAGTGCCTTTGCAGGAACCAGGCACTTGCTTTCATTGAAAGACCAGGAGGGATCAGTAATTTCATTGACCACCAGGCGGTATGTGTCAGATGCGGTGAGAATAACTTTATTACCACTAAAAGTGAAAAGAATACCATTAAACGCGGGTCTGGTTTCTTCCGTGGATGCAGCAAAAATTACTTCCTTCAACATTTTTTTCAACTTTGTTAGCTCAATAGTGAAATTTTCAGGAGGCTTGCCCTGATTTAAAAATGTATCAGCCGGAAAATCTTCATAAGAAGAGCCGTAAAGATTAAAACGAGCAGTACCACCATGAATATCAAGTCGATAGTTTTCACTGTTAATATCAATTTCTACTTCATCTGTTGGAAAATATCGTATAATATCTACTATTTTGGGGGGTAAAAGAACTTTCCCGCTCTCATCACTTTCATGTTTCAAACTGACATTAATAAATATTTCATAATTTGTTGCAGATAAAATTAGCTCATTATGCTGTATATCAAGCAGAATATTATTAATAACCGGAGTAGTAGTTCTAACAGGAAGGGCTTTTTCCACTATTTCCAGGCATGAAGAAAGTTGGCTGGTAATGGCTGAAATTTTCACAAGTAACACTCCTTGTTAAAGTAATTAACATATTATATATGTTTTAAAATATATATATACAGGTATAGAGGAAGTAATAAAGCCTGTGTAAACTGTGCATAAATATACATAAAGCAATAAGACGCCTCTATATGGTTGTAAAGAAAGATTATGCTTTAAAAAACCTGTTAATAAAAACTTGAAAAGTTGTTCATAAGGTTTATTCGAATAGGTATAACTTTTTAAGAGTGAAATAATAAACAACTTATACACAGCTTAATCAGTTCTTATTAAGAACATTATTCTTGATTAATTCAATTCTATTTTTGAAATCACTATTTTCTGTTATAAGCAAGTCAATTTTTTTAAAGGCGTGAAGAACTGTTGTATGGTCGCGCCCACCAAAATTTTCTCCAATTTTAGGCAAAGAAAGATCTGTTAACATACGACATAAATACATTGCTACCTGCCTGGTCAGGGCAACATCCTGAGTTCTTTTTTTAGAGAGAATGTCCTCTGTTTTTAAACCAAAGTTTTCTGCTGTAACCTGAATAATACTTTTTACTGTTATGTTCTTTTGACGTGTAACAATGATATCCTGGAGGGCTGATTCTGTCAGTTCAAGAGTTACAGGAGTATCTGAAAGGGAAGCGTAAGCAGCAATTCGGATTAAAGCTCCCTCAAGTTCACGAATATTTGTTATTACTTTTTCAGCTATATACTGTATAACCGGATCTGGTATATCAATGCCATCAGAAAGGGCTTTTTTCTTGAGTATTGCTGTCCTGGTTTCAAGGTCGGGTGGCTGTAAATCAGTAATAAGCCCCCACTCAAAGCGTGATCGAAGGCGATCTTCAAGGGTCGGTATCTCCTTGGGCGGCCTGTCACTTGATATTATGATTTGCCTGTTGTTGTCGTGGAGTGCATTAAAAGTGTGAAAAAACTCTTCCTGGGTTTGCTCTTTTCCAGCTAAAAACTGGATATCATCTATTAAAAGAATATCCATATTACGATACTTGTTTCTAAAGTCGAGGGTTTTGTTATCCCTGATAGCATTAATAAATTCATTGGTAAACTTTTCTGAAGAAAAATAAAAAACCCGGGAAAAACCGTGGTTAATCAGGGAATACTGGCCGATTGCATGAAGTAGATGAGTTTTTCCAAGGCCAACCCCTCCGTATATAAAAAGGGGATTATAGGCCCTGGCCGGACTTTCAGCTACCGCAAGAGAGGCAGCGTGAGAAAGGCGGTTGCAGGCACCAACTACGAAAGTATCAAAAGTATAACGAGGGTTAAAGCTTGATATTAACTTGTTTTTTTTAATATTGTCATCCACTGGAGCAGAACTGTTGTAAAAATGTTCTTTTCTTTGATCGACCTGATCTGAAAAATTATTATCATCAGGATTAACACTGTTGAAATCGTCTGAATCACTGAATTCAGAGGCAATGACAAAATTGACGGCATGGTCAGAGGAGGTAATAGTTTTGAGAGCCTTGATGATTTTATCGCGATACCTTGTTTCGAACCATTCCTTGGTAAAATCATTAGGTACTTCAATTACCAAAACTTTATCATCTATAGAAACAGGCTTTGTTAGATTAAACCAGGTGTCAAAACTGGGTTTGTTAAGGTCTTTGCTTAATTCAGATAAAGTAAGCTGCCATATTTCATAAAGGGGATTATTCATCAATAAACCTCCAGGAATAATAATTCTGAGGCCAATAGTTATTAACATTATAAAGAGTTATTAACAAAACCTGTGGATAACCATAATTATCAAAGGGACATTGCCTACTTCCTTGAAAACATATTAACAGATCATTATTATAACTGCAAAGGGATAATAAATTATATTTTTAACACATACGCCTAAAATATAAGGATTTCTTGACATGGCTCCTTTTCTTACTGTATAATTTTTTTAACTTATCTACATATTGGTGAAGGGGTTATTATGAAAAGAACATATCAACCGAAAAAAAGAAAAAGAAAAAGGGTACATGGTTTTTTAAAACGCATGAGAACACAGGCCGGCAGGCAGGTAATCAGGAGACGTAGGTTAAAAATGCGTAAGAAGCTTAGCGCATAATAATAATGAAGCAAAAAGGTGAAAAACGGTTAAAGAAAAGCCAAGAATTTAATAAAGTTTACAGGAATGGCAGGGCGGTCGTATCTAAAAATATCGTCCTTTATTACTGTCCAAATGGAAATATCTTTAATCGTTTGGGTTTTTCAATCAGTAAAAAGGTTGGAAAAAGTGTTACAAGAAACAGGATAAGAAGAATTTATAGGGAAGCATACAAAACAATGGAAGAACAGCTGTTGAAGGGGTATGATTTTATTATAGTTGGAAGAAAACCTTCGGCAGGTGTTTCTTTTCATGAAGCGAGTAAGGAGTTGTTGCGCCTTTGCAGAAAAGCGCGGCTGACAGCAGGAGCATAAGTGAAAAAACAGGAGAATATGCCAGGATTGTCTGCATGGCAATGATAACATTCTACAGGACATTTTTATCACCGCTTAAACCTACAGTATGTCGTTTTTATCCATCCTGTTCACTTTACACATACGAGGCGGTTTATAAATATGGAGTTTTAAAAGGCATGGCAATGGGTATTAAAAGAGTGCTTAAATGCCACCCTTTTAATCCTGGCGGATATGATCCGGTAAAATAACAGGATGGTGGGAGGATAATCAATGATAGATGCTATTGCTCAATTTTTCAGTGTAGTGATCAGCTTTATTTATAACCTGGTACCAAATCTTGGGGTGGCAATAATTATAATGACCCTTCTGGTTAAGCTGGTTACGTTTCCCTTAAACAACAAGCAGATTCAATCGGCCAAGAACATGCAAAAATTACAGCCGGAAATGAAAAAGTTGCAGGAGAAATATAAGAACGACAAGGAAAAGCAAAATCAGGCTGTGTCTGAATTCATGAAAGAGAATAACATGAACCCGCTTGCCGGTTGTTTGCCATTACTGGTGCAATTTCCTATCTTAATCGGTATTTTCAGGCTACTGAGGGAAGCTGATCAGTTTCTGGATATGAGTATTATTAACCCATATCTATTTCCATCTGCTCAATTTATTGATTTACTGGCAGTACCTAATATAGGGTTTCATAATTTCTTAAGCGAGATTAGTATCTATTATATATTCCCTTTGATTGCCGGCGCTACCACATACCTGTATTCAAAAATGTCAATGTCAGCAGATAGCACTCAAAAAATGATGCTTTATATGATGCCGGTAATGATTACCGTTTTCAGCTTTAGCTTTCCAGTAGGGCTGGTTATATACTGGATTATGAACAATGTTTTTTCTATAGGACAACACAAATTAGTATTGCAGCTTGAAAAGGGTAAAGAAGATACAGAAATTGTTGTTAAACCTGCAAAAAAGGAAAAGGAAAAGGGTAAGGAAAAAGGAAAGGATCAGGAACAGGAAAAGAATAAAGAATCACGCATTAGCAGTATATTTGATGAAATAGAAGGTAAAACAGGCCAGGATAAAGATAATGAGGCAAAGAGCAGCAATAAGAAGGCCAAAAAGGGGAAGAGTAAAAAATGATAGAATATGAAGCCAGCGGCCGGACTGTTGATGAAGCAGTTGAAAATGCTCTTAATGAACTTGGGGTACAGAGCGATAATGTCGAAGTAAAAGTTTTGGAGGAACCATCGCAGGGGTTACTTGGTTTAATCGGTAACAAAGAAGCAAAAGTATTAGTTAGCATTAAAAAGAATCCGGAGGATTACTTACACGGATATTTGATAGAAATGCTCGATAATATTGGTATAGAAGGTACTATAGATATCAGCTCCGATGATGAAAAGGTTGCAGCAATGATTAACGGTGATGACGTTGGTATTTTAATTGGCAGAAGAGGAAAAACTTTAAGTGATGTCCAGTATCTTATTAATATAATCATGAGAAGGCAGTTTTCAAAACTGAATAAAATGGTGGTAATAGATGTAGAAAACTACAGGGTCAGACGGGAAAAAACCTTAACTCAACTGGCAAAAAATGTTGCCAGAAAAGTTTCACAGGACGGTTATGAACAGGCCCTTGAACCAATGAACCCTCAGGAAAGAAGAATAATACACCTGGCTTTGCAGGATTACCCTGGGATTACCACCTACAGCTCGGGCCAGGAACCTTATCGCAAAGTGATAGTTGCACCGAAGTAATGAGCTATTATGAGCGCCGCCCCTGGAGGGGCGGTTTTTTATTTTATTAAAAGGAAGGAAGCTTTAGAATGTATGAAAATGATACTATTGCTGCCATAAGTACGCCACTTGGTGAAGGCGGAATTGGTATTGTAAAAATAAGCGGCAGCAATGCTAAATCCATAATCAAAAAGATTTTTAAACCCTCATCTGCCAGGGATAAATTATTTAGCATTCCGAAAAAACTATATCATGGCTTTGTAGTTGACAGACAGGGCAGGGAAATTGATGAAGTGCTGGCAGTATTTATGCCCGCTCCGTATACCTATACCAAAGAAGACGTGGTTGAAATTAACTGCCACAGTGGAATATTTGCCCTGAGAGCTGTGCTGGAATTGGTTTTGAATAACGGAGCAAGATTAGCAGAACCAGGAGAATTCACAAAAAGGGCATTTATTAATGGCCGCATTGACCTGAGCCAGGCTGAAGCGGTGATAAATATAATTAAAGCAAGATCGGAAGAAGCTGTAAAAACTGCTGCCCAGGTAATGAAAGGTGAACTATCGAGAAAAATAGAAAAAATACAAACAATGATCATAGATATAAGGGCACCCATTGAAGCAATGCTTGACTACCCTGAAGAATACGATGAGCAAAAACCTGATCTGAAGCAAGTGAAAAAATTAATAAGTGCAGTAAGGGATGAAATATATGAACTACTCAAAGGGGTAGAGAACAACAGGGCTTACCAGGAAGGGGTAAGCGTTGCTATCCTGGGAAAACCAAATGTTGGAAAATCGTCTTTATTGAATGCCTTACTTCGTCAGCAAAAAGCAATAGTTCATGAAAAGCCCGGTACGACAAGAGACATTCTGGAAGGATTCATGAGTATGGGAGGGTATCCGATCAGGTTACTGGATACTGCTGGTATTGAAGGAACCAGCGATCCGGTGGAAATTGAAGGAATTAGCAGATCAAGGGCTGCTGCCGCTGAGGCAGCATTAATTATCTATGTTATAGACGGTTCTTCAGTGTGGGATGCTGATGATGATATAGCTTCAATGATCAGCCAGAGTAAAGGATTGGTAGTGGTTATCAACAAAGTTGATCTCCCCCGGGTGGTTGAAGAGAACCGGGTCAGGGAAAAATATACCAATGCTGCTGTAGTGAATACTTCAGCGCTGGAGAGTATTGGAATCAAAGAGCTTGAAGAGGCCGTAGCAAAACAGCTTGATGATATTATGGGTAATAAAAACGAATCATCAATTATTGTTAGTATACGCCACGAGCAAATATTAAATGAAGTGATGGAAACAATAGAAGGTATCATAAATATACTGGGGAAAGAACCATGGGAAATAGTCAGCACTGAGCTGCAATATGCCCGGAGCCTGCTCGGTAACATTCTTGGAAAAACTCTTGATGATTCTTTGCTGGATAAAATATTTAGTGAATTTTGCCTCGGAAAATAGATGGAGTGTAAAAATAATGACAGAATCGGGTACAAATAAAAGATTGATAGAGTTATTATCAAAACTAAATATTGAAGCAAATGAACAGCAAATTAATCAACTGCAAGAATATGTTCACTTACTGTTTAATGAATTAAAAATACAACGCGTAACCGGCGAAAAAACTATTGAGGGTATAGTAAACAAACAGATATACGATTCAATCTATTTGCTGAATAAACTAGATTTAAAATACAACAAAAAAGTCCTGGACCTGGGAACAGGCGGAGGATTACCCGGAATACCGATAAAAATAGTTAGACAGGATCTTAAATTATGTTTGTTGGATTCTATAAAAAAGAAAACTGCATTCCTGGAAGGAGCAGTAAAGAAGTTAAGATTAGATAATACATGCGTTCTGGAAGGGCGCGCTGAAAACTTTGCTCATATAACTGAGCATAGAGAGCAGTATGATTATGTATTCAGTAAAGCTGTAGCAGAGGCAAGTGTTCTTGCTGAATTGACCTTGCCTTTTTTAAGAATTGGTGGAAGAGCATTATTTTATAAAGGGCCAAAAGGGAAAAGTGAAATCGAATATGCTGAACAAGCAATAAATATTTGTGGAGGCGTATTAGAGAAATCTTTAGAATATTTTCTGGAGACAGGTGAAAAGAGAGCAGTTTATATAATTAAAAAAATAAATAATACGCCGGAGCAATATCCACGCAGTGCAGGCAAACCACAGAAAAAACCTCTTGGCATTTAAGAGGCTTGTAACCATACTAAGAATATGTAAAGATTGAAGGAAAGAAAAGAAGGGTGTCTAATTTAAGCAAAGGAATAATTATAGAAAAGGCGCTGGTGTAATGAATGAAAAGATAACTGACAGCTTAGGGATAATAGAAAAAGAGCCAACAACGGAAAAAGTACTGGCCATTGATATCGAAAAAATAAAGCAAAATCCTTTCCAGCCAAGGAAGGTAATAGAAGATGATAAGATTGAAGAATTGGCACAATCGATTAAAGCGTCGGGCCTTATTCAACCTGTGGTGGTTAGACGGGCGGGGGACGGTTATCAGTTGGTTGTAGGCGAAAGAAGATTACTTGCCTGTAAAAGGCTTGGTTGGCAAAAGATATCAGCAGCAGTAAAAGTTATGTCAGATAATGATATGGCTGCCATTGCCCTGATTGAGAATTTGCAGAGAGAAAACCTGAATTACATTGAAGAGGCGATGGGATATTTAAAATTAATGCAGTCATTCAAGTTAACCCAGGAAGCGCTTGCAAAAAAATTGGGGAAAAGCCAGTCTACAATTGCCAACAAGATTAGAATTCTTAAACTGGATGAGTCTGTAAGAAAAATGCTCTTAGAAAACGGGCTTACAGAAAGACATGCCCGGGCGCTTTTAAAAGTTGACAGTGCTGCGGAACAAAAGGCAATGATCGCAGAGATTGTAAAAAGCAATTTAAATGTAAGCGAAGCAGAGAAAATTATAACCAGGGACAGTGAAAAGAAAAATACCGGGAAGAGGAAGAAAAAGAAACCTATTGTGCGTGATATGCGTATAGTTCTAAATACTATACGCGAAACAATTAAAATGCTTAAAAAATCGGGTATACAACCGGAGGTAACAGAAAGAGTTGAAGATGATTACCTGGAAGTGAAAATTGTATTAACAAGAAATATGGTTAAAAAGCAGAAATAGCATGGGGATTGGCATTTATGGCTGGGCACATGCAGAACTAAGGAGAGACTGGAATGGCTCAAATCATTGCAATAGCAAATCAAAAGGGCGGCGTGGGAAAAACAACAACAGCTATCAACCTTAGTGCCGCTTTGGCCAAGTTAAAAGAAAAAGTACTCTTGATAGACATTGATCCACAGGGTAATGCAACAAGCGGATTAGGATTGTCGAAAAAAGATATCAAGCAATGCATATATAATGTATTAATAGACGATCTTCCTATCGACAATATTATAGTAAAAACAAAATGGCCTGACCTGGATGTTGTTCCTGCTTCTATACAACTTGCCGGAGCTGAAATTGAGCTGGTATCAATGGTTTCCAGGGAAGAAAAGTTAAAAAGAGCTGTTGCGGGCCTGGATGACAAATATGACTATATATTTATCGATTGTCCGCCATCACTGGGGTTATTAACTTTAAATGCGCTTAATGCTGCTCATGGCATAATGATACCCATCCAATGTGAATATTATGCACTGGAAGGGTTGGGACAACTGATGAATACTATTTCATTGGTCAGAAAGCATTTAAATGAAGATTTACGTATTGAAGGCGTTGTCCTGACAATGTATGACATTAGAACTAACTTATCTGAGCAAGTTTCAGAAGAAGTACGTAATTATTTTAAGCAGTATGTTTATAAAACTGTAATACCGAGAAACGTCAGGCTAAGTGAAGCGCCAAGTTATGGAAAACATATTCTGGAGTATGACCCTAAAAGTAAAGGCGCTGAGTTATACATGACTTTAGCGGCGGAGGTCTTGAATAGATGAGTGAAAAAAGAAGGCTTGGTAAAGGGCTGGGTGCTCTTATACCGGAAGTTATGTCGGGAAGCGGGGAAACAAGTGAAGTAAGTCTTGAAAAAATAGAACCGAACCCCTTTCAGCCGCGGCAAAAGTTTGATGATGAAAAAATTAATGAACTTGCAGCGTCAATTAAAGAACATGGTGTATTGCAAGCCGTAGTGCTTGCCCCTGCAAGAGAGGATGATCGATATTATCTTGTTGCAGGGGAAAGAAGGTGTAGGGCTGCAAAGTTGGCCGGACTTGAAAAAGTTCCCGCAGTAATTAAATCCTATGACAGCAAACAAATGCTGGAGATTGCCTTAATAGAAAATTTACAGCGGGAAGATTTAAACCCTGTAGAAGAAGCAAGGGCATATAAAAAATTAATGAGTGAATTCAGTTATACTCAGGATGAACTGGCAAGAAGAATCGGAAAAAGCAGACCATCAGTGGCAAACACCATGAGGTTATTATCTTTACCAACGTATGTTATTAAAGCACTGGAAGAAGGGCAGATAACTTCAGGACAGGCAAGGCCGCTTTTAGCGATAGGAGATAAAGAAGTTCAGGAAAACGCCTTTAAAACAATCATGGAAGAGAGACTGACTGCCAGGGATGTTGAAAAACTGGTTCATCAAACTTCTGGAAAGAAACATAAAACAAAGCAGGTCGGACAGGGCGTTGAAGAGGATCCAGTCCAGGTAGAGCTGCAATTGCAGATGCAGAGAGTTCTAGGCACTAAGGTTAAAATTAAGCCGGGAAAAAGCGGCGGGTCCATAGAAATATTTTATTACGGGGATGAAGATCTGGAAAGACTCATTGATAAACTGCTTCCTGAGGGAATCTAGTGTTTCACGTGAAACAAACCGGCCTGGTGTAAAGAAAAAAATTGGTAAGGTTATAATTCCTCAACAGTGGTTATTGTTGTTTCACGTGAAACATTTAAGCTTATTATATTATTATGGTATTTCCATGTAACAACCTTCTCGATGTGTCTCTGTTACCCGTTTGTACCGGCTACTTCTTCGATGTTTTGTTTCCTTTGCTGCCGTATGTTATAATATATTAGATCATGTCGGGAATGGCGCCAGGACTATGTTTTGTGCGGGCCCGGCTTTTTTAACTCGAGAGGAAATATTTATGCCTTCAGATAAGCATAAAAGATGTTTTACTATAATGGTTGTTCCTCATACCGAGGAATCAACATTCAGCCTGAGAATCCCCCTATTTGTTGTGCAGCTGCTGGTAGCTTTTCTGGTGCTTGTTGTGGCAGGTGTTGGCGTGCTTGGTTACTCCTATATTAAAACAGCTGCTGAAGCTGAAGAAGTTGATTTGCTTCGCCAGATCAACCGGGCACAGCAGGATGAGATCAACGCCCTTGCTGTTGAAACTGAAAAAATGGTGGAACAGATTCAGTCCATTGATGAGCTGGTTGATTTTGTTACCAACAAGCTTGATTTGGATCCGGAAGATATTAATAACGAAGTGGAAAACCAATCGTTTAATGGCCATACAATGTCAGAATATGAAACAGAAAATCCTGGTGAAGCAGGGGTGGTTTCATTGCAGCGTTCATATAGCAGCCGTTCTGCTTCTGAAGGGGTTTTAGACCGAGCTTCTGACAATATTGTGTTGCTGCAGAGTATTCTTCCAGAAAGATCCGATACCCTTGATAGTGTTGGCGAATATGTTGTTCAGGCAGATGCCAAGCCATCTGTCTGGCCATGCCGCGGGCGGATGATATCAGGATTTGGCATGAGAAGTATTCCCTATAGCAGTGGTTACCAGTTCCATACAGGTGTCGATATTGTTGGTGCCTATGGAACCGATATTTGGGCCAGTGCCGATGGCGAAGTAACCTTTACGGGCTATAGGGGTAGTTATGGTAACATTGTTATTATTGATCATGGCTATGGTTATGAAACCTACTATGCCCACCTTTCAGGGTTTGCTGTAACTGCTGGAGATTTTGTTGAAAGAAACCAGGTGGTTGGTTACATGGGTGCATCCGGCAGGACTACAGGAACGCATCTTCACTATGAAGTCCATTATAACGGTTCACCAGTTAATCCCTATAATTATATGAAAACGCAGTAAATTAAGGAGGTTTTATTCTTTGTTTAGAAGAGATAATCTTGAGACCCCCCCGGATAAAGTTAACACGGTAATCGGAAAAGACACTTATTTTAAAGGAGTTATCAATGGAAAAGGTTTGATTCGCATTGATGGCGAAGCTGAGGGAAACATCACCAATAAAGGGGATGTAATAATTGGCGAAAGCGGTCGCGTGGTTGTTGAGTTGAAGGCGAGAAATGTTACAATCGCCGGTCATTATGAAGGAGATCTTGACGCGGAAGGAAAGCTTGAACTTAAGAAAACTGCTACTGCAATTGGCACTTTCAGGGCAAACGGTTTAATTGTTGAGGAAGGTGCAGTGGTATCCGGAAGCATGGATATGAAAAATAAAGAAGAGGTATCTAAGAAGCAGGCAAAAACAGAGGAAGTAAAAAGAGATTGGAGCTACAAGCCAGTTGATCAGGAAATTATTGAAAAGAGTAAGCAGCAAAGAACTTTCAGTGATTCAGTATCACAATAATGCACTGAACGGTTTTTATTACGAAGCGCCTTAACGGCGCTTCTTCATTTTTATGATCAGGCAGGATTCAGGGTGAAGAAATAGAAATTTAATAACTTGGCTTAAATAGTATGTTAGGAAAGGTGATGTTAAAATGCTTATTATCCTGTTGGGGCCGCCAGGTGCGGGTAAAGGTACCCAGGCTGAAAGGATTGTTAAAGACTACGAGCTCACCTATGTTTCCACGGGAGATATACTTCGTGCTGCCGTTAAACAGCAAACTAATCTTGGCCGTAAAGCTAAAGATTACATGGAACAGGGCAAGCTGGTTCCCGATGAACTGGTTGTTGCCATTGTTAAGGAACGCCTAAATGAACCTGACTGTGTAGAAGGCGCTTTGCTTGACGGGTTTCCACGAACGGTTGCCCAGGCTGAATCCCTGGAACAGGCTTTGTTTGATTCCGGTAAAAGCCTGGATGCCGTTATTTCAATTGAGGTTGAGCAGGAAGAGTTGATCGAAAGACTAACTGGCAGACGTGTATGCAGTGAATGTGGGGCCAACTTTCATATAAAATTTAAGCCGCCCAGCGTGCGGAACGTTTGCGATAATTGTGGAAGCGACCTCTACCAGAGGTCTGATGATACGTATGAAACAGTCAAGGAACGGCTAGATGTTTACGAAGAACAAACGAAGCCTTTAATTAAACTTTACAAAGAGAAGGATATTCTTTTCCCGGTTGACGGTAATAAGCAAATCGATGAGGTATATGAACAGGTCACCAATATACTGAATAAAATATAGGGTTGGTGCAAAACGGCTATGGCGAAGTATGAAGTCGGCCAGCTGGTTGAAATGAAAAAAGGTCATCCCTGTGGAGCAAATTGCTGGCGTATTATCAGGATAGGGATGGATTTCAGGCTAAAATGTTTAAAATGTGGGCGTAGCATCCTGATACCCCGATCTCACTTTGAAAAAAAAGTAAAAAATATCGTGCCTGAAAGCGAAAATGGTGCATTCCCGGATTAAGCAGGAGGTATAAACAAGCTAATGGCCTGGAGTTGTGGCATAGTTGGCCTACCTAATGCCGGTAAATCCACACTTTTTAAAGCTCTTACAGGGCGGAGTGTGGCAATAGAAAATTATCCTTTTTCAACAATTGATCCTAACAAGGCAATTGTATCGCTGCCGGATCGACGTCTAAAAGCATTGGCAGAGCTGATCAATGCGGAAATAACAACGTTTTCTACCATTGAAGTTATCGATATAGCCGGCCTGGTTAAGGGTGCCAGCCGCGGCGAAGGGCTTGGAAATAAGTTTTTAGGTCACCTGCGTGATGTAGATATATTAATTCAGGTTGTAGCTGTTTTTAATGAAGGCAGTTTGTATAAGGGTGATGTTCTATCAAATATTGAAATTATTAATTTAGAACTGGTCCTGGCTGACCTGGAAGTTGTCAATCGCAGGCGCGAGAAAATTGAACCAAAGCTGAAAAGCAAAGATAAGGAAGATGTAGCTAGTGAGTTGCAGCTTCTTCGGGTTCTTGAGAGTCATCTAAACCAGGGATTGGCCACCAGGGATCTGAAGCTGAGCTCCAGAGATAGTCAGTTTTTAAGCAACCTGAATTTACTGACCCGGAAAAATATCATCTACGTGTGCAACCATGGTGAAAACCCGAATCCCGATAGTTGTATTTTTCCCGGCTTTAGTCCTGTGTTCCCTATCTGTGCTAACATTGAGGCGGAACTATCAGACTTGCCGGATCAAGAACGACAAGCTTTCATGGAGCTATATGGACTTAATGAAAGCCGGGCCCTGGTGCTTATGACTGAATGCTATAATCTTCTCGGTTTAATAACTTTTTATACGATCAAGGGGAAAGAAGCGAGATCTTGGGTGGTTGCTCGTGGTATTACGGCATCCCAGGCAGCAGGAAAAGTACACAGTGACATGGAGCAGGGTTTTATTAATGTTGAAGTATTTCCCTGGGAAGTGCTGGTGGAAAAAGGCGGAGCAGCTGCAGCCCGGGAAAAAGGGCTAAGCAGGGTGGAAGGCAGAGATTATCCAGTAGAAGACGGAGATGTATTATTCTTTCGTTTTCGAGCTTAGAAAGTGAGTGTGCCTGACTTGGAAAAGGAGAAGTCGCTTGTATCACGATTAATTATACCAGTGCTGCTGATTTTGTTAGCTTACTGGTTGATGCAAAATCTTTCCTGGCTGATCAGCTTGATCCTGGTTAGCACCCTGATAGTTTATATTTTGTATCCCATTCTGGATTTATTAAAAGAACGTTTTAAGTTGAAGCACGGTATTGCATCTGCAATTGTATTTATTTTATTTTTGTTTCTATGTGTTTTGTTATTAAGCCTGGTTATTCCGGTTATATATTACGAAATTTCAGAGCTAATTGATACATTTCCCCATTATGTTCAAAGAATACAGGAGTATGTTTCGTGGTTTTCCCAGCAGACAATTAACCTTGATATCGAGGATGAGGTCAGGGGTTACCTGATCAACTTAACAGAGAACCTTAACATGGCAGTAGAATATATTGCCGAAGCATCAATTTCTTTAATAGGCGGCACTGTCGGATTTTTCCTGGTTCTCTTTCTTGTTTTTTACCTGCTTAATGATTTTGAGGCAGTGCGCTTGCAGATTGTGAATATGGTTCCTTTAAAGTATAGAAAGTACGCCGAAGAAGTTGTTTCCATAATTGATACAAATGTGGGTTCTTTCATCAGGGGCTCAATTGTCCGTTGTACCATTGTTGGTATTGTAACCGGAGTGGTGCTGGCTATTATTGGTATGCCTTATGCCCTTTTGCTTGGGATAATAGCCGGTCTCTTTAACTTTATCCTTTATATTGGTCCCTATATTGCTGCAGTGCCTGCTGTATTGCTCTCTTTTTCTCCCCTTACACCCTCACCACTAATCATTATTATCGTTTATGTAATAATTCAAGTCCTGGATGGTATGCTACTGGCGCCTTTTGTTCTTGGTAGAATTGTCAGGTTAAAGCCGATCACTGTAATTGTTTCGATTCTGGCCGGCGGTCAGCTTGCCGGGCTCCTGGGGATGGTTTTAGCCGTGCCTTTTGCTGGAATAATAAAGGGTGTTATTGAAATGATCAGACAGAGCAAGCTTTACCAGGAAACCAGCTAAAATGCAGTCTGATGATTATTAGACTACCTGGCGCCCCTCAATCGATCTCAGGATTTCTATCCCCGATCAAGATAAGATACACTTAAAATAATCATTGACAAAGTAGTTTTGGCAAAGTATTATTATAATAATTATTTACTACTAACTCGATAGTAATTATGTCAGATAAGAGGTACAGTAGTGAAACCTAAAAAGCAGAATGCAATAACCAAAATAATTGCCTCACCTTTATTGGATAATATTTTTATAGTTATTATTCTATCCTCCTGTATTTATACCAGCCGGGGTGGGTTAACCGGTATGCGCCTCCATTGTAGGTAACCTCGCTGAAAATCATTATTAGTTAAAGCCCTTGATTATTTATGCTCATTTCTACCTTTACATCAGTAATCATTAACAAAAGGAGGCTTTGTTATGGCTCATTCTTTTTCTACATTATCACTGCATGCCGGGCAGCAGGTTGATAAAAATACAAATTCACGCGCAGTTCCAATATATCAAACCACTTCGTATGTTTTTGACTCGGTAGAGCATGCAGCTTCGCTATTTGGCCTTGAACAGGCTGGAAACATTTATTCACGCATAATGAATCCGACAAACGATGTCCTGGAAAAAAGGATAGCTTCTCTTGAGGGTGGAAGTGCTGCTCTAACCCTTTCTTCCGGACAGGCAGCAATTAGCTTGGCAGTATTAAACCTGGTTTCTTCCGGGCAAAACCTGGTCAGCAGCAGCCATCTTTATGGAGGCACCTATAATCTCTTTGCTTATACCCTGCCTAGATTTGGTATTAAAGTACGCTTTGCTGATCCTACTGATCCGGAATCTTTTGCCTCTGCAGTTGATGTTGATACTAGAGCTATCTTTGTAGAAGCTATCGGTAATCCAAAAAACAGGCTGGCACGACTAAAAGAAATAAGTGAGGTTGCTCACTCATATGGTATTCCCCTGGTTGTGGATAATACGGTTACTACCCCGTACCTGCTTAAACCTTTTGAACATGGCGCAGACATACTGGTGCACTCTTTGACCAAATTTATTGGTGGGCATGGAACATCAATGGGAGGGGCTATTGTGGAAAAAGGTAATTTTAACTGGGCCGGGGGGAAATTTCCGGAATTTATAGAGCCCGATCCTACCTACAATGGTATTAGTTATTGGGGTGCCTTTGGAGCAGGTGGTAATGGAGGGAGTGCGTATATTACCAAGGCCAGGGTGCAATTACTAAGGGATCTGGGTCCCTGCCTGGCACCGATGAATGCATTTCTATTATTACAGGGTGTAGAGACACTTCCTCTGCGCATGGAAAAACAAAGCAGCAATGCTCTTGTCGTGGCAAAATGGCTCGAACAACATCCGGCAGTTTCCTGGGTAAATTATCCAGGACTGCAAAGTCACCCGGATTATCAATATACGAAAAAAATATTAAAAAAAGGTGCTGGGGCAATTCTTGGTTTTGGAGTAAAAGGCGGTCTGGAAGCCGGAATTGAACTGATTAACTCTGTAAAAGTCATTTCACATCTGGCTAACATTGGTGATGCAAAAACACTGATTATACATCCGGCATCCACTACGCATCAGCAGTTGTCTGAAGTAGAAAGGTTGGCTACAGGTGTAACAGAAGACTACATCCGTCTTTCGGTCGGCCTGGAAAATGTTGAAGATATAATAGATGATCTTGATCGGGCCCTGCAGGCAGTGCTTCAAAAAGGAGGTAGCCAGTTTTGAATACTTCTCTGTGTGATTGTGCTGAATTGAAAAAAGAGCATGATCCTCCCGATTCGCCAAACTCTGTCGGTTGGGTCAAACCGTATAAAGTTATCCTGGCTGATTCGTCTAACCCCCTGCCGCTTGATAGCGGTGTTAATCTTGCCCCGGTCACAGTAGAGTATGAAACTTATGGAGAGTTAAATAAAAAGAAAGATAATGCAATATTTATTATGCATGCCTTAACTGGAGACGCCCACGCGGCCGGCTGGGATAGTAACTGGAAAATTCTAAAAAGGCCATGGCGTAATGATCGTCCCGGATGGTGGGATAATGCAATCGGGCCGGGGAAAGTTTTTGATACAAAATGCTACTTCATTATTTGTGCCAATATTCTTGGCAGCTGTTACGGAACAACAGGTCCCTGGGAGATTAACCCTGTCAGTAAAAAGCCATATGGGCTCGATTTTCCAGTTGTTACTATTGATGACATTGTTCGACTGCAGGTCAGGTTGCTCGACTATCTTCAAATAGAAAAACTTCGTGCAGTAGCAGGAGGATCGCTCGGAGGTAAGCAAACTTTAACCTGGGCTATAAAGTATCCGGACCGGTTAAAATCGGCGATAATTCTTGCTTCGGCTGCCCGGCTTGGGGCTCAAGGTCTGGCCTTCAATGCGGTTGGCAGACGGGCAATATTTAAGGACCCGGGTTTCAATAATGGGCAGTATTACAACAGTACACATCCGGATGCCGGTTTGGAACTGGCCCGTATGCTGGGTCATATAACTTACCTCTCCTATGATTCAATGGAAAACAAGTTTGGACGGCGCATGAAAAATGGCGACAAACCCTCGTTTCAGCTGGAGGGAGAATTTTCTGTTGAAGGTTACCTTGAACATCAGGGTCGTTCCTTTGCTCAGCGCTTTGATGCCAATAGCTATCTCTTTCTGACCAGGGCCATGGATTATTACGATGCAGCTCATTACGGAAATGGTGATTTAGAAATGGCTTTTTCACTGATGAAAGCAAAGCTACAAATTATTGCTTTTTCATCTGACTGGCTCTACCCTCCTGTATCTGCCAGGGAAATGGCCAGGGCTGCTGTTGCTAACTACCGTCCTGTTTCATATCACGAAATAAACACCTGTTATGGGCATGATGCTTTTTTGCTGGAAATTGATAAAATAGCTCCTCTTTTAAAAGAATTCTTAAGTAATGTTTAATAAAACTGTTGCAGGTTCTACCGGAAGAATAACAGATGTTTCCAGCTTAATATTCTATATTGCTGCCTGGTAAATAAAGTTTCATCAAAACTAAAACAGTTTGAGAAGGATGTTTCAAAAGAATAGCTTGCCCTGCAAAGGTTATTATGCTATCATGATTCAGGTTGATCCCTGCTCCTTATAGGGGCCATTAGTCCAGAGGGAGGTGAAAATGACATGGGTTATTATGAAATTATGCTTATTATCCGACCTGATGTTGAGGCGGAAGAACAGCAGACTGTTTTGGAAGACTTAAAAACAGCAATCGCTAAAGAAGGCGGTTCACTAAGTACCATCCTCGATTGGCGTAAGCGCCGACTTTCCTACGAAATAAAAAAATATAAAGAAGGTCAATACTATCTCGTATATTTCAGCGGCGAAGGAAATATAATTCCTGAAATTGAGCATTACTTCAGGGTTACCGATGAAGTATTACGATATATGATTGTATCCGTCAGCGAAGAAGATTTTAATTCTGCAGCTGAAAAAGCAGTTGCTGATGCTAAAGCAGCAGAAGAAGCAGCACAGGAGGCTGAAGCAGCAGAAGTAATCGAAGAAGAAGCTCAACAGGAAACTGAAGAAGCACCTGAAGAAGCAACTGAGGAAGCAACTGAGGAAGCAACTGAGGAAGCACCTGAAGTAAAAGAAGAAACAGTTGAAGAAACATCACAGGAAGCTAAACAGGAAGCTAAAGCTGAAGAAGCAGACGTTGCGGAAAATGAAGAAAAAGAAATCGGGGAGTAATAAAGAAAGGACGGAATGATATGTTAAACCAGGTGGTTTTAATCGGACGTTTAACACGTGATCCCGAGCTTCGCTACACTCCCGGCAATGGTGTGCCTGTAGCATCATTTACCCTTGCTGTTGACCGTTCTTTTACTAACCAGCAGGGGGAAAGAGAAGCAGATTTTATTAATATTGTTACCTGGCGCAAACTGGCAGAGAACTGTGCCAATTACTTAAAAAAAGGCAGCCTGGCTGCTGTTACAGGCAGGCTGCAAATTCGTTCTTATGATGACAGCCAGGGAATAAGGCGCAAGGTGGCTGAAATTGTTGCAGATAATGTTCGTTTTCTTGACCGGGGACGTAGCTCCGAGGATAGCGGAAACGATGAAGAAGGTCCGAACGTTGATGACATAGACATCAGTCCCGATGATGTTCCCTTTTAGCATGGTGGAAGGAGGTAGTGACGATGAGACGTGACAGGGGAAGGAAACCAAAAAAGAAAATTTGCAGTTTCTGCGTTGATAAAACAGATAGTATAGATTATAAGCAGTATGAAAAATTAAAGCGTTTCATAACTGAACGAGGGAAGGTTTTACCAAGGCGTATTTCCGGTAACTGTGCCCGACATCAAAGACAGTTGACAAGAGCAATAAAAAAAGCAAGGATAATGGCCTTGTTACCTTTTACCTCAGAATAAAAATATTACTTATTCATTAAATATAAACGGGGGCGGTTGTTAAAATACCCCCGTTTTTTATTTGCAGGATAGTTAAATTCAAAAGCGAATTATTATGAGGTAGGTAGATTGGAAAGGAGCAAATTAAGATGCAGGTAATTCTAAAGGAAGATGTGACAAACCTCGGGAAAAAGGGTGAATTGAAAGATGTGGCCACAGGATACGCACGCAATCATCTAATTCCCCGTAATTTAGCTGTTGAAGCAACACCGCAGCGCTTGCGGGAATGGAAAAAGAATCGTGATAAAATTGAACAACAAAATCGTCTCCAGAAAGAAGAAGCGAGTGCGCAGGCTGTTGAGTTATCCAAACAGGAATTGATCTTTGCCATGCCTTCCGGAGAAGGTGGCAGACTTTTTGGTTCAGTAACTCCTACCGATATTGCTGAAAAACTGGCTGAAAACGGCATTAAAATAGATAAAAAAAGAATTGATATATCCGATCCGATAAAAAGCCTGGGAAATCATCTGGTTACAGTACGCTTATTCCCCGGGGTCAAAACTGATTTAAAAATTAAAGTGAAAAGTGAAGATTAGTACCAGGAAAGGAGTATGCAGGATTTGGTAGTTGTCAGTGACAGGGTTCCTCCACAGAGCAAAGAAGCAGAACAGTCAGTGCTTGGATCTATGATTCTTGACAGAGAAGCAATATTTTCTGCTGCAGAGCTGTTATCTGAAAATGATTTTTACAGTACTGCTCACCAGAAGATTTTTAGCAGTATAATTTCTCTCAGCGAAAAAGGGGAACCTGTTGACCTTGTAACTTTATCTGAAGAGCTCCAGAGCAATCGCTGTTTGGATGAGGTTGGTGGTCGCACTTATCTTGTTACCCTGGCAAATGCAGTTCCAACAGCAGCGAATGTTCAATATCATTCGCAAATTGTCAGGGAAAAAGCAATTTTGCGAGCCCTGATTCAAACTGCTACAGGTATTGTAACACGCAGCTTTGAAGCGCCACATAATGTAGACGAATTTCTTGACGAAGCGGAACAGCTCATATTTGAAATTGGCAAAAGAGGAACCAAGCAGGGTTTTGCAGAGCTCAAAGATGTATTGGTTGATGCTTTTGATCGTATTGAGAAGCTATATGATGAAAAAAAGGGAGTTACCGGTATATCAACTGGTTTTACCGACCTTGATCGACTAACTTCCGGATTGCAGAATTCCGACCTTGTTGTTATAGCAGCCAGGCCCAGTATGGGGAAAACCACCCTGGCCCTTAATATGGCTCAACAGGTTGCTGTCAAAGAAAAACGGCCAACAGCTATATTCAGCATGGAAATGTCGAAAGATCAACTGGCTCAACGTTTGTTATGTGCTGAAGCCCAGATAGATGCTCAAAACATGCGCCGCGGTTTTTTATCGCAGGATGAATGGCATAAATTAACAATGGCAGTGGGCCCTCTCAGTGAATCGCCTCTTTATATCGATGACAGCGCACAATTATCGGTAATGGAGGTTCGGGCCAAGGCAAGACGGCTGAAAGCAGAAAAAGGGCTTGAAGCTATATTTGTTGATTATTTACAGTTAATGCGAGGCTTCACCAGGTCAGAAAGCCGCCAGCAGGAACTTTCCGAGATATCAAGAGCGTTGAAAGCCCTGGCCAAGGAATTGAATGTGCCTGTTGTTGCTCTTTCACAACTTAGCAGGGCAGTTGAAAAAAGGCCCGATCGCAGACCCATACTAAGTGACTTGATGGAATCCGGGGGCATCGAAGCAAATGCAGACCTGGTCATGTTTATTTATCGCGATGCTTATTACAATAAAGACTCTGACAAGGGTAATGTAGCCGAGATCAATATTGCCAAGCAGCGAAACGGGCCAACAGGTTTAATCGAACTTTATTTTTTGGATCGTTATACCAAGTTTGCAAATGTTGCCAGAGAATCAATCCGGGAAGAAGGTTGATCGATTCGTGGTTGAACTGAAGTATGACGTCGTTATCATAGGAGCCGGACCTGCCGGTATATTTGCTGCGCTTGAACTTGCTTTTAAAGATAACATTAAAATACTAATGATTGATAAAGGCTCCCCACTTGAGAAAAGACACTGTCGTACACAGCATGAGTACGGTCGTTGTTTAAGGTGTGAACCATGTTCTGTTACTTGTGGTTGGGGCGGAGCCGGAGCATTCAGTGATGGCAAGTTAACCCTTTCGCCAGCTTTTGGTGGTAATTTATGCGAGTTTATTGAAATGCAAACCCTTGAACAATTAATTGATCAGGTTGATCAGGTTTATGTTTCTTTCGGCGCTTCAGAAAAGGTATATGGCACTGATAAAGAAAGTGTTAAAGAAATGGAACGGCAGGCAGCTGCAGCGGGTTTGAGCTTGATCCCGGCGAAAATTAGGCATCTTGGGACAGAAAATTGTTATCGTATTTTGGAAAAAATGTATGATAAATTACGTGACCGGGTTGATATCCTGATGAATAGCACGGTTACGAAAATAATAAGTGATAATGGTGTAGTCCGGGGCGTTAAACTGGCAGATGGAAAAGTCATTGAAGCGGATTATGTAATATGTTGTCCCGGAAGAACAGGTGCAGATTGGATGCAGGGAGAATCAAAACGCCTTGGTCTAACCGGTTATAATAACCCGGTTGATATCGGTGTACGGGTTGAAGTGCCTGCAGTAATCATGGAAAACCTGACCGATAAAATATATGAATCAAAGCTGATTTATTTTACCAGCCAGTTTGATGATCGAATTCGTACGTTTTGCATGAACCCCTATGGTGTAGTTGTTACAGAAAGTAACGAAGGGTTAGTAACTGTAAATGGCCATAGTTTTGCTGAAATGAAAACAGAAAATACAAACTTCGCCCTTTTGGTCAGTAAATCTTTCACCGAACCATTTAACGAACCGATCCGTTACGGCCGCTATATAGCCAGCCTTGCAAATATGCTGGGCGACGGGGTTTTAGTGCAGCGTCTCGGTGATCTTCTTATGGGACGCCGGTCAACTCCCGAAAGAATTAAACGGGGTTTGGTCAGACCCACACTTTCCGAAGCCACACCGGGTGATCTAAGCCTGGTCCTTCCTTACAGGTATCTCCTGGCAATAATTGAAATGCTTGAAGCACTGGATAAGTTAGCGCCAGGAATAAACTCCCGTCATACCCTCTTATACGGGGTAGAAGTTAAATTTTATTCTTTTCGGCTCAACCTGGACCAAAATCTTGAAACCGGAATTAAAAATTTATACGCCGCAGGAGATGGAGCCGGAGTAACCAGAGGATTGATTCAAGCCTCTGCAACAGGTTTACTGGCAGCACGTAGCATTATCTCCAGTTTGCCCTGATAGTTTATAAATGATATAATAAACAAGTAACGGACAGCCTAACCAGCAATGCCGTTTTTTTGTTCAAATGTAAGTAATTGATTGTTTTCCGTGGTGGTTTTTTAACCTGGCAACAAGCAACTAGAATAAGACATATTGAATTGCAGAAAGGATTTTGACTATGAAATCCAGGCCTCTGGAAAACGAGCCTGAT
>CAYMIW010000011.1:0-79479 GCA_964390725.1 uncultured Syntrophomonadaceae bacterium | reverse complement strand
TGGAATCCGCATTCGCAGGTTCGAATCCTGCCGCCCCAGCCATTTTTTTGTACAGATACAATAATATACCCTGCGGCCAAAAAGAAAAGCGGTGGCTTTAAACAGCCACCGCTTGATCATTTTATTTAAACCGTATCAATACTCCGACAGAAAATTACTAATTTCCCAGGGGTGTATTTCACTGCAGTAAGAATCCCACTCTGTAGTTTTCTGATCAATAAACTGGTCATGAACATGGCTGCCTACGGTATTGCGCATAAAGCTGCTTTTATTCATTAAATGCAGGGCTTCTCCTAGATCACGGGGCAGTTTATCTGCTTGATCCAGGCTATTTACCCGGTTGTTCTCCAGTTCATAGTTATTCCCATTCAGCGGAACGGGTGGCTCAATTTTTTCCTCAATTCCCTTTAAACCGGCTTTCAATATAACCGCCAGGGCCAGGTAAGGATTGCAGGTAGCATCCGGACTACGCAGTTCAACCCTGGTGCCAACCTTGCTATGAGCAGCCGGAACCCGGATCAGGGAAGTTCGATTCTGCAGCGACCAGGCAACATAGAGGGGCGCTTCAAATCCACTGCCCAACCGTTTGTATGAGTTAACTATAGGATTGGTTATAGCGCTGAACTCACGGGCATAAGCAAGCTGCCCGCCAATAAAATACCTGGCTGTTTTACTGAGATGATCCTGGTCATCTTCTGCATAAAAAACATTCTGCCCGTCTTTAAACAGGGATTGGTGAATATGCATACAGGATCCGGCATGATCGGCAAATGGTTTCGGCATAAAGGTTGCGTGCAATTTATACTTGTGTGCAATTGCACGGACAACAGTTTTAAAAGTTATAACCTTGTCGGCTGTTGTCAGGGCGTCATCATACTTAAAGACAATCTCGTATTGTCCTGGTGCATTTTCCTGGTGCAACGCTTCAATTTCAAAATCCAGTTTTTTCAGATTTTCAGCTATTCCTCGCAGTACTTTTTCTTCCTTGTCGATAATCTCATCACAGTAACCATCTTCATTGGAGGCCAGGGTAGTAGCCTGACCTTTATCATTATTCCTGAAGAGAAAAAATTCCGGTTCCGGTCCTACATTGTAACTGAAACCCTTTTCTTCAGCTTCAGTAAGAGTTTTTTTCAAAACGCTGCGGGGGCAGCCCTCAAAAAAGGATCCATCTGCTCTCTTTACATCACAGATCATTCTTGCTACAGACTCTTCTTTCCAGGGCAAAATACTGAGTGTGTCCGGATCGGGGGCAAGCCTCATATCGCTCTCTTCAACTGTTACAAAACCTTCCACCGATGAACCATCAAACATTATCTCTTCCCGCAGGGCCCTGCTTAACTGCTCAACCGGTATCTCCACGTCCTTCAGTCTGCCGAGAATATCCACAAACTGGAGGCGTATGTAGCGGATGTCATTATCCGCCGCTGCTTTGAGTACTTCGTCTTCGTTAACCATAAGGTTTAAACTCTTCACTCCCTAAGTGATTTATTATATATTACATAAACATAATGTTAACATGCCCGGGTATAGTTGTAAAACTACACAATCTTCAGACAGGCAGCCTGACTTCTGCCAGTTTAAACTAACATTAAAATAGAATGGAAACCAGTAGTCATTATAAACCTCCGGACTTCTGCACTAACATTTTTCTTTAATAAATTATTAGCGGAAAGGGCATCTGCCTGCACTTTACAGAAAAATATAAAAACTTTCTTGAATAATTATGCATTCTTTGCTATAATATGGGGACTCAGCAAGACTGAAAAAGGCAAACTCACAGTGTTGTGAGGACGCAAAGCCATGGGTCACTCAGGAGATTGCCAGGCTGCCAGTCGCTCAAGCAATACACGCAGCTCATTCGTTCAATCAGCAGAAGGCGGCCGGACGGTCGTCTTGTATTATTTTATAAGGACAATACCGGGGAGGAGCGCTTTTGCATAAGAGAATCTGCTCCAATAAATCGTTACTCAGCGCCGCTGCTATTCTTGTAGCTGCTTCAATTATACTTGCTGTCCTGGCCTGTCCTGTTTCAGCCCAGGCAGACAGCACGGTAATCGCTGTTTACCCGCAGCCCACCCACACTTTTGTTTTAACAGCCGACGGGTCACTTTGGGCCTGGGGCGATAACAGTTACGGAAGGCTCGGCGACGGCACCACTACCAATCGCAATGTACCAATCCAGCTCGTGCTTGAAGATGTGGCTGAGCTATATCCCCAATCGGCCGGACACACCTTTGCCCTGAAAAATGACGGAACCCTCTGGGCCTGGGAAAGAAACCACGACGGCCGGCTCGGGGCCGGATCTGAAAGCCAGTCTTACACCGTACCGGTTAAAATTCTTGATGATGTAGCAGAAATTTTTCCCCACGACCGACATTCCCTGGCATTGAAAAACGACGGCACCCTCTGGGCCTGGGGTAATAACAGTTCCGGACAGTTGGGAGACGGTTCCACCTCAAACCGTTTTTCTCCTGTTCTGATCGATCTCGAACAGGTTGAAACCGTAACACCCGATCAAAATAATACTTTTGCCATACTCAGTGACGGCACCCTCTGGGCCTGGGGTAACAACCGCTACGGCAAACTTGGCGACGGCACTACCATTAACAGGACTATGCCGGTAAAAGTTCTTGATGACGCCGCAGCTGTATACCCCCGTGAGACCCATACCATTGCCCTGAAAAATGACGGAACAGTGTGGTCCTGGGGTTATAACTGGTACGGGCAGCTTGGAGATGGCAGTAACGATACCCAGGCCCGGCCCACCAGGATTGCCATAAATAATATTGAACAATTATTTGTTGAAAAATACCACGCCTTTGCCCTTGACGGCAGCGGCACTCTCTGGGGCTGGGGCAGCAACTGGTATGGACAGATCGGAGACCGCTCAATTTCAAACCGCAATAAACCGGTCGAAGTGCCAATCACCGGTATAGCCGAACTTTACCCCCGGGAATATCATACCTTCGCTCTCAGGGAAGACGGTTCCCTGTGGGGATGGGGCCGCAACTGGGACGGCCGCCTCGGGGACAGCAGCAACACCCATGTTCGTCCCTCTCCCGTTAAAATTACCGAAAACATCTCCAGCGCTTACATCATGGAGCGCCATGCTTTTGCCCTGGATAACCAGGGAGTTCCTCTGGGCTGGGGCGACAATACCAGGGGCAAACTCGGGACAGGCGGAGGCTCTGATCTTAATGATCCCGGTCAGATCCCCCTTGATGAAATAAACACCCTTTACCCACAGGAAAACCATACCTTCGCTTTGAAGGAAGACGGGTCTCTCTGGGCCTGGGGCGACAATAACAAGGGCCAGCTCGGTGTTGGTACCTATCAGCAGCAATCAACACCGGTACAGGTTCTCCTGGGTGATGACCTGCCCAGTTACACTATAACCCTAACTGCAGATCCGCAAAACGGCGGAAGCTTAAGCGGGGGCGGCAGCTACAGGCACGGCGAAAGCGTTAGTATCAGCGCGGCGACAAACAGCGGATTCACCTTTATTAACTGGACCGAAGACGGTGATGTGGTCGGCACAGATACCAATCTTTCCTTCCTTGCCTCCCGTGATCGCAACCTGGTGGCAAATTTCCGCGCTGATGAAGAAAAACCGGAAAAGGAAGAAAAACCGGAAGAAGATGAAAAGCAATATAAGATAACCCTTTCTGCCGAACCGGAAGAGGGCGGGAAGGTTGTCGGTGCAGGAACCTATGAAGAGGGCAGGGAAATTGTAATAGCTGCCGAGGCGGCAGAGGGTTACGAATTTATAAACTGGTCTGAAAACGATAAAGAGATCAGCAAAAGCACGATCCTCAGCTTCAAGGTTACCGCAAACCGTTCCCTTACGGCCCATTTTAAACAGCTCGAAACAGAAGAACCGGAGACAGTGACCTATGAAGTTAAGTTGATCAGCGAACCGGAAGATGGTGGCACCCTTTCAGGAGCAGGCACTTATGATGAAAATTCCAGGGTAACAGTTAAAGCGGAACCCTCGGAAGGATACAGTTTTGAAAAATGGACTGAAATAGTATCCCGCACTGAAATCGTCGAAGACGAGGAGATCATTAAAGAAATTGAACTCGAAGTTAGTGAAAATGCAACCTATACATTCGACCTGGATCGTGATCGCACCCTGGTCGCTAATTTCCTGGAAGAAATTGAAGAAACTCCGGCCCAACTGCTGGAAATCAGTGCTTCAAATGGAATAATCAGCGCTGCATTCGACCGCAACCTGGAAGAAGCTCCCGAACTGGAAGAGTTTCAGGCATGGTTTGATAAAACGACAGTTTTAACAGATCCGGCTAACCAGGCAGAAGAACATGAAGATGAAGAAAACAATGAAGACCAGGCCTGGTCCGACCTGATACTCCTGGCAGTGGAATGGGATGAAGAACAGCCCGATCAGGTCATCCTCTCTTTTGAACCGTTCGAAGCAGAAGATGAAGCTGCATCTTACACGGTTAAGTTGCAATACCTGGATGGTGAAGAGGTTCAGTCCGAACCTTTTACAGTCGAAGCACCTCAATATTATACAGTCAGCCTTGAAGCCATCCCCGAAGAGGGCGGTATTATAACCGGGGAAGGCGGATACCTGGAAGGCGAAGAAGTAACTATATTCGCCGAAGCAGCTACTTTTTACCGCTTTACCGGCTGGTATGATAACGATGAACTGGTCAGCGGATCTGCCCGCTACAGTTTCATAATTGAAAAGGACCACGAGCTGTCAGCACACTTTGAGATATTACCGGCAACTATTGCCGAAGTTACTGCTGCTAATGGGGAAGTTAAAGTAATTCTAGACCGAATCCCCGACCAGGCTCCGGCTGCTGGCGATTTTGAGCTCCAGGTAAAAAGTGAAGTGGTTGAGCCGAATGATGAACCACTAACCAATCCCGGCGCTGAAGAAGAGGATTTGTTTGTTGACGAACCTGAATGGGAACCCCTGGAGATTAATGCAATTCACTGGATGGAAAATGAGAAAAAGGCTATTTTGAATTTTGAACCATTCGAGGCTGGCGAAGAGACAACCAGCTACACAATAATGGTTAATTACGGCGGATTTAGCGAAGCTCAGGCCGAGCCTTTCGTTGTTGAGCAGTTAAACCATTACCAGGTAAATATTGAGATAGTTCCGGAAAACAGCGGCACAGCAGAAGGTGGTGGCCTGTTTGCTGCCGGAAGCGTAATAACCGTTACAGCATCAGAGCAGGAAGGATACAACTTTACCGGCTGGTATGAAGATGAAACCCTTTTGGCCGAAGAAAAAGAATTGACCCTCACCATCAACGCCGACCGCAACCTGGAAGCTCACTTCGGTGAAGTGGAGGGGGAAGATGATGAAGAAACTGAACCTGAATCAGATTTCTTTGACATCTACCTTTCTGTTGATCCCGAAGAGAGCGGTACAGTTACAGGAAGCGGTATATATGAAAAAGATGATCTGGCTGTTGTAAAAGCAGAAAGCAAGCCGGGCTATAAGTTTTTTGCCTGGGTTGAAAATGAAGAACCGGTCAGTTTTAACAGCTCTTACGAGTTTACTGTTACCAGGGAACGAAACCTGGTTGCAGTATTTGAACCAGCCGACCCGGCTGAAACTGTGCAGGATCTTTTCAGTGTCTCGATTACTGTAATGCCTGAAGGAGGCGGCACTGTTTACGGGGACAGCATGTATGAAGAAGGCGAAGAAGTAATTGTCAGGGCTGTCCCGGCCGAGGATTACAACTTTGTTGGCTGGACAGAAAACGACGAAATTGTCAGTGAAGAAGCCGAATATAGTTTTACTGCGAGCAGCGACCGTAATTTAACTGCCACTTTCAGGCATATTGATGACCAGGATACTCCGGGAACAGAAGATCCCGGCAGTTCCGAACCGGGTAACCAGGAGGAAGAAGGTCCGGAAAGTGACGAAGAACATTTCTATTCCGTAACCCTGCTGGTTGAACCGGAAGAAGGTGGAACAGTTGAGGGCGAAGGCCTCTATGAAGAAGATGATCTGATCGGCTTAAACGCTGTACCAGCCGAGGGATATGAATTTACAGGCTGGTATGAAAACGACGAGATGATCAGCAGCGCCAAGGCATACGCTTTTAAGGTTATATCCGACCGTACCCTGACCGCCATATTCTCTCCCCTGGAAAACAGGCAGAACGAAATGGCGGAAACTTTTAGAATCAGCCTGGCCCCGGTACCCGTTGAAGGTGGTAAAGTTTACGGCGGCGGCGACTACACAGAGGGTGAAACAATCACCGTTGATGCTGTAGCAAATCTGGATTATTTCTTTGTAAACTGGACCGAGGATGGTATTGAAATCAGTACTGATATTATCTATACTTTTTCCGTTGAGCGTGATATAAAACTTGAAGCAAACTTTGCCCCGCTTCTCTTCGGGGCAAAATCATCCGACCAGAACTACACCAACAGCCGCTTTGAAACATTTTTAAACAAATATTTTGTTGATTTCCTGCGACCGATGCCGGTCCAGGGTGAAACAGGAACAGCTCCCCTTATGACCGGTTGGTCCACCCCCGGACTGCCCCCGGTTGGCGACGGCCTCCGGCCTTAATGCTCTATTCGGCCAGGTCAAGCAGGTAATCAACCGGTAATTCAATTTGGTCACCCCTTTTTACACCCAGCTCTTCAGCCCTGCCACCACGCAATTCTATAGCAAACTGGGCATCTCCGTAACTACGGTACCTGGTAAGTTTTTCATCAGGGGTTCCCGGGGCGGGAGGCTCCATGGCATGTACCGCAGTTACCTCACCTTCCAGGGATAAAAATATTACATCGATGGGAATCAGGCAACCTTTCATCCAGAAGGTCAGTTCTGCAGGAAAAGGATCTTCAGGAGGCAACACAAAGAGCATACCGCCGTCATCCGGAATCTCCTCCCTGCCCATCAACCCGCGCTCCCGTTGAGGGTTATTCAGAGCCAGTTCCAGGTCAAAGCTGGTCCCCTTAATTTCGATTGCAATAGTGCCGGGTGCTCCACCTGTTTCTTCTCTTTCCCCCTGGTGGTCCTGCTGCCCGGCGCTGCAGCCGGTCAGGGCTGCTGCAAAGAACAACATAATAAAACCTGTAGCTATTACGTATAGAAAATTCTTCAGCATCCAACCAGTCGATCCTTTCCTGTCCATTATTTATCGCCAGCCCATTTTAGCGAACGGCGGACTGCTTCATCCCATCCTGAACAACATGCCTGCCTTGCTTCACTGTCCATTTGGGGATGAAAAACTGCACTTTCTTTCCAGCGGCCGGCCAGGTCATCAGGATTTCTCCAAACCCCGCAGGACAAACCGGCCAGGTAAGCCGCCCCGAGAGCAGTTGTATCAAAGGTGGCAGAGCGGCGAACCACGGTTCCCGTAATATCGGCCTGAAACTGAAGCAGCAGGTCCATAACACTGGCCCCGCCGTCTACCCTTAGCTCAACTATAGGCAGCTCTGCTTCCCTGTGCATCAGATCCAGCACATCCCTGGTCTGGTAAGCCATTGCTTCAACCACTGCGCGGGCCAGGTGAGCTTTTGTAGTGCCCCCGGTTATCCCGATAATCAGGCCGCGGGCATATGGATCCCAGTGCGGCGCACCGAGCCCGGCAAAAGCAGGAACCAGGTAAACCCCACCATTGTTTTCAATCTGCGAGGCAAGACCTTCCAGCTCCGATGAAGCACCAATAATACCCAGGCCGTCCCGCAGCCACTGAACTGCTGCCCCGGTAATAAAGATACTGCCTTCAAGAGCGTATTCCACTTGATCATCTAAACCCCAGGCTATAGTTGTAAGCAAACCGTTTTCTGAGAACACCGCTTTATCACCGGTGTTCATCAGCAAAAAAGAACCTGTGCCATAAGTATTCTTAGTCATTCCCGGGCTGTAGCAGGCCTGCCCGAAAAGAGCTGCCTGCTGGTCCCCGGCTATACCCCCGATCGGAATGGTGGCTCCGGATAAAATTTGCGGCCCGGTTTCCCCGAAAACAGTGCTGCTGGGCCGGACCTCGGGCAGCACTTCCACCGGCACTTTGAAAAGGTCGAGCAGTTCAGAATCCCACTCCATGGTATTAATATTGTACAAAAGAGTGCGTGAGGCATTAGAATAATCGGTGGCAAAAACCCTGCCCCCGGTCAGCCTGAACAGGAGGTAACTATCTATTGTTCCACAGGCCAGCCTGCCCGCCCGGGCTGTAGTAGCTATTGCAGGTACATTTTCAAATGCCCACCTAATCTTGGTTCCTGAAAAATATGGATCAAGCAACAGACCGGTTTTTGAGCGGACCATTTTTTCATAACCGCTCTCTTTCAGCTTTCCGCACATTTCAGCTGTTCTGCGGCACTGCCATACTATAGCCCTGCTGACCGGCTCACCGCTATTTTTATCCCAGAAAACCAGGGTTTCACGCTGGTTGGTTATTCCAAGGGCAGACAGGTCAGCTGCTTGTAATTTTGCTTCAGTCAGTACTTCTTCAATAACCGCAAGAACATTATTCCATATTTCAACCGGATCATGCTCTACCCAGCCGGGCTGTGGATAATATTGCTTATGTTCACGGTTAACCCGGGCGACAGGGCGGCTTTCTTCATCCCAGATTATCGCCGTTGTTCCGGTTGTCCCCTGGTCTATTGATAAAACGTATTTAGCAATGATAAACTCCTCCCTTACTTGATACTGAAGACCATGGTCTGGCCATTCATCTCTCGTTTCAGTTCGCCTTCTGATTCCAGGTAAAGTATATGGGCCAGAGCTTCTGCCGTGGCAAACCACTTCTGCATCAGCGGGAAATCATCCCAGCCGTCAGCAATAATATCCCAGGTCATAAGCGAGGCCACATCATAGGCACTGCCCGTTCTATTATCTTCCAATACTTTTCTAACCTCTTCCAGCCGCAGTGCATGATGCACTTTGATTTCGTCAATCCTGGAACGGCAATCGCGAAAATAGCTGCGGTGACCAGGTAAAACCAGGTCAATATCCATGGCATAAACCCGATCCAGGCTGTTCATGTAATCGGCCAGGGGATTATTATCATCGATCCAGGTAGCTATATTAGGGGTTATATCACCGAGTATGTGATCTCCGGAAATCAGTATCTTATGGTTAGGTTCATAGAGACAGGTGTGCCCCCTGGTATGACCGGGGGTAACAATACATTGCATTTCATAACCACCATAGCTAATCAGGTCACCTTCAGCAACCAGGGAATAGCTGTCAATGTGGTAAGGCTTAAACCTCTGCCCCGGGTGCGAGGTAATTGCTTTTTCAACCAGTTCCGGGGGAAAACCGTGCCGCGCGGTAAAATATAAAAGCCTTTTCCATATATTCGGATAATCAAGAAGCTCCGCGTCGGGTTTGTTGAAATAAATCTTTGAGTTATCCGAGGATAAGGTTTCAACCAGGCCGATATGATCTGCATGCAGGTGGGTGGCAAAAAAATCGACATGATCAGGATCAATGTCGATCTGCTGTAAAGCCTGCAGTAAGGCATCCCTGCAGACATCCAGGTTCATACCCGTATCAATTACCAGGCTGCGATCCTTATCTATAATAATGTAAGAGTTGGTTGCCTTAAGCGGGTTGTTCGGCAGGGGAATCACTGCACGGTACAACCCGGGACATATTTCTTCTACTTCTGTTGCCGGCATTTGTTCACGTCCTTTGCTGATTATCAGGCTTCATTAACTACCCTGGCTTCAAACTCTTCCCTGATTTGCTGCTGCAGCTCATCATTTTCTATTATTTTCATACCGGTGACAGCCATCGCCTCTCCTACCTTGAGCATAACTTCGTATGCCTGTTCACTATTGCAGAGCGTGGCAAAATCCCGGGTATGCCCAGGTATCCACTGGTCGGTTACTGCAACAATGGGGTGAATAGATGGTGTTGCCCGGCTTACATTACCCATGTCAATTGAGCCCCGTCCTTCTTCATAGGGCGAATTAATACTGTATCCTGTTTCACCGAGGCTTTCGGCAAAAAGATCGGCCAAGGCTTTATTGCTGATCATGGCATCATAGGGGTAACCCGATTCAACCACTTCAAGCCTGGTGCCGGTCATTACAGCAGCGCCCCTGGCGCAGGCTATAACCTTTTCAACCACCTCGTCAAGATACCTGCTGTCGCGCGACCTGATAATAAAATCTGCCGCTGCCCGGTCGGGCACTACATTGGGAGCAAGCCCTCCTTCCGAAATGATCCCATGTATGCGTACATCATCCTTCAGGTACTGGCGCAGGGCATTGATTCCGTTAAAAGTCTGGATAACCGCATCAAGGGCATTCAAACCTTCCCAGGGTTCGGTTGAGGCATGAACACTGCGGCCGTGAAAAATAAAATTATAATCACGGCAGGCCAGCGACTCCACGTGGCAGCTGGTTGAACAACCGGGATGAAACATCATCGCCGCATCAACATCATCAAACACGCCAGCCCTGACCAGGTCCACTTTGCCCCCTTCATCTTCCTCGTTGGGGGTTCCAATAATCGACACCCGTCCCGGCCTGTTGTTCAGGCCGGCGGCCAGCGCAACCCCGGCAGCAACACCGGCAATACCGATCAGGTTATGGCCGCATCCATGGCCAATATCAGGCAGGGCATCATACTCCGAGCAGAAACCAATATGATAACCTTCTTCCCCGTAACTGGCCATAAAAGCTGTTTTCAAACCACCCAGGCCTTTCCAGATCTTAAACCCTTTTTCCTCGAGATAATCGGTCATCAGGCCGGAAGCAAAAAATTCTTCACCCCCGGTTTCCGGGTTCTTATGGATAGCCCGGGCCATTTCGATCAATTTTTCCCGTTCTTCCCCGATCTTTTGACGGACAAGCTGATACTCGCTCATTAATTTCACCACTTTTCAAATAGTAATCTCTTTCAATATGTTACCACAGGGATTGCCTGCGGCAACCCAAACTTTTAAATCGGTAGCGTTAAAGAGCGCCGAAAATATTGTGGCACTGCCGTCTTCCTGCTCTTCCCGATGGCGGCAGATAGAAAACGGCCTGTTTTTATGATCGGCCAGGAGGGCAGTGATACCACCGACCGGATCATTATTATCCAGCAGCTCCTTTTTAGCAGCGGCTAACCTGCTGAAACGTGATAGTGAATGATCCGAAGCAGGTTCAGCCAGGTGCTGCAGCCCGGGGGCAAGGTAATGGTTGGTATGAAAGGTAACCAGGTCTCCGGACGTGTAAACCGCTTCTGCTGCTGTTGTTTCAAGATTTCCCAGCTCACCACTGCGGTGAACCAGCAAATGATTATACCCGCCCGCCCTGTTTCCGGAAGTTGCCGCTTTAACCGCGCCCTCAATCGTTTCTGCCTCCAGGGCAGCCCGGGCCAGGAACATCCTGGGCACCCCCATCCGGTTATCAGTTGAGGTTACGCTGTTCACTCCCTGGGCCAACCCGGCTTCGTTCAGGCCAACAGCAGCCAAAAAGGGCGCCGCAGTTACACTTACAAAAGCCGGCTTACCCTGGGGACGGGCAAATATTACAATTACTGCTTTTGCATCGCAGGCATACCAGTCCTCGTTATGGCCAAGCCAGGCTTTACCCTGCCGGTCGATCAGGCCGACTGAACTGCAGGCTGATGGATAATGCGGGTCGAGTGCTTCTTCAAGAGCATTAAGAAAAAAAAGGTGGTTCATATCAAGCCCTGCCCCATCTGCCATCCCCTGCAGCTCTTCTACCAGGTGAGGATATGATTCGCGGGCGGCAGCCAAATATCCTGCCGGAAGAGTAAAACCGTTTGGCCAACCTTCTGCCGGAAGAAGCTGCCTGTAATCCCGGAGAGCCCGGATTAGAAGCTTCCGTGCTGCCTTTCCTATGGTAAAACCCAGATCATAGTTGTTTCCCGAAGCTTTGATTACCAACGGTTCTGTCATGAGCATCTCCCCGGCGCTTCTATGCACCGCTCTCCTTATTCCTAATCAAGATATAATCCCGTGTTAAAACCTCCTGCGGAGCCAGTTTGTAGCCGCTGCCCCCGTTATCATCCTTAATAGTATTATACCCTTCTTCATCGAGGACTATAAAGAACCGGTCCTGGAAGCTAACCAGGCACTCGTAGAAGCCATCCCTGTCAACCGGCACCTTGGACAAGGCTCCTTTTCCTTCAACCGGCGGAAATTTCTTCAGGGCAATTACAGGTGGTTCGGGGGGGCAATCATCCCGGAACTTAATCCTGCCTTTAACAACTGCAGCCTGGTCTAACGCATAAATACGGTGGTAATCTTCCCCTGCAATTAACTCCAGCGGCCATTCCGTTGATTTGTAACGTTTTTCCTTTGCTACTGCAGCAGCCCCGAGTAAATATTTGCCCGGCGGCAGTGAAAAAGCAAATGAACCGTCTTCAGCCGTATGTAATTCCAGGGCGAAAGCTTCAATTAGCTGGTCCCCGACAGGATCAAGTTCTCCGCGAAATATACGTACAAGTCCCCCGGCAAGGGCATTTCCTTCAGAACGATCAAGCAGGTAACCCTGTACTTTAACCATTTCCGGAGGCTCCGGGGCAATAACCCCGGCTGAGGAGCTCGCCAGATCATATAACCTGTCGCTGAGCGGTCTCATTACCGCAGGCAGTTCATAAAGTGGAAATGGTTCATCAAGAGCTGCCCTGGCCCCGGCGGCAGCAACAAAGGCAAATGAACCATCGGTTTCCGTCAAGGAGATAACAGGATCAAGCAGTTTTGGGCCTTTTTCGGCACCGCTTTCCTGCTCCTGTTCTTTTCCGGCAATAATCAGAAAAGAACTGTGATCACTAACGGTAGAAATCCTGCCTTCATACATTACCCCCGCCCGGGTTTCAACTTCAAAAACCAGTTTATTAAGGCGTGTTGCCGTACCCCGACGATCATCAATCAGCAGCAAGGGGGCCAGCCAGTGCAGGCGGTAGTGATCATCCCGCCATTCGGCACTGCAGGCCCAGCCATTATGCATATCAAGTGTGATCGGGGGTTGCAGCAGGTAGGGTATTTTAAAATTAGCGGCCGCTGCAAGCAGGTCTTCAGGCAGCACCTGCTTATTACCGCACAGGAGGCAGTGCGAATCCAGGGCATTTACATCAGTCAGTCTGATTTTACCCGGCGCAGTTCCGGGGGGCAGATCGGCCGTCAGGTGGATAAATGCCGACATCAGGGCTCTATCACTTATGCCATCTGCAGCGGGAGCAATCCTGTAATAATCGCCCCAACTAATCACATCTTCACCATAAGGAGCGTCAACCTCAATGTTGCGGCAGCGGTAATAGTGCTTTGAAGCTTCTTTCATATTAACTTCAGCACCGGCCCTGCGCCAGCGTTCTGGGGGCACAGAAACGGTAAGCCTGATTTTACCCTCCGGAGAACTTACTGTTTCCTGTGGTAAAGCGAGCCTGCCAACAGGGTCGCTTATAGGAACAAATGCCGGATCACCAAGCAGAACCTGCTGGTGCAGGGCATTGGCCGTCCCCCAGCGGTACCTGCGGTAAGCCTCCGGATTTTTCTGAAGCAGGGTTGCCGCGTACAGACTGATGAAATCCCGGGTTGCCAGCAGCGCCTCGCCAACACTGAGTCCTTTATATAAAAGAGCATCAATGAATATACCGTAAATTGAAGTGCTGTACTGAAGATCCTCTACAGTCGCCCCGCCTATGTAAACCAGGGCTCCTTTTTCGATAAAAGAAAGGCCAATCACCTGGCGTGAATCAACAGCTATGCCCTGCCACTCTAAACCTTCCGTTACAGAGTGCCAGTGCGGCACTACTGCCGTGGTCGAGCAGGCTGAAGTGTAAACAACCTGGGGAGGAAGTGACGGAAGATCAGCACGGTTAAGTGAATGTCCGTAAGTATGCAGCCCCTCAGGACCACCGTGACCTGTATAGAGAAGGTAATCCGCCCCGGCCAGCTTGGCACTGACCCTGCCGTAATGAGCTTCCCTGCCCTGCAGCAGGGTTACATCATAACCGGCTTCTGCAAGGCCGGGCAGCAGCTGGGCTTTTATCAGGGCTTCATCGCTGCTGAATATAATTCCACTTTCAATATAGGGAGTACTGACAATTAATACTTCCCGCCCGCTGCGCATGGAAAAGCTTTTAATTTCATTGTAATACTTGGTACTAATTAACTGTGTTGAAAGCCCGCCGGTTGTATGCTGCATCAAACGCCCCTCAGCAAGATCAAAAAAAAGATCACTGTTCAGGCGGAGGTGAATATCGCGTACCATTTCTTCTGCCCAGGCAGTAATTGCTTTTTTCTCCCCGCATATAAACGGAATTACTGCCGGCGAAGCAAGAACGGCCAGGTAACGCGGCTTAAGACCAATATTCCGCACCATATCATTAAGCTGCCGTTCTATGGTCAGCGGATCAGGCTCTTCTGCAACGGCGTCATAAGGGAAAATGTTTCTGTAAGAAGAAAGTACTGTTAAGAGCAGGCTTAACCCCCTTACCCGCAGCTTGCCCAGAGCATCGCCTCCTGTTGATTTTCCAAGCAGGTCAGCCGAATTATAAAGAACAAGATAATCATTTTCCAGTCCTGCTCCCTGAAAATACTTCAGGAGAGCGGCGCTGCTGTTTATTATAGTATAGTGATCCGGTTCGGTTAAACCGGTTACTGAATACAGCTTCTCAGTGGAACCGAACCAGAGCATGGGAAACCGACCCTGAGAAAGAGAAAGATCCACTGCTGCCCGGGGCAACGCCATAAATAAATAACCAAGTCGTATGGCCGCCGCCGCCGCTTGCAGGCAGTCTGCCGGGGAATCGGCAGCTGCCAGGCAGTAACCCGGTGATATATCCGGGGCAGTGCATAAATCCATTTCACATGCATTGAAAATAACTTTTAACTTCATTTCAACCAGGGCTGCCCGCAGCTGTTCTGAACCCGTTGTGTCAACAAAATTGACCGGCAGCCTCCGGCTAAGTAATAATAATTGCTGCAGCTCCTCATCAAAGTTCAGCGGGTCGAGAAAGAATACTTCACTTTCGGCCTTCAGGTAAACCGAAGCAGCCAGGCTGCACGCCCGGGGCAAATCGCGGTTCGATACAAGGTATATATTTATACTCATCTATTATTCATCTCACTTCTAGATAAAATGGCAGGCGACAAAACGGCCCCCTTCAACCTGGCGATAAAGCGGTTCTTCCTCGCGGCAACGTGCCTGCTTTATAGGGCAACGCGGATGAAAACGGCAGCCCGTGGGAATATTGATCGGATCGGGCGTTTCCCCTTTCAGCAAGGTTTTATCGGCCAGGGAAATTCTTTTGGGTACCGGGATAACCGATACCAGGGCCCTGGTGTAGGGGTGAAGCGGTTTCTTGATTACCTCGTCGGCGCTGCCCAGTTCTACAATTTTACCCAGGTACATGATAGCAATACGGTCGGAAACCAGCCAGGCCAGTGAAAGATCATGGGTTATAAACAAGTAGCTGATTCCTTTCTGATCCCGCAGATCAACCATTAATTTGAGGATACCGGCCCGGATGGAGAGATCGAGCATGGAAACAGGTTCATCGGCAACAATAAAATGCGGCTTCAGCACCAGCCCCCCGGCTATGGCTAAACGCTGTCTCTGACCACCACTCAACTCATGGGGATAACGCAAAAACAGTTCCCGGGGGTTATTCAACCCGGCATCGCTCAGCGCCTCGGCCACCCTTTCTTCTTTTTCACCCTGGCTCGAGGTTAACCGGTTAACCTCGAGCGGTTCGGCAACCGTAGAAAAAACAGTCTGCCGGGGGTTCAGTGATTCATAGGGATCCTGGAAGATAATCTGCGCATCCTGCCTGAACCGCCGCAGCCGGGACCGGTTAAACTGACGCACATTTTCCCCGTTATAGAATATATCACCGCCGGTTGGTTCAACCAAACGCAAAATCGCCTTACCCGTTGTAGTTTTGCCACTGCCCGATTCTCCAGCCAGGCAGAGTATTTCGCCGCGGGCCAGGTTGAAATCGAGCCCGTCGACAGCCCTCACCCGGATTGTCTCCCGGCTGAGCAGGGAAGTTAGAAAACCCGACCGGGCGGTAAAATGCACTTCCAGGCCGGAAACAGTGAGCAGGGCAGAATTATTGATATTCTGTGCAACAGGTTTCATACCTTTACCCTCCCCTGGAGCAAGTGGCAGCAAGCACGATGACCGGGGGCCAGTTCGGTTATCGCAGGTTCAATATCCCTGCAACCGGCTTTTGCTTCGCTACAGCGTTGATGAAAACGGCACCCTCCCGGAGGATAAAGCAGGTTCGGAGGGTTGCCCGGTATAGACGAAGCAAGGTTTCTTTCTCCTTCAATATTGGGGAAGGCAGCAATCAGGGCTCGCGTATATGGATGTGCCGGATCACTGAATACTTTTTCAGTAGGACCATCTTCGACAATCTGCCCGGCATACATAACCGCTACCCGGTCGCACGTTTCACCTACCACAGACAGATCATGTGTAATCAGTATCAAACCCATCTGTCTTTCCCGGCGCAGGTTTTCAAGAAGCTGCAGCACCTGGGCCTGGACCATCACATCAAGTGCCGTGGTAGGTTCATCACCGATAACAATTTTCGGGTTACAGGCTATGGCCATGGCAATCATCACCCGCTGGCGCATTCCCCCGCTGAATTCATGGGGATATTCCCTGACCCTGTCGGGATCAATCTCTACCTGGTCAAAAAGCTCGGCGGTTCGTCTGATAGCTTCCTTATCGCTAATTTTTTCATGTATTTTCAAAGCTTCAACTATCTGCTCACCAACACGCCTAACCGGGTTAAGGGCGTTCATTGCCCCCTGGAATATTATAGAAATTTCTTTCCAGCGAATTTTGCGAAGTTCCTCTTCCCCGGCCCCGCTGATATCATGGCCGTCAATCATAATCCGCCCCGCTTTTATAATGGCGTTTTCTGGCAGCAGCTTCACCAGTGACAGGGCCGCTGTGGTTTTACCCGAGGCTGATTCACCGACCAGCCCCACCGCTTCCCCCCTGTCCAGCTGGAGCGATATGTTTTCACAGGCTCGTACATAACCTTCTTTTAGCTTATAATATGTTGTAAGATTATCAACTTCAAGCAGCTTCACTGATCACGCCTCCTCAACTTTGGATTTAGAACTTCATCAAGGGCGTAACCGATGAAGGTAAAACCAAGCACAACCAGGACGACACAAATACCGGGCGGCAGCAGCCACCACCAGGCCCCGAAAGATACCGCGCCCATGGAAAAGGCAAAGTGAAGCATCATGCCCCAGGTTACCTGGGTTGGATCACCCATGCCGAGAAAGCTGAGCGTTGTTTCTGACAATATTGCCACCGCTGCAACAAGAACAGTATTGGCAAAGATCAGGGGGAAAACATTGGGCAGGATGTGGTGCAGCATTATATGCCCGTCACCACTACCTATCGCCCGCGCCCTTTCAACATAAGGCCGTTCTTTAATACTCAGGGTTTGTGAACGAATTATTCTTGCCGTTCCGGCCCAGCTGGTAATGCCGATCACAAAAATTATATTACCCAGGCTCGGACCCAACAGGGCAGCCATAACCAGCATCAGGGGCAACCAGGGGATTACCAGGAATACATCGGTTATCCGCATCAGAATAGTATCAACAGCGCGGCCGTAAAACCCCGATACTATACCAACCAGGGTTCCAATAACCATGGAGATAACCGTTGCCGCCAGACCAACTAAAAGAGATACCCGTGAACCGATAATAACACTGGCCAGGATATCCTTGCCGAGATCATCGGTACCGAGTACATACCCCGCTGTAGGAGGATGCATTACCTGGGTTACCCCGTCTACGGTCAGAATTGATATATCTACCAGGTAGGGACCCAGAATGGCCATCAGGGCAAATATGGCCAGGATAATCAGGCCGATCAGGCCCATGGTGTTCTCACGGAATATTGACCAGAAAGATGAAAAATTTTTCTTCCAAAGAGTAACGGTTTCTTGCTTAACCAGGGCTGAATTCATGCGAACACCTCCTCAGGACTTGACCCGGGGGTCGAGGTAACGGTAAATAATATCGGCACAGAAATTGGCGCCAACAACTGCAATGGTAACCAGCAAAAATAGCCCCTGCAGTACAGGGTAATCGCGATTGGTGAGGGCTGTGTACATCAGGCGCCCCAGGCCGGGCCAGGAAAAAACAGTTTCGATTTGAATAGCCCCTCCCACGATAAAACCAAGGTTAATTGCAATCAGCGTCACTACGGGAAGCATAGCATTGGGCAGGGCATGCCTGCGCAGCAGGTTGGTGCTGCTGACACCCTTGGCCCTTGCTGTGAGCATATAATCTTCGCGCATTACCTCCAGCAGGGAACTGCGCATGATTAAAACATACTCGCCAACTAAAATAAGGGCAAAAGTTACCGTTGGCAAAATCATATGGCGCAGCTGCGAAATCATCTCGGCCCAGGCCGAGGCGTACTGAACACCCGGCATACCCATCCCGCCGAGAGGAAATATTTGCCAGTAAACAGCGAAAAGCATTACCATGATAATCGCAACCCAAAAAGTAGGCATTGAATAAAGAATCAGCGAAACGCTCAGGCCGATAACATCAAGGCGGGTTCCCCGTTTCCAGGCAAAAATCACCCCCAAAACAACGCCGATCAGGATCGATAATATTGTTGCCGTGCCGACAAGCATAACTGTAGCCGGAATGCGCTCGACAACAATGTCGAGAACGGGCTGCCGGTAGTTAAATGATGTGCCCAGGTTGGCGGAAAATAAGTCTTTCAGGTAAATAAAAAACTGGTGTAAAAGGCTTTCGTTTAAACCAAACTGCTCCCTCACCCTTTCCAGGGCCTCACCCGATATTTTCGGGTTACGGATTAAAACCCTGATCGGGTCCCCGGGCATAATACGGAATAAAAAAAAGTTCATGCAGATCACGATGAAAATTGTGATCAACGCCTGAACGAATTTACGTCCCAGATAACCACGCATGTTCAACGCCTGATCCCCTCCCGGGAGTTATTAATGTATAATCATGTCCAGATTTTTTTTAGTTGCCGCAGCCGGGGGTTTTTATACCATAATCCCGTCTAATGATAGAACCGGCCCCTGCCACAGGGCACGAGCCGGTTCCTTTACTTACTCCCCTATTGGGCGAAGCTGCTCATAAGTATCTACCACGTTGGTAAAGATAACCGGACCCGTTTCCGGATTACGCAGCCATCCTTCATACTTGTCACTGCGATAAGCCATCAGTTCAGGGTCGTATGACAGGATAATATAGGGACAATCATCATAAAAAATCTGCTGCATCTCATGAATCAGCGCCTGCCGCTCATTACGATCCATGGTTCTCTGCTGCAGCAGATGCATCTCGTCATAAACAGGGTTTGAGTAGAAGCAATCGCTCCAGGATAGAATTTCATCGGTAGTCACTACCTTTAAAATCGAGGAAGGATCAACATCAACAAACCAGCCCCAGATAAACATGTCAAAATCGCCATCGAAAATCCGGTCGGTCAGGGTTCCTTCATCAATTACCGATATAGTTATTTCAATGCCAACCTCGGCCAGCATATCCTTAATCATGGTGCCCATTTTCTGGTTGTCCGGTGATTCATTACGGATTAGAATGGTAAAGGAGAGTCTTTCTCCGTCAGGACTAACCCTAATCCCGTCAGCTCCGGCCAGGTAGCCGGCCTGATCCAGAATATCTGCTGCCGTCTGTGGATTATAAGCGCGGAAATCATCACCAAGGTCCAGGTGCCAGAAATCAAAGAGCGGTGGAACCAGGGCTGAACCGGGATCCCCGTAGCCCATCCCGGCCACATTCACCATCTCTTCCCTGTCCAGGGCATACTCAATGGCAATTCTTATGTTGCGGTCAAGCAGGAGGGGATTGCCCTGGGAAATTTCATCTTCCCATACATTAAAAGAAAGCTCGGTGAATGATGGTGAATCGGCATTCAGGGTAACTATATTCGGGTCGTTAACCTCTTCCAGGGCTTTAAACTGGGCCCCCGGAACATCGGCTATTACATCCAGCTCACCCTGTTTCAGCGCTTCCACCATCATATCGGTATTGGCATAAATAATGAAGATAACCTCATCGACTGCCGGGCGCCCGAGATAATAGTTATCGTTGGCTGCCATCCTCGTAAATTCGCCTTTTCGATGCTCAATCACCTGGAACGGTCCAGTCCCGACAGGGTCATCGTTGGCAAATTCACCCTCGGCATCGGCCGGGTCAATTTCCGACCAGATATGCGCGGGCAATATGGGCACCAGGATCTGGGGCATCCAGGCTATCGGTTCGTCTGTCTTAACTGTCAGGGTGTAATCATTCACAACCTCTATTGTTTCCATTGATGCCACATAATCATAAAAATAGCCCAGTTCATTATCACGGATATATTCAAAGGTAAACTTAACATCTTCTGCAGTAAAAGGTTCCCCGTCATGCCAGGTTACATCTTCTTCAAGGTAGAATGTCCATAAAGTACCACTGTCATCTACTTCCCAGGAGCTGGCCAATTTCGGGGTAACATTCAACTCCTCATCCCAGCTCATCAGGTAATTATAATTCAGGTTCATTACCTCGTAAGCCTGGACCGACCAGATCAGCATCGGGTTAAGGCTCTCTATCTCCCGCATGTAGCCAATCCTCAGGATGTTGCCGTCACCGCCACTATCACCACCATTTCCCCCACAGGCGGTTAAAACAAGGGTAATTGTTAGCAAGAAGGCCAGGAAGATCATCAATTTATACTTACGCAAGTCAGAAACCTCCTTTTTTTAGCTATAGTAGCTTTTACAACTGCTTATAGAGAGAAACACCTCCTTTTTATATGGTTTTTTCCGAACTTGCCTCTTTTAAAATCAATTCAATTTCACGGCTGACCGAATCGGCAACTGTTCTGCCGGGATGTTCTGACAGGATCTGTTCAATTTTATCCAGTGCTTCCTGGTGAACAGTGCGACTGCCCCTGGCACGCCATTCTTCATAGGGAGCTTCGTTGCCCAGCCCACCACGGTATAGTTCATTACAGCGCATGTAATCGCGCGTATGTTCCTGGGCCAAAAAGCTGCCGCCTTTCATAACAGCATCAATTACCTCTGCCCCAATCGCTTCTTCGCTGACCTCGGTTCCCAGCTTCCGATGAAAAGCCATCCCATATATTTCATCATCAATGACCAGCTGTTCGGCACTGGCCAGTAAACCGGCGTTTAACGAGCCCATACCTGACACAAAAGTAGCTCCGGCCAGTACGGGGAAGAGACAGTTCAGGGCTCTTTCATAACCCGCTTGAATATCAATAACTGCCGAACCGGTATCCAGGCCATAAACGCCCGAAGGCAGCCCGTAAGACCTTGCTATCTGGGCAGCACAGGCGCCGGAATAACCGATATCCGGATCCCTGCCGCTGACACACCCGCTGCGCATGTTCGCAGCGGCCAGGCGGCAGGTATAAACCAGGGGAGTATGCCGGTTAACCAGTCGGGCCAGAACTATAAAAGCCAGTTGCTCGGCATTCTGCTGAACCAGTCCCCCAGCCAGGGTAACCGGAGAAGTAAGACCCCGGGTGGGGCAGGGAAGCATGGTTACCGGTAAACCACTGCGGGCACTCTCAATTATTGCCCCGGTAATATCAGCCGGAAAATTAAGCGGACTGATCGGTGATATTGATAACGTACCCATCGGCTTTTCAACCAGTTTTTCCATACTGCCGCGAACTGCCGCGGCAAGGCGAATCAGGTAACGTATTTCCCAGGGGTCTGAAGCAGTGCCGATATCTACCGGTTTCACCGTATACTGCAGGGCATAGGCGGTCATCGCCAGCGAGGCGATCTCCTCGGGCAGATCGGTAGGCCTTAAACTGGGCACCACCATATCGAGATTAGACAAACTATCACTGATTTGGATAAATTTAATTAAATCATCTTTGGTTGCTTCGCGGACCTGGTTGGTCCGGGAATCAAGCAAAACCGAAACGGAGCCGAAATTATGAGCATAAGAATGGGGTGCTTCTGTAAGGGGTAATACAATACTGTCATCAACCCCGTAAATGGTTACAGGTTGGGGGCTGCTGAGGTAATTCTCTACGAGAACCCGGGGAAACAGTAATCTCTGCCCCTCAGCCCGACAACCGGCAGACTGTAAAATTTCCCGGGCCTCTTCTCCCTCTACAACAGCGCCGGTATCGGCCAGAATCTTTAATGTCTGATCATGGATCAAGTGTAAATCTGCTCCTGATAACGGTTCGTAGGCCACCCTTGATTATCTCCTTTCAAACTACCGCTGATCAGGTCAGTTGAAGTAGTTCTTTCATTTTATTTATCCCCGATATTGCATCTGCTGCATATGCGTCGGCACCGACTTTCCTGGCCCATTCTTCCGATAGCGGAGCACCGCCGACAATAACTTTTACCTTATCGCGAAGATTCTTTTCAACCAATAAGTCTATAATTTTTTTCTGTTCCTGTATTGTTGTGGTCATCAGGGCGGAAATTCCCACTATTCGGGCATCATTTTCCTCCACTGCACGAATGAATTCCGTTGACGGCACATCAACACCAAGGTCATATATTTCCATACCCGATGCCTTCATCATCATGATCACAATATCTTTGCCGATAGAGTGCATGTCACCCTTGACCGTGCCGATAACCACCCTGACAGCTTTCTCCCGACCCTCGCTTTTACTTTCTGTAAGATGCGGATCAAGAAAATCTATTGCCCCGTTCATCGCTTCGGCTGCAAGCATCATATCGGGAAGGTAATACTCGCCTTCTTCAAACTTTTGACCAACCTGATCAAGCCCCGGGGTTAAACCCCTGGTGATCAGCTCAAAGGGATCTATCCCCTGCCTGATACCATCGCCAACCAGGGCCAGGGTTTCCTCCCTTTTTCCTTCCAGCACCGCCTGTGATATTTTCTGAAATATTTCCAACCGGTTCAATCCTCCTTCATTGATGTTATATAATGCTTCAACGGCGCATTAATATACAAAACAGCCGGTAAAACCTAAAGAAATTGGGTAACATGCAGATACACAAAATCAAGGCACCGACTGTCGGAAATTAAAACTCGTATATTAATTGTAAATATTTACAATTCTTTTCGCTAATTATTATACCACAAATATTCCAAATATTACGGCTCCGGGAATGGCGTGCAAAAATAAATCGTTGAGTGATTGCAATTGTGATATAATTAGCTTTAGTAAAAGCTGATCAATCAAGGGGGATATTAAAGTGAGATATTTAAAGCATTCTCTGTATTTTTTATTAATAATCACCCTTATTATGGCCATGACAGGCTGCTTAAACAACGCCGCCGACAATCAACAGCCTGCACAGGAACAAGCTGTGGAAGGCCCTGTGGAAGCCGCATCCGGGGAAACCGATGTAGTAGTACCTGAGGGAAAAAACGATCGTCTTCCCGGAAGCCTCAAGTGGGAGAGCGTCACCCTTTACTCCCAGGGTCTTGATTTTCTGGCTGACCAGGAAAACGGGCTGCACTCAATTAAAATATCCAGTCAAACATCAACTAGTTCTTCTGCAGAAACCGGGGAAACAGCCACCAGCGATAGCAGCCAGGAAGCAAGTGGTGGAACCACCACAACCCATTCCAGCTCAGCAGGCGGAATTTCTACCGATGTAACGGTAGATGGTTCGATGAAGGTTACTGAAAGCACAACAAGCGGAAGCGGCAGTCAAAGCAGCAGCACCTGGTGGGATATGGGCAGCGATTAAGCAGTGGAGGTGAAGCGATTGTTTTTTAATCCACGCTTCATAGTCATAGCGTTAGCTATCGTCAGCTTATTGTTACCGGTCTCCTGCAGCAGTGCCGACGTGGAAGAAGAGTTTGCCAATGAACTGCAGGAAGATCTGGCAGAAACCGATACTGTTAACGCAGATGAAGACGATGAAGCGATAGATGAAGATGAAGAAGAGAGTGACGAAAGCAACGGTAACAACCAGGGTTCTTCGTCCGGTAGTGGCTTCAAACATGAAGTGCAGATGGATATTGACGGAGTTGTGGAAAAGGACCAGGATGAAGGCTGGTGGGAAATAGATTAAGGTCTCAAAAGAGTGAAGAAAAACAGGGGCATGACCGTTCAGGGTCAGCCCCTTTTTTTATTTATCCATACTGCCCGAACGAAATCCTTCCAGATCAAGCGCTACATATACAATGCCTTTCTTTCGTAAATTTTCTACCAGCTCACCTGCTTTATCCACAATCAAGGGCCACTGGCCTGGTTCTGCTTCAATCCGGGCCAGGTTACCGCCGTGCAGGCGCACCCTTATACTTCCCTGAACACCGATTAGTGAACGCAGGGTATCTTCCGCTTCACTTACTTTTTTCAAATTCCTGATACTGATAGGCTCTCCATAGGGAAACCTGGTTGCCAGGCAGGGCATTGATGGTCTGTTCCAGGATTGAATTCCGGCCCGGCGGGCCAGCTGGCGAATCTCACTCTTATTTAACCCTGCTTCTAGCAGGGGAGAGCGCACAGCCATTTCAGCGAGGGCACGCATCCCCGGACGATGTTCCAAACCATCGTTATGGTTTGAGCCATCAATAACATTCAAATAACCTTTCGCCGAAGCAAAGGCAGAAAGCCTGCAATAGATGTTTTTTTTACAATTATAACAGCGCTCAGGCAAATTATCTTTAATTGCAGGATCAGCCAGTAGATCAATAGTAACAATCCGGTGAGCGGCTCCAAGCGACCTGGCCACCTTTTCTGCATAGTCGGTATCACATTGCGGATGCAGTTCAGAGTGCACAGTCAGGGCCAGAACATTCTCCCTGCCCAGTACTTTCAGAGCCATGTAAAGGAGATAAGCGCTGTCAACCCCGCCGGAAAAAGCAACGGCAGTTTTGCGCAGCTCCAACAAAATATTCTTCAGTTTTTTCACTTTTGCTGAGGTGGTTTCAGCTGGTATCTCCATCCGGATTATCCACCCCTCGCTCTCATCACTTGGAAAACATCAAACAACCTTTCTTCTTCCGAGCTCATCTTTAAGGTAACCGATAAACTCATCTGCCTTGCCTGCAGGAGGCCTGGTTAACAGGCTGACAACAATAAAGAGCACAACCGCTACCAGGCCACTCCAAACCCCGGGCCAGTAGCCAAGCGGCCTAAACCCGCCGTATTGCAGTATTGTAGCAACCAAACCACCGACAATAACACTGGATAAAACTGCTGCTGCAGTACCTCTTTTCCAGAAAAAAGCCCCGATCAGGGCTGGCACCATCACCAATAAACCGGCTGACGATGCAACAGAAAGCGAAGCAATCAGGTCAAGCCGCAGTGTGGCAAAAGCAACAATTACCACAGTAAAAAGGGGAACAAAGATTTTTCCGATAAGCAGCTCTTTACTCTCATAGTTTTCCTTTGATACATTTTTAAAGACATCACGGCAGACCATTGATGAAAGGGTAAGAATAATTGAATTAACAGTTGATACTGCGGCTGCACTGATCCCGAGCATAACCAGCAGGGCCAGCACAGAGGGAACAACATCGAGCCCGAGCAACAAAGGTGTGGCATTATCAGCAATGGCAAGGTCCGGTAAAAGCAGGCGGGCTGAAAAACCCCATAAAATTGAAACAAGGGTATATATAAACCCAAAAACAAGGAACCCCATGACCATGATTCGCATCTGGCCGAGTGAGCGGGGAACAAAGAGTCGCTGGCTCACCTGGGGATTTGAAAGAGAAAAGAAAAACCAGGGCAGGGTCAGCCCGACAAAGGTATTAATATTAAAAAATCCGGGGCCCGGAACGGCAAGCCAGGACGGATACTGGGTTTCCAGCTGGCTAAACATACCGCCAAAACCGCCAAAACCGCGGTAAGCAATAAAAATAACAGATAAAATAGCCACAGTAAGCATAACGGCAGCCTGCAGCGAATCGGTCCAGGCTACTGCTTTCAAGCCGCCGGTCCAGGTCCAGTAAACCGCTATAAAAGCAGCAATACCTACCCCAACCAGGTAAGGAATCGCTCCGCCGGATATCCCTTCCAGTAAAGCCCCGATTCCAATTAACTGGACGGCGCTGTAAGGAATTAAAAAGATTACTGCAGCTACCGCCGAAACAACAGCCACGGCTTTACTCTGGTAGCGATCACCGAGCATCTCGGTAGGGGTAAGGTAGTTATACTTGCGGCCTACGAGCCAGAAACGGGGACCGAAAAAGGCAACCAGGACCAGGCCGGAGAGATAAATAAGCTCAAAACCGAGTGCACCGACCCCGCCGATGTAGGTAAAACCGGCCAGGCCAACCAGCATGAAGGCGCTGTACGTAGTGGCGGAATAAGTGAGGGCGGAGACAATGCCCCCGAGCGAACGGCCGGCCAGGAAAAAATCATTGATATCACCCGTGGCTTTTCCACCAGCCCGGCGGGCTATTAAGCTGCCAATGATAAAGTAAAGAAAGAGGCATAGGTAAATTATGCTAGCCTTCATCGTTCTCCCCCCATCTGGCTGTTATAAAACCGATACATACGATAACGACAATGGCAAATAAACTCCAGAACAGGAATGCGCCGTAAACCCTGGTTACCCCACTAAGCAGAGGGGTAAAAGGAATAATAAATGCAGCAAGAACCAGTATTACAAAAAGGATAACCCAGGCCAGGCGCTGCTTTTCAAGAGACATAATGCCTCCTCCCTTTCTTCGAAATATTTATTGTGCATTATAACACATAAAGAAGGATGGTGATAAGAATAACTTGACTGTCATGTAAGAATTTTGCTATAATTCCTCTATCTAATATATTTCCCAAAAGATAAGGTGGTAATATCGTGCCTTTTACTTTCTTCCACCGCTTTCCAAGGCTTCTCTTGTTTTCTTTATTACTGTGCATTCTCCTGGTCCTGCCCGCACCTGCCAATTACGGAGAAGGCAGTTTTCAGGATTTTGAAGAGTCTGCCGTTGGCGGTGATGTCAGTGATTACAGCCTTGTCATACAGGTAATAGATGGCTGCTTCCACAAGTGGCTGGAATATGAAAACAGTAATGGCTCAACAAGCGTTTACATGCTCAGGCCGCAAACAGGGTTTTTAACCGCGGCCGAAACTGCTTCCCTCTATAGTGCTTCGCGCAGGTGGACTGAAGAGTACAGGGGCAAACTCACCTCATCATCCTCAGCTTATTCTTTGACTACACCGGAATTGAAGACGAATGATATTTCAATTGACTTCCCAAACAGCAAATTAGTATTGCAGGGTATGGTTGATAACCGCACCGCTGTCAGCGGCACCAGGGCCTCCTCTTACCCCTTATTCAATAGCGGCTTTCTAACCATTGATTTCGACAACGATTACATGCGGGGAAGCGGATTTTTAGTCAGCCCCTACGTGGCCCTGACCAACGCTCACAATATTTATTCAGCAGATCTCGGAGGCTGGTTCAGTGAAATTACTTTTTCTCCGGGTCAGTATGAAACAGTATGGCCCAATTTTGTAACACCTTACGGCACAAAAAAACCGGTCCTGGCCGAAACCAACCAAAACTATATTATTCATGAAAACAATAACGCCCGGGACCAGTCGATTAAGTATGATTATGCCGCCTTATTTTTTGAAGAACCATTCAGTGGCATCGACACCTTTGTTCCGCTTGAATTCAATTTCACTCCCACTTCTGTAATTGTTACCGGTTACCCAGGGGTTGTTAAAGATGCAAATACTATGGGCATGTGGCGAGCCGAAGGAACACTGCTCAACCAGGACAGTCACTGCCTTTTTTATGACGCCTACACCAGTGGCGGAAGCAGCGGCAGCCCTGTTCTTTCCTATAACAGCCAGTCCGACAGTTACCGGGTTGTTGCCGTTCACTCATTCGCTTCGCCGGGCAACTTCAGTGGTGGCCCCCACCTGAATGATCTGAACAGGGAAACAATTGAAAAATGGCTTCAATGGGAACCCGATGCTCCACCAGAGCCGTCCGTCCTGCTGATCCTGAATAAAAACTCTATAACCCTTGAGATTGGTGATAAAGAAGCCCTGCTTGTTACTACAAACCCTGCAACAAGCAACAGTGTTGAGCTGAGCTGGTCAAGTAGCAACGAAAGCATTGCCAGGGTCGATGCCAACGGCATGGTTACCGCCATCGCGGGAGGCAGGGCATCGGTAAGGGTTGAAACAGCAGACGGCAGCTCCAGCGCGTTCTGCGAAGTAACGGTTAAAACTGAGTCCGGCAGAATTGATGATCCTTCAATTTACAAGATCGGCGATATTAATGATGACGGAATTATCAACGTGCAGGACGTGGTTATTGCCATGCAGCACGTTTTAATGATTGATGAACTGGCCGAAGAACAGGCTGCGATGGCAGATGTTAATGGAGACGGAGAAATTAACGTGGTTGACGTTACCCTTTTAATGCAATTTGCGCTCGGCCTCATTGACACATTCTAAACAAATAAGACAGGGGACGGTTCTCTGTCTTATCCGAGCGGTAAATAAAAATTTTCTTAATCAAATTTTTTCTACCTGGCAGCAATTTATTTTGTTGATATCCATTTCAAGCATCTTCAGCCGGACAAGCTCTGCCCGGCTTTCAACTGTTAACAAGAATAAGACAGAGAACCGTCCCCTGTCTTATATTTGTTTAGTAGATTACTGCCGGGGTCCAATAGGTGTTATTGTAAATATCGGTCAGTTTATACGTCACCAGGCACCTGGCGTCGCCGATAAAGACATTGCTTACTTCCAAATCACCTTCTACTATCATCTGTTCCCCCAGGTAATAGCTGTTGTCGTAATCTTCATCGTAGGTGTAGAAATCGCAGAGAAAGTCGATTACATCGCCCCGGTTGATCTCAATCAACCCCTTGGCTGCTGTATTGGTTAACCCCTCGTAATCAATCCTGGCACCGGCAACAACACCGTAGGGATAATCATTATTAAAGCGAACGATTATATCAACCAGCTGATCATTCAGCATGGCCGGAATGCGGCCGTTTATCGCCCAGGTTGAGCCTGTATCCTCGATACTTTCAACATAGTAGGCTACAACATGATTGTCAAGGGCTAACCAGGTCCGGTCAAAAACAATCAACAGGTCACCATCTTCATCAAATTCATAAACGTTGTCGAGACCCAGGTCAATATATCCCGTGCCATCATCAAAGAAAACATTCAGCTCTACTTTTTGAACCAGGTCCCACTGTTCATCCGTTAGCTGAAGAACCTGGTTTTGCCCTTTGCGGGTTAGAATAAGGCTGTTTGCATCAAGGTAGTTGTCTTTATAATAATCTGCTCCTGATTGAATCAGGTTCGGGTCAACCCACGAATCTGCGGTTCCGGTTAAAGCCCCTGTAAAATTACTAAAATCGGGGTTGGAGAAAAAAGTATTCCAGGCCAGGGCCCAAAGGTCAGATGAGCTGCCCTGGGTAGAACTGCCTATCGAACCGAGCAGTGAGCCGAAGGCGTTACCGCTGCCGCTGGTTGTGATCTGGCCGCCAACAACCAAATTAGCAAACTTCCTAATCAGACCGGTATATTCCTCGGTCATCCCGATATTGTCATAGATAGAGAGCATTGAAGCAACATTCTTCAGCTGGTCATAGGGAAAATAAATCGATACCCCGTGTGCATTGGAAATGTTGTTCGAAGTCCGGTTATAAAGGATTGAATTTTGCAGGGCACTAACCAGTTCCCTGGACTCGGGAGAATCTATTTTTCGGGCTAAATCGATCAGGTCCACCTGGTCCAGCCTGGAGCGATTAAACTCTCTCGAATTACCACGGGCATTGGATATTACCCGGTAATCATCATCAAGCTGGAGGTCAGCCGATTTGGCAAACTGCTTGAAAGCTTCATCTACCTCGTTGTTCAAAACAACCAGGTCAATCAACGATAAGGTAGTTACATCCCGCGGCACTTCCTGCCCGCACTTTTCCACAAAATCGTCAATGATCATCCTGCCTATCTCGGCCGTACCCATGGAGGTGTTGGCAGAAAGCGCCGACAACCAGTTTGTGTAATACCAGCCAATCCCCGGCTCAGTTTCTTCCGAGGCGATCATGTAGTCAGCATGATAATTGAGCATGTAAGCTGTTTCCAGGGTAGCCATCAGGCAGGCATCAAAGCCGATAAAATCAAACTTGACGCTCGCTCCCTCGAGGGCTGCGTGAATCTGGTTAATGGTCATCGAACCACTGTTAGGGTAAAGTTGATCATATCCATACCCACTCAGCGAACCACCACCATGATCCCAGAAAATCAGGGCGTAACGGTTCGCCGGAAAGTTGGCTGCACTATATTCGACAAAGTCCTGCAGGGTCGCCGGATCAGTCATCGGCCTTTTGCCCAGGTTTTCTTCAAGCGGCTTTAATCCAGACCCGGTAACCTGGTAGCGCTGGTTGGTATTGTTCTTGATAATGCTGTTACGCCACCTGCTCGTACCACCCGTTTCCACAATAATATTAACTTTATCACTGATGTTGGCATGCAGCATTTCGTTCAGATCTGCTGTTGCCATCCCGTAATTACTTTCCAAATCTGTACCACACATGTAAATCATAATTGTAAAAACATCACGGCCATTACCGAGAATTTCCGTTCGCCTTGTTCGCGGTCCGGTAATACCTGTCATTGGGCTGATTTGGTTATTAGCCGGGTCGCCTGAAACAGCAGGCGATACCAGTTCGTTTGAGTTGGAACCTCCCGGATACAGGCTTTCAGCAGGATCGGAAACAATTCCGCTGCAGCTTCTTAACAGCAAGTAGCCAACAATAATTATAATAGCCAGCACCAGCAACTTGCCCAGAGATAGTCCGCAACCACTACCCCCGCTCCTTCGTGAAGCAGGGAAATTAAAGCCCGGGCCCGACCCTGAAGGTGGGCGCTGACCGCCGAAACTTCCCCCTGAAGTTGAAGATGGAGGAGTGCCAAGCGGGCTGCTGCTGCCCTGCTTACGATCTGAATAGCCGGAGGCACTACCGACCGGTTTGCCTCCCTTTGGCGTCACTCCGGATCCACGTTTAAAAACACCGCCCCCGGATGCGCTACCGGTCACCCTCTTTTTCCTGGACCCGCCACCGCTTTTCCGATCCATTATCCAGCCTCACTTTCCTCAAGCAGCAATAGCATTATAATATTAGCAATGGGTATTAAAATCAATATAAACCCAAATGCAAACAAAGTCAAAAAAGCAACAAGGCAGAAGATAAGACAGGGGACGGTTCTCTGTCTTATCCGACGTGTATAAACCTTTTCATTCAATTATACTTTTTGATGCCGACGGCATATATATATTCTAAAGTTCCATCTTAAGTTATTCAGCAGAGCAGCCTAGCTTCATCCTAAAATTATAAAATAACAAATAAGACAGAGAACCGTCCCCTGTCTTATTTGGGACACCTTGATTTTTTCCGGCAGGCAGGGTAAAATAGCAATGCGCGCCTGTAGCTCAGGGGATAGAGCAGCGGACTTCTAATCCGTTAGCCGGGGGTTCAAATCCTCCCAGGCGCACCAGAAAAAAATAACGTGACGGCAGATCAATCTCCGTCACGTTTTATTTTGCTATTGTAACAGCCGTTTTATCGTTAGATTTTACCGACTTAGTTAATACCAAAAACGGTAAAAAGTGAGCATAAGAAATAAGACAGAGAACCGTCCCCTGTCTTATTTTTTATATTTTCTTTGCTATTGCTTCAATATCGTCGATATACTTGTGCAGGTGCTGTATTGAAGAAGCAATTTCTTCAATTGCCGCCGCCTGCTGCTGGGAATTATCGAGCACTGCCGGAACTCTTTCGATAATGTTATCCATCTTGTTTTTCATGTTGTCGATAAGCGCTTTAATATCTTCGGCGGAAGTAGCACTGTTGTCAGCCATTTTCCTGATTTCCGTTGCCACCACGCTGAAACCGCTGCCCGCGTTTCCAGCCCTGGCTGCCTCAATTGAAGCATTAAGACCGAGAAGATTGGCATTTCCGGCAACTTTTTTAATCATATTCAGCAATTCGTCTGTTTCGCCAACCATTCCTTCCATATCCTTACTGAGAACATCTATCTCATTCATGTGCTCGGCAAGTTCCTGGGCCGAGGCAGCAATTTCTTCTGTTGAGGCAAGCACCTCTTCACTGGTATTGGCAAATGTATGAACTACTTCTTCTAATGTTTCCTGGTTCTGCAGGCTGGTTCCGAAAGCCAGGCAGCCAACAATCATCCCCTGGTTATTCTTAACCGGCACAACCACAGAACGGAAAGGAACCCCATATACTTCGGTCGGTAGAACGGTGTTTTGCACCGAACCTGTCTGGATGGCCCTTCGAATACCACTTTTTTCGGGAATAGCCTGGCCGGTATTATCTAAAACCAGGTCTTTTGAATTTAGGCAGAAGAGAAATTTTTCTGTGTCTGTAACAGCAATAGTGCATTCAAGTGGGAATAGTGATTGGATGTAGGGAGCCAGTTCCATCATAGCTTCAAGGATTGTATACTTATTTTCTTCATTACTGATACTTTCCGGTTCCATCTGGCGTCTATACCTCCCCTGTGCAAATAAAACTGAGTAGCCCGGTTAACAGTACCGGGCCGCCCAGCTTATTTTTTACATTAGCCAACCTTTACAATAATGGCAGCACCAGTATCGCCGGCAGCGCAGCCTGTTGCCAGCACGTAACCACCGCCCTTGATAGCCGCTTCTTCTATACCTTCAATCAACAGGCGGCCGACCGTCGGAGCCTGCGGGTGGCCGAATACCATTGAGCAGCCGTAGTTATTGAACTTGGTAGCGTCAAGGCCGAGCCCCTTTGCCAGGTAAAGGTCGTTGGCAATAAAGGGGTTGTGGTTTTTAACGGCAACCATATCTGCTGCTTTTAAACCGGCTCTTTCCAGGGCCAGTTTTGAAGCCGGAACAGGAGCCATGGGCATATGCGCTTTCTTGGTCCTGGCATAACCGTACGAAATAACCTGAACGGGTATTTTAGGATCAGTGCTTAACCGCTCAGCATTTTCTTTTGTAGTAACAATCAGGCCACAGTTACCATCAGCAGGGTGGGTCTGTGCCCCAAAAGTATGAATGCCCCCTTCAAGCACCGGACGTAGTTTAGCCAGTTTTTCCTTAGAAGTTTTAACCAGGCCTTCATCTTCTTCAAGCAGAACTTTTTCTTTACGGGACTTGGTTCCTTCTACAGGAAACATGTAGCGTTTCTGGAAAGCGCGATCATTGGCCAGAGCTTCTTCATACTGCATGTAGCGCACGTAAACAAGCTCATCGGCTTCTTCCCGGGTAAACCCGTTCTCTTTAGCCACGTTTTCAGCTGTATTAATCATGCCTAAACCGGTAGCAGGGTCACCCTGCATATTATCCATGTTCCAGTTTTCAGAAATTACTTCTCCGCCGGGCCCAAGAGGGTTCGGCCAGATTGTATGCGGTCCGTTAGAGCAGCGGTCAACCATGAGGCAGTAAGCTGTATTAACATTACCGTTTTCAACCGAGCTTGCCGCATTGTAAACAGAAGTTGTAGAGGTTGAGCAGGCCTGCATAATTGTCATTCCGGGTATATCGGGTGCGCCAAGCAGCACTGCCGGCCAGGTTGCCCCAAAAAATACACGGTGCTGTCCCACGGTTATTCCCAGGTATAGGTATTCAAGTTCTTCCGCGGGGTTTAAACCCTTTTGCTCAAACCAGCGCTTACTGGTTTTTGCCCCCAGTTCAATTGCATTATCATTCTGCAGGCTGCCCTGCCACTTGCTGAAGGGGGTGCTGTAATATCCCCCGTATGGAATATAAGCTTTTTTAAACATTGATTTACTCCTTCCTCAGAAAGCTTTCCCCCGGAAAAGCTCCGGGGGTTTAGCTCATTTTATTTTATATTATTCACCTTTATACTGCGGCGGGCGACCCGGAGACTGCAGACCGGCCAGGGCATCCTTGGTTGCAAAAATCTCGTGCAGGCGGTCCAATTCTAATTTAATTGCTTCTTCTTCTGAAACCCCGGACTGGGCCTCAATCATCTCGTTTGCCATTTTAAGGGCAATCGGAGCCTTCCTGGAAAGCCTCTTCAAGGTTTTTTCCGCCAGCTCGTCATCCACACCGGCAGGTTTTTCTCCACGCAGCAGCTTCTCTGCATTGTCGCCGGCCATCAGTTCTTTTTTAGCCTTATATGCCGCCGGAATTTCACGGGCAGCATATTTATCGAATTTGCCCTTGGCTGCCAGGTCTTTAATTGCCTGGTCAACTTCAGCCCGATCTACCAGCTTGGTTACTATACCCAGTTCATATGCCTGCCCGGCACTGATTCCCTCGCCGATAAATACATAGTATTTTGCCAGTTCCACACCCAGGTGCCGCTCAATACGGAACATTCCGCCAAGACCGGGGAAAATACCGATATTGGTTTCGGGGAAACCGAAAGAACCCTGCGGGGTTGCCACAATAGCCTGGCAAGCCAGCGCCACTTCACTGCCCCCACCAAGAGAAAGCCCGTCAACCACGGCAATGGTCAGCTTGGAAGACCGCTCTATTTTAAGCAGCAGTTCCTGGCCAAACTTGGTGAATTCATAGGTTTTATCCACATTGTTATTTTTAATATTGTCAACAAAGAACTTGATGTCGGCGCCGGCAATAAAGGCCTTGCCTTTACCCTTAATGGCAATGGCCTTCACAGCGCTGTTCTTCTCAGCTTCTGCGAATTTTTCAGAAAGCTGTTTCATAACCACCGGGTTCAGGGCATTCATTGCTTCCGGGCGGTTAACAGTAATATAGGCAATATCGCCTTTAACCTCTAAATCGACATAATTAAATTCAAACGGAACACCCTTCTTATACTGTTCTTCAAGCAGTTTGGGCATTTTGAAATCGCTGCGCTCGGTCAGTTCCTTAACAAGCTGGTATGCCTTATCAATACCCATACTGTTAGCCAGCTCAAAAGGACCCTGGCGCCAGGCCAAACCAATCTTAATTCCACGGTCAACATCCTCGATAGAGGCAACACCCTCGTCAACCTGGGCGCAGGCCACGCCAATACCTACTGCATAAAGGCGTTGTCCGATGTAGTCGAACATGCTCTTATCCACTTCACCTTCAATAGCAAAATCGGAATTAAGGTCTTCAACCTGGTGACGCAGCAGCTCGGGAGGAGCATAGAAGCTGCCCAGTTCTTCACCGAGGCTCTTCGATGCGTGCAGCCCAATTACAGTTCCGCCAGACATATTCCACAGGTCAAAGAGACCGAGGCCAATACCAAAAGCGTGCTTTGTCGCCTCGTTAACGGTTGCCACATTTGCCTTGCCTTCCTCAATAATGCGGATTGCTTCAACATACCAGGGAATAAAAATACGGTTAACAGCAAAACCGGGCGAATCCTTAACAACAATCGGGGTTTTCCCGTGCATGTTGGCTATTTGCAATACCTTCTCAACCGTTTCTTCACTGGTTCCTTCATGCGAGATAACCTCTACCAGGCGGTTCTTGGCCGGATGGAAAAAGTAGTGGGTACCAACAAAACGGTCGGGACGCTCAGTATATTTGGCAATGCTGGCCACATAAAAACTGGAGGTGTTGGTTGAAAAGATAGTCTTCGTTTCGCAAATTTTATCCAGCTTGGCAAACAGTTCACCTTTCACCTGGACATCCTCAAAAATAGCCTCGACAACCATGTCGGCATCTTTCAGCTCGTTCAGGTCTGTTGTGCCCTTGACACGGCCGACAATTTCATCTACCTGCTCCGGAGTAAATATTTTACGTTCCACAGCTTCCTGCAGGGTCTGCCGAATAATATTCATACCGCGCTCAACAAATTCTTGCTTGGTATCTACCATTACCACATCTAATTTCTCCTGAGCCATCTTCTGGGCGATACCACTACCCATATTTCCGGCTCCCACTATACCTACCTTGTAGGTTGTGCTCACTTTCAATCTCCTCCTTTAATCTTATAAAAATATAATAACCTAATCATAAAGCGGGTTTTTCCCTGAGGTAATCAAACGGATAAACCGGCCTCACTTCAAAAAATATTACCGACGGGCATAATCCATTTTTGACAAAATAATTACGGTAAAAGTGACCAGGTAAACTATTTCTACAAGTGTTCTAATCTTTCCTTCCTGCTGTGCTTCCAGTTGTTCTTCTTCCAGTGCCGCCAGAACCCGTCGGAAATATTTACATAACAATGAACCCTTCTGCCAAACCGGAGCAACCTCGACCAACCTGCTGCAGCCGGCCTTTATTTCATTTTACCTACTATTAATAAAAGCAATTTCTGTGCCAGCTCTTGTTAAAGGAGCTAATTGGGGTAAAGACAGCGGGATATGTGCCTGTTCTGAATCTCTTAAACAGGAATAGTGGGGCAGAAGAGGTTCATCCGGGAAAGAATAGGGCAGTTTATGTATCTTATTCGGTACACAATACCGCATAAAACGCTGTTAAAGGAATTTTATTACTACAGGTGAGACGGGTTAAGCACCCGGTTTAGCGACCAGGCCTGAAAGGTTCTTCCCGCAGCAGTTTCCACCCTTCATCTCTCCAGGTAAAAACCGCCCTGGTTGACCACTCACTGTAAGGCAGGCCAAAATATACTGTTACAAATTGTTCATCCTGTTCACTGACCTGGTAAACAATAATATTATCTTCAACTATATCATAGCGCTCGAAAAAGCGCTCCGTATCGGCAAGGTCCTCCTGCTGCAGCAGAATAACATTTCCGTCGCCTGTTCTTTCGATTAACCAGTTGTGCAGGTCAGGCTCCAGCATGTCATAATCGGGGGGCGCCGGCGGTTCAGGCTCAGGTTCAGCCCCTGCCTCATCTTCTTCAACAGGCTCCGGTTCCTCTTCTGCCTCCTCTGCAGGCCGGGGCTCCCCGGAATCGTTTTCAGGTAATGAAATATAAGGCCCTTCTGCAGGATCACCAGGAGTATCGCCCAGTAAAAATACCAGGGCGCCGATAACCGCAACTGCAACAAATACTATCAACAGGAGGGGCAGAACCAGTTTCTTTTTCGATTGAGGCCGGTAATCGAGTTCGGCAAATTCATCTTCAAGCGTATTATCACCATCTGCCCCGCCCGGTGAACCCGGGTTCAGTTCGGTGCCACAGTGAGGGCAGCTATGATCATCTTCCCCCAGAGGTTCGGAACAAAAGGAACATTTAACCTGTTCAGCCATCACTTCCCCCTCCTTTCCACATACATTTACAGCCTGCCTGATATATTCTCTCTATACCCCTCTCAACCCTGCCTCCCAGGCTTCTCATTTAAAGGCCAACCCTGCTTATAAAACCGTGACAGGCTTTTTTCTGCAGATGGAAGAAGCACGCGCTTGGGCGCGTGCTTCTCCGGGCGATATATTTAACTGTGTTAAGGTAAGATGTCTATAAAAAAATAACAAGCATAAACAGATGCCTGCTATTGTTTTTCCCAATTTTGGTTTTTGTAAGAAAGTAACATGTATAACACCTTTCGGCCAAGCATAAAATGGAATAGTAAACCAGGCCGCTCTTAAAACGGCTGTTTTTGCCCTGAATTTATGGGAGAAAACGGCGGTGGCAGTTCTACCACCGCCGTTTTATTGCTTAGCTTGTTAACTTACTTCTCAACGTGTTTACTTCCAGGGCGATATGTTTAACTGATTTAACCACATACTGAAACGCTATCTCTATTCAGTAGCCTTGTTGCTGAATGTTGCCAGAGCATTATCATTTTCATCTGTTACCTCTCCAGTTGAAGCACTGTAGCTAACTGTACTTGACCCAGCTACAAAGAAGCTGCCGCTTGACCGAGTAATCTCAACTTCGTTAGCCGCTCCACCAGGAATAGCTGTTGATATGGTAGTTCCCGAAACACTGAACCCGTTTCTGCCGGTCAAGGCAAAAGAAGCTGCATCAAGATCTTCGCTGAAAGTAAGCGTAATCTTAGTTGTACTGTCAACTTCGGCCTTAACTAGAACCGGTGGAATTTTATCAACGACTGCAGTCGATGGTATTTTAACAGGAATCCCGAACAGGTTCTCCGAACTGGGGCTAGCTATAGTTCTAATCATAACATTTTCTGCGTTGTAAGGAATTGCATCGGCAGAAGCCAAGTAGAGGGTGATCACCGATTTACCGCTGGTGGTTACATTGGAAATGCCGTTGAAAAATACATCATCCCAATCAGTACCACCATCTATGCTGATTTCAAAGTCTTCGTATGATTCAGCAGTGATGATCTCATTCAGATAAAGGCGGATTGATGTTGTTGTAATCGCCCTTGCCGGTGCAGTAACCGAACCATCAAGCCCAACTGAATAATTCTCTCCTGTTAGCTCTGTTGAAATGCCAAGAGAATTACCAGCGACATCTCTCAGAGATCCAACCCGTAAAGCTCCGGTTACATCGTTGGCAAACTTCAGGTAAACCGACTTTCCATCCGAAGAAGCCGTGGCAGTTGTTGGATTAGCATTACCACTCCCAACGTTTTCATACATCTGCTTGTTGGCCAAATCTGATGCATTCATCGGTTCACTGAAGAAAATCCTAACTTCATCAGACGTTCCAGCTGTTGTCTGCCAGTAGAAATAGTCATTATCATTTCCACTTAGATCAACAACTGTTGGTGCAATCTTATCATCAACATCAAAGGTGTAAGTCTGAGTTCCCATGGCGTTTTCGGCCGGTGATTTGTCCTTGATATTGGCAATAGTCAGGGTATGCACACCCTGCATTTCATCAGCCACAACCAGCCTGTACTTGTTATTGCCTAAATCAACAATGCTGCTGATTGTTTTACTGGATGTACCTTTTTTCAAGGTGTAATTGCCCAGGTTGTCTCCGCCCTGCACAGCTTCACTGTACTGCACGTCGATCCGGGTATTGTTATATACTGATACGCTGGCTGTCGGTGCAGTTGTATCGGCAGTAGTTGTTACAGAAAAAGTAGCCGCGGCAATAGTATTGCCCCAGGTGTCCTTAATTTTGTTAGCATCAGCTGTATCGGTTGCATACTTCATCCACATGGTGGTTGTTCCCGGAGGCAGTAATTTTTCATCAAAATCGATGACAAATGTTTTACTATCACCGGAAGGATTAGAAACAGCGGTACCTGTTACCTGGTTTACAGTTGAATCATAGGTGTGTCTGAATAAAACGCTGGTGTTACCGACCAGTGAATCGGTATCTATCTCGCGTGAAAATTCAATGGTAACTGATCTTTCATTTGATGATTTTACACTGACAGTGGGCGCTGTTGTAATCGGCGTATGAGTAAATGTCTTGGTGACAGGAACTACGCTATAGCCGGTGTAATCCTTGAGCGATGTACCTGTTTTGATCGCCAGTGTGTAAGAACCTGCACTTAAATTGCTGTAGGTGTTGATACGCAGTTCCCGCTGGGAATCTACATAAGTAGCACCATTAAGGTTAAGTGCAATTGCACCATCATTTAAAGTAATATTAGTCGGTGTAATATCTTTATCAAGAGGTTCTGAGAAAGTCAGCACTATCAAAGAGGGGCTGACAGATTTCACATCAACCAGAGTCGGAACGGCGTTATCTGTAAAAGCAACACTGGAATTGGTGTAATCAACTGAAATGCCAACATCCTTCCTGACGATAACCCTGTTAGTGGTAGAGCCGTTGACAAATACATTGTCCCCACCCATAGTTAGTATAACAGTTTTATTGTCACCGTTCAGAGAAACAGCTGCTCCCGTACCGGTCAGACGGTTGGTTGCCGGTGATGCCTGCAAACCTACATGGAAGTTTTCTAAAACCATATCTTCCATCTCAGTTGCATTCAAAATACGGTTGAACTCAACCTCAACCTGTTTCGGGTTGACTGCTGTTACCTTCGATACAGTAAGCGCTGCATGGGGGAAGTCATCAATTAACCCCAGGGAGTGCTGCATGATCAGGGTAACATCCTGTACGTTTATATTCCCGTCGCCGTTAACGTCGGCGACTGCCTGCTGGGCCTCTGTCAGTTCTTCCAGGTCAAGAGCATGCTTCATAACCAGCACAACATCCTGAACATTTATTTCCCCGTCGTCATTTACATCGCCGTAGGTAGCAGCCAGCGCTACCGGGGCAACTAACAACAGGAAAAGGAAGACGGAGAGCAATATGAGCGAAGCCCTTGCCCCTGCTCTTTTCCCAAATGTCTTTGGCATTTTTTAAACCTCACTTTCATTCTTGATATTTATTTTCTTTTAATTTCTAAAAATAAGCTCACTAAGTATTGACAATTTACCGGTAAACCCGGTTCAGGCTTTTTGTAATTCCCACCTGAACCGGGCTGTATGGCCTGATCAGGGTAACATGTTGGCTATTTCCGTTTTTTTTCACTTTATCCCTGGTTCACCCCCATATCACCGCAAAATCGTGTAATAACTGCTAACAGACTGCCTTTAAAAGGGCAGGTCCCACCAGTATGAGCCGTTAACAAACCTCCGGTAGAAAGTCCAGGGGCTGCTATCGTCTCCATCAACAGCTCTTACCCGCCAGAGAAAGACAGTGTTATCATCAGGGAAGTTGCCGTACAGATGCACTTCTTCTCCGTTAACAACGTTCGTGGTAATGCTGCTGTCATTAATAAAGGTAGAACCGTTATCAGCCCTGCGAACCTGTAAATGATAATTGGCCGGAGGGGTAGATAACTCTGTCCACCTGAACGTTATTGAATTACCAACAGCCACTGCATTAACAGCGGGTGAGGTGAGCAGGGGAGTCTCGAACGCATCGGGAACCCCGTCGCTGTAGTAAATGAAATCACGTTCTGCAGACCAGTCACCCCAGGAGGTTGTGCTGCCGGTTGTCCTGGAAGCACGAACCCGCCACCTGTATTGTTCCTCGTCTACAAAACCATCGAGGGGGTAAGCGGTATCGCTGGTAATTATCTTATCAAACAACTGCCGATCACGTACCCTTACCACTTCAAGCTGGTAATCATCGGCGTTGTTAACTTCAGTCCAGGTAAAAGCAATTTCTGTATCGTAAACTGCATCGGCAGGGGCAATATATGCATTTACCCCCGGTATTAAGAGCAGCGGTCTTTCAACCGGAGCGCCGACAGTGAACTTTCTTGCCGCCGACCAGTCCGACCCGTATCCATTAACGTTGCCGGAACGAACCCGCCAGGTATAATCGCTGCCGTCAACAGGGAAATCCTGCTGCAGCGAGGTACTGCGGTTGCCAACATTAACCGTGCGGTAAACATCGCCGTTGCTGTCTTTTATCTCAAGCTGGTAACGATCGGCACCGGGAACCAGCTGCCACTGGAAGTTGATCCAGCTGCGGTTGGTTACTTCGTTGTTTGCAGGCGATACCGGAACAGGAGCAACCGGAGAATCACCATTAACGAAAGTAGCATAAGCCGACCACGAGCCCCAGCCTTCCTTGCTTCTGGCCCTGACACGCCACTTGTAAGAGGAACCATCGTTCGGGAAACTTCTCTGCAGCGTGGATGTAGCGTTGCCTACAGAAGTTTTAACTTCGTAAGCACCGGTTCGTTCATTAACAACTTCAAGTTCATACTCCTCAGCACCGGTTACAGAATTCCACTGGAAAGTAACCTGGCTTCCGGGTGCTGTGCTGAGCGGAGATACAAGCACAGGAGCACTTGGCAGCTCACCGTTTGTAAAAGTCCTCAACGACGACCAGTTACTGCCCCAACCGTTCTGGTTGCCGGAGCGTACCTGCCAGCTGTATTCAGAACCATCACGGGTAAACCCAAACTGCTCAGATGCTGTAACGTTGCCGAGCGGTACATCTTTAAAAAGCTCGGAACCTTTATAAACCCTTAACTGGTAACGGTTTGCCCCGCTGACCGGGTTCCAGCGGAAAACCACCGAGGAACCGGAAACAACTGCTCCGCTGGCCGGTGAGGTTAATGTGGGGGTCAGTAAAGATTCACCCCTTGATCCGCTGGTAAAGGTGCGGTAAGAAGACCAGGAACCCCAGGTAGTTGCATTTCCGGCCCGGACCCGCCAGCGAAAATCAGTGCTGCCGTCATTCGGAAAACCGCTCTGGGTTGTCCCGGTGTTTGCGCCTGTTTCAACATTTTTAAAGATATAGCTGTCGCTGTCCCTGACCACTTCAAGCTCGTAGCGGGTGGCTCCCGAGACAGAGTTCCAGTTAAAGCTGACTGATGTGCCTTCAACCACTGCATTGCTTGCCGGGGACCCCAGGTTTGGCGCGGCCAGCCTGGTTCCGTTGGTAAAGTAGCGGTAGGAGGTCCATGAGCTCCAGCCGCTGTCATTGCCGGCCCGGACCCGCCAGCGGTATTCTGTTGTGTCATCATAAAACCCGCTCAGGGTTGTATTAACCCTGTCGCTAAGTTCAACATTACGGAAAATGTAACCATCGCTGCTTCTGGAAACTTCCAGCTGATACTTGGTAGCATAAGTTACCGCGCTCCACTGGAAGCTGACCGAACTGCCTCCCACATTGGCCCCGGCTGACGGATAACCGAGCGAGGGGGTATTAGGAACAGGCAATGGTGAAGAAGCAGGTGATGAAGATGCAGGCGACGAAGGCGCCGGTGATGATGGCGCAGGCGAAGCGGCGGTGCTGCCGCTGGTAAAGGTACGGTAAGAAGACCAGGAACCCCAGCCATCGCTGTTGCCTGCCCTTACCCGCCACCTGAATTGGCTGCCATCATTGGGGAAACCATACTGGATGCTGGCATATGAGCTGCCAACAACCTGGTTCCTGAATACTGACCCGTCGTCAGCCCTGGTTACTTCGAGCTCATACTTATTTGCCCCGGGAACCGGATTCCACTCGAAAGTAATTGTTCCGGTGGTTAAGTAAGCCTGGTTAGCCGGAGAAGACAGGGCCGGGGCTGATACTGTTGGAAAGTCATAAATGATTCCCGACACCATTTGCATCAGTAGTATATTGTCATAAATATCAACTTTGCCGTCGCGGTTAACATCGGCGTAGTATTTCTGCGTCGCCGTCAGGTGCGTGTTGCCCAGCACATAACCATTAACCAAAACGACATCAAGTATATTAACAACCCCGTCTCTGTTCACATCGCCCAGCGTTGCTGCAGATGCAGATGAGGAAACCGTGAGCAGGATTATTAAAAAGACGAGCAAAGTCAGAGCTATTCTAATTGCCCGCTTGTTCTTGCTGGTTTCAGCCATTTTCTAACCCTCACTTTCATGTAAAGATAGAAATCTTTGTTCTCCCTGTTGTCTGCTTTATATATGTTTGCCAATGCCGGCCATTCCATATGGTGATAGCCGACTGTTAATGCTTTGCATTGCTTTTTTTATTACGCCTGATGATAAAAACCAAGGCTGCAGCCATGATAACAACAATGATTAAAACCGGTAACCAATAGCTGCTGACGCCGTAACTAACCTCCCCGGGTAATGCTCTTTCTTCAGCTTGTTCTTCTTCGCTTCCGAGGTCTTCAGTGATCTCTTCCTCCGGCTGTTGGTCTGCGGCATCTTCAAGCTCGTCAGCCGGTTCAGCGCCGGAATTCTCACTGCCGTTGCTGACCGCACCGGGGTCACCAACTGTTATTCTGCCGGAAATCGGCTGCCCTATTCCAACTCCATCAGGAGCAATTACAATTTCATCAAAGGTTATATTTGCAACACCATCGTTAATCAAGTCAAAAACAATAGTGCAGAGTGGGCCGTTATTTTCTGTATCGGCTGCGGCAGTAACCCACATAAAGATCATTTCGCCGCGGGCATACTCAAGGTTGGCCATATGCAGGTTGCTTGCGGCCCCGGTTACCAGGCTGCCCGGTTCAATTGTTACCGGCTTCGCAACAGCAGGGTCATACTTTAGAGTAAACTGCCCGCCTTCAGTGCCGGCAGCATTATCCGCAGTAACCACAACCCGAACCTGTTCACCTTTCTGGCCCTGGTGCACCGGCGCTTTCAGAATAAATTCTCCTGATGCAAAACCGGGCTGACCCAGCGCCAGGATTAAGGCCAATACGACAAAGAACGGTAATAATTTAATCGATACATCTTTAAATAATGCGATCATTAATTTGTGACCTCTGCCCTATCCTGTTGTTACAATCATGGCCGTCACGGCGGCGATTAGAAAACCGCCGCCGTTGACAGCATGCACTTATTTTTTAGCAAACATCAACTACCCGGTAAACAATTGCAGAATTACCTGGAAGCCATACGCTCGCGTTTTAACAAACCGACCAGACCGATAAGCAGGATCAAACCACCAGCCACAAAGATGTAAGACATTCCACCGGTTGGCGGTGTTGGGGTAAGGCCTTCAAGTTCATTGATCCTGTTTTCAGCGGAAACCAACCTGCTCAGGTAAGTAAAGTCGGCATCTACTGCATCGTTATCACTCTTGGCTTTATTAACCAGGGCACGGGCAGCTACAACGTCGGCCTTATCATCAAGAGTAAGGCTGTCCACGGAAGGCAGGGCAAGGATTGCATCGTCGGCAGCTTTTACAGCTTCCCACTTGGCAATCATTTTTTCTGCGCATTCCAGTTTTTCCAGGTCTTCAAAATCATCTTCATCTGCATCATATTCATCCATGGCATACTCTACCAGTTCACGAGCATCTTCAACATCATCCTTGTCGGCAAGGGTGATATCTTCGCAATCGGGAAGATCGGCAATTGCTTCATCGGCAGCATCAATAGCATTTTGCTTTGCTGCTTCTTCACTGATAACAGTTACTTTACCCGAAGTTGGTGTATCTACTTCAACATCTTCAGGAGCCATGGTTAAATTGCTGAAGGTAAGGTTTGTTTCACCGTCGTCCAGCAAATCAAAGACTATGGTGCCGACCACGCCGGAGTCTTCTTCTGAACCAGCAGCAATAACCCAGAGCACCCTGATTTTGCCCTCTTCAAGCTCCAGGTTATAATCGAAAACGTTACCTGAAACATCGGGTACAAAATCGCCCCTGGTAGCCGATTTAGGCTCCAGGATATCAGGATCAAAAGCCAGGTCGAACTGGCCGCCCTCGGTATCTTCAGCATTGGAGATATTGATTTTAACTGTTACTTCACCATCTACGATTCCGCTCTCAGTACTGGCGCTCAGCTTAACACCGTCAGCAGCAAATGCGGTTTGCGAAAACAATAACAGGAATGTGAGGCAAATAACCAAAGCGATTGATAATTTTTTACTTTTTCTTAATAAATTCATTATGTTTACACCCCTTTATAATCATTAATTAAAACTATATTTTTTGAGGCTAAAGACTACCCTCCTTTAACCGGTTGTTGTTTTCTTTTTCGGTAACATAGTAAGCTACCTCCAAACATTTTCCTGTTATTTTAACCTACCTTCGCTTGCATAATCAGTGTTTTCCCCTGCGTTTTCTTGCAGCCATCAACCCTGCTCCCGAAAGAATAATACCAAGGGTAATCAGGCCGGATATGCCGCCTGTCGGCGGGGTCGGAACCCGGTCGTCGGGTTTGGGTTCTGGTTTAGGTTGTTCGGGCTCTGGTTCTTCCTCTTCAGGAAGAGCATCCTCAGCCTCCTGCAGCTTATCATAGCGCCAGCAGATATCGAATGGAGTTGCTCCGAAATCATTCATTGCAATATTTACCAGCCTGCGGGCGTCCTCGATAAGTCCCCTGTGTTCACTGGTAATCTGCTCTTTAGGAGGAATGAGGTCAATCGCATCCTGCGCATTTTTAATTGCGTACATCTTTAAAACCCGCAATTCAGCCTCATATAAACTGGCTAAATCCGGGAAATCGCTGTCCTCGGCACCATACTCTTCTTTTGCAATCTCTACAAGGGCAAAAGCCCTGGCTACCTCATCAACATAAGATTGTTCATAGGATACGATCAGGCTGGGATGGGGGATTCTTTTAATAGCATCGTTGGCCGCCTTAATAGCAGCGGCTTTTTCCGCGGGAGTATATTCTTCATTTGTAACTGCTTCTTCATTGGCAAGGACAACCGGGGCGCCAATTAGCAGGATCGCCAAGCCTATCAAAGATACGACCAGAAGAAGCAGCCCGTACCTGACTAGCTTTTTCATAATTATTCTCTCCCTTTCAAAATAACTGATGCGCCCTGGTTCTCTCTAGTCTATTTTATTAAGTTGCTGTCGGGCACACTCTCTCTAAACCATTCCTGCTTTCCCTTAATCACCTCCGCTTTCAGGATGCCCGGCCTCTGCAGCCGGTACGAAACCGGATTAGAATATACAGATACTTTTCTCTGTTCTGAATCATTATAACATTACTTGCAGCTAAAATTCTATATTTATGTAAAATATCCTTCTTTTGCGTGTAAATATTTTTCTATTATGGTTCCTGTTTGAGAATATCTTACAACGATATTACCGACAAATCAAGCTTTTTTTTAAATATAATACCGTTTATCACTCCAAATAGATTTCTATAATTGGTATAAGTTACCGCAATTAACATTATAAAGCGAATAGCCAATTAATTACCTGTATTTTTGCAGGAATGCTTCAATCCCCCTGAACAGGGCTTCGGCTGCAGCCTGTTGAGTCTTTTTCTCACCGAGCAGCTTTTCTTCCTCGGCATTGGTCAAAAACCCGAGTTCAACAAGGGCTGCCGGCATATTGGTTTTAGTCAGTACAAAGAAGCTGTTTGCTTTAACCCCGCGGTCGCGCAGCCCCAGCGCCGGCACCAGTTCGCGCTGCAGTTGCTGGGCCAGGTATTTGCTGGCTGTTGTGCTGCTGTTCTTGCCACAGTAATGAGTTTCCGTACCGTTGGATTCCGGGTTGGAAAAAGCGTTGGCATGAATGCTGATAAAGAGGTCGGCCCCGGCATCATTGGCCAGGTCCACCCTCTGCTGGTTGCTGACAGACTGATCACCGCTGCGGGTTACCAATACTTTAGCGCCTGCATCTTTCAGCATATTGACCAGGTGCTGGGCCACGGCCAGGTTAACTACTTTTTCCCGCAGACCGGTTATGCCGATTGCCCCGGGATCAGATCCACCGTGACCGGGATCAATAACAATTGTTTTTCCAACAAAAACATCAACAGCGGTTCCCACCCTGACAACATATTCACCATGGACCCAACCATTTTTATTGTCCGGCGTAATAACCTTCAGCCAGACACCCTGGCTCTCTTTAACAGTAAGGACGGTACCACGCACAAGACGGTCAAGAATATCATATTCCGTGCCCGGTCCGCTTCGCAGACGCAGAATATCAACATTAACCGCTACTGTCTGTTCATCACCCGATTCACTGCCCGGGCTGCTGCCGGAGTGGCCCGGGTTATTGCTCTCCGCGGGCGGCTCCTCTTCCCGGCTCTCCGTCTTGGTTTTATACATTTGATCGAGCAGGGTCAAAACATGCACATGGTAATCGAGCGAGGAATCCCACTTTCCACTTAAATCTTCTACAAAAATAACTGCTCCGGCCCATGATTGATTAACAACCTCTACATAGCGGGCGTGAGGCTCGCCAATTGGATCCAGCCCCAGGTAAGCAGCCATATGATTGTAATGAGCCCTGACCCCGTCATCAGCGGAAGCAAAAGTCTCAAAATTAGCGTTCGACTCACCGCCGCCGTCGGCTTTTTTTATTCCGGCCCAGTTATTGGCGTCGACGGGAATCTGGCTGTCAAAGCGACCGTAGCTGGTGGTTATTGCCGCCTGGGCGTAAAGCACCTCTGGCCTTATTCCTGTTTTTTCACCATACTGCCAGTAGAGGGGGGCTATATCAATAAAACGCTGGTGCGCTCCCCGCCCGGCAGCCCACAACTGGGCTTGTTCGACAGAAACGGTGGAGAGACCGCTGATCGCCGTTTTTGTTTTAGGTGGATCAATTCCGGGGTTGGCCTCGGTACTGGAACCAATATTTTTTTCAATATGGGTTATTTTTCCCGAAACAACTTTAACCTGATTAATAGTAGCAGGCAGAACAGCCTTTTTCGCAGTTGCACTTTCAGTGTATTGTCCAATATCAAATGAACTGCCGGAAAGCAAAACCGCCGCGTATTGATCCAGAATGGCTTTATAGTCTATATATGCACCCGTGCTGTTAAGCAGGGCATAAACCGATTTTGAAGCAAAATCTTCATACAGTCCGTTGGAAAGGCCGAGCATCTTCAGGGCATACGAATCAAGCAGGTCGTCGTATGCATACTCATAGCATTCGCCCCCGTTATCTTTGGCAACAAAACCGCTTACCGCGGCAACAGCCGGTGTGCTGAATAAAATCAGCATGGTCAGGGTGATTAAGATAATCCTGGTTATTGTTTTTTTATTTGCCGGCACCGGTCCACCTCCGGACATATTCTTTGCTGCTAACACTTACCACTACCTGCGGCTCACCTCTACCTTATCGCGCACTGCATCAATTTTGGGTACTTCACCCCTGAAAAATTTTTCTTCACCATCATAGAAATCAAGCTCTTTACCACCTACTGTAACCTTATAGTTGCCGGGGTCATCTACGGTCAGGGTAACAACTACCAGCTTCAGACCCACGGTTAGTTCCTGATCACCGACAATAAAATCTTTTATTAAACTATCACCTGCAACCTCTTCCGGTTCTTCTTCCTCGTCGGGTTCGGGCTCGGGCTCGGGTTCGGGTTCAGGTTCCGGTTCAGGTTCCGGTTCGGGTTCAGGTTCAGGTTCAGGTTCGGGCTCCGGTTCAGGCTGGGGAGTAACATCTGCTGTAGCTTCGTAATAATAAGGGTCATTATGCTCGATAAGGGCTCTGAGCATCAGGGTACTGGATATTTCGTGCCCGGCAATGGTAATACTGATATCTTCCTCACCAAAATCGATATCAAGGGGAATCTGCTCCATGGTAGACCCCTGGGCATTAACTATAACCAGTTCAATAATTCCTGACCCCCTGATCACTGCCGCCTCGTTAAGTTCAAGGTAAGCAACGGTCACTTCTTCCTCAATATAGAGCTCGTTATTAAAAGCATCTTGTGTCAGCACTATTTCAGCGAAGGTTGAATCTTCAAGCAGGTTAAACAGCCCGGCCTCGGCCATGATCCTGACCTGGTTAAAGTTACCGTTTAAATCGGTATTACCCTGGGCTGACAGGTAGGCCTCTTCAACTCCCAGGCGACCCATTAAAATTACGTCGCCATCCAGATAAAGTTTTTTTATGATCATGCCATCAGAATATTTGAGAGCAGAACCACTACCTCCCCTGCTGACTATCAGCTCCTGCAGTTCATCGCTGTCAATCTCCACGAAAGAATCTTTAACTGACAGCTTTATAGTATTAAAACTACCGGCCAACTCAATTTTATCCTGGGTGACAACTTCAATTCTTTTAAAACCGGGGCTTTCTTCGGCTACTTTTTCAATCAACCGGGCTCCGCTTTCCAACAAAACATTATCAACCACTGTTTCGCCGGTAGCCACCAGCCGCACACGCCCCCCCGGGCGGTTAACCCGCAGGTCGGGAAAACTGCAGTCAATAATATTGATTGTTTTTAAACCGCCACCGCGGATAAAAACGGATCCATCAACTATAACATTGCTTAATGTTACAGAACCGTCGCCAACATTTTCGCTTATATATAAGTTTCCGTAAACATGGGTATCTTCCAGTTGTGAACCGGGCTCGTCGATGGTGTAATCGGTTTCGATAATCCGCAGACCATCTTCGGTGAACATTTCAACCCGGCTGGCGGTGAATAGACCGCGTATAGATGAAGTTAAACCGAAGGTATCAGTAACAAGCAGATAAGCAGCACCGGCCAGTAATAGCGCTACCACGGGTATGATAATAAATAGAGGGCTGAATTTAATGCGACGCCGTGCCCTGCGCCGGCCCAGTCTGCTCATTTTTCTCCCTGCCTTTCAATAGTTGGAAGGCTTTTATCTCTCTGTATATATCTCTTTATCTGTAAACACCGATAGAAATAACCTGTTTCGTCAACCGGGCTGTCTTAGCCGGAGCTGTTCTAAGCTCCGCCCTTAGATCCAGGGTTTTGCGACCCTGCCTTTCGGCAGGCGTGCCTTTTCGATCAGGTTTTCAGTGCCTTGCCGCATTTTATGTTAAGACACGGCAAATATTTCTAATTTTTCATAATAATATTATCAGGGCTTTAAAAATTTGTCAACTATTAACTTTTTGATAGGAAATCGCCATATGAAAGAGAATAATAAAAGATACTTTTATTAGAATAAGGAGGAATAAATATGCAGCTTTGGCCCGAAAAAGGCAGCATGAATACAGAGGGTACTATTGAAGCAGCAATGACCAGGGCAAAAGAACTGGGTATTAAATATATTATAGTTGCTTCAAACAGCGGCAAAACGGCCCAGATGCTGGCAAACAAAGGCTTTAATATTGTCTGTGTCAGCCACCATGTCGGCTTTGCCAAACCGGGCGACGATGAGATGGGAACACGTTCGCGCCGCCTGTTACAGGAGCTGGGGGTAAAGGTTTTAACCACCACACATCTCTTCGCCGGTATCGACCGGGCTATGCGCAACCATTTCCAGGGCATCTACCCGGCAGAAATTGTTGCCGGAACCCTGCGCCTTTTCGGACAGGGGATTAAAGTATGTGTTGAAATCAGTATCATGGCCCTTGACGCCGGTTTAATTCCCTACGGCAAAGAAGTAATTGCTATTGGAGGCAGCGCCAAGGGAGCTGATGCAGCCTGCGTAATAGAACCTGCTCACTCAAGCCAGTTTTTTGACACAAAAGTTCTTGAAATAATTTGCATGCCCCGGAGCCACTGATTGAGAAAAATATAAAGAAGGGGCGGTTACCGCTTGAAACAGCGACCGCCCCGGTTTGATTTTTTAACCTGTTTGTTTATATTACCGGCTACCTAACGCTGGTGTGTTTTTTGGAAACGTTACACGGCCGACTCTTCTTGCATTAACTGGAGCAGCTCTGCTACCGCATCCATAACCGCGGTGAAAGCCAGTTCCTGCTCTGAGTTAAGATGTTCACCGTGTTCTCCGAAATGTTCCATAGCCAGGTTCGTTGCTTCAACAACTGTTTCCAGCTCGTATTCTTCTCCTGCTTCCATGGCCAGGACCGCTTCGCGAAGCTGGATGGCCGCCCAGGCAGCAGAAAGGTCGAGCAGATGCCTGGCATATTCTTCTTCGGTCATTTCTTCCCAGTATTCCTCAAAGTACTCGTAAAGCACTTCGTATGCGGCAACCGCTTCTTCAAGTTCCTCCCTGGTAGCTTCCTCAACAAAGGGGACATCAATCAGGGGAACCAGTTCCGATTCGGGATCTTCCGGTGGAATAACCAGGTAGTCGCCGGGGTTAACCTGGGGCTCTTCAGGAGCTACAGCCAGGCCGGCTGTTCCTGTCTCTTCAGTGCCACCGGGCTGGAACGGTGTAAAGGGAATGTCAAACCCAAAGGGACCAGCAGGTTCAACCGGGCCATTCGGTTGGCCACCACCGTTTCCGGTCTCTTCAGCAGCAGCTAATACCTGAACCTGAGGATCGGCACCATGCCTGCTATTCGGGTTATCATGCCTGACCCAGTCATATACAGGTACATTGCCGTAAACCGGAATTAAAAAGGGTGGGTAAGGGACAACGTTCCATCCTATAATCCCATAATCTGAGCCAACCTGTTCCATGTTATGGTAGGTCCATTCCGCTTCGGTGTCTATGGTGTAATTGCCTTCGGCCTGGGGAGTAGCCATGAATTTGACGGAAACCCACTCACTAAAAGTTAGCCTGTCGTCTGAAAACCAGCCCAGGGGTTCCACTAAATCTGCGGCCAGTTCAATGACCTGGCCAATAACCTGTGCCGTCCAGGATTGCCCGCTTGAGGTTTGCGGGCTTTCAACGCTGTTGATTTCGAATTCATCCGGCACGGTAATGGTTATTTTAGTCAGGTTGAAGGCCCCGATTTCGGTGAAGGTAAGTTCGAATTCGTTCTCTTCTCCCTCTTTTACCTCTCCCGGGTCGGTCAGCACTACATTGTAGGTATTGCCGACAATGCTTTCATAAAGCCCGGTTTCTTCATCAATTTCAACTGCTTCTTCACCGTCTGACTCAGTTTCTTCACCGGCTGAATCAGCTTCTTCATCAACTGATTCTCCACCGCCAGTTTCTTCACCGCCAACTTCAGACTCATATTCGTCAGCAGTCTGTTCTGATTCCTCGCCGTCAGACTCAGCCTGTTCGGAACCTTCGCTCTCTCCGCTTTCTTGATCTACTTCAGAAAGTGCCGCTGAAGGTTCTTCGCCTCCATCTTCATTTCCGTTTATTCCTTCATCTCCGTTTATTTCATCACTGCCTTGATCAGTTTCACCAGCGGAGGTTTCACTGTTTTCAGTATTTTCACCGCCGCCCTGGGTTCCGGCTCCTTCAGGCTCGCCCGATTCACCGCCGGACGGTTCCGAAAAACTGCCCTGCTCATCCGAGCTCCCTCCACCTGAAGTTTGTTCCCCGGTTTCCACAGCGCTCCCATCTGTTTCACCGGACTGCTCCGATTCGGCAAGCACGGTTAGCGGCGAGAACAACATGCCGGTTACAATTAACATTACTACTACTGATTTTAATGTTCTTCTGATATTTTCTTTCATTGTAAACATCCTCTCTTTTAAGTTTAGACAAGCGATGCACTTAAAAGGAAGAGGCCGGTTTCACTATTGGCTTCACCCGGTTTAAGCGACCAACTGCAAGCCGGGCATCATTGCCTCCTTCAACCTTTTTTAATAAGAAGTGCACTGAAATCATTGTTTGACAATTTTATACACCCCTATTCCTATAGTTTATATATCAATTACACTTACAGTATAACAAAATCCTGTTACAAGTTCGTTACAAATTAAAAAGGCCCCCTTAAGGGCCTAATTTTTTAACTGGACAAAGTTCAGGTTTGCAGGGAAACGTTTACTTCATTTCTTCAATCATGGCTACTATACGCTCATGATAAGTTGGTGATGGAGCCCACCTGCCGCTTAACTGTTCCACCGTTTCCACTGTTCCGGCCCAGGAAGCCCTGGCAACCACATGGTAGCGACCGTGCGGTTCACCGACGGGCGGCAGGCCGGCATAAGCGGCAATATGGTTGAAATGAGCCCGAACCCCATCGTCGGGAGTGGCAAACTGCTCGTGATCTTCCGGTTCATTACCGTTGGAAGAGGCAACCTTGATCCCGGCCCAATTGTTATATTCAGGCGGCACAATTCCGCTAAAACGGCCGAACCCCGTTTCGTAAGCTGCCTGGGCAAATAAAACCTCGGGGCGTATTCCATTAAGGCTGCCATACTGCCAGTAAAGAGGCGCTACATCAATAAAACGCTGTTGCGCCCTGCATGAGGTTGCCCACTGCAGCGCTTGTTCCAGGGTTACTTCCGCATCTCCGGCCAGGGGGGTAACTGTGAGTAGCGGTGGTGTTTCCGGATCAGCCGCTTTTTCAGCCGTTGGAGCAGTTGCCGGTTTTTCCGGCTCGCCACCCTGCCCCAGCACTACGGATTCACGAACAAGCCGGCCGGCGTTAAGGGTAACAACTTTCAGCGAGGCAGGCATAACCGCTTTGCCGGCTTGGCCGCTTTCCGCATAACTGTTAATATCGAATTGCTGCCTGAGCCGTAGCGATGAAGCATAGGCAGTAAGGACATCATCATAGCAAATATAACCCCCAACACTGTCAAAAAGGGCTACCGGCTGCTTACGGGCAAAGTCTTCGTAAAAACCGTTTGAGGTCCCTAATAGCTGTAAGGCATAAGAATCAAGCAGCTCGCCATAGCAGTACTGGTGATAGCTGCCGTCGCTGTTCCGGGCTACAAAGCCTTCAACCGCCGCCTGGGCGGGCAGGCTGTAGAACAGCAGGAAAAGCAGAACTAAGGCAAGCAGGTAAACTTTGCGCTGCCAGTGATTAAAAACACTTGAAAATAATGCTGGGATGATGCAGGTGTTACTGAAGTTACTTTTCTCCACTAAAAAGTCCCTCCTTCATGAGGGACCGACAAAGAAACAAATAGAACCCGTTTCGGCTGCCAGGCTGTCATAGTTCCCCTTGGGAACCTTAGACCCTTGACTTTGCGTCCCTGTCTTTCAACAGGTTTGCCTTTGTCGGTCAGGTTCAGTTATAAAGATATAAACTTCAAGATAATAATATAGTATTCAAACTTTTTTGTCAACCATTAAAAATAATATCCATCGAGGTTATATTCGTTACGTCAGGTATCGGGTCAGTAGAATTATGTATTTATTTTACTTAACCTTTGCACTCAGATATAATTATAATATAAAAAAGTAAACCGTGTTGCAAAAATATGGGCAAAAACCTGGGGGAAAGGGGAAAAGAGTATGAGAGCAATTGTTATAGTGCTGATGATACTGATAATTCTGGCAGTTACTGCGCTGGCGGTTGTCAATAATGAAATTGTTACAGTAAACTATCTTTTTGGCCAGACAGATCTGAGCTTGTTTGCTTTAATCCTGGGTTCTACTTTTACAGGTATAGTGATTATGATCTTTTTCGGCATCTACCGCAGCATTCATAACTATATTAAGTCTGAAAGTGAACGCAACCTTAAAAAAGATCTTCAGCATCGCGTTAAAAGCCTTGAAGATGAAAAAAAGAAGTTGGAAGCTGAGTTGGATAGGTTTCAGAAAGAACGTGAAATAGCTGCTGCAAAAGAACATGATGAACTGGTAGCTGAAAAGGAAAAGTTGAAAGAAGAGTTAAACAAACAGAGACAAGAACATGAGGTTGCTACAAAAGAGCAAGCTGAATTAGCATTTGAAAAAGAAAAGTTGGAAGATAAATTAAGAAGGCAGCAAAAAGAGCAGGGCAACCCAGAGACAGAGGATCATATTGTAGAGCCGTCGAAAAAAGGCTTTTGGGATTTTTTAAAAAGAAAATAAGTGATCGTTTTATCATTTATGTTATTAAAAAATCCTTTTCTCAGCTTAATTCCTGCATTCCTATAACTTTATACCTCTGAACCAAAAATAACTTATATATAAGCAAACACAACTTGTCTTTTTTCTCCCAAATGATGAATATTTCAAGGCTATAGAGTATCATTCTAATCTCTTACCTCAGTTTCCAGCAGACCGTGGGCTAGACATTTTAATTCAAACCAATCCTTATTTCAATACATATAGAAATAACTTCCGGTAATAAATATTATCCAATCAGCTTCGCGCCACGAAAAAGAGGCGCAAAAAACGCCAGTTACATAATAGGGCTGTTATCGTAAGTTGCCTGCTGTGGGCAGAGGTTGGTGCTCGCGGCCCCACCCTGAAATTAATTTCATAAACATTTATATTGAATCAGTTTAACTTGTAATTATTCGACAATACTGGTAATCTTATATTCAGATTTAATTAGATAGAATATTATAATTTATTAATAATAAAGGGCCTGTCACTCTGTGGCCATGTAATTCCTGCAGTTACTATCAAAATTCACTGTATTTCTTCTTCACTTCAAGAGTTCATTGATGGTGGTAAGTCTAAAAAGACATCTCTTTTATCAGAGATAACGTCGAATAGATTTCAAGAGCGTAGAAGCATAATTGTTAAGCAAGTCGCTATTTGATAATAGGTTTAGCTATCAGTAAGAACCTCGAAGAATATATTAAGTTTGGAAGCTTATAATAAAATCATAGCTGGAGGTGTAATATGCATCTTGTATCGATTACCCTTGAAAATTTTCGGTGTTTTAGCGAAGCAACCTCAATACCAATCGATAGTTTAACTACATTAATCGGCCAAAATGATGTAGGCAAATCAGCAATTTTAGAAGCTCTCGAGATATACTTTAACAGTGAAACGGTTAAGATGGAACAAAATGATTGTTGCGTGTATACTGATTCAGAAAAAGTACAAATCACATGCGAGTTTTCTAATATCCCCATTGAGCTAACATTAGATGCTGGCGCTAAAACTACCCTCAATGATGAGCATCTCTTGACTGAATCAGGTAATTTAAAAATTTTGAAGGTATACGATTGCAGCAAAGCAAAGTGTCCTGAAGAAATATATGTAATTGCCCAACATCCAACTGCTGTAGGTGCGGATAATTTGCTTGAACTTAAAGAAAAAGAACTTCAAAATATTATTAAAAACAAAAATTTAGACATATCGCTCAAGGGTAACCCAGGCATGAGGCAAGCAATATGGAATAGCGTGCCAGATTTAAAGTTAGCCGAAAGACCTATTCCTATTAAGCAATTCCAAGGTGATTGTAAACAAATATGGACTCAGTTAGAAGGCCATCTCCCATTATTTGCGCTCTTCCAAAGCGATCGGCGTAGCCAAGATTCTGATGGTGAAGTACAGAACCCTATGAAGGCTGCTGTAACTGCTGCTATAGCTGATGCCCGGCAAGAAATAGAGCTAATTGAAAAAAAGATTGGAAGTCAAATCCAAGAAATCGTAGATAACACACACGAAGCGATAAAAACATTAGCACCTAACCTGGCAAACGAGCTAAATCCGAAAGTCAATCCACCAACACCAGCAAAATGGAATAGCCTATATTCTATAGAAATGAATACTAATCACGGAATTGCCTTGAATAAAAGGGGTAGCGGTGTTAGAAGGTTGGTATTAGTAGGGTTTTTTAAAGCAGAGTCTGAGCGAAGGCTCGAAAATGCCAAACAACGAAACTTAATTTATGCAATTGAGGAACCAGAGACAGCTCAACACCCGAAGAACCAGTTCATTTTGATAAAAGCATTCAAGGAATTATCTAATAATCCAGGATGTCAAGTGTTGTTAAGCACACATAGTCCTGGGCTAGTTGCTGAACTCCCCGCAGAAGGCATTCGGTACGTTTGTGCAAATGAAAAATGTCCTTCTATAAAGATAGGCCCAGAAATATTTGAAGAGGTTGCAAACGCATTAGGTCTAATCCCTGACAGCCGTGTAAAACTCTTAATGTGTTTTGAGGGCCCAACAGATGTCACTGCAATAAAATGCTTAAGTAAGGCGCTTCATTTGGCGGATCCAACAATACCCGACCTTAGCACAGAGTGCCGAGTTGCATTTATAACTTTAGGGGGCTCAACACTAAAACATTGGGTGGCCGAACACTACTTAAAAGGCTTGGGCAAACCAGAAGTACACATATACGACAGTGATGTAGCTAAATATCAAAGCGCCGTAGATGAGGTTAATGGAAGAAGCGATGGTTCATGGGCTGTAACAACAAATAAGTATGAAATAGAAAGTTATCTTCATAAAGATGCAATCGAGGAAGCCTTTGGTGTTACCATCGAAGTAACAGACCACCCTAATGCAGATGGCCATGCCACACCAAAGGTATTTGCTATCGCTTATTCTAGAAATAAAGGCCTCGACAGTGTTCTAGGTGAATCTAAAGCAAAAAATAAACTTTGTGAAAAAGCGTTTCCATTAATGACAAGTGAGCGAATACGTGACAGAGATCCTGATGGTGAAGTAGAAGGCTGGTTAAGAAAGATAACTGAAATGTTAGAAAGGCAATAGAGATACTAATAAAACTAAAGTGCTTGCCATTAGTTATTAGAATAAATCTATATGCTATTATTATTTGCCTTCACGCAATTATATAGCGTTGGCCTGCTTGCCCCAATCAATCTTGCAGAATCAGTAACAGTTATAACCCCGATTTTCCATATCGGATAAAGCTCTTAGAAGATATCTGGTATTTGCAGTAGTGTATTTGCTAAATTATATTGAGGCGGATATTTTACTACAACCAATCCCGGATATCTGGCTTCTACCCCCTGTTTGAGGCGTTACAAGGATCTGCGTGCTAATCCGCTCTTTTAAAGTAGGAACGTGTGAGATAACGCCGATCAGCTTACTGTCCTGCTGTAAACTCGCAAGGGTTTCCAGGGCAGTATCCAGTGATTCCTCGTCCAGCGTGCCGAAACCCTCATCCAGAAAAAGAGAATCCACCCGAACATTCTTGCTGGCCATCTGGGATAAACCCAGTGCTAAGGACAGGCTGACGATAAAGCTCTCCCCGCCGGAAAGGTTTTTTGTGGACCGAATCTCTCCAGCCTGGTAGTTGTCGACCACATTAAGCTCAAGGGGTTGTGCATAATCACGAGCCAGCAAATAGCGGTCAGTCATTTTCTGCAGCTGCTGGTTGGCATGGCCAATCATCATTTCGAAGGTCAGTCCCTGGGCAAAATTACGGTACTTCTTACCGGATTCGGAGCCGATCAGTTCGTGCAGGTTTTCCCACCTGCGACACTCTTTTTTCTGGGCTTCAATAGCTACTTGCTTTCCCTTTACCTGCTCTTTGGCGGCCTTGTTCTCGCTGAGCTTATGGTTGAGGCCGGCAATATATGCGCGCAGTTCTTTTAGGGAATCTTCATACCCATTGAATTGAGGTTCGAGCTCTTCCAGCGTTTTATCGGTTACTTTCCTGGCACTCTCATTAGCCAATCGCATCTCTCGATCTTTCTGTCTTGCTTTCAGATCTGTTTGGCGATCAGCTAAATTTTTGGCCATAGCGGTTAGTTCAGCTCTCTGTTCAGGGGGGAGTACAGCCGCCAGGAAATCCTCTTCATTTGCAAAGCCGGCGGGCAAAAGCGCTGCAACAAATTTAGTTTCAAGCTCACTCAATTCCGGATCACGCTGGTTGATACGTTGCTTCAAGGCTTCGACATTGGCTTTCGCGGTTGTCAATTTTTGCTGTAGATCATTATGTCGTCCTCTGGCCTGCCTCTCGGTATTTTCGGCATCAGAGATCGCCTGGTTCAAGCGGCGTTCCTCATCATCGGGTTGTTTATCGCCATATAGTGCTTTACGCTCTTCATGCCCGGTCGCAAATACTTCTTTTAATAGCTCCAGGCGATGCTGACGTTCGGTAAGGGCAGCGTTTTGGGTCTCGATAACCGCGTCTAAGCGTTTTATCTCGCTATCAAGCTCGGCAATCTGTCTTTCAAATTCCACCTTTTTCTTGGACTGGACCTGCCATGCATTCAGTCGTGCTTTGAGGGTATCTGCCACTGATGATAGGTCCTTTTCAGGGATGTCTGTAATACCAAGGGGTATTAGTTTGGTTAAAACAGACTGTCTGCGTTCGGCAAAATCAGCGCGGAGTTTTTCCAGATTGCCTTTTACTTCGGCAAGTGCTTTTCCGTAAGATTTCATGTCATTAACGGACGCTACTTCCAACTTTTCAGCCTCCGTCAGGTTTTTACGGGCCAAACTTTCGGCTTCTTCAAGTTTCTTGATAGCAGCTTCCTGATCCTCGGCTTGGTTAATTAGTCTGGTCAGATCATCGATCTTCTGCTCGGTTTCATCGGCTACAGGAATATTTCCTTCCGCAAAAGGATGTTCGGTTGCGCCGCAGAGTGGACATTCCTTACCGTCTTTCAGTTTTGCCCGGTAATCTTCAAGCTCCGCTATTTTCGCCAGGAAGGCCATTTCGCGCAGCAGAACTTCCTTCTCGACGCGGTATTCTCGCAGCAAGCGGTTCCCCAGCAGCTGGCTTAAAGCAACTTTGCCCTGCTGAAGTTGTGTTGATATCTCATCCAGTTCCCGTTTCCGAATGCCGGTTTGCTTCTGCTGATTATCGAATAGCTTTGTCGCCTGCTCCAAAGCCTTCGCGGTCTTTTCTTTATCAGTCTCTTTTTGAAGGATATCTTTTTGCCTGGCGAGCAGATCGTTCAGTTGTTCTTCAACACCAGCCAGGCCGCCAAGCAGCCATTCATCGACTGCATGCTCTTTGAGGTAGCCATCAACAAGGCCCAACATTTCGTGAACCTTGGACCGCTTTTCCTGCTCTTCGATCATGGATTGTTTGTCTACATCAATTCTTGCCGCAACTTTCTTGCAACCTTCTTCGCCTTCTATAACTGCCTTTTTCAGTTCAGTGAGTTTCTGATCGAGAGAGCGAATCTTCTGCAATACAGGAGTGGCCGTTTTCAGTTCATCCCTGGCGCGACCAGTTTGCAATTCAGTTGTCTTCAGGGTCTCGGCCTGCTCCTTAGCAGAGGCTTCTAAACCGGGCAGAGACGTTTCCGCAGCCGTTAAAGTATTTTGATCATCGATCTGCTGTTTTCGTGTGGCGGTTAGCGCTGCATGCAAGCCATCGAGAGTAGCTGCACTCAAAGACCTGTTGAGTTTTTCGCTCTCTGGCTTAAAGGCCTCGATATCGCTTTGCAGCTTGCTCTCTTCATCGGCCAGGCTGGTTATTTCCTGCTTCAGGCCATGGATGGTGGTGAGCCAGTTAATAGCTTTCCCGGTATCAACAGCCTTAGAGTTAAGATCTATCTCATCCTTCTGTTTTATCCCGAGTAATTTCTCAATTTCTTCTTCCTGCTCCGGTTCAAGTATCACAATACCTGCTGTTTCAGCCTGGAGCAGTTTCAGTTTATCCTGCTCAGCACGATTTATTTGATGGACACGGCTCGATATCTGGCTGTAAATCTCCGTTCCCGTTATTTGTTCCAGGATCGGGGCCCTTTCATCAGGGGCGGCCTGGAGGAACACGGCAAAGCCACCTTGGGCCAGCAGCATGGAACGGGTAAAACGGTCGAAATCCATACCAGTAGCCAGTTCAATCTGTTCTGCAACCCCTCTGATCTTGGACTCGAATATCTCTCCGGAATCAGCATTGGCAATTTCGTGTTTCGGGGGCTGGAGTTCGCCATCCACCTTCTTACGTGCCCGGTGTTGGCTCCAGTGACAGCGATAACGCCCGGCCTGGGTTTCGAAGGTTACCTCAGCATAGCATTCCCCGGTCTGGCGGGACATGATTTCGTTTTCGCTCTTGGTTACCTTACTCAGGCGAGGCGTCCGCCCGTAAAGGGCAAGGCAAATAGCGTCGAGGATCGTGGTCTTCCCAGCGCCGGTGGGGCCGGTGATTGCGAAGATTCCCTCGGACACAAAGGCTGGGTGCGTCAGATCAATTTCCCATTCGCCACTCAGTGAGTTCAGATTCTTGAACCTTATTTTTAGTATTCTCATCGTCAGCCCCTCTATTCCGCCTGCTTATCGGCTTCCTGAAGAGACAAGACTGCCTCCTGGTAGGTCCGAAACAACTCAGGTTGCTGATCCACGGGTACGGCATGAACGGCAAGGCATCGTTCGAACACATCATTTATGTTAAGATCATCGAGTGTTTCGTCTGCATGTGTTTGCCTTAGTACGCTTTCGATGATGCGGTTGTTCTTGATGCGGAGTATTACCATTTGGGTGTCGGAAATTGCATCTTCTAAGCGTTCACGCAGGTCGCCAATAACCTCGCTGCCTTCGTAAACAATTTCAAGCCAGCCCTCAAAGTTAGTTGCCGTCAATTCGAGGATGCGGCTTGAGATACTATCCCAGTCACCCTTGATGCACTCGAGCTTTTGAAACACCGGGACCTCAATTAACTGTACTGATGCAGAGTTACTGTTAAATTCAACCTGACATACACTCTTTTGCTGTTTTGCCTCTCCAAAACCCATGGGCAGTGGCGAACCGCTGTACCTGATGTTTTCAAAGCCGCTAACCTTTTGCGGGACATGAAGATGGCCAAGCGCCAGGTAGTCGAAGCAATCAGTGAAAATATCTACTGCCATATGCGCCAGAGAGCCAATGTAGAGTTCACGCACTCCATCACCATCAACGGTTCGACCACCAGCGGTGAATAAATGGCCCATGGCAACAATGGGTATCTTGACGCCAAGTTCAGCGCGCTTCTTTTCAGCAAAAGCAGCGACAGCAGTATAATGGGCGTGAACGCCCTCAATTAATTTACGACCCTTGTCCTCGACACACTCCCCTGCTTCTGCTGTGCGGATATCTCTGTCGCGTAAGTAAGGTACAGCACAGACAATTAGCTCGGGAGCAGCCTGCGCATTACGGAGCACCAACAACTCGTCTTCCGGGGTTTCAGTAATGCTACCGACCACGTGGACATCAAGAACCTTGAGCAGCTCCTTAGGGGCATTGAGAAAGGTCGGTGAATCGTGGTTACCCGCGATAATCACAACATGTCGACAAGATGAGTCGGCCACCCGACACAGAAACCGGTAATAGAGCTCCTGAGCACGATTGCTTGGCGCGCTGGTATCAAAAACGTCACCCGCCACCAGCAGCACATCAATTTCATTTGTAAGAATCGTCTCGGCCAACCAGTTCAGAAAAGCTTCGAACTCTTCATAGCGCTTTCTGCCATAAAGGGTGCGGCCGATGTGCCAATCGGATGTGTGAAGCAACTTAAGCGGCTTCAATTCCTGATTCATTGGGTATCCCCGCTTTCCTGTGGAAATTCGTTATCAGCTGGCGCTCCATCTCGGCCACAGCTCCTAAGATAGATAGCATACTTAAGCAGGTTTTTAAAATAACTATTTTTACCCCAGACTATATCCATCTTTTCAATTGAATGTGTTCTCATTAAGTCCATGTATCTACTCTGTCCTAATTATAAGTTGCTTATTAGTATGATGCTATAATCTTGTAAGGCAGAAGCAATTAGATTGCAAATTATGCTTTCGAAACGAAGGACTCCCTCACTACAAGACGTTATAGAAATTGCGTTTCCGAACTCCAACAGGAACAAGAAGTTTTTCAATCCAGCTCACAGGTTGGCCACGGTCGACGCACAACGTAAAGAAGGCTCTTTGACGTGCACGAGTAAAAGCTACGAAGAAGGAGTTCAGTTCCTCAGTGCGGTTGGGTGTGAGACTCCACCATGTCTGATTGTCGAGACCATAGAAGATCATTGTGTGAAATTCGAGGCCCTTACTCTTGTGAATTGTCATGAGCGTAATCTGATCTATGCCTTCAAATTCATCAAGTGCAGCTGTCCAAGTTTCGCAGCATGCGAGGCATTCTTGCAGAAGTAACACAAAACCATTCCAGACACGATCAAAATCAGACTGCCGCTGATAGAAAGGAAATTCTCGGCGAAGAAGTTGCTCTCCAATGAATTCGAGTGCCGCACGTGCGACTTCGGTTGCAGAATCCGATATTGGTTCTATATCCCGCATTTTCCGTCGAAATTCACGCACGAACCCTTGGATTCGCTGTTGCAGCCGCCACAACTTCGCCTCATCAGCAAGATCTACAGCTTCGAGGAATTGCAAGTCTCGCAGAACGGCGTTCCAATCCTCCGGACTTCTTTCTGCCGCGCCAAGACGCAACAGACGCAAAAGTATCTGGGTCAAGTCTTCACTAAGCAGCTCTTGGATTGCTATGCCGCCCACATTGCGAGCGACGTTCCGCAGTCTGATACCGTGTGCTTCGAACGCATGCGAAAGCTTGCTCTCTACTAAATCAGCGTGCATACGCACAAGAATAGCAATGTGATGGGGCTCGACAGTGCCTTCTTCTACCTCATATTTAATCCACTGCGCAAGGCAGTCGCTTTCCTCATCCTCGTTCGCAAATTCCCAGATCGCCGCAATTTCACCGTCAACCAGTCGTTCGGCACGAGCCTCAGGCTCCTCGACTGTGGGATCTATCCTGATAGCAATGGCGTGTTGAATGCGGACAAGATCCTCATGCGAGCGCCAGTTGGAAATAAGTGAGATCCTTTGTGCGTTGAACTGCTGCTCGAACTTTGCGAAAGCGTCTATCATAGCGCCAGCCCATACCATGATACGCTGCTTGTCATCACCTACTGCTGTAAAAATAGACTTACTTCCATCAAATGCGGTACATAGAAGCTGAAATTGTGCAAATGTAGTGTCCTGGAACTCGTCGAGAAAGACAACCGGATAAGTGATCAGCAGGGCTTTGAGGATCAACGGATTTTCTCGAATTAAAAATTCAGTTAGCCGATTAATCATTGGAAACGTCAATAAAACGTGGCCATAGTCTTTGTATTGAGAGCGCCAATACTCCGCAACCGCGCGCTGTAGTTCCGATCCTTCATGGGCGATCGGCAATCGACCGTTAGTTATTGCATTTTCGAATTGTTGGGGCCTAACGCCTCGATAATTATATCTATCCAGAAACTCTGTGTAGTCATCCCTACGTGGAGTCACAATTTGATAGTCGGCCGGGGGACAGTAGGGTTCTGGAATCGTCATGCGGAAACGATCCACAAAGTTCTTCGTAAATGCATCGAATGTATAGGAGTTGAAACGCCGTGCTTGTTCAGGTGGACAGCGCTCCGCTACCCGTTCTGAAAGATTGCGGGCTGCATCGCGCTTGAAGCTGATGGCGAGTATGCGTTTCGAAGAAGGGCACAAACCAGTCTGTAGAAGATAAGTTGCCTTTTGTGCCAAAAATTCCGTTTTTCCTGCTCCTGCTCCTGCAGTAACGAGAACGCTTTGCGCCGTTAGCCTCAAAGCCTCCCATGCTCGTGGCTCAAGATCATCGATTCTTTGCGGTCTCCAGTCTTCGGGTCGTACGAGGTTCATGAATTATCAACCTCCAAAGCAAGCGCATTCTTCACGTGCTCGATTAGTGCTCTCAGTTCAGCGGGCATTTTTTTTGCGAGGTCATCATCTTTAATGCGGGCAAGCGCAGCGATATGCGACTCTGGTTTGCTTCGGTTGAGAAATAGGTACGGATACCATTTGAACTCGTTGTTATAATTATCATCATAAAGCTCAGAATTCCCACCTTTTTTAAGAGTTACCGCTTTCTTTTTGCAAATCGCATCGACTCCATCATGCGGCCCGCTCCCACCAGGTTTAAGTTTCTGATAGGCGTCCGGAAAAGCGTTCAGCATTGCAAAATCGAGATCGAGTGGAAAAGAGAAGTATATTCCTTCCTCTCTCAGAGCCTTTAGCCAGATATTCTCCTCGCCTTCATCTATTAGATCTCTGTCCTCTATAGCACCCACCTCGGCAAGATCTATTATGCCGTCTTGTACATAGGTATTATTACTGAGATCATTATTGATCTCTCCCAACTTGGAGATAACATCTGCGACTAGGGAAGCAGCGCCGTGCTTCCTTCCAAGATCAAGATCAAGTAAGGTCGCGTAAGGTATTTTAAGATCGCTGAGAAGTCTCCAAAAGTGGCTGACATATCTTCCACCTAACGGCACTATCGGCACAAAAGATGGATCAAGCTGAACACCCAAGGCTTCAGCCATCTTCGGAATTGCTATACGCTCGGATTCGCCTTCACCAAGAATGACGAAGCGAGCGAAATAGAGCTCCGGATAGGCCCTTATAGCGAGTCGAACATACTGACTGACTTCTTCATTGTCCTCTGGTAGTGTAAGTTCCCGGACATGTGCGCGTCGCACTGTACGGTCTAAGCGAAAATAGCGCACCTCCTCTGGCTCTATTCGACTGAGTATACCTGACGAATGGCTAGAAAGCGCGACCTGTGCCGACGATAAGGTGCCGATCTCCCGTGCCTGCAAGACAATGCGAGATAGTAAGAAAGGCGAAAGATGATTTTCGGGTTCTTCGATTGCAAGAATCGTGAGGCTCGTGCGCCGCAGCTTATCATGGTCAAATGAGCACTCATTGGCCACCTGTGCAAATAAATCCTTCTCGACCTCTAAGGTCACTGACGTAAGCGCAATATGGAAGAGGGAGCGCTGACCGTCACTTAGATCCGCAAGTGTACGTTCCTTTCCCGCCTCGTCTGGGAAAAAAGCGAACTCGGCTTTGCGGATTAATTCCTCGAACTGCCTTTCAACTAAGCGCAAAACTGGCGTAGTGTCTGTATCTGCTTGGTTAAGCTGCTGCCAACGCCTGACGAGGCGCTCTTTCACAAAGCGCGCAGGCTCTTCGCACTCAAACTGTTGTTGAATCGCTTGGGCGCTTGCCGCGGTATCGCTCTGGAACTGATCCGACCATTTAGCAGCCTGCCACAGGCGACCCTTAAGCAAAGCTGTAACTTGCTCCACAGCGTTGCGGGCAGCCGGGACATAAACAAACTGGATTGATCCGCGTTCCACTGCTTGGACCCGTTTGCATTCCTCCCACTCGAAATCGTCATTGAGTGTGGCTATCCATCGAAGATCTTCCTCTATGCTGCCTTCCGGCGTACCATCGTTGGACCATGTTGCCTGCAGTCTCATCCTTGCTTTAAGTGGTGCACCCGGGGCAGAAGCGGCCATCTGATTAAAAAACTCAGGGACTGCTTTTTCGGCATCATCTTCATCAAGGCCTTCAAGTTCGGGAAAGGCGAAGAGCACCTCTATAGAAAGAGTCGCATCAGACAAAAGTTCTTGCTGATCAATAGGCAAATGGAAGTCTTGGCGCTTTACATTTCGTTGCGTGGGTGTGACTCCGAAAAGGCGTGACAGCGCCTGGAAAACGGCGGTCTTACCGCTGCCATTGCCGCCAACAAACGACGTAATGCAGCTTTCGAACTTGATTTTACAGCCTCTCGGTCCAAAGCAACGGAAATTCTCTATAGTAACCATTTCGATCTTCATTGTTAAATTTTTCATCCTTTCGTATTTTAATTGAATGCAAGCTTACAGGTTAAAACCAGAATTACGCATAATATGTTTTAACCCTAAATACAAATAGCAAAAGGATCGTGTGCTTATACATTATTCATTGTAGTAATTCTTAGTACATGTAATTTTATGCTAAATGCTTAAAATATATTTAACTACCTTTTCTTATATATACTGATAAAGCTTTAGTCTACTATCCTCTATAGGTTTGGCAAAATCTGTAACAGTAATATCCACGTCTCACCTCATCGGATAATACTTCTTAAATTAAAGATAACCGGTATCTGCCGCGACGGCGGCCGAACTTGGTGCCATAATTTTTTGCTATGGCCATACTTTCGCGGATCCGCTATTAGGTCAGCTCAAGCTCTATATCGGCAACGGTACCCTGGGTGGTCAGCATGAACACGAGCATATTATTATTGCCGGTTTTAAATACCTGTTAAATAAAACCAAGCGCTTGATATCGACTCTTATCTCAAGCACTATATTCTTTAAGCCTCCGGTAAAGTGTTGCTTTCGAAACCCCAGTCATTTCAGTAATCTCTGCTACACTATATTCTTTCGACGAATAAAGCTTCAGGGCCTTCTCCACCGCTTTTCCATCCACCCGCGGCCTTCCACCGATGCGGCCCCTTTTGCGGGCCGCCTGTAGGCCTGCCTGGGTTCTTTCCACGATCAATTCGCGTTCCATCTCGGCCAGGACAGCCAGCATTCGGAACATAGCCTTGCCGATGGCGCTGCTGGTGTCTATCTGGTCTTTCAGGGAAACAAATTCAACACCTCGCTCCTGCAATGATTCGGTGAGACCCAGCAGCTTAAAGGTCGAGCGGCCCAGGCGGTCGAGTTTATAAACAACCAGGGTGTCGCCCTCTCTTAAGTTTTCAACCAGGCGATCGAGCTCCGGTCTTTCCTTGCTGCCGTTACCGCTGACCTTTTCGGTAACAATTTTGTCGCAGCCGGCAGCGGTCAGGGCATCGAGCTGGGCATCCAGGTTCTGATCTCTGGTTGAAACACGGGCATAGCCAAACTTCATCAGCGCCTCCCCCCTTCTGTTGTTTGCAGAGTATCATAATAGGAGGGTTAGCGCAACTTTGAATTGAAAGTATATTTTGAGACGCATTTCGAGGGTTAAAGGCCGATTGTTTGTATGAGGCTTTGCGAGTCTCAATAATTATCGTTATTGGCACAGCTAATAAATACTTATGGAATATAAGCAAGCATAGTGGCTATTAAAATATAAAACTGCAGCATACATTCTATTACAAGCAGATACAATATGGCGCACAACATTATTCAGCTGGCCACAGTGGGGGAAAATGTTTAGTCATTTTAGGTTTCGCTCTTTGAATTATATATAATGGCTTTGGATAAAAGCGCATTCAAGTTTTCCAGAGATAGATATCCTTTGGTGTTTGCAAATATTTGTTTAAATAGCTATCCTTCGTTTATTATTTTCAGGGTATGGATATTCCATATATTTTGCAGTATTTTTTGCTATTTCGATGCCGTAATAACGAGCCACAACTATTAAAGCCATATCAATACCGGCAGAAATACCAGCAGAGGTAATTATTCGCCCCTGTTCAATTACATGTTCGTCACGAACTACGTTTACATTAGGAAAATTGTTATGCATCCAATCAAGTAAAAGCCAGTGTGTTGTAGCAGAGAGTCTATTTAGTAAACCACAGTAGCCGAGCAGTAAGGAACCCGTACAAACAGATGCAACCAATTCAACCTCGTCATTTTTCACTTTTAGCCATTCTAACATAACAGGATTTTTAGACTCTTTTCTTGTGCCAAATCCGCCTGGGACGATCAGTATATCTATCTTTGGACAAGTATCAAAACTATAGTCGGGTATAACTTTCATATTTCCAGTCGCAATTATCGGTTGCACCTTTTCAGCAATTAATACAGTTTCAAACGGTGAAAGAGTGTCTTGTCTTTTGTTTTCATCGATACGGGTGGCAGAAAAGACTTCAAACGGTCCACAAAAATCTAGAACCTCAACATTATCAAAAACGACTAACCCAACTCTTTTCCTAGTCATGTTTTACTCCTTTCTTATAAACATGCTAAGGCCAAGCTTTTATTTGTCCCGTAAATAATAAACAAAATTTATTAATTTGCATTGTTGAAAAGCATCATCATAAAAGCATATGCCGGGTTGTTTTATTATATTTTACATCAAGCAACCCGACATTTGTGCAGAGTTGATAAGCTGTTTACTTCCTTGTAAAAAGCAGCGCTACACCCTGACCACCACCACAACAAAATGTTACCAAACCTTTTGTTGCATCTCTGTTTTTCATTTCAAAAACAAGTCTTGCTGTTACAATCGCGCCTGATGCAGCTAATGGATGCCCTAATGCAATAGCACCGCCGTTTACATTAAGTCGGCTGCTATCTATACCCAGTTCTTTGATACATGGAATAGATTGGGCAGCGAAAGCTTCGTTAAGCTCAATTAAATCTATATCATCGATGCTCAAGCCTTCTTTATCTAATAATGCATTTGTAGCTGGAACAGGCCCAATCCCCATAAGCTTTGGATCAACACCAGCAACAGTATAATTTTTAAACATAGCTAGCACATCTAATCCCATTTTTTCTGCAAGCTTCTCTTCCATAATGATCACCGCAGCAGCACCGTCACTCATAGGTGAACTGTTTCCAGCTGTAACGACGCCATTTTCTTGAAAAGCAGGCCTCAATTTCTTTAATTTTTCAAGCATAGTGTCAGGTCGCACTGTTTCATCTTTACTAATTACAACTTTTTCACCTTTTGGTAATGCTATTTCTACAGGAACCACATGGTTGTCAAAAAAACCTGCATCCCAAGCAGTAGCAGCCTTTTTGTGACTATTTAAGGCAAATTCATCGCACTCATCTCTACCAACGCTGTACTCAATTGCGACATTTTCAGCAGTTATGCCCATCGGCGGATCACCTACTTTTTCAGGCGCCAGTTTTAAGTTTAAGAAACTTGGCGGAATACGGGGAAAAGCATCCGCTTGTTTTTCCATAACAAAGGGCCGCGTAGAATCACTTTCACATCCGCCTGCAATTACAATTTGAGCATATCCGCACTGTATTAGCAAGCTAGCGTATGCTATGGCATCAAGTGATGAGCTGCATTGTCGATCAAGCGTTATACCTGGTAGTTGGACCGGAAGTCCGGCCTCTAAAGAAACCATGCGAGCCATATTAGCTATATCATGAGAAAACAGGTTGCCAAATATCACCTGATCAACCTGATCAGGTTCAAGCTTAGTTTGTTTAACAGCTTCTTCTACAACTATTGCGCCTAATTTATAAGCGGGAATAGAAGATAACGCACCTTTATATCTACCAACTGGGGTTCTAAGGGCAGATACGATAACTGCATTTTTCATGTTATTACCTCCCAGTAAAATTATTGATCCTCCACACCGCACCAATTGACAAGGATATTTGCTAAAATCAAAGCATAGTCTTTCAGGCTTTTTACAGAAATATGTTCATCAGGACAGTGAGCAGTAATGCCTGGGCCAAAAACTAGAGCAGGGGTATTGGCAAACTCTGTCAGTATCCTGGCATCAGTTGCCCATGGTGTCCCTATTATTGTTGCTTCTTTGGAAAATACCTGTCTATATGCTGACTTAGCGGTTAGAACGATTGGGTGATCTCGATCTATTGCCGAAGACCCCCAAAAAGCACCAAACCACTCAACTTTTGGTTGGTAATCTTTAAGATATGCTATTTTACTCGATGACTCTTTGATCCATTCTTCTAGAGAAGCTTTTGCTGAGTCAATTGTTTCGCCTGGTGGTATTCCAAGCCTTCCTTCAATTATCGCCTTCTCGGCAACAGATGAAGGCCATTCTCCTCCATTCAACTTGCCAACATTGATACAAAAAGGTATTGGATTGCCTGCATATAATTCATTTTTATATTTTTTGTTTCTAATACTTTCTAACTCTTTTAAAGTCTCTAATAAATAGCAAGCATTTTCTATGGCACTAACGCCATGGTATCTTGTTCCCCCATGCGCTGCTTTTCCATCTACTTGAATTCTAAACCAAGCCGAACCTTGTTGTGCCGGACATATCTTAAAAGCACTTGGTTCAGGGATAATGGCAGCATCTGCACTATATCCTTTTAATGCACAGGCCAAGGTTCCAGCACTACCTGTTTCTTCTTCAATCACGCTTTGAAAAACTACATTGCCCTGTAGTTTAATATCAATCTCTTGGAGTGCTTTCAATGCGATAAAAATAGCGGCTTTTGTTCCTTTCATGTCCGAAACACCACGACCATAGATCAGCCCATCTTTTACCACAGCCTTGTAGGGGTGGTGGGTCCATAGTTCTTTATCGCCTTCAGGAACAACATCAATATGGCTATTCAATATAATTGATTTTCCTTCTCCACTTCCATTAAGAGTACCGACAACATTTGGACTATTGTTAAAATTTGATCTTGACGAGATAAATGCTTCGTGATCTTTTAAATCCTCAATATCAGGTTCCCATAAATCAATATCATTGAACCCTAAGTCTTCGAGAACACTTTTAACAAACAGTTGTGCATCATATTCCTTACCGGATGTAGATGGGTATGATATTAATTGCTTTGCATAATCAACCATCTCATCTTCCATAGATTCAACTTTTTGTTTTAATATATCCATAACATCCAAATTAGCACCCCCTAGCCCTTCTTAAAAGCTAATCAATGATTTATAAATTTTGCTTCGGTTTTATTAATAACTTCTTCTACACTGCTACCTGGCATTACTTCTTTAAGAAATAAACCTTCTTTCTTAACTACGATTACTGCCAGGTCTGTTATGATAAGGTTTGCAGCATTTTTCGCGGTTAAAGGTAGTGAACATTTTTCTACAATTTTTGGGTTGCCGCGCTTATCAACATGTTCTGTAAGAACAACCACTTTTCTTGCTTTTGCAGCTAACTCCATACCTCCACCCATGCCAGGAACTCTTTTACCGGGGATTATCCAGTTTGCTAAATCACCGCTTTCACTCACCTGCAAAGCACCTAACATACATATATCTAGATAGCCACCTCTGACAATTGCAAATGATTCTGCACTATCCATGTATACACCACCCGGAAGCAGGGTAACTGGTAACCCGCCAGCATTTGATAAATTAGGATCTTCTTTTCCCTTGGGCGGGGTTGGCCCGGTACCAATGATGCCATTTTCTGCATGAAATATGATATTAACACCTTGTGGCACGTAATCAGCAACTGCTGTTGGTATGCCAATTCCTAAGTTAACCAATTGACCATCTACAAGCTCTTGAGCTGCACGTTTTGCAATTAATTCTCTTCCTCTATCTCCCAAGGCCACAACCATTCACCTCCCTTTCCCGTAATAATCATATCAACGTACACCCCCGGGGTAATCACAGATTCTGGATCTAGCTCACCTAAGGGGACAATTTCATCTGCCTGTACAATTGTTAAATCACAAGCTTTTGCAACTAAAGGGTTAGTGTTTCGTGCACTGGCTTTATAAGTTAAGTTACCATATGGATCTGCCTGATGGGCCTTAATTATACCAATTTCGGCACGTAGAGGTGTTTCAAGCATGTATTTATCCCCATTTAGAGTAATTATTTTCTTGCCGTCCTCAATAACAGTACCAAAACCAATATCTGATAAAACTCCGCCTAAACCAACGCCGCCAGCCCTTATCCTTTCTACCAAGATACCCTGTGGGCTAAACTCAATTTCCATTTTCCCCTCATTCATCAGCTGGCCTGCTACCGGATTTGAGCCGATATGTGAAGCAATTAATTTTTTTACACGATTTGCAGAAACTAGCTTGCCAACACCAATCCAAGGGAAGCCTGCGTCATTACCAATTAAATATAAGTCTTTAACGCCTTTTTTTAATATAGTTTCTATAATCAGTGGTGGCGATCCTACTCCACCAAAACCACCAAACATCACTGTAGAACCGTCTTCAAAACAATTTGCCACATCATCAATCGACTTAATTTTTCCAAACCGGTCCTCAATTATTGGCTGTGCCATCTTGTTCGACCTCCATAGTTCAAAAATGATTTCCCCAATAACTTATTATTGGGGAAATCATTTTAAAGGCTAGTATAATATAAACATTAGGATGCTGGTAATTAATCCAACCCATACTCCAAGCACGATACAATAGCCCATGATATCTCGGATACCAAGCTTTGCTATTGCGAGAATTGGTAATGCCCAAAATGGCTGAATTAAATTTGTCCATGCATCGCCCCAAGCAACAGACATTGCCGTGCGTGCCGGATTAAGTCCAAGGTTAATGGCTGCTTCTAACTGAATTGGTCCCTGCAGCCCCCACTGGCCACCACCGGAAGGTGCAAATATATTAAGTAATCCTGCTGACCAATATGTTAGTACGTAATTGAAGTTACCCGAAGAAATACTGGCAAACCATGCAGCAATTGCAGATCCCATTCCGGAAGAAGCAAGCATGGCTGTTATACCTGCATATAGTGGAAATTGGATAATAATGGGTGAAACGACTGATGTAGCGTCTTTAGCCGCTGCAATAAATTTAGCGGGTGTTTTGTGCATTAAAATACCTGCGCTTAAAAACAATAGATTGATAATATTAAGATCCAACCCATTTCCTCCCGCAAAATGTAAAACGACATAAGTCAAACCAACAAGTGCTGCTAGCACAGTAATAATTGGGCTGTTTTCCCATCTTTGGGCAGGGGTCATTTCTTTTTTGTCAATGTTTGCGCTTTTATCATCAGTGTCTTCAGGAAAGTGATCTGCAGCCAATTCATTAATTCTTTCTTTTGGTGACATCAGTGCCAGAACTATGGGAATAGTTATAACGAGCACTATTAATATAATAAGGTTGGGAGCTGCAAATATTGTTTGTGATGTTGGCACAATGCCCATTAAGTTTTCCACTATGTGTCCTTCTGTTGCAACAGCAAGAGGTATTGATCCCGATAAGCCAACATGCCATATTACCGTGGCTGAATAAGCTGAAGCAATAAGAAAAGGAAAGTCTACATTCTTAAGCCGTCTTGCCATTTCCCTGGCAAACAAGGCTCCTACGACTACTGCCAGTCCCCAGTTGATATAGTAGGCTATTGCTGAAACAAGAAACGTCATAATATAAGCCTGGGTAGGTGTTTTGGCTATAGCGCCTACAGCGCTTAGGAATTTGCTGACCAAAGGAGTGTTAGCCAACACTATACCAGTTATGAGGACTAATGCCATCTGCATGGCAAAGGCAAGGAAGACCCAAAAACCATTTCCCCAAAAACCTATCATCTCCAGTGGACCATGCTCTGTGGTAATTATGCCAAGGATTAAAGTTAACAAGGTTAAGAACAGCGCAATAAGAAATGCATCCGGAAGATAATTCTTGACCAATCTAGACATAAAATCAGTTAGTGCTTTCATTCTATATACTCCCTTTCATAGTTTTTTACCCCTTAATAACTATTAAAGTTTCTATCCCCCTTTCAACTTTATTTTCATCATTTCGAAATCCTAGACCTTACCCCGGTTTGATGGACACTAAGAATGGCTGATATAATCTAATCAGCGGAGGTATCCATCAATGGCACCGAAAAGCTTTGACAAAGACTTTAAGTTAGAAGCTGTAAACCTGGTAGTGAATCAGAAACGACCAGTAACAGCAGTAGCAAAAGAACTTGGTATTCATGAAAACACACTCTATAAGTGGATTAATCAAGTCAGTGACCGTAAAGAAGATGCATTCCCCGGCAGCGGCAACCTTAGCCCTGAAGAAGCAGAGATGCGCAGGCTAAAACGTAAAATTGCCGATTTAGAGGAGGAAAACGAAATCTTAAAAAAGGCCACGGCATACTTCGCCAAGCACCAGAAGTAATCTATAGTTTCATCTTCGAGCACCGCTTCGAATTTCGGGTGAAGAAGATGTGCCAGGTCTTTAAAGTATCAAGAAGCGGTTATTATGCCTGGATCAGCAGACCGGACAGTGCACGGAAAAGCGCAAACAAGAAGCTATTAAAAGAAATCAGAAGGGTTTACAAGAAATCGCGCAATAATTACGGTTACCCGCGCATTACCGAACAGCTACAAAAAGAAGGCATACTTTGCAGCAGGAACCGAGTAGCAAGACTGATGAGTAAGCATGGCATAGTTGCCAAAACAAAGCGCAAGTTTAAAGCAACCACTGACTCAAAACATTCTTTTCCGGTTGCTGAAAATATTTTAAAGCAGAAGTTCCATGCTGCCTGGCCGAATCAGATCTGGCTGGCTGATATCACTTATATTCCTACCGATGAAGGCTGGCTTTACCTGGCCGCCATCATTGACCTTTTTAACCGTGAAGTAGTAGGATGGGCAATGGATAGCACCATGACCCGCAAACTGGTTCTAACTGCATTAAAGCAGGCTGTGAACCGCAAAAGGCCGCCTGGTGGTCTAATCCACCATTCAGATCAGGGTAAGCAGTATGCCAGTTATGATTACCAGCAGGCCCTTAGAGATTACAGTATCAAGCCCAGTATGAGCAGGAAAGGCAACTGTTACGACAACGCCTGCATTGAATCGTTTTTTGGCACATTGAAACGAGAGCTGATTCATGGTCGCCGTTTCAGAACCAGGGCTGAAGCCCGCCTGGCGATATTTGAATACATAGAAGTGTTCTACAATCGCATCAGGCTGCATTCAGCACTGAACTATATGTCACCGGTAGAGTTTGAGTTATGTTTTCAAAGAGCAGCATAGCTTTAATAATCTAAGTAATCGTTTGATATCTTGCCATTTACCGTGTCTATTCTAACGGGGCAAGGTCACCTAAACATTGCAAACATAGGGACTGGTCGGTATGTTTGCAAGAATAAAAAAATATATAATATAACAAAAAGACTTACTTTAAAATACCGTTAAAAAAAATTTCTGTGAACATTTTTGCCACATCGTCAGTTGAATACTTCCCATCTTCCCTGTACCATTGATATGTCCAGTCGCACATGCCAAACAGGCCGAGTGCAATTACTGCTGAGTCCAAATCTTTTCTAAACCGCCCTTCTTTAATGCCCTGGCCAATCAAATCCTTTACAATATTGAAATAATGATCACGTTTTTTCACAATTTTTTCTAGGTGATCACTTGTGAGATTATGCCTTTCTCTAAAAAAAATGACCACATAAGATCTGTGGTCATTTATACTTTTAATTAAATCACTTATTATCATTCTCAATTTTGTTTCGGTTGACAATTCTTTTTTATGATAAACCTCCATAGCATAATTTAGCTCATTTTCCATAAACTTTTCATGGATTTGATATAGAAGATCCTCTTTGTTTTGAAAGTAATAATAGAATCCACCCTTTGTTGTGCCTGCTTCTTTGACAATTTCATCTACAGATGTTTTGTGATAACTTTTTTCATGAAGTATGTTGATAGCAGTGTCCAAAATTGTTTGTTTTAAATCATAGGAAGCTTTGATAGTTACCACCTCCAAGAATACCGACCAGTTGGTATGTGTTATAAGTATAATTTGAACATTGTATATTGTCAAGTAAATAAGCTTGCTTTAATTAAGAAATATTGTGAAATGTTTCTGATCTTCTATTGTTGACAAAACGCGAAGCCAATTCCTGTGTTATTTCAAAGATTTAGAGGCCCATTTCAGCTACTACGCCCAAGGCACTTTGCATTAAGTTAAGCACACTGTAGGCACTGTTAAAAATAACATTCGATAATTATTTTACAGATATGGGAATAGTAAATGGCTTATATTAAAGGAAAATCAGCATGGTTCAATACCTGATTTGGGCTGTTAAATTAAACTATAGATAACTTAACAAGTTCGCCCTGCATGCTGTTCGTTTAACCCCCCTTGAATAATACCTGCCTAAATGATATCTTTACAATATACTTTTAGCAAGAAAATTACAAACTGTCTGCCTAATGCCAGCAGCGCAAAGTGTTTAAAGGCTTCGTAAACACCGGCTGACCTTTGCATATTTTCTTTTGAATTGTTCTGGCTTTCAGGTTAAACGCGGCAGTTCAAAAGGAGATTGTGCTAATGCTCGAGAAAGCGCCTTCTGTAATTCCCCGCCGTACTGCTCTACTATACCTGGTCATTGCTTCGATCTATATATATATTTCCGACCGCTTGCTGCTGCTATATGTTAACGATTCGGAATTGTCCCTATTCTTTCAAACCTATAAAGGGTGGGGCTATGTTATTGTTACTGCCACCCTTCTCTATTTCCTGTTAAAGGGTCAGATGAAGCAGCTTACTGCTGAAATGGAAGAACGCAGGAAAGCAGAAGAGGCAGAAAAATTGGCCGCCGGGCACTGGCAGCAAACCTTTGATGCCAGTGGTGATTCTATCTGTCTGGTTGATACAAAAAAAACCATCTTACGGGTTAATCGGGCCATGGCGGAAATGGTGGAAATGGAGCCAGAAGAAGCAATCGGTCGCAATTGCTGTGAAGTACTGCACGGAGACAGCATTTTTCACGATTGCCCTTTGCCGCAGCAAGATAAACTGTTTGAGCGAAAAGAATCTGAGCTGCAGCTAAACGATCGCTGGTATATCGTCAGTGTAGACCCGGTATTTGATGAAAGCGGCGATCTGCAGCATATCGTCCATATTTTGCACGATATTACGGATCGCAAAAAGATCGAAGAAAATGTTCGCTCACAGCGAAATGCTTTAAGTTCACTTTACAGTCTTTCCACTTTAATGCGAACCGCAAAAACCAGCAAGGAGCTGCTGAGTGTGGTGTTAAAAGAAGCAGTGCACCTGCTCCAGGCAGATGATGGCACTATTATGCTTTTAACCTCTGATCACAAGCATTTCACAATAGTCGAAGCCGACGGGTTATGGGTTAACTATACCGGTTACAAATTCCCGGTCACCGAAGGCCTGTGCAGCCTGGTGCTGCAATCTGAAGAACCGTTTATTACCGCCGATTACAGTTCTGAAGATAAAGAGCTGCACTTTCTTAACCAGGCTGAATTGACCGGGCCAATGGTCCTGGTCCCGCTTAAGACAGAAACGGAAACTATAGGTGTGCTGGAAGTATCAAGACGCCTTGAAAATGCTGATCGACCCTTTACAAAAGAAAAAGTTGATCTGCTTTCTGCTATTGGTGAAATAGCCGGAAACGCCCTACGCCGTCAGTCTCTTTTTGAAAGTGCGCAAACCCGCTTGAAGCAGCTGCAAGGGCTGCGCAATATAGATTTGGCTATCGCCGGCAGCCTGGATCTAAATCTTACCTTCAATGTAATTTTAAATGAAGTTATTACCCTGCTTAAGCTCGATGCCGCTGCTATTCTGCTCCTGGAAAAGAACACCGCTACCCTGCGTTATGAAGCAGGACGCGGATTTTACGGTGAAAAGTTTCCCTCAATTGTATTTCAGCCGGGTGAAGGTTTTGCCGGAAAAGTTGTCAAAGAGCGTAAAGCGCTGCATATAAATGATCTGGGTAAAGCAGATAGCGACCCGGTTCAGGGTCCGCTTTTGGAAAGGGAGCATTTTGCTACCTACTACGCGGTACCGCTTGTTGCCAAAGGCCGCATCCAGGGAGTTATGGAGGTTTATCATCGTAATGTGCAGGAACTGGATGAAGAATGGTTCGAATTTTTGCAGGCACTGGCCGGCCAGACAGCGATAGCGATCGATAACGCGGAACTCTTTCAGAATATGGAAAACGCCAACCTGGATCTTTTGCAGGCCTATGACGCTACTATTGAAGGCTGGGCATATGCGCTCGATTTAAAAGATGAAGAAACCGAAGATCATAGCCAAAGGGTTACAAAATTAACCCTGCTTATTGCCCGTAAAATGGGGATCAAGGATGAAGAGCTGGTTCATGTCAAGCGCGGGGCCCTGCTGCATGATATCGGCAAAATGGGCGTGCCGGATTCGATCTTGTTGAAACCGGGTCCATTAACTGATGAAGAATGGGTAGTTATGCGAAGGCATCCTTCCCACGCCCATGAAATGCTTTCCAGGATTGATTATTTACGGCCGGCCCTGGACATTCCCTACTGTCATCATGAAAAGTGGAACGGCACAGGCTACCCAAGAGGTCTTAAAGGTAAAGAGATACCCCTGCCGGCTCGTATCTTTGCCGTAGTTGATGTTTACGATGCCCTGACTAGCGAGCGCCCTTACCGTAAAGCATGGAACGAGGAAGAAGCAGTAAAATATATTCGTGAAGAAAGCGGCAAACACTTCGACCCTCAGGTGGTTGAAGTTTTCTTGGAGTATATCCAAAAAGAATAATAGTGATATAATACCTGCAAACTAAATTACTACTTTATAAAGGGTGTAAAAGTGGTTATTAACCATCTATCGATACTATATCTCATATCACCTATAATCACTGCAACCCTCGCAGCTTATGCCTGGAATCGCAGAGAAAACCAGGCGGTTACGACGTTATCGCTGCTTTTGGCTGCACTGTCAGTCTGGTCATTTGGTTATGGGTTGGAACTTGCCTTAACAGATCTATCGCATATGAAGCTGGCCAACCTGTTGCAATATGTCGGTATCGCCACAAGTCCGGCACTTTACTTTTACTTTGCTGTTTATTATAAAGGTAATGACCATCAACTCACTCGCCTTAAAATTACCCTGCTTTTTTTAATACCAGCACTTACCTTTACGATGGTTGCCACCAATAACTTTCAATACCTCTACTATTCATCGGTTGAGGTTGACTTAATAAATGGTTACTCATACTTGAAGCTCCAGTCCGGGCCGTTTTGGTGGCTGCACGTAATATATTCATACATCGTTCTACTGTTAGGTCTGCTGCTATTTATTCGCATGTTCTTCAAGGTTTCCCAGGAAAACAGGGCACAACTTCGCTACTTTATCCTGGGTTCAATGTTTCCATTCGTTGCAAACTTTTAGATGTAACAGATTCTCTGCCTTACGGATATGTCGAACTAACCTCTCTTGCCTTCATGCTAACCGGTTTTATTTTAGCCCTGGGTGTATTTACAAGCAGGCTTATAGAAGTTACCCCAATTGCGCTCGAACTGTTATTTGAAAACAATCCTGATCCGGTTATAGTTTTGGATACGGAAGGGAAAGTAGTTAGCGCAAGCCCGGGCGGAAGAAATCTGGGCACCATGATCGTGATACGTGATATTACAAAAAGCAAGCAATACGAAGCAGAATTAATCAACTTAAGCTTCCATGATCAGTTAACCGGACTTAATAACAGACACTATTTCATGAACGAACTAAAACGTTTGGAAAGTTCAAGGGAATACCCGGTAGCAGTTGTTTCTGCCGATCTGGATAACCTGAAGCTGGTAAATGACGCCTTTGATCACTGGAGTTGCCCCGGTTTAGTGGGTACAACGAGGCTTGGATTTCAAGCCGATACTT